>NZ_JASGEF010000061.1:0-8304 GCF_047606665.1 Micropruina sp. | reverse complement strand
TCAGCGTAGACTTCATTCCACACTTGGATACCAAACGCCCAACGAAGTCCTCTACGGCAACAACACCAACCCAACAGCCGCCTAGAAAACAACCAACAAGCAAGTCCGGAAAAAACCCGGCAGCCCATGCCTCCACCACATCACGACGACCAGCACCAGCGCCACCGCGAACTGTTTGGCCCGCGCGATCGGGACCCGAAACCCTGCCGGCGCAGCACCCGGCACACCACCAGCCCTTTCCCCGGCAGCAGGCATATCGAGCAGGATCAGGTCGTACGGTGTGGAGTTGGCCCACACAGCGCCTCCCGGCCGTTGCGGACAGCGTCGAAACGGCATAGCCGTGCTCCTCGAGGCCCCGTCTCACGTAGACGACGATCCTGCGTTCTTCCCTTGACGATCAAGACCCCAGAGACCCCAGATGGCGATCCTCACTGCTCGTGCCGACCCTGGCCGCGGCAGATACAGGACCGATGAAGCGCCCTGGTTCCGCGCCACGGTCTCCGGCGTCTCCGCTACCCCGCCGTCACCACGGGCTCGACGCGGACCTCGAAGTTCACCGAGTTCGCGATGAAGCACCACTCATGCGCTTCGTGGTGGGCGGCGATCGCCGCGTCGATCATGGACGCGTCGCGCACCGTGGCTTGAGGGCGCAGCACGACCTCGCGGAAGGCGCCGCCGTTGCCCCGGGTCACCATCACCCCGGAGGCGGAATCGACGTAGTCGGTGACCACCACGCCGTGGGTGACGCAGGCGTGCAGGTAGGACAGCAGGTGGCACTGCGACAGCGCGGCCAGCAGCAGGTCCTCCGGATTCCACCGGGCCGGGTCGCCCCGAAACGGCCGGTCGGCCGAACCGAGCAGCACCGGTTTGCCCTCGACCTCGACGGTCACCGACCGGTCGTAGTCGCGGTAGCCGGTGGTGCCCGCTCCCCGATTGCCGGTCCAGGTGGCGGTCAGCCGATAGCTGTGCTCGCTGGTCATGACGCCAGCCTGGCACGAGCCGGCGCAGCCGCCCACTACAGTCGGACGTCGTGAGTGACAGCGACGGCCCGATCGGCATCTTCGACTCCGGCTTCGGCGGCCTCACCGTGGCCCGCTCGGTGGTCGACCAGCTGCCGAACGAGGACATCGTCTACCTCGGCGACACCGCCCGCGCTCCCTACGGCACCAAGAGCCTCCCCGAGGTCCGCGAGTTCGCCCTGGAATGCCTCGACCGGCTCGTCGAACGCGACGTGAAGGCCCTGGTCATCGCCTGCAATTCGGCGTCCTCAGCGGTGTTGCGGGACGCCCGCGAACGCTACGACGTGCCGGTGGTGGACGTCGTGCTGCCGGCCGCCCGCCGCGCCGTCCGGGTCAGCCGCAGCGGCCGGATCGGCGTGATCTGCACCAGCGCCACCGCCCACTCCCGCTCTTACGACGATGCCCTGGCCGCCGTCCCGGACGTCGAACTGTTCACCTCGGCCTGCCCGCTGTTCGTCGACTTCGTCGAGGCCGGCGTCACCGGCGGGCCCGATCTGGAAGCCATCGCCCACGACTACCTGGAGCCGCTGCGGCTGGCCGGGATCGACACGTTGATCCTGGGCTGCACCCATTACCCGCTGCTGACCGGCGTGATCAACTACGTGCTCGGCGACACCGTCACGCTGGTGTCGTCGGCCGAGGAGTGCGCCAAGGCCACCTGGACGACGCTCAACGAGCTCGGCCTGCTGAACCACGTCCCCCGCGAGGCGAGCCGGCGGTTTCTTACCACCGGCAACCCGGAGAAGTTCCAGGGCATCGGCAGCCGCCTGATGGGCGGCTTCGTCCATGAGGTCGGCGCCATCTGGTGACGCCGCAATAGCCGGCCTGCGCTGTGTGATCGTCCCGCGTGACACGATCCACCGCGTCTTGAGCCCGCTCGCCGCCCGGACGTCGAGCACGGCGAGCCGGTGGATGACCGAGTTGTCGACAAGGAAAGGCGGCATCACCGCTGGGCACTCCGGACGACCATCCGATATATCAGATCAGCTTGTCGATGAGGCCTTCGAGGAAATAGCCGAGCCACTCGTACATGCCGTAGAGCACCCCGCGCGGCTCGTCCGGATCGAGCTGTTCGAGCTCGTCGATGTCGGCGGCGGTCTCGATGCCCAGCCGCACCGACAGCGTGAGCCGCACCGCGGTGATGGTCTTCACCCAGGCCTCGACGTCGACCCGGCGGACGACCACCGGGTCGCGTCCGCCGTTGCTCTCCAGCAGGGCGTTCAACACCAGCTGTGCCTGCTCGATCTTCGTCCGCCGTTGGGCGTTCTGGGTGAAGCGGCGGAACTCCTGTTCGGCGGCGGCATCGTCGCGATACGCGGGCGGGAACAGTCGCGCGATGACCGGGTCGGAGCTGTCCAGATCGGTGGGCGCGGCCATGTCGGCCTCCCAGCGGGCGAACGGATCGTCGCTCGCCACCTGGACGCCGTCGCCTTCGAGCAGCGTGATCAACTGCTCGACCATCGACTCCAGAACGGCCTCTTCGTAGTCGGCGAGCCGGATCAGCAGCTGGCCGCCCGAGCGCCGGAACCGGCTCATTCGGCACGCTCCACGCTGGCCCACAGGCCGTAGGCGTGCATGGCGTTCACATCGGCCTCCATCGCCTCGCGGGTGCCGGACGACACCACCGCCTTGCCCTGGTTGTGCACCTGCAGCATCAGCCGGGTGGCCTTCGACTTGGAGTAGCCGAAGTAGGTCATGAACACATGGGTGACGTAGCTCATCAGGTTCACCGGGTCGTCCCACACGATGGTGACCCACGAGGTCAAGTCGATCGGCGCCTCCTGCGGACGCTCGGCCAGCACGGTCACGGTGCCACCGTCGGGGACGGCCGGCTGGCTGGACGCGAACACCATGCCGGCATTCTGTCAGACGACCACCCTCCGGACGCCGCCGCTGCCCCGCCGTTACGCTGACGCCCATGCTGAATTCCACGGCGTTGCTGACCGACCATTACGAGCTGACCATGGTCCGTGCGGCGATGCGCTCGGGTGCCGCGTTCCGGCACTCGATCTTCGAACTCTTCCCGCGCCGGCTGCCCACCGGACGCCGCTACGGCGTCGTCGCCGGCGTCGGACGCGCACTGGAGGCGATCGAGGCGTTCACCTTCGACGACGCCACCGTCTCGTTCCTGCTGGAGCAGAAGATCGTCGATCAGCCGCTGGCCGAATGGCTCGCCGGGTACCGATTCACCGGGTCGATCTGGGGCTACCCGGAAGGCGAGATCTACTTTCCCGGCTCGCCGCTGATGATCGTCGAGGGCTCCTTCGCCGAGGCGGTGATCCTGGAGACGGTGCTGCTCAGCATCTACAACTACGACTCGGCGGTGGCGTCCGCGGCCTCTAGGATGACGGCGATGGCCGGCGACCGGCCATGCATCGAGATGGGCTCCCGGCGCACCAACGAGATCGCCGCGGTGGCTGCCGCCCGTGCCGCCTACGTGGCCGGCTTCGCCACCACGTCCAATCTGGAGGCCGGACGCCGCTACGGCGTCCCGACCAGGGGGACGGCGGCGCACAGCTTCACCCTGCTGCACGCCTCGGAACGGGAGGCGTTCGAGGCCCAGATCGGATCGCTGGGCGAGGACACCACGCTGCTGGTGGACACCTACGACATCGACACGGCGGTCCGCACCGGCGTCGAACTCACCAACGGGAAGCTGGGCGCGATCCGGCTCGATTCGGGCGATCTGGCCGAGTTGGCCAGCGAGGTCCGGCAGCTGCTCGATTCGCTGGGCGCCACCAACACCCGGATTCTGGTCACCTCCGACCTCGACGAGTGGCAGATCGCCGCGCTGCGCGGCGCCCCGGTGGACGGTTTCGGGGTCGGCACCTCGCTGATCACTGGGTCGGGCGCGCCGACCTGCGGCTTCGTCTACAAGCTGGTCGCCCGCGCCGACACCGATGAGCAGGACGCCCCACTGCAGCCGGTGGCGAAGAAGAGCGTGAACAAGACCAGCATCGGCGGCCGCAAATTCGCGCTGCGCCGGCTGGACGCCCGCGGCAAGGCCGAGGCCGAGGTGATCGGCGTCGGCGCGGCCCCGGCGGACGATGGCAACGACCGGCCGCTGCTGGTCGAGTTGGTCCGCGACGGCGTGATCGTCGGCGACGAGCCGCTCTCGGTCGCGCAGGAACGACATGCCCGGGCACGCGCCGAACTGCCGTTGGCGGCGCTGAAGATGTCCCGCGGCGAGGCGGCGATCCCGACCCTGCTGCTGGACGCCGACGGGCACGTCACCGACAACCCCTACGCGAGGAGCGAGCAGTGAGCCGGGTGCTGATCGTCGTCGACGTCCAGAACGACTTCTGCGAGGGCGGCTCGCTGGCGGTGGCCGGCGGGGCCGCGACGGCGTCCGCGATCTCGGAGCTACTGACGGGGTCGGCCGGGTATGACCTGGTGGTGGCGACCCGCGACCACCACATCGATCCGGGCCCGCATTTCTCCGACCATCCCGACTATGTCGACTCGTGGCCGCCGCACTGCGTGGCCGGGACGCCGGGCGCCGAGTTCCACCCGAACCTGGTCTGGCGGAGCTTCGACGCGGTGTTCGACAAGGGCGAATACGCCGCGGCCTATTCGGGCTTCGAAGGAGCGGACGCCTCGGGCGAGTCGCTGGGCGAGTGGTTGACAGCGCACGACGCGTCCGAAGTGGAGGTCTGCGGGATCGCCACCGACTACTGCGTCCGCGCCACCGCCCTGGATTCCGCGCGGCTCGGTTTCCCTACCCGCATGCTGCTGGATCTGACCGCCGCTGTAGCGCCGGCCAACGTCCCGGCCGTGGTGGCCGAGTTGCGCGCCGCCGGCGTCCAGGTCTGATTGTCGAGGACCGGCGTGCTCAAACCTCGGGTGACCATTCACTACTGCATCGACTGCCGCTGGCTGCTGCGCGCGCAGTGGTACCAGGGCGAATTGCTGCAGACCTTCGCCGAGGAGCTGGGCGGGGTGACGCTGATCCCGTCCCACGGCGGCATGTTCCGGGTCGCGGTCGACGAGGTCACCGTGTGGAATCGCAAGACCGACGGCGGGTTCCCCGAGATCGCCGAACTGAAGCGCCGCGTCCGCGACCTGGTCGCACCCGACCGTTCCCTCGGACACACCGACCGCACCTGAGCTTCAGGTCAGCCAGCGGGTGCCGGCGTCGACCGGACGGGCTTGGCCGGCGCTGAGTTCGGCGATCGCGGACGCCACCGCCGCGCGCTCGGCGGGCGGGACGGCCAGCACCAGGGTCGCCTGGGCAGCATGCCGGACCTCGACCACCTGGACGCCGCGGTCACGCAGGGACGCCTCGACGCGTCCGGCGATCGCGTAGTCGGCGTCCAGTTCCAGGACATCGACCAGCCGGTACCGGACGAGTTCGGCCGCGTCCGCAGCGGCTGCGACGGCGTCCGAATAGGCCCGGACCAGGCCGCCCGCCCCGAGCAGGGTGCCGCCGAACCAGCGGGTGACCACCGCCACGACGTCGCGCAGTTCGCGACCGCGCAACACCTCGAGCATCGGGGCGCCGGCTGTTCCGGCCGGCTCGCCGTCGTCGCTGCTTCGCTCGACCGCGCCGTCCGGGCCGAGGACGAACGCCGAACAGTGATGGCCGGCGGTGTGGTGCTGCCGGCGTAACGACTCGATCACCGCACGGGCGGCGGCCTCGTCCGGCACCGGTTCCAGGTGGGCGAGGAAGCGGGAGCGGCGATCCTCGATCTCGGCCTCGACCGGCCCGGCGATGCTCAGGTATTCCTCGATCACAGCCAGCACCCTGCCACGAGTCAGGCCTGCGCCGCCGCCCTCTCGATCAGCCCACCGAGAAACGCTTCGTCGGCCGCGGTCAGTTCGGTGACGGCGAAGCTGGTCGCCCAGACGTTGCCGTCGTCGAGCAGGGCTCCGTCGTTGAACCCGAAGGTGCCGTAGCGGGCCTTGAATTTGCTGGCCGGCTGGAAGAAGCAGATCACCTGCCCGTCGCGGGCGTAGGCCGGCATGCCGTACCAGGTCTTGGCGGACAGGCTCGGAGCGTGCGCGGCGACCAGCGCATGAATACGTTCGGCGATCGCGCGATCGGCGTCCGACAATTCGGCGATCTTGTCCAGGCAGGCTTGCGCTTCGAGTTCCTTCTTTCCGTCGCGACGCTTGGCGGCACGCAGTTCGGCGGCGTGCTCTTTCATCGCGGCGCGTTCTTCAGGCGTAAATCCGTCGGTGTTGTTTGTCGTGCGGGCCATGAGTGATCGTCTCCTCGGTGTCAATCAGCGGATGAATGCGGATAGTTGCGCGTTCGGGCGTCGGCTGCGGACGACCGCGGTTCTGGGCCTGTTCGGCGAATGCCCTGGCCACCCAGGGCGGCAGGCACATCGTCACTCCCGGACGAGATCGGTCTTGAACCGGACCATGGTGCCGTGCGGATCGCGGAATGCGCAGTCCCGGACGCCGTAGAACTGGTCGGCGGGCTCCTGCAGCACCTCGGCCCCGGACGACCGCACGGCTTCGAAGACGGCGTCCACGTCGTCGCAGTCGAAGATCAGCGCGGCCAACAGGCCTTTGGCCAGCAGTTCGGTGAGCGCCACCCGATCGGCGGCGGTCATCGGCATCGCGCCGGTGCCGACCATGTCCAGGGTGAGCTCCAGTTCGGGCTGGGTGGGGGTGGTCAGGGTGACCCAGCGGAAGTCGCCGTTGGTGACGTCCTCTTTGACGGTGAAACCGAGGACGTCGCGGTAGAAGGCGAGCGACACGTCCGGATCCGTGGTGGGAATGAACGTATTGGCGAGACTCAGGCTCTGGAGTGCTGTCATGTCCTCGACGCTAGACGGACGCCGCCGACCAGGCTTCTCGAAAAATGATCGTTTCTGACGCTGGTCCGTTCCGAGGTGCCAGCTCGCGGATGAGCGCTCTGATCCCGGCGGGTTGAAGGTTCTCCGAGTCGAGGTCCGATAGTCGAATCCAGCAGGGCTCATAGCTGTTCTCCGGCGACATGTTCTGAACCTCTGGACCTGCCATCACCATGGGCGCCAACGGAACCTCCACGAAGAAGTAGGCGGCCACTCGATCGTCGTGCTGCAGCGTCCATAGCGGCCGCAGCACACGGCCCGACAAACCAGTCTCCTCCTGCAACTCTCGAAGCGCAGCATCGTGAGGGGTTTCGTCCAACTCCACACCGCCACCGGGAAGGACGGCATACCGCCGCCCTTGCTTCGCGCGCTTGATGACGAGTAACTGATCGTCGCGCAGAGAGACGACCGCTGCCCGGCTCTTCGTCGGCTCCATAGCGACAATGTGCCAGACCCAGGACAGGGTCGGCTCCATGGGAGGTGGCCTGGATCGACGCCCCAGAAACGATCGATTTCGACCCTCTTACTTTGGCTCTCTCAGCTGGCGCCTTTCACCGTGATCGACCGAAGCGTCAGCGGTAGACCTCGCGGTGGTGCGCCGTCCGCACCACGGTGACGGTCAGCTCAGCGTCGAGGACGTCGTAGATCACCCGGTAGTCCCCGACCGTCCAGGGTCACGCGCTGGCCGTCGTCGCCGGCCTTGGCCTCACGGTAGGCGGCCACGTCCTGGGCCATCTCGAACTCTTCAAGCGCTTCGATGTCGGCCACACTGACCACGACCGCGGCCAGCTTGCCGTTGCGGGTCACCCCGATGCGCTCCCCGGCATACATCGCGCGTCCGAGCACGTCGGAGAGCCGAGCGCGCAGCTCTCGCGTCGACACCTCACTAGTCACCGTATCCATGTGCACATGGTAGCAATAGGCGTTATTGTGTACACAATGTCTAGTGTCCTGTCAGGTTGTTCCGGTGGTTATTTGTTGATGGCGGTGCAGTAGCCGGCGAGGCGTTGGAGGATCTGGTCTGCGGTCTTGCGCCAGATGAAGGGTTTGGGGTTGGTGTTCCAGTTGTCGACCCAGGCCTGGATGTCGGCGGTGAGGGCTTGGACGTCGCGGTGGGCGGAGCGTTGGAGCTTCTTGGTGGTGAGGGCGGAGAACCAGCGTTCGACGAGGTTCATCCATGATCCGTAGGTCGGGGTGAAGTGGAAGTGGAAGCGTGGGTGGCGCAGCAGCCAGTCGTGTACGGCCGGGGTCTTGTGGGTGGCCAGGTTGTCGAGGATCACGTGGACGTCGAGCTTGTCGGGGACCTCGGTGTCGATCTGGCCCAGGAACGTGATGAAATCGGCGGCTTTGTGGGTTGTGCGTAGGTCGGTGATCACGGTGCCGGTGGCGATGTTCAACGCGGCGAACAGGTCCACGGTGCCGTTGCGGACGTAGTCGTGGGTCGCTTTCTGGGGCGTGGTGGGCAGCATCGGCAGGATCGG
>NZ_JASGEF010000060.1:0-36260 GCF_047606665.1 Micropruina sp. | reverse complement strand
GCCACCAGGCAGTGCAGTGATGGAGGGGCTGGTTCCCCTGGCCATCCCGTTTTTGGTGTCGCCGGGGCCGCTGGCGCCGGCCGCTCCGACTACCCAGAGGTTCCCGGTGTTGGCCTGAAAAGCAATCATGTACCCCCCGGTTCTGAGGCCTGCGATGGTTGGGCTGGTGCCGGATGCCATTCCAGCGTGCATATCGCCGACATGGTGGCTGCCAACCGCCCAGAGGCTTCCGGTATTGGCTTGGAACGCGACCTCCCAACCTCCGCCGGCCAGTGCGGTGATGGAGGGGCTGGTTCCCCTGGCCATCCCGTATTTGGTGTCGCCGGGGCCGCTGGCGCCGCCTGCGCCTACCACCCATAGGTTTCCAGTGTTGGCTTGGAATGCGACAAGATATCCGCCGGTGGGGAGGACAGCGATAGAAGGGCTGGTGCCTGCCATCATTCCAAGGCCCCAATTTCCTCGGGCGTCTTCCCCTACGGTCCAAAGATGGGTTGTGTTCGCCTGGAACGCAATCTCGGAACCAGAAAATCCGGGACCGGGATGGTTTTTTGGCCGGAGGTATCCGAGGAGATGAGCTTTGCTTTGCGTTCCGATCCTGGTTGTGCCGGGGTTCTGTTGAATTACTCTGAGAGAACTTGAGTCGGACGTAGAGGCTTCCAGGACGATTGCGACATGTCCATAACCGTATGATCCAGGCAACGATTTAGCCCATACTGCAACGTCTCCACGCAGGGCAGGTTGGGATCGATCAACCTTTTCGTATCGACTCGCGAGGTTAGAGGTGAAAGAGTCCCAGTACTCGTGGGCTCCGCCGTCGCCTCCGGTGGGTGGTCCATCGCCTCCGATGACACGTCGGTCGTACTGTTTGAACACATCGACGCATTGATAGGGGTTGCCGGCCGGTACCCCATCTACGTCGAGATACTTGCCGTCGTAGGTAGCGACGAACTGGTCGAGGGTCATGTCTGCGGCTGCCGCCGAGGGCGGCGCGGACGCCGCCAGTCCGATCGTCGCGAGGCATATCGCGATCAGCGCTGTCAGCGCTCGTCGTGTCAACGTGGCGGCGTGGGTGCCGCCCTTGCCTGTCGTGTTGTTAGCCATGCTTCTCTCCCGTCGCCCACCCACCCTTGGGTGATTGAACCATTTGTGGTGCAGCTTCGCCAGCCTTCGTCCCTCACGTTGGACGGGTGCTCACTCCCAGTGATCTCTCGCCGCGGATCCAGCAGTGGCGTGCTGACTTCGGGCTGCACTTACGCCGTCACCGGGAGCAGCGGCAACTCTCGCAGGAGGCCCTTGCGGAGTCCGCCGGGGTCGACCGGAAGCTCATCTACCGCACCGAACTCGGCCAGACCTCGCCACGCCTCGACGCCGTCGTGAAGCTGGCTGACGCGCTCGGCCTGGATCCTGCGGAGTTGCTACCACGCTCCGATTGAGGAGATCGGTCAGAACCTGGGGCAGTCGGTCGTCCCGAACAACATCGCCTGCGTCCGGGCACATCGCCTGCGTAGGAACACAGGCGATGTGCGTTAGCGCAGGCGATGTCGCTCCTGGGGTGGGGGTCGGCGAGGCGTCCGACGCCTCCGGAGTTATCCACAGATTGCCGTCCGACCCCGAATTGTCTGCCTGAGTTGTGCTGGACTGCGGGCCATGCCGATGCATCTGACTCATGAGTTGCGTGCTCAAGGGGTGGGGACCAGCGAGATCCGGCGGAAGATCCGGACGGGCGAATTGCACCCGTTGCGCCGCGGTGCGTTTGCGACCGAGCCGGACGAAGGGACGGCCCGGCACCTTCAACTGATCCGCGCGACCTTGCCGACGCTGTCCGACGGCTCGGTGCTGAGTCATGTCTCGGCGGCGGTACTGCACAACCTTCCGGTGGACGAGCGGCTGTTGGGACGGGTCACGGTGACTCGACCCAGCAAGGGCGGCTCATGGGTCGGGCCACAGTTGCACCGCTACCGCACGCCGTTGGCCGACTCCGATGTGGAGACGGTGGACGGAATGTGCCGAACCGTGATGGCACGGACGGTGGTCGACCTGGCGCGCTGCGGAGATCTGGCAATGGCGGTAGCGGCCGCAGATGCCGGTCTGCGGATGGGGCTGGCTTCGCAGGCGCTGGACCAGCAGCTGACGGCGGCTCGTCGGCGCCGGGGCTGTGCACGGGCGAGGGTTGCCGTCAGCCTCGCCGACAGGCGCAGCGAGTCGGTCGGAGAGTCGGTCAGCCGGGTGACCATGTGGCAGTTGGGTCTGCCGATGCCTGAGTTGCAGATGGAGGTGGTGGTGGGTGGACTCCGCTACCGTCCAGACTTCGCCTGGCCGGAGTTGAATGTGCTCGGAGAGTTCGATGGCAAGGTGAAATACGATCGGCTGCGCCGTCCGGGCGAGTCGGTGTCCGACGTGCTGATGCGGGAGAAGCGCCGCGAGGCCGATCTGCGGGCTGCCGGGTGGTGGGTCGTCCGCTGGACCTGGGCGGACGCGGTCAAACCAGAGCGGCTGGAACGGCTGTTGCGGCCCGCGCTGGAGCGCCGTCGCTAGGAGCCGCGCGAGGTCGCCTGCGTCCGGACACATCGCCTGCGTAGGAACGCAGGCGATGTGCCTTACCGCAGGCGATGTTGGCTTTGGCCGGTGGCGCTCCAACGCCAGGGGTGGGGACGTCGCACCCGTCCGAGGGCCGGACGGGGGGCGTCCAGGCGGGTGCGACGTCGAACACGGGGCGCTGGGCAGGCGGGTAGGGTGGCTCGCACATCTGGGCCAACGGGAGGACCGGATGTACACGGCACGAAGGAAGCTCCGATGAACGACCATGCTCCAACCACGCTGTCGACGATCAAATTCCTCAAGGTCACCGAGGTGGCTGCGCTGCTGCGGGTGTCGCGGATGTCGGTCTACCGGCTGATCCATGCCGGCGAGTTGGAGGCGGTGCGCTTCGGCCGCAACTTCCGGGTTCCCGAGCATGCGGTGAACGCCTACCTGCAGCAGTCCTTCTACGACGCCGGGTAGGTTCAGCCGGTCGAGCGATTGGCAGTCGGGGCGAGCCACTCGGTAAGCTTCCGTAGTTGGCTGGGCAACCGGCAGCCACCAACCAAGCACTTATCCGGCCCAGCCGTGGGCCGACATCGAGAGGTCGTAGCGTGGGTTCGGTCATCAAGAAGCGTCGCAAGCGGATGGCGAAGAAGAAGCACCGCAAGCTTCTGAAGAAGACGCGCATCCAGCGTCGCCGCGCCGGCAAGTAGTCCGCCGGCGTCCACCACGATGACCCAGCCCAGGGTGGTGGTCATCGTGCGCGACGGCTGCCATCTGTGTGTCGATGCGGTCGCCGTCGCCCAGCGAGTCTGCGCCGAGACCGGCGCCGACTTCGCCACCCTCGACGTGGACGCCGACCCGGCGCTCGCCGAGCACACCGATCACGTCCCGGTGACCTTCGTGGACGGTCGACGGCTCGCCATCTGGTTCCTGGACGAGGAACAGCTGCGTGCCGCACTGGGCTGACGGCCCTTGACCTGCCCGAGCGGTGCCGGGGCGGGTCAACTCGACTTGCCGTAGTCGTACCAGCCCTCGCCGGTCTTCACCCCGAGCTTGCCGGCGGAGACGTACTGCTCCAGTAACTCGACGACCTCGTGCGGCAGATCTGGATTCACGTCCTGGTAGTGCTTCTCGATGTCCAGGACGACATCGAGCCCCACGCCGTCCATCATCGCGAACGGTCCCCGCGGAAGGTGCCAGTTCGCCTTGAACAAGCCGTCCACGTCCTCTGGGGTGGCAACTCCCTCGGCGACCACCGCGATCGACTCGCGCTTGATCGCCGCCCAGACCCGGTTGAAGATGAAGCCGACGCTCTCTCTGCGGGCCTCGAACGGGTGGATGTCGTACTCGGGAAGGGTGCGCAGCAGTGAATCGAGCAGGCCGCGGTCGGTCTCGCCGTCCGACATGAGGTCCATGCCGTTCGCGCCGGGAGGCATGTAGAAGTGCATATTGCACATCCGGGTCTTGTCCCGCACCCGCTCGGTCATCAGACGCGACGGGTACGACGACGAATTGGTGGCCAGGACGGTGTCGGGGTGCGTCAGTTGATCGAGTTCGCCGAACAGCGGGATCTTGATCTCCAGCCGTTCCGGCACCGCCTCGATGGCGAGCCAGGCGTCGGCCACGGCCTCTTGGAGCGTCGCGCAACCTTCGACCGTTCCGACCGCGCCGCTGCCGCGCTTCTCGACGACACCGGGCAGGGTCTCTTCGACGTAGCGGATACCGGCCGCCAGGGTTTCCGCCGACCGGTCGTGAATCCGTGCGACGCCACCGCGCGAGGCGAACATCATCGCGATTCGGCGGCCGAGCGTGCCGGCACCGATCACGGCGACCGGGCGGTCCTTGACGTCGGCGAAACTGAAATCCCAGGGCATGGTCGGCCTACCTTCCGTTCACGACGGCGATACCGGTGATCGGCTCGCCGAGGTCGATGACAGTGCGCTCGGTTGCGGACGAGCGGGGCAACGGCACTGCCCGGATCCGGCCGCCGAGATCGGAGACGTAGATCACGCCGGCTGCGGGGTCCAGGGCCAGGCCGATCGTCTCGGCGAAACCGGAGGCCCGAATCTGCACCTCGCCGCCGTTCTCACCGGCGCCGGGAAGCGGTGCGCGGTTGAGGGTGTTTCCGCGCGGCTCGGCGCCACGATCGGTCCAGTACAACCAGCCGTCGTGAATCTCCAGGTCGATCGGTTCGGGCAATGAGTCCCAGAGCAATTCGGCGTCCTCGGCTCGCGCCGGCTTGGGCGCCCCGAGCCGGACCCGGAAGATCCTGCCCCGACCGCCTTTGGCGGGTCCCTTCTGCGTCCAGTACAGCCACTCGCCCTCGGGGTCGACCGCCACTCCGACGCATTCGGCCGTGCCGTCGGGTGTCGGCTGGTTGACGACCAGCGGTTGATGGTCGCTGCCGTCCGGCCTGATCCGCCCGACCTGGCACCCCTCGCGATCGCTCCAATAGAGCCAGCCGTCGGCCAGCGCGAGTTGCTTGCCGGTGGTGATCGTCCCGGCATCCGCGACATCGTGGACGCCGGTGCCGTCGAGTTCGGCAGCGTGCAAACCGCCGTTGCGGGCGCCGTAGTCTAACCCTTGCTCGCCGGGTCTGTCCGGGTCGATCGTGGGCCGGCCCATCGTCGTCCAATAGACCCGGTCGGCGACAACGATGCCGTCCGGCGACGGGCCGGCATCCGCCACGAAGGTGGAGACGGTCGCCGCCGCGATGTCGATGCGCAGGATCCGCGACGAGCGGACTGCCAACGCCAGCAATTCCTCGGCCATGAGCCACCTCTCGCCGGGCCTGAGGCCGGCCCGCGACGAGTCGGTCGAAACCGACCTTTGCACTCGCGCAGCTGGCCGTCAACGGTCGCTGACCACCAGGCGACCGCTGTGATCGCGCGTGCCGTAGGGGAATGTGCACGGCGGACGACGAGCGGCCCACGAGGCACCCACGAGGCTCCGCCTCTCGTTCGCTCGGGTCGTCCGCGCACTCCGACCGAACTCCACGCCGAACTGATGGAGCAGGTCAGGGCGAGAGTGGCGCGGCGTTCGGCTGCCAGGCCAGATACGGCGTAGATCGTCGCCACCGGTTCAGCGGCCGGACCGTCATGCCGGGCGTCCCGTATTGTTGGAGCCCGAGCACACCGAGAGGCCGCCGTCACCCATGCAATCCGTCGTACATCTGGTCCGCCACGGGCAGGTTCACAATCCTGACGGCATCCTCTACGGACGACTCCCCGGCTACGGGTTGAGCGAGTTGGGCCGGGCGATGGCCGCGCGGCTCGGCGAGTATTTCGCGGACGTCCCGCTGACCCATCTGCGGTGCTCGCCGCTGCAGCGGGCGCGCGAGACGATGGCGCCGATCGCCGCCGAGCACCCCGAGTTGGAGATCGTCACCGATGACCGGGTGATCGAGGCCGCCAACGTGTTCGAGGGCCGCAACTTCGGCAAATTCAACCAGGTGCTGTTGTTGCCGCAGAACCTGTGGCATCTGCGGAACCCGTTGCGTCCGTCCTGGGGCGAGCCGTACCCGTCGATCGTGGCGCGGGTGAAGCTGGCCATGTCGGACGCCGCCAAGGCCGCCGGCGACGGCGGGCAGGTCGTGATCGTGATGCACGAGCTGCCGATCTGGGTCTCCCGGCTGGCCGCCGAGGGCCGCTCGCTGGTGCACGATCCGCGCAAGCGGCAGTGCCGGCTGGCCAGCGTCACCTCGTTCACCTGGATCGATGACCGGATCGCCGCCGTCTCTTACGCCGAGCCGGCCGGAGACCTGGTGCCGGTCAAGAAGTCCAAATTCCTGTTCCGCCCCGGCTCGTGATCAGTCGTCGTCTGGCCGTGCTCTGCGTCAGTGTGCTGGCGCTGCTGCTCGCTGCGTGCACGGGGCCGAGTCCGGCGGCCGAGGGCGGCTACGTCAGCGGCGACGGCAGCATCACCCGGGTGCCGGTCGGGGAGCGGAAGCCTGCGCCGGCCATCTCCGGCACCACCCTGGACGGCAAGTCGTGGAGCAATTCGTCGGTGACCGGCAAGGTGCTCGTCTACAACGTCTGGGGCTCCTGGTGCCAACCGTGCATCAAAGAGGCGCCTGCCCTGGTCCGCGCCGCGCACCGCACCGAACAGACCGCCCAGTTCGTCGGACTCAACACCCGAGATGTTGGCACGGCGCAAGCGGAGGCCTTCGTCAAGCAATTCGAGGTGTCCTACCCGAACCTCTTCGATCCCGACGGACGCCTGCTGCTCGCCTTCGGCGGTCAACTGCCGCCGAGCGCCATCCCCACCACGCTGGTCGTCGATCAGCAGGGACGGATCGCCGCACGGGTGATAGGCGAGGTCACCGAGGCCACCCTGGTCGGGCTGATCGAGGACGTGGTGGCGGGCCGTTGATGATCGTCCTGGAGATCGGTGACTGGGCCCGGCAGGCCGTCGGCGGCACCATGCTGCTGGCCATCCCGGTGGCCCTGCTGGCCGGACTCGTCTCGTTCTTCTCGCCGTGCGTGCTGCCGCTGCTGCCCGGCTACCTGTCCTATGCCAGCGGGCTGAGCGCCACACAGGTGGCCGCCGGATCCCGCCGCGGCCGGGTGCTCGCCGGCACGTCGCTGTTCGTGCTCGGCTTCGCGATCGTCTTCGTCTCAGGCGGCGTCCTGTTCGGCTCGCTCGGAACCACCCTGATGCAGTGGCGCGGCACGATCAACGTGGTGGGCGGCGTGCTGGCGATCGTGCTCGGCCTGGTGTTCGCCGGGTGGGTGCCGTTCGCCAACCGCACGGTCCGGCTCAACCTGCGGCCTCGGGTGGGACTCGCGGCGGCGCCGCTGCTCGGCATCGTCTTCGCGCTCGGCTGGACGCCGTGCATCGGCCCGGCACTACAGGTGGTGCTGACCTTGGCGCTCAACGAGGCCACCGCCCTGCGGGGCGCCCTGTTGGCCCTGTGCTACGCGGTCGGCTTGGGGCTGCCGTTCCTGATCGCCGGGGTCGCGCTGGACCGGTTCGGCTCGACGCTGGCGTTCGTCCGACGCCACCATCGGGGGCTGCAGGTGACCGGCGGCCTGGCGATGATCGCGGTCGGGGTGCTGGTGCTGACCGGTGGATGGGACGTCCTGATGGGCACCCTGCGGCAGTGGGCCGCGAGCTTCGGGACGGTGATCTGATGTCCACCCGGCAGGCGCCCGCGAGGCTGCGCGGATCCGAGGCGATGCGCTTCCTGTGGACCCAGCTGACCGCGATGCGCACCGCGCTGGTGTTGCTGTTCGCGCTCGCGCTGGGCGCGATTCCCGGTTCGTTGCTGCCGCAGCGTCCGACCTCGCCGGTGCGGGTACGCGAGTTCATCGCCGACAACCCGCAGCTGGGCGGCTTCTACGACGCCATCGGCATGTTCGACGTATACGCCTCGCCCTGGTTCGCGGCCATCTACATGCTGCTGTTCGTGTCGCTGGTCGGCTGCATCATTCCGCGGACCGGCGTCTACCTGCGCGCCTTGCGCAGCCAGCCACCGAACACCCCGCGCAATCTGCGCCGGCTGCCCGCGCACCTGGCGCTGACCGCCGACCAGCCGGACGGCGTCCTGGACGCTGCCGAGAAGGTGCTTGCCAAACGACGATTCCGAGTCCGCCGACTCGATGATTCGGTGAGCGCCGAACGCGGCTACCTGCGCGAACTGGGCAACCTGGTCTTCCACATCTCGCTGGTGTTCCTGCTCTGCGGGCTGGCCTGGGGTGCCCTGTTCGGCTACAAGGGCAGCGTCGCGGTGGTCGAAGGCAGCTCGTTCAGCAACACGCTGACCCAGTTCGACGACTTCACCGCCGGTGGGGCGTTCAAGGCCCAGCAGCTGGTGCCGTTCACGGTGAAGCTGAACTCGTTCGAGGCCAAATTCGAGACCGGACCGGTGCAGCGCGGCGCTGCACGGGTGTTCCGCGCCGACACCACGACCACGATGGACGGCGTCGAGACCCACCAGATTCTCGAGGTGAACCATCCGCTGGTGCTGGGCGACAGCACCGTCCACCTGGTCGGCCACGGCTACGCGGTCAACGTCACGGTGAAAGATCCGCAGGGCAATGTAGCCTTCGACGGGCCGGTGATCCTGCTGCCACAGGACGGCAATTTTCTCTCGGTCGGCGCGGTGAAGGCGCCCTACGCGCGTCCGGAACGGTTGGCGTTCGAGGCTCTGTTCCTGCCGACTTTCGTCGACACCGACACCGGCGGCACCTCGGTCTTCCCGGATGCGCTGAACCCTCGATTGCTGCTCAACGCCTGGCACGGGCCGCCCAAAGAGGCGACCGGGGCACCCGAGAACGTGTACTCGCTGGACACCACCGGCCTGACCCAGTTCACCAACGCGGACGGCTCGAAGCTGCGGTTCACGCTGCGTCCGGGCGAGGTCTTCGACTTGCCCGGTGGTGGCTCGATCCAATTCCACGACTGGAAGCGCTGGGTGAGCCTGCAGGTCTCCAGCACCCCAGGATTGTGGCTGGTGTTCGTCTCGGTGCTGGTGGCGGTTGCGGGGCTGTGCCTGTCCCTGTTCATTCGACCGCGCCGGGTGTGGCTGCGGGTCGGGGACGCCGGCATCGACCTGGCCGGGCTGGACCGCACCGAGGGCCGTGGCGGCCTGGACGACGAATTGCGGCTGATCGCCGACGAACTGGGACTTGCGCCGATCGAGGTCGGTGACGCAGGCTCCACTCAGAAGGGAGAACCGTGATGGCCGAGTACTGGTCCAATCTGGCGATGGTGACCTCGGCGGTGGTCTATCTGCTCGCCTTGGCCGCGTTCGCCGCCGAGTGGGCGGTGGCCCGCCGGCTGGAACCGGTGGGCGCCCCCGCGGGAGTCCTGGTCGGCGCCGGTGTGGGCGCCGGGTCAGGCGGCCTCGACGAGGTCGACCCCGCACCGAGTCCGGCAGACGAACGGGCCCGGCTGCGCACCGACATGTTCGGCCGGATGGGGCTTGCGCTGACCCTGATCGGCTGGGCCAGCCACATCGCCGGCGTGGTGTTACGCGGCATCGCGGGAGACCGCTTCCCGTGGGGCAACATGTACGAATTCGTGACGATGGCGATGCTGCTGGTGGTCACCTTCTACCTAGTGCTGGCGTTCCGCGGCATGCGCTGGCTCGGCCTGCCGGTGGCACTGCTCACGGTGCTCGGCCAGGGACTCGCGGTGACCGTGTTCTATGTGGCGGTCGCGCCGCTGGTGCCGGCGCTGCATTCGGTCTGGTTCATCGTCCACATCGTCGTCGCGTGCACGGCCGGTGCCGCGTTCAATGTCGGCGGCATGCTCTCCATCCTGTACCTGATGAAGAGCCGCGCCGAACGTCGCGAGACGATCCGTGGCTACCTGGCCAAACTGCCGTCCGCAGCCCGGCTGGACGAGGTCGCCTACCGGTTCCATGCCTTCGCCTTCCCGCTGTGGACCTTCGCGATCGCCGCCGGCTCGGTGTGGGCCGAATACGCCTGGGGACGGTTCTGGGGCTGGGACCCCAAGGAGACCTGGTCGCTGGTCACCTGGGTGGTCTACGCCGGCTACCTGCATGCCCGGGCCACCGCCGGCTGGCGCGGCAAGCGTGCCGCCGTGGTGGCGATCGTCGGTGTGGCCTGCTTCTGGTTCAACTTCGTCGGCATCAACCTGCTGGTCTCCGGCCTGCACTCCTACGCCGGCATCTGAGCCTGGCTCACCGTGTGACCCTGATGGCTCGCTCACATGCGGGTGCAAGAATCGGCGCATGCGGCATTTCGATCTGTGTGTGATCGGCTCCGGCTCCGGCAACTCGATCGTCGACTCCCGGTTCGACGATCTGCAGGTGGCACTGGTGGACGAGGGGGAGCGCTTCGGCGGCACCTGCCTCAACGTCGGGTGCATCCCGACCAAGATGTTCGTCCATCCTGCCGACCTGGCCGCCTCGGTCGGGCACGCCAAGCGGGTCGGGGTCGACCTCGGGACGGCGTCCGCCGATTGGCCGGCGATCCGCGACCGGATCTTCGGCCGGATCGACCCGATCAGCGAGGGCGGCGAACAGTGGCGGCGCAGCAACCGCAACGTCGCCCTGTACCGCGAGGCCGCGCACTTCACCGGACGCAAGCAGCTGCAGATCGGCGACGAGACGATCACCGCCGACCGGTTCGTGCTGGCCGGCGGTGCCCGTCCGCACGTCCCCGACTATCCCGGTCTGGACGACCTGCGGGTCGCCGAACGGGTGCACACCTCGGACGACATCATGCGCCTGGACGCCCTGCCGGCCTCACTGGTGATCATCGGCGGCGGTTTCGTGGCGGCCGAGTTCGCCCATGTCTTCTCCGCCTTCGGCACCAAGGTGACGGTGCTGCAGCGCTCCGAGACGATGCTGCGCAAAGAGGACGCCGACATCGCGTCCGCGTTCACCGAACAGCTGGCGAACCGCGTGCATCTGCGGCTGAAGCAGCAGATCGTCGGGCTGGAGATGACCGAGCGCGACACCGTGATCGTGGAGAGCGTGGACGCCAAGGGCATCCACTACGACTTCGAATGCGAACGGGTGCTGGTGGCGCTCGGACGCATCCCCAACGGCGACCTGCTCGACCTGGCCGCCACCGGCGTCGAGATCCACTCCGACGGCCGGGTGAAGGTCGACGAGCACCAGCAGACCAATGTGAAAGGCATCTTCGCACTCGGCGACATGTCGTCGGCGGCCCAGCTCAAGCACGTCGCGAACCATGAGGCACGGGTGGTGCAGCACAACCTGCTGCACCCGCGCCGGATGATCGTCGCCGACCATCGGTTCATTCCGCACGCCGTGTTCAGCGACCCGCAGGTGGCGTCCGTCGGTCTCACCGAGGCGCAGGCGAAGGAGCGTGGCAAGCCGTACGCGACGGCCCGGCAGAACTACGGCGACGTCGCCTACGGCTGGGCGATGGAAGACACCGATCATTTCGTGAAGCTGATCGCCGACCCGAAGACCAAACGGCTGCTCGGGGCGCACCTGCTGGGGCCGGAGGCGACCACGCTGATTCAACCGCTGATCCAGGCGATGAGCTTCGACTTGGACGTGCCGAGCATGGCGCGCGGCCAGTACTGGATCCACCCGGCGCTCACAGAGGTGGTCGAGAACGCACTGCTGGGGCTGGACCTATGAAGCGCCGCACGCTGCTGACCGGGGCGTTGGCCACCCTGCTCGGCGGCTGCACCGCTGCCGCCACGCCGACCTCGTCGTCCCCTGGGACGGGCACGCCCCGTCCCACCTCTGACGCTCCCGCCGCCGCCAAGCCGTCGCCGACCGAATGCGCCACTCGGATCGTCGACACGATGACGCTCGCCGAACGCATCGGGCAGGTCGTGATGGTGGGTGTGACCAGCGCCTCGGCGTCCGAACGGGCCGTGCTGAAGAAGCTGCACATCGGGTCGGTGATCCTGATGGGCACCCACACCAACGGCACCAAGGGCGTCCGCAAGCTGACCAAGAAGCTGGCGATCTCGGGCCTGCCGACGCCGCTGCTGATCTCGGCCGACCAGGAAGGCGGCCTGGTACAGCGGCTGAAAGGTCCGGGTTTCGACTCCATTCCGTCGGCGAAGACGCAGTCCGGGTGGAGCGACGCCAAGCTGACCTCGCAGGCCACCCGGTGGGGTCGTCAGCTGGCTGCCGCCGGGGTGCATTGGACGCTGGCGCCGGTCACCGACACCGTGCCGGCGTCCGTGGGACGCAAGAACAAGCCGATCGGCGCCTTGAACCGCGGCTATGGCTCCGATCCGGACGTGGTGGGCCGGAAGGTGTCGGCCTTCATCAAGGGCATGGACGCCGCCGGCATCGCCACCTCGACGAAACACTTCCCCGGCATCGGACGGGTGATTGGCAACACCGACTTCACCGCCGGAGTGAAGGACAAGACCACCCGGCCCGACGACCCGTATCTGAAGCCGTTCGCCGCCGCTGTGAAGGCCGGTGCGTCGAGCGTGATGGTGTCCACCGTCACCTACACCAAGATCGACCCCGATCACGTGGCGGCCTTCTCGCCGACGGTGATCGGGCTGATCCGCGACCAGCTCGGCTTCGACGGCGTGGTGATCTCCGACGATCTGGGCGCGGCCCGCTCGATGGCGTCCGTGTCCGCCAAGAAACGCGGCATCAACTTCCTGAAGGCCGGCGGCGATCTGGCGATGACGGTGTCGCCGTCCCTGGCCGACGAGTTCGTCGCCGGCATCAGCAGCGCCGCCAAGAAGGACGCCAAGGTCGCGCGGCGGGTGCGCGAGTCCGCGATCAGGGTGGTCAGGCTGAAGATCGCGCTCGGGCTGGTGCCCTGCCGGTAACAGGCCCCAGGACTCAGCCGCTGACCCGCAGCTCGCTCATCGCCCTGCGGGCGTCCGGCACCAGATCGGCCGTGGTGTCGGGGATCGACGCGTAGAAGATGCTGGACGAGGCCTCCGAGGTGGCGACGATCATGATCATGGCGAGTTCGCCCTTGGTCTTCAGCTTGGGAATGTCGAAGGTGAGGTGGGTCTCGACCAGCCAGGCGTCCTTGCCGTCGACCGTGGTCGCCTTGTTCACCCGGTCGTCGCGGACCACCTCGGCGTCGTCGTAGAAGATGCCCATGATGCACTTGACCACGATCTCGGAGCCCTGCTGCGGGCTGAAGAAGCCGTCGCCGGCGACCAGTTCGCCGACCAGCACCGAGGCCACCCAGCTGTCCTTGGTGCCCTTGTAGTTGGGCTCGACCATGACGGCCTGGGTGAGGACGTCGCGGCCGAACGGAACCCTGGTTTCGGGCGCCGGGACGCTCCACGGGTCGCCCAGCATCGGATACGAGAGCGCCCCGCCGTGCACCCGTCCGTCATTGGGCGCCGGGGCCGGGGTGACGGTTTCGGTGACCTGCTTGGGACACACGTTCTGGGTCGGGTTGGAGCCGGTGGTGGGGGTGGTGCCGAGAATGCCGCCCAGGTTGCGGATCGCGAGATAGCCCACCACGGCCAGCACCACCACGATCACCGCGACGGCCACCCACCAGCCATTCTGCGACCGGCGCGGCTGAGGGTTGGGGTTCCAACCGGGCTGTCCTCCGGTGGGACGCGGGGGTGCGCCGAAGCCGCCCTGCGGCGGTGCCTGCATCGGGTTGTTGGTAATGGACGCCGACCAGGACGAACCCGTCCAGTAGCGGTACATGCCGGGCTGGCCGCCCGGATCCGGATACCATCCAGCCTGACTCACGGGGCGAGTCTAGACGCGCCGATCCAGTGCCTGACCTGCCATCGGGTTCGGCGGTCAGCTCTTCTTGAGCAGCCCGGTCAAGCCGGCCAGCAGGATGCCGGTCTGCAGCCAGCCGAAGGCCTTCAGCGCGATGTTCACCCAGGCGAGCCAGAGCGGCTCGGTGACCGTCCAGGTGGACGGCGTGATCGCGGCCGCCGGCGGGATCACGACGGCGGCGCCGTAGAGCCAGGGGTCGAATCCCGGCTGGATCGGCGTGGGCCCGTAGAAGTAGGTGGCCGCACCGGAGACTACTGCCGCCAGTATCAGCCAAAGCCCGGCAAGCAACGGATAGTAGCCGTAGCCGGCGAACGCGCCATACAGCCAGCGCACCGGCTTCGACCACCCAGGAGCGTGGCGAGTCACCCGATGCGCGGCCTGGAACCGGAGGAGCTTGGCATCGGCGGGACGACCGCGGCGTTCGTAGACGGCGGCCAGCTCGTGCCACGGTTGGACGGCGAAGCGGTCATCGGGGGCGGTGTCCAGCCACTCGATGGCAATATGCGGCTGATTCAGTGCACCGTCGATCTCGCCCAGCTTCCAACCCACGGCCGACAGTCGCCCGGCGGGCTTCGGGTTCAGGGCCAATAGCTGGATCGAGGCAAAGTCAAGGACGAGGCGGCTGAACGTTCCACCTCGAAAATCGAGCCCGCCTTCGATCTGGATGCCGAGGGCGCAGACTTCACCGCTAGCGGTGAAGTTCTGATTGAGGAGGATATGTCCAGTGATATGGGCTGTTTCTAAGTCGAGCGCGATCTTGCCAGGGCTGACTACGGTGGCGGCCCCCATGTCGAGTCCGCCCCCGATCTGAGCGCCGACGGCGCGGATCGCTCCTGTAACGGTAAAGCCCAAGTCAAGAGAGACACTGCCTGCAATGTGCGCGTCTTCTAGGTCGAGTGCGATCTTGCCGGGGTTGGTAATGGCGGCACCGCTCATAGTGAGTTTGCCGGCGATCCGGGTGCCGATGGTAGAGACCGTGCCGTTGGCGGTGAAACCATGGTCGAGCACGATGTTGCCGGTGATCTGGGCTCCGTCGAGTGTGAGTGCGCTGCTTCCGGGGTTGGTGAGGCTTGCGCCGCGCATGTTGAGCCAGCGACCTATGTGGGCGCCGGTGGCGTGGATTTGGCCGGTCGCGGTGAAGCCGGCATCGAGAATGACGCTGCCGGTGATATGGGCTCCGTCGAGTGTGAGTGCGTTGCTTCCCGGGTTGGTGAGGGTGGCGCCGCGCATATTGAGTTGGCCGCCGATCTGGGCGCCGATGGCGCGGACTTGGCCGGTGGCGTTGAAGCCTTGGTCGAGGAAGACATCGGTGGTGATGTGGGCGCCGTCGAGGCTGAGTGCGTCGCCGTTGGGGTTGGTGAGGGTGGCGCCGCGCATGCCGAGGAGGCCCTCGATATGGGCGCCGTTGGCGCGGACTTGGCCGGTGGCGTTGAAGCCTTGGTCGAGGAAGACGCTGCCGGTGATGTGGGCGCCGTCGAGGTCGAGAGACCGAACGTGGCTGCCACTCAGAGTCAGCGCCTGAAGGCTTGCTCCTTGCATGAGAATCGGCTCGTTGAATCGGCAATGCGTCAACGTGAGTTGGCACGGCAGCGTCGCATAATCCAGGTCGAGCGCTCCTGTGACGTCTGCGCCCCAGAGTCGAAGCCCACGTGGGTCGGGTTTGAGGTCGGGGGTCAGCAGGGCGGTGCGAATGGCGTCCGCGGGCACCCTGCGGTCGTCCGGCCACTGGTCGGCGTTGGCCGGATCGGCGTCCTCTCCGTCCGCGAGGTCGAGCAGCTTGCCCGTGCAGGCGGCGGTGACCAGCTTGGTTACCCACTCGTCCAGCGTCATGCCTTGTAGTGTGGCGGAAACCGACGGGCGACTGCCACGAGGTCGGTGGTTTCGCGAACAAGAATCCGTAGGTTCGCGACAGAAAATCCGTAGGTTCGCGAACCGTGTCGGCGTCCGGTCGATCGCGCGATCGGTCGGTGCTGGGGGGTCTCGACAAGCTCGACCAGCGACAAGCTCAACCAGTCGTGGATCGCGCGATCGGTCAGGCAGGTGCGGGGTCTCGACAAGCTCGACCAGCGACGAACTCGACCAACGACCGGCAGAAGCTCAGCCGAAGCGCCCGGTGATGTAGTCCTCGGTGGCCTTGTCGTCGGGGGTGGAGAAGATCTTCTCGGTGGAGCCCATCTCGATCAGTTTTCCGGGGGCGCCGGTGCCGGCGATGTTGAAGAAGGCCGTCTCGTCCGACACCCGTGCCGCCTGCTGCATGTTGTGGGTGACGATCACGATCGTGTAGGTCTCTTTGAGCTCCTGCACCAGGTCTTCCACGGCCAGGGTGGAGATCGGGTCGAGGGCCGAGCAGGGCTCGTCCATCAGCAGCACCTCGGGCTGCATGGCGATCGCGCGGGCGATGCAGAGCCGCTGCTGCTGGCCGCCGGAGAGTCCGGAGCCGGGACGGTCGAGCCGGTTCTTGACCTCTTCCCACAAGTTGGCGCTGCGCAGCGAACGCTCCAGCAGTTCCTCGGCCTCGCCGGCGCGCATCCGCTGCTTGTTCAGCCGGTAGCCGGCCAGCACGTTGTCCTTGATCGACATGGTGGGGAACGGGTTGGGTCGCTGGAACACCATGCCCACCAGGCGCCGGACGTTCACCGGATCGACACCGGGGCCGTACAGGTTCTGTCCGTCCAGCAGCACCGAGCCCTCGACGTAGGCGCCGGGGATCACCTCGTGCATCCGGTTCAGGGTGCGCAGGAAGGTCGACTTGCCACAACCGGACGGCCCGATGAATGCGGTCACCGAGCGTGGCTGGATGGTCATCGTGACGTCCTCGACGGCCTTGAACGAGCCGTAGAAGCAGTTCAGGTCGCTGACCTCGATCCTCTTCGACATGGTGTCCTCCCTGGTCAGCGACCGAGTTTCGGGGCGAAGCGGTTGGCTATGAAGCGGCCGAGCAGGTTCAGCACCATGACCAGCAGGATCAGGGTAAGCGCGCCGGTCCAGGCCCGTTCGTTGTAGAAGATGCGTTCGATGCCGGGATGGGCGTACTGGTCGTAGACGAAGACCGGCAGCGTCATCATCGGGTTGGCGAACGGATTGACGTTGATCGAATTGGTGAAGCCGGCGGCGATCATCAGCGGCGCGGTCTCGCCGATGATCCGGGCGATCGCCAGGATCACGCCCGAGACGATGCCGGAGACCGCGGTCGGCAGCACCACCGAGACAATGGTGCGCCACTTCGGCACACCGAGGGCATAGGACGCCTCGCGCAGCTCGTTGGGGACGATCCGCAGCAGCTCCTCGGTGGCCCGCACCACGATCGGGATCATCAGCACGGCCAGGGCCAGCGCGCCGGAGAACCCGGTGATGGTGCCGGGCCCGAACACGATCGCCATCAGCGCGTAGGCGAACAGGCCGGCGACGATGGACGGGATGCCGGTCATCACGTCGACGAAGAAGGTGATGCCGCGGGCCAGCATGCCGCGTCCGTACTCCACCAGGTAGACGGCGGTCAGCAGCCCGATCGGCACCGAGATCAGCGTCGCGATGCCCGTCACGTACAGCGTTCCGTAGATCGCGTGGACGGCACCGCCGCCGTCCCCGATCACATTGCGCATCGACCAGCTGAAGAAGGTCGCGTCGAAGCGCGGCAGGCCGTTCGTCAGGGTCTCCCAGAGCAGCGAGACCAGCGGCAGCAGGGCGAGCAGGAAGGCGCCGGTCACCAGGTGGGTGGCCAGCCGGTCGGCGGCCGCCCGGCGTCCCTCGACCCCGCGGACGACCAGGTACATGGTGGGCAGAAAGATCACCGCACCCAGGAAGACAGTGGTGCCGGGATCGAAGCCGCCCAGCGCGGACGCGTCCACGAGCGCGCCGATCAGCAGGCAGCCGGCCAGCGCCAACCAACTGGCGTAGCGGGGGAGTCGCACCGTGGTCATCCGTTCGCCCCCGAGAATTCCTGGTAGCGGGAGATGATCAGCCTGGCGATGCCGTTGACCACCAGGGTGATAACGAACAACACCAGACCGCCGGCGATCAACTGGTTGGTCTTCAAGCCGTACGCCTCGGGGAAGTTCTGCGCGATCACCGCGGCGACCGTGTTCGGGTTCTGCGAGGTGAGCACCTCGAAGCTGATCACGTGCGCGCCGGAGAGCACCATGGCGACCGCCATCGTCTCGCCCAGCGCCCGGCCCAGGCCGAGCATCACCGAACTGACGATGCCGGCGCGGCCGAACGGCAGCACGGCCATCCGGATCATCTCCCAGCGGGTGGCGCCGAGCGCCAAGGCCGCCTCTTGGTGCAGCACCGGGGTCTGCAGGAACACCTCCCGGCTCAGCGAGGTGACGATCGGCAGGATCATCACAGCCAGCACCATCGACGCGGTGAGCAGGGTCCGTCCGGTGCCCGACGGCTGGCCGCCGAAGAACGGAATCCAGCCCAGGTAGGTGTTCAGCCACAGGTACAGCGGCTGGGCGGCCGGTGCCAGCACCATGCTGCCCCACAGGCCGAAGACCACCGACGGCACCGCCGCCAGCAGGTCGATCACGTAGCCCAGACCGGCGGCCAGCCGGCGCGGGGCGTAGTGCGAGATGAACAGGGCAATCCCGATGGAGACCGGAACCGCCAGCAGCAGCGCCCAGAAGGATGCCCACACGGTGCCCCAGGCGAACGGGATGATCCAGGACCAGAACTCGCCGTAGCCCTTGGCCTGGAGTTCGGCCGGAGGGGTGGTCAGGGCCGGGAACGCCTGCATCAACAGGAAGCCGGCGACCATCGCCAGGATCACCAAGATGGTGATGCCCGACCCGGTGGCAAGGCTGCCGAACGCCCGATCGCCGACCCGTGGACGTGCTCGGGTCGGCTCCGGGGTGGACTGCGTCACGGAGGTCGATTGTGTCACTTGATCGAATCGATGGCGGCTTTCACCTTGGCCTGCATGGCGGCGCTCAGCGGGGCGCTGCCGGCTGCCGCTGCCGCCGCCTGCTGACCTTCGGTCGACGCGGCATACCCGAGGTAGTCCTTGACCAGCTCGGCGTCCTGGGCGTTCTTGTAGGTCTGGCAGACCAGCGCGTAGGACACCAGCACCGCCGGGTAGACGCCTTCGGCCTTGCGGTTCAGGGTGAGCGCCAGGTCGTGCTCGCCGCGGCCCGGGATCTGCGTGGAGGCGTCCACGATCGTGGCCGCAGCCTCGGCGGTCGGGCTCAGCCACTGGTTGCCGACCCTGAGCTGGGCGTGGCCGAGGTTGCCGGCGGCGGAGGCGTCCGCGTAGCCGATCATGTTCGTGCCCTTCGCGACGGCGTCCACCACCGCCGAGGTGCCCTTGGCCGATTCACCGCCGAACGCGGCCGGGAAGGCGTCCGAGGCGGCCTCGGTCCACACGGTGGGTGCCGCGGTGTGCAGATAGTCGGTGAAGTTGTTGGTGGTGCCCGAGTCGTCCGAGCGGTGCACCGCAGTGATCGCGGCGTTCGGCAGCGTGGCGTCGGGGTTGGTGGCGGCGATCTTGGCGTCGTTCCACGTGGTGATCTTCCCGGCGAAGATGCCGGCCAGGGTGTCCGGGTCGAGCCGGAGGTCCTTGATGCCGTCCACGTTGAAGACCACCGCGATCGGCGACACGTAGACGGGCAGGTCGAGGGCGCTGGAGTCGGCCGTGCACATGCCGAACTTTCCGGCGCCCAGCTCCTCGTCCTTGAGCGGACGGTCGGAGCCGGCGTACTGCACGGCGCCCGAGGCGAAGGCCAGCCGGCCGGCGCCGGAGCCGTCCGGGGAGTAGTTGACGGTGACGCCGGCATGGGCGGACTGGTAATCGGCGATCCACTTCTGCTGGGCCGCCGACATCGATGAGGCGCCCTTGCCAGCCAGCGTGCGCTCGGCGGTCGGGCTGCTGCTGGAACCGGCGCCGGGGTTGCCGGTCTCGTTCGCCGCGCAGGCGGACAGGGTCAGCGCGACGGCGGCAAGCAGGGCCACCGGGGCGCCGAGCGTGGAGATCTTCACGGCTAGACCTTTCGCGAGCGGGAGAGCGTATCGCTCCGTGTCGCACGGTAGGCAGCGGAGTCAACCGGACGGGGCGTGTTGGGTGAACGGCGGGTGAACTCGGCCCGCACCGGCTCAGGCGGCCAGCAGCCGGGTGCGAAGGCGGGCAATGGTCTGTTCGGAGAGCCCGAGACCCTTGGTCAGGTAACCGTTCACGTCGCCGTAGCGGTTCGTGAGTTCATTCAGGCCGGCCAGCAGGTAGTCGTCGGCGACCACGAGCCGGATCCGGGCGACCTCGGCCGCGACCGTGCCTCCGGCCTTGCGGGCCTCGGCGATGCCGCGCTCGATGATCGCGGTGCGCTGTTCATTCGAGCGCAGGTAGTCCGCCACGATCGCCGACCGGTCCGCTCCGGCGATCGCTTGCAGCATCGCGGACGCCCAGCCCGTCCGGTCCTTGCCCTCGCTGCAGTGGATGATCACTGCGCCGCGGGCCTCGGCGATGGCGCGCAGCAGCGTCCCGATCCGTTCTCGCTGTTTGGGGTCGATGACGAAGTCGCGGTTGAGCTGCTCGCGTTCGGCGATCGCCGCCTTTGCCGCGTGCAACTCGGGAAAGCTGCGCGCGGGCACCGCGAAGATGTTGACCAGGTGGTGGGTGACGCCGTCGATGGCCGGATCTGGGGACTTCTTCGCCACCGTGTCGGTGCGCAGATCGAAGACGTCAGTCACCCCGGCCGCGATCAGCTTCCGTTCGTCGGCGTCCGAAAGCCCCTGCAGCTTGCCCGACCGGAACACCACGCCGCGCGCCATCTGGCCGCCGACGGCCACGTCGCGGAAGTTGGAGACGCTGGTCAGGCTGAGTTCAGGCTTCTCCGGCGGCGTCGCGCTGGTGGACGTGGTGGATGCAAGGGGGGAGGACGGCGCGATCGGCGTCGGTGTGGGGGTCGGTTCGACCTGCGCAGACGGCTGGGCGCAGCCGACCAGCAGCGTGGCTGCGGCACAGCCGGCCGCGATGACGGACCGGAGCATCACCTGGCCGAGTTTATGCGCCGAGGCCTCGGTAAAGTACACGACCATCGGCGGAGAGTTCGCATTCGAAGGGAGACGCGCGTGAGACGGCACACCTGGAGGGTTTCCCTCATCGCTGCGGCAGCCGGCGTCATGCTGCTTCTTTCGGCCTGTCAGAATGCGCCGAACCCCACTCCGACGACGTCGCCCGGCCAGGATTTCACCGGTGACAACTGCACCCCGGTGATCACCGCGGTGTCGCCCGAGAAGGTCGCCATGTTGACCCGGCTGGCCGCGGAATTCAAGAACTCGACACAGCACGGGAGTCTCCCGAAGTGCGCCACCATCTACCCGGTCGAGGTCAGTTCCGGCGAAGCGGCCCGGCTGCTCAAACTCTCCGGCGAGCTGTGGCCGGCAAGCGAGACGGTGAAGCCGCGTCCGACGTTATGGACGCCGGCGTCCTCAGCCTGGATCGATCAGGTCGCGGCCGTCAACGGCTCCGCGCTGGTGGCTGACGCGAAATCGTTCACCCGCACCCCGGTGGTCTTCGCGATGCCCGAGCGGATGGCCCGCACCTTGGGCTGGCCCGAGAAGAAGATCGGCATCAAGGACCTGCACGACCTCTGCGTGAATCCGGACGGCTGGGGCAGCATGGGCGGCACGGCGGGCCAGTGGGGCGGCTTCAAACTGGGCAAGACCAATCCGAACTCCAGCACCAGCGGCCTCGCCACCCTGGTGATGCAGTCCTATGCGGCCAGCGGTAAGACGTCCGGACTGACCACCGCCGACATCGCGGCCGCCAAGAAATTCAGCCGCGAGTTCGAGTCGTGCGTGATCCATTACGGCGACACCACCGGCAACATGCTGCAGCGGGTCTACGACCGGGACGCCGAAGGCCGCCCGCTCGATTACGTCTCGGCGATCGCGGTCGAAGAGATCAGCGTGATCGCCTACAACCAGGGCAATCCGAACACCCGCGCGTTGAGCGACGAGGAGGCCGCGAAGCTGGTGCGGCCGCGGGAGAAGCTGGTCGCCGTCTATCCCAAGGAAGGCTCGCTGACCAGCGACAACCCGATCGTCGCGCTGGGCGGTGCCAAGGCCGGCTGGGTGAGCGCCGAGCAGGCGACGGCCGGCCGGGCCTTCATCGACTTCCTGCTCTCCGACCAGGTTCAGGACGAGCTCGACGAGTACGGCTTCCGTCCATTGGACGCCCAACGCGCCGTGAATGGCCTGTTCACCGAGCAGAACGGGGTCGACGCCCGGCAGCCGACGACTTGGCTGGAGAAGCCGTCGGTGCCGGTCTCGTTCGCCGCCACCGAACAATGGGACGCGATCCGCAAACCCAGTTCCGTGCTGGTGCTGATCGACGTCTCCGGCTCTATGGCGGAACCGGCCGGGGCGGGCAAGACCCGCCTCGAGGCCGCCGTCGACAGTGCCCAGGGCACCCTCGGGCACTTCCGTCCCTCCGATGAACTGGGGGTCTGGACATTCACCACCGGCGGCGTCTACAAGAAGACCGGCACCTATCAGGTGCGGGCGGTCAAGCCGCTGGGCGGCGACCTGGAGAATCTGCTGCGCGAACTGAAGAACCTGGTCCCGTTGAGCGGCACGCCGCTCTACGACGCCGTTCGCAGGGGCTACGACGCGATGACCGAGAGGGCCGAACCCGGACGGATCAACGCGATCGTGCTGCTCTCCGACGGCGACGACCACGGCTCCCAGCTGAGCCAGGCGGCGCTGATCGCCGGGCTCAACAGCACCGGCGAGGGAGGCGGCGGCGACGCACCGGTGCGGGTCTTTCCGATCGTCTACGGTGATGGGGTGAGTGAGGCCGGCCGGAACGCACTCGTGGCAATCGCCGAAGCCAGCGGTGGGCAGATCTTCGACGCCAGCGACCCGCGGAGGATTGCGGAGGTGTTCCAGAGCGTGGTGAACAACTTCTGACCACCTCCGGGTGGGTTCCGGCGACCTGAAAGACGACCTGGAAGGGGCGGCGATGGGCGACTATCTCGATGAGGCCACGCAGGGCCTGCAGTCCAGCCCGCTGTACGTCTCCGTCCAGGTCCGCGAACTCGGCGCCGACCAGCAGAACCTGCTGCGTACCCAACTCGGCGGCGGCGACATCGCCGTCGTCGTGCTGCCCGGCCAGGCCGCCACCGAGATCACCGACATGCCGCAATTTCTCGCCGACCTGGCTGCCCGCACCGGCTACGACACGGTGCTGGTCAGTGTCGGTGGCGACCTCAGCGCCGGCTCCCGCGCTCTGCCCGCGGGTCAGGCGGCGAAACTGGCGGACGCCGCCGAGGGCGGCTCGCTCTACTACAGCCTCAGCGGCTTCATCACGCAGGCCAAGGCCGGCGCGACGACGACGGTCACCGTTCAGCAGCCGCCGTCCGCGGCCCCGGACGCCTTTCCGCTCGGTCTCGTCGGCGGAATCGGCGTCGCCGCCGCGGTGGCCGCGGCTGTCGTGGTCACCCTGCGCCGCAGGCGCCGCGGCCCCCACCTGAGCCCGAGGCACACGCCCGACCAGGTCACCCGGCTGCTGGTGGAGATCCGCCATCGATCCCGCCAGATCTCCGACCGGCAGGTCGCCGAGCTGCTCGATGAGGCGGAACACCACGTCCAGGAACTGTTCCAGCGGGTCCCGAAACGGATCCCCGATCAGCTGCAGCAGATCACCGCCCGGTACAAGGTGACGCTGGAAACCGTCCGCAACGTGGTGGAACGCTTCGAGGACATCGAGGATCACCCACGGTACTTCCGCGACGCGGCCGGGCTGTTGCAGGATGGACGCCGCGCGCTCGAGCAGTACTGCGACGGGGTCGTGCAGAACATCCAGGAGATCGAGGAAGGCTCGCTGACCGAGTTCCGGGTGGACACCAAGATCCTTCAGGCCACCGCATCTCCCGAAAGGAAAGACCTGAGATGACCGACAACCCCACACCCGGTCTGAGCATCGATTTCGCGGCGATCGCCGGTGCCGAGTCGAGTGCGCCCGCCGGTGCCGCGGAAGCCACCCTGGGCCGGAGTGACTCCGGACGAGCATTGGAGGAATTCTCCTGCCGGAGCGATCTGTCTCCCGGACAGCGGGCGCAGCTCAGCCAGGTGGCCCGGCAATTGGTCGACCGGTTCCTGCACGACCGGTCCGCGCTTTCCCACTTCGGCGACGACGCCCTGGACGGGCTGAACGCGACGGTGAGCACGTTCCTGCGGCAGCAGGGAAATCTGCGCATCCCCGAAGTCGAGAACATCACCAAGGCGATGGCGAAGACGGTGGGCGGCTTCCGCAAGAAGTACAAGCGATCGGATCCCCGGCTGTTGAATGCGTTGGAGCGATTCGCCGAATCGCTCACCGGCGTCTTCCAGACCGGGCAGCGGTTCCTGCGTCAGCTGTACGTCGACAGCCAGTCTGCCGTCGAACGCCTGGACTCGGTCGCCGGAACGCTGGTCGAACATAAGCACACCCTGGACCGCAATGTGCTGCTCTGCGATGAGCTGTACGCCAGCAACGACGCGGCGATGACCAAGGTCATCGGGGTGATCGCATTGATGGAGGAAGTGCTCGACGAACTGCAAAAGGAGGTCACCGCCAAGAAATTCGAGTTGGCCGGCATGTCGGCGTCGCAGTCCCCGGAGCGCCGCAAGGCCGACGAGGAACTTCAGGTGCTGCTGGAGATGCTGGAAGAGCTCGAAGTCCGCCGCAGCGAGTTCGTCTCGCGGCTATTCGTCGCCTGGTCGACCGCGCCGCAGATCCGCAATATGCGCAAGGTCAGCAATTCGTTGTCCCAGCGGCTGCACCTGCTGGTGGTGCTGACCATTCCGACGATGAAGCTGACGATCTCGCAGTGGGGTCTGCTGCTCCAGATGGAGGAGGCCGGCACCGCCGCCGCGACGACCGCGCGGGCCAACAACGACGCCCTGCAGGAATACGCCGCTGCGATGGGCGGGAGCCTGCCCAAGCTGGCGCTGCTGACCCAGACCCCGACGGTGATGCCCGAGACGATCATGGCGATCGCCGATTCGGTGGTCGCGCAGCACGAGGGCATGGTGCGAGCCGTCGCGGAAGGACGCCGGCTGCGGGCCGAATTGGACGACACCGTGGTCAAGGCGATGCGGACGATCAATGCCAGCGGCGACCGTTTCCAGCGCGAACTCGCCGCCCTGCTGCAACGCCGCGTCCAGGCCCAGCCGCTCGACCTCGGGGCGCCGGAGATTCCCGAGGCCGTGATCGACTACGACCGCCAGCGCTAACTCCCGGCTGGACGCCCGGACGGGAGATCAGGCGCGCGGCTTGTGCCACTCCACCGAGACGGTCTCGCCGTCCGGCGACAGATGGGCCACCAGCACGGCGGCGGTCAGCATCGGACGATCGGGCACGCCCAGCGCCTCCAGCATCAGCGGCAGCACCGGACGATGCCCGCAGATCGCCCGCGGGACGCCCGTGGCGGCGGTCTGCTTGATCAGCCGCTTCATCAGCTTGCGGACGGCGTCCGGATTGTCCTTGGCCTTCTCCTCGGACAGCGTCGCCCAGCCCTGGACGTCCAGCCGCTTGGCCTTCGCGTACGGGACCAGGGTGGTCATGCAGCGGGTCGATGCGGACGAGTCGAGCTCGGCCACGCCGTAGGCGTCCAGCAGCGGGACGAGCTGCTTGCTCTGCCGGCGTCCGCGGGAACTGAGCTGGCGCAACTGGTCCTTGCCCGACCAGTTCTTGCGTTCCATCGCCTTGCCGTGCCGGACGATCAGCAGCGGCGTGGTCTCGGGCAGGGTGACCGCATGTTCCAGCAGCTCGCGCTCGTCGGCGTAGGTCATCCGCTTCAACGCCGACGGCACCGACAGCCAGACCCGCCGGTCGACCTCGGAGTTCGGCTTGAACCGGCGCTGCCCGATGACCGTGCCCAGCCAGTAGGCGACCCGCTTGGTGCCGGTCGGAATCGGGTACTGGATCCGGTTCGTCGGGTGCCGCAGCCGGATCGCGAAGGCGGTCTCCTCCCAGGTCTCCCGGACGGCGGCCGCGGCCAGGTACTCGTCCGGGTCGAGCTTGCCTTTGGGCAGCGACCAGTCGTTGTAGCTGGGGCGATGGACCAGCAGGACCTGCACCCGGCGTCCCTTCGGACGACGCAGCACGATCGCCCCGGCCGCCTCGACCAAGCGCTTCCGGCGGCTCACCCGCCACTCCGATCACCGCGCCGCGACCCGAGCGACGAGATCAGATGCTCCTGCAGGTCGAGCAGCGGCTCGCCCTCGATGTCGCTGGTGCGCTGATACCAGCCGTCCTCTTCCAGCCACCAAGAGGCGGTGCGGTCGTCGAAGGCCAGGTCGAACAGGTTCTCGATGGTGGCGATGTGTCGCGGGTTGGTCAGCGAGACCAGCACTTCGACGCGGCGGTCGAGATTGCGGTGCATCAGGTCGGTCGAGCCGATCCCGACCCGCGGCTGCCCGCCGTTGGCGAACCAGAACAGCCGGCTGTGCTCCAGGAAGCGGCCCAGGATCGACCGCACCCGGATGTTGTCGCTCAGCCCCGGCACACCGGCCTTCACCGTGCAGATACCGCGTACCCACAGCTCGACGCTCACCCCGGCCTGCGAGGCGCGGTAGAGCGCGTCGATCACCGCCTCGTCGACGATCGAGTTCACCTTGATCCGAATGCCGGCCGGACGACCCGCCCGCTTGTGCTCGATCTCGTCGTTGATGAACTCGATCAGGCCGCGGCGGATGCCGTGCGGGGCGACCAGCAGCCGCTTGTAGTAGGTCTCCTGGCCCATTCCGGAGAGATGGTTGAACAGCCGGGCGACGTCGTCGGTGGCCACCGGATTGGCGGTCAGCAGCCCGACGTCCTCGTACATCCGGGCCGTCTTCGGGTTGTAGTTGCCGGTGCCGATGTGGCAGTAGCGGCGCAGCCCGTCCGGTTCGTCGCGGACCACCAGCGACAGCTTGCAGTGCGTCTTCAACCCGATCAGCCCGTACACCACGTGACAGCCGGCGCGTTCCAGCTTGCGGGCCCAGGTGATGTTGGCCTGCTCATCGAACCGGGCCTTGATCTCGACCAGCGCCAGCACCTGCTTGCCGGCCTGGGCGGCGTCGATCAGGGCGTCCACGATCGGGGAGTCGCCGGACGTCCGGTACAGGGTCTGCTTGATCGCCAGCACGGCCGGGTCGGCGGCCGCCTGCTCGATGAACCGCTGCACGCTGGTCGCGAACGAATGGTACGGATGGTGCAGCAGGACGTCGCGGTGCTTCAGCGCCGCGAACATGTCGGCCGGCATCGCCGTCTCGACCTCGGCCAGCTCGGGATGGGTCTTGGGCAGGAAGGCCGGGTACTTCAACGACTCGCGGTCGAGGTCGGCCAGCGAGAACAGGCCGCGCAGATCGAGCGGCGCGGGCAGCTTGAAGACCTCTTTCTCGGCGATGTCGAGCTCGCTGACCAGCAGGTCGAGCATCCGGTCGTCGATGTCGTCCTCGACCTCCAGCCGCACCGGCGGACGTCCCACCTTGCGCCGCAGCAGCTCCTGTTCGAGGGCGTACAGCAGATTCTCGGCGTCGTCCTCCTCAACCTCCAGGTCTTCGTTGCGGGTGACCCGGAAGGTGGAGTGGTTGAGCACCTGCATGCCGGAGAACAGCCGGTCGAGGTGGTGCGCGATGACGTCCTCGATGGCGATGAACCGGCCCTCGCCCAACTGCAGGAAGCGGCTCAGCAGGGTCGGCACCTTGACCCGGGCGAACTGCCGGGCCCCGGTCATCGGGTTCTTCAGCAGCACCGCCAGGTTGTTCGACAGCCCCGAGATGTAGGGAAACGGGTGCGACGGGTCGACGGCCAGCGGGGTCAGCACCGGGAAGATGCGTTCCTCGAACAGGGTCGTCATGGTCTGCTTCTCGGCGTCGGTGAGCTGATCCCAGCGCAGCACCTCGATGCCGTGCTCGGCCAGCGCCGGCCGGACGTCGTCGGCGAAGACCTGCGCCTGCCGCTCGACCAGGTCGCGGGCGCGGGTGAGCATCAGGTCGTACAGATCGCGGGGCAGAATGCCGGACGCCGACGGCACCGCCACCCCGGCGGCGATCCGGCGCTTCAGCCCGGCCACCCGGACCATGAAGTACTCGTCCAGATTGGACGAGAAGATCGCCAGGAAGCGGGCCCGTTCCAGCAGCGGGACGCGGGCGGCGTCCCGTGCCAGATCGAGGACCCGGCTGTTGAACGCCAGCCAACTCAGCTCGCGGTCGGAGAACCGGTCCGCGGGCAGCTCCGGGAGGTCGTCGACCGGTGTGTCAACGGTCATCGCTGCTCCCTGGTGTCGTCGGTGGCGTACAGGACGTCGCGGTGCACGGTCGCGAAACCGGCCCGCTCGTACAGTTCTACCGCCCGCGTGTTCGACGCTTCAACGTACAAATGGACGGTTGGACACCCGGCCGCCGCCAGGTGTTCCAGTCCGGCGGCCAGCAGCCGCCGGCCCAACCCGGTGCCCTGGGAGCGGGGATGGGTGGCCAGGATGTACACCTCGCCCCGCCCGTCCGGATGGCGTTTGGTCCAGTGGAAGCCGGTCAGGCCGTCGGCGTCGGCGCTGATCAGCAGCCCGTCCGGAGCGAACCAGGGCTCGGCCATCCGGGCGTCCAGATCGGCGCGGGAGAAATGCCGCTGTTCCGGATGCCAGTCGAAGGCCGCCGCGTTCAGGGCGAGCAGCTGATCGGCGTCCGTGTCGTAGCGGAACGGCCGGACGCCGTCGAAGCTCGCGCCGCTGGGCGGGTCGAGCGGACGCTCCATGACCAGCAGCCGGCGCAGCTCGACCAGGCCGAGGGCCGCCGCGAAGCCCTGTGCGGCCGGCAGGTCGCCGAACGCCCAGACCGGGGTGTCGCCGGCGTCGTGCAGCAGGGTGGAGCCGACGCGGTGCCGCCGATGGGCCGGGTGCACCAGCAGTTGGGTGGTGCCGTGGCGGGAATTGTGGTGCGCGTAGCCGGCCAGCTCGCCGTCCCGCTCAACCAGGAAATGGGCGATCGCCGGATCGGCGCTGTCCAACGCCAGCATGGCGTCCTCGTTGAGCGGAGACTCGCCGTCTGCGTCGGAGACGGTCGCGGCCAGTCGGCGGATACGTTCGGTGTCCTCCGGGCCCAGCATGGCCTCAGGGTAGCGGTCAGGGCGTGAACCGGTAGCCCACGTTGCGAACTGTGCCGATCAACGCTTCGTGCTCGGGGCCCAATTTTGCCCGCAGCCGCCTGATGTGGACGTCGACGGTGCGGGTGCCGCCGAAATAGTCGTAACCCCAGACATCGGCCAGCAGATGCTCCCGGCTGAACACCCGTCCCGGATGCATCACCAGGTATTTGAGCAACTCGAATTCGGTGTAGGTGAGGTCGAGCGGAGTATCGCCCAGCCGCGCCGAATAGGCGGCCTCGTCGATCACGATGCCACCGGACTGGATCAACCCCTCGGCGTCGTTGACGGCGAGCAGCAGCCTGATCCGGACGTCGAACTCGGCCGGCCCGGCCCCGTCCAGAATGAAATCGGCCACCCGCCAGTCGTCGTTCAGCGCCGCCAGGCCGCCTTCGGTGATCACCAGCAGCACCGGCAGGGTGATGCCGGAGGAGCGGAACAGCCGGCACATCGTCCGGGCCGCCGACAGATCGGTGCGGCCGTCGACCACGATGACGTCCGCGGTCGCCGACTCGGTCAGCGCCGAGGTGTCGGCCGGGGCGCTACGCAATTCGTGGGCGAGCAACCCGATGGCGGGCAGAATCGTCTCGGGGCGCGCGCCCTCGACGAGTTGGTTGCTCACGACAAGCAGCGATGCCATATACACCCCCGTTCCGGCCGGTTACAGGATAGTGACGACCAGGCGACATGGCCTGCCCCGATCCGCTGCGCGGTCCGTAACCGGGCTGACACAAGGCTGTGCTTAGCGCATTCTCGAAACCGGCGATTCAGGCCTCGAGAATCAACGTCATCGGGCCGTCGTTGACCAATGCCACCTGCATCATCGCCCCGAAGCGTCCGGTTGCCACCTCGGCGCCTTTGCCGCGGAGTGCGGCGACGAAGGCGTCCACCAAGGGCTCGCTGAACGGTCCGGGCGCTGCCGTGCTCCAGGACGGCCGGCGTCCTTTCCGGGTGTCGGCGTAGAGGGTGAACTGGCTGACCACCAGGATCGGCGCCCCGGTCTGCGCGCAGCTGCGTTCGCCGTCCAGGATGCGCAGATTCCAGATCTTGTCGGCCAGGGCGTCCGCGACCGTGGCGGAGTCGTCGTGAGTGATGCCGAGCAGCACCAGCAGGCCCGGCGCGTCGATCGCGCCGACCACCTCGCCGGCCACCGTCACGCAGGCCTGGCTGACCCGCTGGATGACCGCTCGCATGAGCAGGAAGGGTAGCGGGTGACGGCCGCACTAGACTGCCGCGGGTGGTGGAGTTGACGCCCGCCGTGCTGACGCCGGGGACGATCGCGCTGATCGTCGCCGCGGCAGTGGTGCTGATCGCCGCCCTGGTGATCGTCGTCCGCATCTTCATCGACAAGCAGCAGGAGTGATTCATCCATGAGCTTTGAGATCCCGGCAGACCTGAACCCCGCCCTGGTCGGCCTGGCCTGGCTGCGGGGCCGCTGGGAGGGCACCGGCTACCGCGAATGGCCCGGTGAGGAGAAGATCCAGTTCGCCCAGCAGATCGACTTCACCGACAACGGCGGGGACTATCTGCACTATTTGGCGCAGGCCTTCGAGGTGGACGCCGACGGCCGGCCCACCAAGCCGCTGATGATGGAGACCGGCTTCTGGCGTCCGCTGCCCGACGGCACGGTCGACGTGGTGATGTGCGCCCCCGAGGGGTTCGCCGAGGTCTGGTACGGCAAGCTGAAGCCCGGCCGGCTCGACCTGGTCACCGACGCCGTCGTCCGTTCGCCGGACGCGGCGATCGCCTACACCGCCGGCCGCCGGCTGTACGGCACCGTCGAGGGCAAGCTGATGTACTCCTTCGAACGGGCCACCGACGACATCCCGCTGCGTCCCTACGTGTGGGCGACGCTGGTGCGCGGATGAGCGCCGTCCGGCACGCGACGGGTCCGGACGCCGGCGCGGTCTGGCACTACGGCGACCCGATCCGCGAGCAGCGCCGGCTGGCCGCCGGCGAGGCCAGCGTCGACCTGTCGCACCGTCCGGTGTTCAGCGTGGCCGGTCCGGACCGGCTGGGCTGGCTGAACAACATCGCCTCGCAGAAGCTGGACGACCTGGCGCCCGGCCGGTGGTTCACCGCGTACATCCTGGACGCGCACGGCCGGATCGGGCACGTCTTCGGCGGGGTGGACGACGGTGCGGCGCTGTGGGCGTCCACCGAACCCGGCCATCTGGACGCGTTGCTGGCCTGGCTGCGGCGGATGCAGTTCGCGGCGCGGGTCGAGATCGCGGATCGCAGCGACAGCCACGCCATGGCGATCGCCGGCGGGCCGCGGATCGTGCCCCGCGACCAGCTGGACGAGGTGCTCGGCGAGCAGCGGGCCGGCACCTGGGCGGCGGACGCGCTGCGGATCGAGGCCGGCCAGCCGCGGATCTTCGTCGACACCGACGACAAGACGATTCCCAACGAGCTGGCCAACCCGGACGGTGTGATCCTGGGCGCCGGCGTGCACCTGCAGAAGGGCTGCTACCCCGGACAGGAGACGGTGGCACGGGTGTACACGCTGGGGCGCCCGCCGCGCCGGCTGACCCGGCTGCACCTGGACGGCTCGGCCGAGGCGCTGCCCGCGGTGGGCGCCGACGTGCTGCTCGACGGTCGGACGGTCGGACGGGTCGGGTCGTCCGCCCGGCACCACGAACTGGGCCCGATCGCCCTGGCGCTGATCAAACGCAACGTCCCCGCCGACGTCCCGGTGCTGGTCGACGGCATCGATGCCGCGCAAGAACTGATCGTGGACCCCGAGGTCGGGCTGCACGTCCGGCCCCGGCTGCGCTGAACTCTCTGGGGTGAACTCTGGGCTGAGCCCTCAGGAATCCGACCCGGACAGCCTTCGCGGCAGCACCAGAGGCGAGTAGTGAACGCCACGGTTCTGTCCGGTGACCTCTTCGATGTGATCGACCTGGCTGTCGGTCAGTGTGATCACGTTCTTCCACCGGTCGGCGACCATCGCGATCGCGGCTCTGCGTGCCGACATGTTGTGCGCCGTCCGTACCGCGCGGGTTGCGGTGCCCCCGCGCTGTGGTGACCAAGGGGACGGTTCTCTTGGTCACCGGGGACGGTTCTTTTGGTCACTTCCGGTCACCGGAGCAGGAGGGCTGTCGATGTTGAGGTGTGTCCAGCCGGCCGCTACGCATCTACGGAAAATCTTCGGACTATATCCTTGCAACTACTGGTTACATTGCTATAATCGAACACATGATGGAGGCGATGGTGACGGGTCCAGCCGCTTCGGCGGTCGATCGGTTGCGGTCCGCGGACCGGCTTCGGCGGCTCGCGGACGCCGAAGAGTTGCATGCGATCGTGGAGCTCGCCGACGCCCATCAGTGGAGTACTGAGGACGAGTTCGATGTGGTGGGGGAGCGTCCGGTCCGGATCGGTGCCGACGGCAGCCGGCTGGTCGGAGAGTTCCTGCCGTTGGAGGTCGCGGCCGCTACCGGACGTTCGGTGACGTCGGCGACCTGGCTGATCCGCGATGCGCTGAGTCTGCAGGCCCGGCATCCGTATTTGTGGAGTGCGGTGGTCGGTGGGCAACTCGCCCGCTATCAGGCGTTCCAACTCGTCCAGTTGTGCGCCGGCTACGAACTGACGCTCGACCAGGTGCTTGCCGTCGATGACCGGCTGAAAGGCAAGTACGGACGTATCGGCTGGCGGCGGTTGATGCGGCTGGCGCGCGGCCTGATCGCGCAGGTCGCTGCCGACAAGGTCGAGGCCGCCACCCGGAAAGCCCGCGCCGACCGGTACATGAAGACCGCCCAGGTCGCTGATGATCCGGTGGTGTCACAGGTGTGGGCGCGCCTCGACACCAGCGACGCCCACCAGTTGGAGGCCACCATCAGTGCCATCGCCAGGTCGCTGAAGACCCAGGGCGACACCGACACCCTCGACATCCGGCGGGCCCGTGCCCTCGGCATCCTCGCCACCCCGGCCCGCGCACTGGCGCTCCTGGACGGCGGTGACGACCAGCGCTACCTGCCCCGCACCAAGGTGTATCTCCACCTCACGCCGGACATGATTACCGGTCGGAGCCATCAGGTGGCGGAGGCCGGTACGGACGCCGTCGCAACCGACGATACGGCCGACTCGTTCCCCGCAGCAGCAGTCGCGCGTTCCGAGACTCTCGGACCCGTCACTCGCACTCAGCTTGCCGAGTTGTTCGGCACGCACCGGATCACCATCACCCCGGTGATCCATGGCGGCACCGAGCAGCCCGTCGACAGCTACGAGATCCCGAATCGGGTTCGCGAATCGGTGACCCTGCGCGACGGGTGTGAAGTCTTCCCGTACTCCTCCCGCGCGGCTCGTGCCCTCGACCTGGACCACGCCCACCCCTACATCCCCGGCGTGCCGGCCCAGACCCGGCCCGACAACCTCGGACCTCTCACTCGTCGGGTCCATCGAGCCAAGACCGCCGGACGCTGGCGGTTGCGGCAGCCCCGCGGCGGCACCTTCTGGTGGACGTCCCCGGCCGGTCAGCGCTACCGGGTCAGTCCCAAAGGCACCGACGACCTCCACGACTGGTCACCCGGCGAACGCGCCCTCGTCTGGGTTCTTGACACGCGACCAGATCGACGCGGCCAGAACCCCCAAGAGACACCCTGAGATCAGCGTCGCCACCACCGCCGACAGGCCCACCCAGCCGGGGTCGACCGCCGTCCGGACGCCGACCAGGGCGGCCATCGTGACCGCCGTGGCAAGCCAGAACCGCCACGGCCGGCGGGCCGCGGGAACCGGACGCCTCGGCAGCCGGGCCACCACGATCACCAGCACGGTCAGCCCGATCAGATCGCTCACCCGCTGCAGCACGCTCGTCCACCGCATTCCGGGCACCGGCGACCAAGCGGTCAGGCCCAGCCACTGTGCCGGCGCGAAGATCGGATGCGTGAACGAGTCCCAGAGCAGATGGGTGGCGGCGCCGATCAACACCGACACGGCCGACCACCACCAGGCCCGTGCCGTCCTGGGCACTCCGGACGACGCCAGCCAGCCGACCCGCTCACGCAGCAGAGCCGGCAGCGCCGACACCAACGGACCACGGATAACCCCTTGCCACAGGACCAACGCCAGCAGCCCCAACGGCACGCAGGCGTAGATCAGGCCAGGGATCGTGTGGGTGTACGCCGAGCGGGTGTCCAGGCGCAGGAAGTACTCGAAGTCCGGGCTCATCGCCCCGATGATCAGGCCCGCCGGCACCAGCGGCGCGACCCGCAGCAGCCCGACGACCGCTGCCGGATGGAAAAAGGTGAACGGCACGCCGTCCACCTTCTCCATTCACGCAAACGTCGCCGTCACGCCCGCCCTCCCAGCACGTACAGCCGCTCGGTCGCCGTCTCGTCGCCGGACGGTCCACGCCGGTACCACTCGATCTCGTTCAGCCCGGCAGCGGCGAACGCCGCCAGCAGCTGAGTCTGGTCGTGCAACACGACGTCCAGTTCCACCGGTTCGCCGGCCAGTTCGGTGACCCGGCGCACCTCGTCCCCGGCATGGACGGCGACCGCCAGCACCCCGCCGGGCGCCAGCGTCCGGGCCAGTGCGGCCACCGCCGGAGCCAACTCCGAGCCGGCCAGGTGCACCAGCGAGTACCAGGCCACCACCGCGCCCCAGCCGGACGCCGTCCGCGGCTTCAACAGCGTGAACAGGGTGCCCACCTGGAAGTCGAGATCGGGAAACTCGCGGGACGCCACCGCCACCATCGCCGGGGACAGATCGATCCCGCTCACCGTGGCGCCGGTGTCGGCCAGGAAGGCCGCGATGTGGCCGGGGCCGCACCCGACGTCCACGATCGGGCCGGATCCGGCCAGGGTCGCGACCCGCTCCAGCAGCCACACGTCGAACGGCCGGTCGGTCAGCTCGTCGCCCAGCCGTGCGAAGTAGGCCTCGGCGAGGTGGTCGTAGGCGTCCCGGACGCGTTGGTCGCGGACGCCGGCGCCATCGGCCAGCACCACCTCACGGTCCACACCGGACGGAGTCGCAACGGGTCCGACGGGTTCCGGAACGGGCCCCAGTAGATGAATCCAGCGCCGATCCTGCTGGCCGCCGCGCCGCTCCAACTCGCGCACCAACGGCTCGGGCAGGGCCGCCATCCGGCGCAACACCTGCTCCACGGAGTCCCGGTCGGCGAACGGATGCAACCGCTCGGCGCGGGTCTTCAACTCGCCGGGCGCCTGCGCGCCGCGCAACAACAACACCGTGATCAGCGCCCGCTCGTCCGGCTGCAGGCTCAACACCTCATCGAGCAGCTGGTGATATTTCAGCGTCCGCGACCCCTTGCCGGCCCAGACGATGCGGAGCAGTCCGCGCGCCTTCAACTCGCGGGCCGCGGTCTCGATCGTCGAATCGTCGAAATCGGTGACCGGCTCGCGGCTGGACGTCTGATTGCACGCCACCCGCAGGCCGTTCAGGCTGAGCGGATAGCTGGTCGGCACCGTGCGCTGCTTCTCCAGCAGACTGCCGAGGATGCGTTGCTCGGTGGCGTCGAGGACGGGCAGAGCCATGACCGAAGACTAGGGCTGCAACTCCAGCGCCTGCCAGTAGGCCGGATGCGCGCGGACGTCCGCCGTCCGCTGCGGGTTGGTGCTGCGCATGCCGAGGTTCGCGAAGCTGTCGGCCTTGCGTTCGGACACCTGCACGTTGGCGGCCAGCGTCGCGCCGGCCCGGACGCCGTTGAGCCGCGTCGTCCGCCACGGGATCTTCGCCTCCACCACGTAGCCGGTGCGGGTCAGGGTGATCGCCGCCTGCAGCGTGCTGGCGTCACGGGCGGTCTCGAACGAGGTGCCCTTCGCGTTCGGTCCGAGGATGGCACGCACCGGGGCGGACCGGGCGTCGGCCGGCAGCCCGACCATGTAGTAGGCGTCGGTCGGCCGGGCCAGGTCGGACGGCGAAAGCCGGCTCTTGTCGGTGCCCAGCTCGAGGATCACCGAGTCGCCGCGGAACACCCGGCTGGGCTGGGACGGATCGGGCGGACGAGGATCGGCGTCCTCGACCAGCGCCAGCAGGTAGAGCGCCTGGTCGTCCCACATCAGGTAGATGTCGCCGGTGGCCTTGGTGTTCCCCGCGATCTGATGGTTGGCCCGCGACACCAGCTGCCACTGCCAGTCGTCGGTGTTGCCGTCGATGGTGACCGAGCCGCGCAGCGCCTTCAAGGCGTCCACGGCACGCACCGGGGGCAGGGACGCCGTGCTGCGGCTCGGCGTCGGGGTGGCGCTCGTCGGAGCGGCCGTCAGGGTGGGATTCGACGACTCCGTCGGCACCGGCGCGGGGCCTGGAAACAGGTACGGCCACCCGAAGAACACCGCGACGACCAGGACGGCGGCGACGGACGCCAGGACCACCCACTTCGTCCCGGACGCCGGCGCTGCCACCGCCGGCGCTGCCACCGCCGGCGCTGCCACCGCCGGTGCTGCCACCGCCGGCGGGGCTGCCGGGGGCGCGGCCGCCGAGGGTCCGGACGGCCAG
>NZ_JASGEF010000059.1:0-41602 GCF_047606665.1 Micropruina sp. | reverse complement strand
GCCTCGACCCCATCCTCACCCTCCGAGCACTCACCCGCTCCCACCGCGACCACACCATCTGGGGAAGCGGCACAACCCCGACAGCCCCCACACGGGCAGCCTGAACCACAAACCTGACTCACACCCCTTGTAGGCCGCGATGACGCATTTTGTGGGCGCCACCCGCTACTGTGAGCCGCATTGCACCCACGCCATGGGGAGAGGGAACACAATGGCCATCACGCAGCGCTTTGCGACGCCGTCCACCTGGGTTGATCGTGTATGTGGTTCTCGCGGACGTCGGGCCGTTGGCGACGCCTTGCTTGCTGGACTGGCGGGGGCGGCCGTCCTGCTGGCGTCCGCGGTGCTCGCCGGCCAGTTGTTCCCTGAACTGGGCTGGCGTTTGACCCTGGCGTGGTCGATGGGTATTCCGATCGAGGTCGGCGACGGGGTCGTCCATCCGTTTTCGGTTGGCTACTCCTTCGCGGCGGGACTGCTGCCTCTGTTGAGCGGATTCGTTGTCGGTGGAATGGTCGCCGTGCGAGTCCGCGGTGTCTCCAGGTCGAGCCGGGTGGCTCGTGTGCTTGCCGCCGGCGGCGTCGCCGGAGCCCTTCTCACGGTGGCGATGTATGGGGGCGTCGCAACCCTCGGAGGAATTGTCGAGGCGCGCCCGGTGCAACCCTGGGCGGCGATCGTTCCCGCGCTGTGGATAGTGCTTGCGGGTTTGGTCGGGCTCGTCGCAGTCCGCCGCCTTCGTCCCACAACGCCCCCCAATCGCAGATCGGCTCGCCGGCTGAGTGCGATCGGCGTCCTGGTCTCACTCATTCTGGGGTTCGCAGTCATCCCGATCGGCGGTGGTGCTCCGGAGGCGGTCGCGGAGCCCGTGGGGACGACGACGGTATCGCCGACCCCCAAGCTGGCGCGCGAGCTGAGTCGCTACCGCGCCACCGGCGAACTCGCCGAAGCGGTTGTGTCCGACGATGGCCGTAAGGCGTCGTTCCTGGTCGTCGGTTCGACCAAGGCCGAGAGTGCGAAGAACTGGCTGCGCACGCACGCCCGGCTGCTGCAGCCGCTGGCTCGCTCGGTGACGACGGTGGCCGGGAAGGCCGTGACGCTCAAGGCGGACGGCGTGGTCCGGTCGAAGGGCACCGTGCACCGTACCTATGTCCAGCACGTTGGGAAGGTCCCGGTCTACCGATCTCGGGTGACCGTCCACCACAACGATGCCGGTCGGGTCGTCGCGGTCACCAACGGCTTGGCGACGACGCTGACCGTCGACTCTCTGAAAGCACGGGTCAGCCGGAAGGCCGCGGTCAACGAGGCCGGGAAAGCCGCACCGTCCGGTAGCCGCCTGACGAATCGTCCCTGGCTGGCGATCAAGAACGGGAGCCTGGTCTGGGTGGTCGACCGCAGTGGTCATGCGTTCGCCAATCGGTACTTCGTGTCCGCCGCCCAGCGTGCTTCGGTGCTGGCTGTCGAAGAGCGGCTTCGTGAGGGACTGGACCGACTGGTGTACGACGCCAAGCACACCCGCGATCTGCCGGGCACGGTGGTCATCCGCGAGGGCGGCACGTACTCGGCGTCCAGTGACAGCGGCAAGGCGTATGTGACGGCCGGTCAGACCTGGTCGTACTATCACGATGTCTTCGGCCGGGACAGCTTCGACGACGCGGGCGCCCGCCTGGTGTCGACCGTCTTCTATGACAAGGACTACCAGAACGCCTATTGGGATGGCTCCCAGATGGTGTTCGGGGACAACATGGTCACCCTGGACATCATGGCTCACGAACTCACCCATGCGGTGACCGAGTGGACGGCCGACCTGGAGTATCTCGACCAGTCCGGGGCACTCAACGAGAGCTTCTCGGATGTCTTCGGTGTGATGGCGCGCTATCACGCGACCGGCAATCTGAGCTGGACGATCGGTGGCGGCTCGGCCCTGGGCGTGATCCGGGACATGTCCAATCCTGCTGCCTACGGCCAACCCGCACACCTCGACGATTACGACGCTACGTGCGACGACCACGGTGGTGTGCACACGAACAGCGGAATCCCGAACAAGGCCTTCTACAATGCGGTCCAGAAGGTGGGCGCCGATAAGGCCCAGCGGATCTTCTACCTTGCCCTCACCGCGTTCCTGTTGAGCGATTCGGACTTCAACGATGCCCGTGCCGCGACGATCCAGGCCGCCCGCCAGTTGTATGCGGGAAATTCGGCTACCGCAGATGGCATCGCCGCGGCGTGGAACGACGTGGGCGTCGACGGAAGCTCCGAACCGCCGGTCGCCGAATGCGGCTGCTCGGTGAATGCCGCGCTGCAGGATTCGACGGTGGGACGCGACGCGCTCAGCCCTGCGGCCGAGGCCCGGATCAGGTCGACGCTGTACAAATTCCGGGACGGGCTGCTCGGAGTGAGCGGCGGCGGGTTGGCAGCGGCTCTTCAGGCATACCGCGAGAACACCGGCGAGTTGTCCGACCTGCTGCGGGCGGAGCCGGCGCTGCGCCGCCAGGCACGGCAGGCGTTGGTCCAGCTCAGCCCGGCTATCGCGGCGCTGGCTGAAGGCCGCGGCGACGCCGGTACGGTGACCGACGACATGGTGACCGTGGTCGATCGACTTCGTGCCGCGGTTGTGGCGAAGGCAACGGCTCGTGGCATGACCTCCTTGGCGGCTACCGCCGATGCGGCTCTGCCACGCGACCTGAGCAACCTGTCCGGCAAGACCTTCAACGTCGCTCTCGATCAGGTGTCGGACTACTGGAACACCGAGCTGCACCGATGAGACGCCTCGCCCTTGTTCTGGTCTCTGCGTTCATGCTGAGCCTTGCGCTGTGCGGGTGCGGCAACACCGGCAACTGGGTCGTGTTCGTCAAGTCGGGGGGACTCGCCAACGCCAAGTCGACGGTCGTCGTCAGCCATGACGGCGTGGTGACCGTGACCAAGCCCGACGGATCGAGTTCCTTCCAACTGTCGAGCGACCAGCACACGAGGCTTGAGTCGGCGCTCGCGTCGGCGAAGTCCGTCCAGAGCGTCCCCAGCAGCAGCGCACGCGATTCCTACCACTACGAACTGACCGTTGACGGCGTCGCCCGCAGCTGGGACGACAGCGTCGAGCCTGGACAGCTCACCGCCGTCCGTGAGTTCTTCGAGACAGAAACCGGCATCTAGCCGAAGGAAGTGACAATGAGTCGAACCGGGGTCGTGCGATGGGCAGCGATCGGCCTGGCAATTGTGGTCGCGGCAAGCGTGCTGGTGCCGGCTTCGGCCGGCGTGGCGCGGGCGGCCGGCGTATCTGGTCGTGTGGTGGCCTGGGGCAGCAACAGGTATAAGGAGTCCGCCGTCCCCGCCGGTGCCGCCGGGGCTGTTCAGGTGGCTGCCGGCGATCGGCACAGCCTGGCACTTCTGGCGGACGGCAGCGTGATTGCCTGGGGCGACGACCAGGCGAATCAGAGCAGCGTGCCGAGTGCCGCTCGAGGTGCGGTGTCGATTGCCGCCGGAGCGCTGCACTCATTGGCGCTGATGCCCAACGGGACAGTGCAGGCATGGGGCTACAACGCCGACGGCCAGACCGATGTCCCCTCAGGGCTCACGAATGTGATCCAGGTGGCGGCGGGCGGTGTGCACAGCCTGGCACTCACTGCGTCCGGTCAGGTTCGGGCCTGGGGAAACGATCGAAAGGGCCAGACCGATGTGCCGTCGGGACTGTCGAACGTCGTGCAGATCGCGGCGGGCCGGTACCACAGCCTCGCGCTCCGAGCCGATGGCACGGTGGTGGTGTGGGGGGCGAACGGCGACGGGCAGGCGTCCCCACCGTCGGGGCTCACCAATGTGGTGAAGGTGGTTGGAGGCGTCGACCACAGCCTGGCTCTGAAGAGCGACGGCACCGTGGTCGGCTGGGGGAGCGACCTGGTCGGTCAGTCCGCCCCGCCGTCCGCTGCCACGAATGTTGTCGACATCGCCGCCGGCAACCGCTTCAGCGTCGCAGTCACTCGGTCGGGCACGGTCCTCGGCTGGGGTTACAACAGCTTCGGCCAGGTGCGGCCGATCCCAGCGGAGGCCGCCGGCGCGACTGGGCTTTCCGCGGCGGGTGGGCATGTGTTGGCACTGACGAAGGTGGCTGTCGTGCCGTCGCCACCGACGTCCAATGACCGCTGCGGCCGGGCCTCCGACGAGTACTACGTCCCCAGCGTCACCGGTGTGGTCTACCAAATCGATGGAAAGCAGGTGAGTGCCGGCTGGCATTCGACCACGGCGTCCGTGATTTCGATCAGCGCGATCCCGGCAGCGGGCTACACGCTGACCGGCACCACCTCATGGACACTCCGATTCACCGAGGACGCCGGATGCCTCTCGCTGACGGCGCCGACGCCCAAGATCTCGGGCAAGGCGAAGGCAGGAAAGACGCTGAAGCTGTCCACCGGGAAGTGGAAGCCAGCACCCGTCCAGCTGACGACGCAGTGGTATCGGGTGACCGGTTCGGTGCGGACCGCCATCACAGGTGCAACCGGCTCTCGATACACCGTGAAGCCAAGCGACGGAGGATCGAAGATCCTCGCCGTGGTCACCGGCAGCCGGAGCGGCTACACGACGGTGAGCAAGACGTCCAAGCAGACGAAGACGGTGCCGTTGTCGCGAATCACGACGAGACGCCCCACGATCTCGGGCAAGGCTGTCGTCGGATCGACACTCGTGGCGCAGCCGGGCTCATGGCGTCCGACAGGGCTGACCTTCAGCTACCAGTGGTACCGGAACAGCACGGCGATCGCCGGCGCACGCGGCGCGTCCTACCTGGTGAGCAGTGTGGACAGCGGCGCCCGGCTCAAAGTGGAGGTCACCGCCAGCGCGCCGGGCTATCGCACGGCGAAGCACACCTCGAAACAGACCGCGAAGGTCAAGGCCTGACACCCCTGGCGGAATCTCTTACTGGATCGGGCCGCGTCCGGTGGTGAGCGAGACGAACTTCGTCTTGCCGGCACGACGGGTGGCGAGCTTGCGGTCCATCCAGACCGCGACCCGCGAGATCAGCAGGTTGATCACGATGTAGATCACCGTGACCACGAGGTAGGTCTGCACCAGGTTCCGGGTATTGGCGACCAGCACCCGTGCGCTCTGCTGCAGTTCGGGGTAAGAGACCACGTAGCCGAATGCGGTGTCCTTGACCACGATCACCGCCTGCGCCACCAGCGCGGGGATGACCACCCGCAATGCCTGCGGAAAGACCACCAGCCGGAAGGTCTGACCGGGCGTCAACCCGACCGAGAGGCCGGCCTCGGTCTGTCCGCGAGGAAGGGCCAGCACACCGGCGCGGAACACCTCGGCGATCACCGCGGCCGTGCACAATCCGACCGGAATGACCAGCTTCCAATACTCACTGGGATTGATGCCGTAACTGGGCAGGGCGAACATGAACGCGTAGATCACCAGCAGCACCGGAATGGCGCGGAAGAACTCGATGAAGGCGGTGGCCGGCCAGCGGAACAGCGCGACCGGCGACAGGCGTCCGAGTGCCAGCACCAGCCCTAGTGGGACGGCGATGACCGCCGCGCCGAGCGCCGCGAGCGCCGTCCGGCCCAAGGCTCCGGCGAAATAGGACTGGATCGCCGGCTGGGTGAACGGAAGCCATTTGGAGGGCGCCAATGCGCCGCTCAGGTAAAGCTGCCAATAGGCCAGGCCGATGATAGCCAGCAGTATCAGCACCGAGATCACGGTGAAGATCCGGACCCGTGCTCGTGCCTTCGGGCCGGCGGTATCGAATAGCGCGTGTTGCATGCTCATCGCAACACCCGGACTCTACGTTCCAGCCAGGCGCCCACTCCGCCGGCACCGAGTGCGATGGTGGCGTACATGCAGGCCGCGACCACGAAGGTGAGCAGGCCGAGAGCTTCGGAGTTGTTGATCTCGGACGCCACCGCGGTCAGTTCGGACATGCCGACCACCCCGGCCAATGCCGAGGAGAGCAGAATGCCGATGAACAGCGTCACCAGCGGGCCGATCACCGTCCGGACGGCTTGCGGCAATACCACCTGGGTGATCACGCCGCCGAACGAGAGCCCGATCGACCGGCCGGCCTCGACTTGGCCGACGCCGACCGCGTTCACGCCAGTGCGAATGGTCTCGGCGGCGAATGCCGAGCCGACGAAGACGATGCAGATGATCACGCTGCCGACCCGTCCGGGATTCACCCCGGCCTGCGGCAGCCCGTACACCACGAGAATCAGCAGGCTGAACAGCGGCACATTGCGGAATATCTCGACGAATGTCGCGGACGCCCAGCGCAACGGCGCGATCGGGCTGATCCGGCAGGTCGCCAGCACCGCGCCGAGCATGAGTGCACCGGTGAATCCGACGGCGGTCAGCCAGACGGTGAGCCAGAGTCCATCGAGCAACTCACCGCCGTGTTTGGAGAGCAGCGTGTCCATGGTCGTCACCTGTCCGGGACGCCGGAACCGGGGCCGGATCCGGCGTCCGGGTCGATGTCAGGACTCGATCGTGCCGGGGGTCGGCGCCGCGGGCGGCGTGGACAGGTTGGTCCGATCGCCGATGGTCAGCTGCCAGGCCTTGGCCCAGGTGCCGTCCGCGATGATCTTGGTCAGGAATTCGTTGACGAACGCCTTGCCGTCGCTGCCCTTCGGCACGCCGATGCCGTAACTGTCCTTCGGGCCGAACGGCTCGCCGGCGATCTTCACCTTGTCGTTCGAAACGACCTGGTTCAGCAGCAGCGCCTGGTCGATCACGTAGGCGTCCGCGTCGCCCTGCTCGACGCTCGCCACGCATTGGGCGTTGTCGGGCAGCGGTTGCAGGGTGGCCTCGGGGGCGTACTTCTGGACGGTGGCGACGCCGGTCGAGTTCGCCTGGGTGACCACGGTCTTGCCCGCGAGGTCAGCGACCCCGTTGATCGTGGTGTTGTCGGCCTTCACCAGAATGCCGGCCTGTGAGACGTAGTACGGCCCTGCGAAATCGACCGACTTCTCCCGCGCCGGGGTGATCGAATAGGTGGCGATCACGGTATCGACATTGCCATTCTGCAACAGCGACTCGCGGGTGTCGACGGTGACCTGCTTCACACTGGTCTTCACCTCGCCCAGGATGTAGCGGCTCAGCATCTGGCCGATCGCGGCGTCGAAGCCCTTCACCTGGCCGCTGACCGGATCGAGCAGCGAGAACAGCTCGGACGTCTCGGTGCCGCCTATGCGCAGCACGCCGGCCTGCTTGACGGCGCTGGCCCACTTATTGCCCTGGACGGCGGCCGCGTCGGCGACCGGTCCGGAGACGATCAGCGCCTGGTAGGCGTCCGAGTTGCTGCTGCCGGACGGGGCCGGTGAGCCGCTGCTGGCGGGCTCCGGAGAACAGGCGGCGACCGTTCCGGCGAACAGCGCGGTCGCGGCGGTCAGAATCAATGCGCGGATTGCTCGACCTGGCTTCATCGTTCCTCAACTCCCATCGGGTCGGTAGGTGATTCGTCATACTAATCACATCGCACGGGCTGCGCCCAAGGTACCGCGCACGCGGCGTCCGGCCTCGACCCGAAAGGGTGGTGCCTCCGAACTGGGGCCACGGTTGCGCGGGATGCCGGTCCCGGACGCGATCAGCACCGATGACCTGCGGGGTCGGGTGGCGGAGCGGCCGGAGACGTCAGCTCAGGCAAGGGTCGGAGACGTCCGTTCAGGCCAGGGAGGCGGCGAGGGCGATCAGCGCCTCATCGCTGCCGCGGGGACCGACCAGGCACACTCCGAGCGGACCACCGGGTGTCATCAGCAACGGGGCGCTGACGGCGGGGCGTCCGGTGATCCCGGCGATGCAGGTGAGCCGGAAAGTGGCCTGGCGATGGGCGTCCACCTGGGCAGCGGACGCCCACACCCGCGGTGCCGGGCCGGCCGCCGACGGCACTACCAGGACGCCGTCGCCGAGTGCGGCGTCCAGATCGGCCCGGAGTTCGGCGAGGGTGGCGCGGGCGTCCTCGTCCTGACTCGGGGTGATCGCGGACGCCGCGACGAACCGCTCGCCGGCCGCACCTCGCAGCGCACCGGGATGGGCCTCGACCCAGGCTCCGTGCCGCTGCCAGGCCTGAAACGCCTGATGGACGCGGAACGCCTCGGCCGCGACCGCCAGGTCGGGCAGTTGGATGCCGGACGCCGCGTCCGCGAAGCGCGGATCGACGAAGGCCTCGAACGCGTCGGCGACGCCGGCCTCCAAGGTGGGCAGCGACTCGGCCAGGTGGAACGCGGGGACGGTTCCTTCGGTCCACCGGTCATCCGAAGTGACCAAGGGAACCGTCCCGTTGGTTCGATCGGCGGAGTCCAGCAGCACCGCCGCGGCGCGCCCCAACAGTCCGGGATCGCGGGTCAGCAGCCCGACGGTGTCGAAGTCTGCGGCGAGCGGAAGCAACCCCTCACTGCACACCGAACCATGCGTGGAACGCCATCCCCACAAGCCCTGATAGCTGGCGGGGACGCGGACCGAGCCGCCGGTGTCGGTGGCCAGCCCGATGGACGCCGCGCCGAGCGTCACCGCGACCGCGCTGCCGCTGGACGAGCCACCCGGCAGCCCGCCGGGCACCACCGGGTTCACCGGCGTGCCGTAGTGCGGGTTGTCCCCGGCCAGGCTGTAGGCGAACTGGTCGGTCCGGGTGATCCCGGCCACCGCGGCCCCGGCCGCCCGCAGCCGCGCCACCGCGGCGCTGTCGGCCGGTTCTGCTACTGCTTCGGTCAGATAGGCCGGGACGCCGGCGCCGATCGGGTGCCCGGCGAGCGCGAACAGGTCCTTCACCGCGACCGTCTCGCCGTCTAGGACGCCGCTGCCGGTGGGCCCGGCCAGCGGGTCGCCGACCACGCGCCACACCGAACGGTCGAAGGTGGGCGGAGGAGGGGCGACATGCGCGACCCGGACCCGCCAGGCGCCGTCGGCGCCCCTGCGCCAGACCTGGGTCTGCAGCCCTCGGCCGCCTCGCCTGGGCGCGGTGACGGCGACGATGCAGGCGGCGTCCGGAGCCATCGGCAGCACCCGGACCTCGGTCAGCTCACGGGCCGGCGCGCCACCGCGGACCGCCCGGAAATCGTGGATCGCCGCATGCCCGATGAGCAGTCCGCCGGGGTCGCCGCGCAGGGTGTCGGGGGAGTCGTCGAAGAGTTCGTCCATGGCGGCTAGGTCGTCGCTGCCGAGGGCGAACTCGTAGCCGGCGAACGCCTCGAGCAGGCCCGCGGGTGCGTCGGGGGCCATCCCGCGGAGGGTTTCGACAAGCTCGACCAGCGCAGGCTCGATCAGCGGATCAGCCACCGAAATCCGCCTTCCTGATCTTCGCGTGCACGCCTTTGACCAGATCGACCACCTGGGAGATGTCGAAATCGGTGGCGGCGCTCAGGTACGCGTAGGCGAGGTGTCGATCCATGCCGTAGCGAGCCTGCAGCAACCCCAATGCCGCCCGTACACAGTTGGCGGTGGCGATGTCGAGGTCGGCGTTCAACCCGGTCGGAATCAGGTAATCGCGGGTCTCGCCGAGCGGACCGGCCAGCTCACCGAATCGCTCCACGGCCTCGGACGCCGGCACCACGTCGAACCGGACGGTCGCTCGCAGGGACGCCTCCAGTGCGGTCAGGCACACCTCGCCGTTGCCCTGCGCGAAGTGCGGATCGCCCAGGTAGGCGAGGGCGTTCGGAACCTGCACCGGCAGGTACAGCGTGGATCCCTCGACCAGCAGATTGATGTCGATGTTGCCGCCGTGCGGTCCGGGCGGCACCGAATGCGGCCGGACGCCGCCGGCCACCGCGACGCCCATCACCCCGAGGAACGGCCGCAGCGGAAAACGCACCACACCGGCTCCGCCCTCGGTCAGCGGCAGTTCGCCACAGGCGCCCTGGTCAGTCTCCAGCACCGGTGTGAACACGCTCACATTCGCCGGGCCGGCGGGCAGCTCGCCGGGCAACGCGCCGCGTCCGTGGCGGTTCGAGATCACCCCGTAGGGCACCCGGCGGTCCAGCCGGAGCACGGTGATCGCCAGCAGGTCGCCGACCTGGGCGCCGCGCACCGCGATCGGACCGGTGACCAGATGCGGGCCGTCCACCGCCGGGTCGTGCGGACGCCCCGACCGCGCCAACTCGATCGCCTCGGTCAGCACCTGGTCGGGCCGGACGTCGTGGGCGCCGAAGAAGCGGATCGGATCGCGGCCCTGATCTTCCAGGACGCCCTCATGGGACAGCGTATCGACGGTGACGGTCTCGCCGGAGGCGACGCTCAGCACCGCGGCGTCCTCGGCGCAGGGCAGCCGTCCCCAGTGCAGATGGTCCAGATCGGCGCTCAGATAGTGGTCGCCGGGGATCTCGCCGACACCTCGCTGCAGCACCGCGCCGCGCAGACCCACCGTGCCGGCCGTCATCGCAACTCCGGTTCAGAGCGCAGCAGGTCGTCCAGGCCCGCGATCAGGACGCCGACCCCGGCCAGGTGCGCGTCCATCGCGGCCCGTGCCGCCGCCGGATCGTGTGCTGCCAGCGCCGCGTACAGCCGCTGGTGTCCCTCGATCGAGTTGCGCCGTCCCTCGCGCGCCAGATGCGAGCGCAACCGGACGTCGTGCACCAGCCCGTTCATCGCCTCGCAGACCCCGACCAGCAGTGGATTCCCAGTGGCCACGGCCAGCCGGCGGTGGAACTCGACGTCGAGCCGCAGCGATTCCTCTGCGGTCAGCCCGGCGTGGCTCTCGCGCAGGATGTCGTCGAGCTGTGCCAGGTCGAGATCGGTGGCGCGCAGCGCGGCCAGTTCGGCCACGTGCGGCTCTACCAGGCGCCGCAGTTCCGCGACCTGGGCGAACTCGTCCGGACCGTCGGCGAACGGCGCGAAGGTGAGTGCCAGCTGAGGTTCGGGGGGACGCCGGACCAGGGTGCCGCGGCCAGGTCGCCGTTCGATCAGCCGCCGGTCTTCCAAGGCACGCAAGGCCTCGCGCAACGTGGTTCGGGAGACCTGCAGGGTGGCGCACAACTCACGCTCGGGGGGCAGTTTGTCGCCGGGGGAGAGGTCGTCGGCGATATGCCTTTCGAGCCGTGCGGCGACCTCTCCGCTGATGGCGCGGGGCCGCGGAACGGTGAGGTTCATTGCTGTCCTTGCTTGTCGATCACGGTTTCTGCCGCCGGCTGGAACGGTTTGGCGCCGCCCGACCAGCCTTGGTATGTTGGTCTGACCAAGTTCCTCGACTCTAGCGCACCGGGCCGAAATCCGGCGCATGGCTCGAGGACAAGCCCACAGGTCGCAATGGCGCCACCGCCCGATGCCGGACGCTAGGAGGTCGTCGTGCCCGTGACCCGCTCAGCGGAGCGTGCGGCGTCCGCGACGGCCCTGATGCTGGCACTGACCTTCTCCACCGGCGTGGTGGACGCCGTCGGCTACCTGGGCCTCGACCGCGTCTTCACCGGCAATATGACCGGCAATGTGGTGATCCTGGCGATGGCGCTGACCGGTGCCGACGGCCTGCCGGTGCTGGGCCCGGTGCTCGCTCTGCTCGGTTTCGCGGCAGGCGCCGCCGTCGGCGGCCGGGTGCTGCGCGGCGCCGGTGCCGGCTGGTCTGCGGCCACCACCCAGATCTTGATCGGTGTCGGAATCTGCCTGGCCGCGGTGACGGTGGCGTTGGGCCTGCCCGGCCTGGACGAGCCGCGCCGGCTGGTGGTCACCACCCTGCTCGGCGCCGCGATGGGTGCCCAGGCAGCCGCAGCCCGTCACCTCGGCGTCAAGGACGTCACCACCGTGGTGGTCACCTCGACGATCACCGCGCTCGCCGCCGATTCGGTGTTCGGCAGCGGCACCGGCTCGCACTGGCGCCGCCGCGGCACCGCGGTCGCGCTGATCATGCTCGGCGCGCTGGCCGGCGCGCTGCTGTTGCGGCTGCATCTCGCGGCCGGCCCGGCGCTGGCCGCGCTGGTCACCTTCGTCGTCACCTGGTCGGGTCACCGCGGCCGGGTCCGTCCACCCGAACCAGTGAGGACCGCATGAGCGTCAATCCCGTCGACCCGCCCCACCGGCTGCTGATGGGGCCCGGCCCGATCAACGCCGACCCGCGCGTGCTGCGCGCGATGGCGTCCGGTCTGGTCGGCCAGTACGACCCGGTGATGACCGGCTACATGGCCGAGACGCAGGAGCTGTACCGGCAGGTGTTCCGCACCCGCAACGACGCCACCCTGCTGGTCGACGGCACCTCGCGGGCGGGCATTGAGGCGATCCTGGTGTCGCTGCTCGAACCGGGCGACCGCGTCCTGATGCCGGTCGCGGGCCGGTTCGGCCAACTGCTGGCCGAGATCGGCGAACGCTGCGGCGCCGAGGTGCACACCGTCGAGCGGAAGTGGGGCACCGTCTTCACCGCGGACGAGATCGAGGAGGCGCTCGACCGCGTCCATCCGAAGGTGCTCGCCATCGTCCAGGGAGACACCTCCACGACCATGTGCCAACCGCTGGCCGAGCTGGGTCGGCTGTGCCACGAGCGCGGCGTCCTGTTCTACTCCGACATCACCGCCTCGCTCGGCGGCAACCAGTTCGAGATGGACGCCTGGGGCCTGGACGCCGCGTCCGCCGGCCTGCAGAAATGCCTGGCCGGGCCGTCCGGAAGCTCGCCGATCAGCCTCTCGGACGCCGCCGTGGAGGTGATCCGGGGACGCCGGCACATCGAGGCCGGCATTCGCGAAGCCGACGACGAGGCGCTCGGCATGCGGATCGCGTCCAACTACTTCGACCTGGGGATGATCCTCGACTACTGGGGTCCGCGCCGGCTGAACCACCACACCGAGGCCACCTCGATGCTCTATGGCGCGCGGGAATGCGCCAGGCTGCTGGTCGAGGAGGGCATGGACGCCGCGGTCGACCGGCATGCCTTGCACGGTCGCGCGATGACCGCGGGCCTGGTCGCGCTCGGCCTGCGGCTGTTCGGCGATCAGCGCTACCGGATGAACAACGTGGTCGCGGTGTACATCCCGGACGGGGTGAACGGCGACGCCGTCCGGGCCGGGCTGCTGGCCGACTTCGCGATCGAGATCGGCACCTCGTTCGGCCCGCTGCACGGCCTGGTCTGGCGGGTCGGGACGATGGGTTACAACGCCCGCACCGACACCGTGCTGACCACCCTCGCGGCGTTGGAGCAGGTGCTCCGGGCCGCGGGCACCAACCCGACCCCCGGAGCCGGGGTGGCCGCCGCCAAGGAGGTGTACGCCCGATGAGGGCCGAGGCCCCGAGCACTCCACCCGTCACCAGCGCGGCGATGCTGGCGGCCGGCCGGCGCGCCTACGACCGCTGTGATGAGCTGGCGGCCCTGACCGCGGTGAAGGGCAGCATCCACCGCTTCCACCTCACCTCGCAGCATGCCTGGGCGAATGCCCTGGTCGGACGCTGGATGACCGCCGCCGGGCTGCGTACCCGGATCGACGCGGCCGGCAACCTGGTCGGCCGGATGGAGGGTCGTGAGCCGGGCCTGCCGGCGGTGATGCTCGGTTCGCACATCGACACGGTGCCGGACGCCGGACGCTACGACGGCCCGCTGGGCGTGGTGATCGCCATCGAGGTGGCCGAGCTGCTGCGCGAGGCGATGCCGTCCATGCCCTGCGCCCTGGAGGTGGTGGCGTTCAGCGACGAAGAGGGCACCCGCTTCCCGCAGACCATGCTGGGCAGCAAGCCGGTCGCCGGTGACTGGCAGGACGCCTGGCTCGACCAGGTCGACGAGACCGGCACCACCCTGCGGCAGGCGTTCAAGGACTTCGGGCTCGACCCGGCCAAGGCGCGCACCGCCGCCCGGCGTCCCGACGAGCTGGTCGCCTACCTGGAGGCGCACATCGAGCAGGGACCGCTGCTGGAGGCGCAGGCGCGTCCGTTGGGCGTGGTCACCTCGATCGCCGGCGCCCGCCGGTTCTCGCTCACCGTCACCGGCGAGGCGCGACATGCCGGCGGCACCCCCTATGACCGTCGCCGGGACGCCCTGGTCGGGGCGAGCTTCGCGGTGCTGGCCATCGAGTCGATCGCCCGCCGGCGCGACATCATCGGCACCGTCGGAGAGATCCACGCCTACCCGGGCGCGGTCAACGTCGTCCCCGGCCGGGTCGAGTTCAGCCTCGATCTGCGGGCCGAGACCGACGCTGCCCGCGACGCCGGCTGGGACGAGATCCGCGACACGATCAGCCGGGTCTGCGCCGAACGCACCCTCAACTTCCACTGGGTCGAAGAGCACCGGGCCCGTGCCGTGGTCTGCGCCGACTGGCTGATGGCGGCCATCGCGGACGCCGTCGCCGCGGCCGAATCGAGCACCGAACCGGTGCCGCAGCTGTACAGCAAGGCCGGGCACGACGCGATGGTGATGGCCGGGGTCACCGACGTCGGCATGCTCTTCATCCGCTGCGAGGACGGCATCTCGCACGCGCCCGCCGAGGCGGTGACGGTCTGGGACGTCGCCCTAGCCGTCGAGGCGTTCGCCACCGCCACCCGCACCGTCCTGACGTCGGATCGGAGTCACCATGCGTAAGATCTTCCGCTCTCGGCAGACCCTGATCGGGTCCGCCCTGATCCCCGCCGATGTCGAGGTGGACACCGAGTCCGGCCTGATCACGGCCGTCCGCACCGGTGCGGAGTTGCGGGCCGCGCTGGCCCTGGACGCCGCCTGCGACGCCGGCCATTCGGCGTCCGGCACGCTGGTGATCAACGTGCCGGACGAGGTGATCCAACTCCCGGCCAACGTGGACTGCCACGTGCACGTCAACGAGCCCGGCCGGACCGAATGGGAGGGCTTCGCCAGCGCTACCGAGGCGGCGGCCTACGGCGGCATCGGCACCATCGTCGACATGCCGCTGAACTCGATCCCGCCGACCGTGGACAGCGACGCGCTGGCGGTGAAGCGGGCGGTGGCGTCCGGCCAGACCTTCGTCGACGTGGGCCTGTGGGGCGGTGCGGTGCCCGGCAACCTGGGCCACCTGGAGGAGCTGTGGGAGCAGGGGGTCTACGGCTTCAAGTGCTTCCTGGTCGACTCCGGCGTCCCCGAGTTTCCGCCCCTGGACGCCGATGCATTTGCCGCGGCGATGGCGGAGGTGGCCGGATTCGGCGGGCTGATGATCGTGCACGCCGAAGACCCTGAGGTGCTCGGGTCGATTCCTGCCTGGTCGAGCCGCCGCTACACGGACTTCGTCGACTCGCGGCCGCCCGAGGCAGAAGTGCGGGCCATCGAGACCGTGATCGAGCAGGTCCGCCGGCACGGAACCCGGGCACACATCCTGCACGTCTCCAGCGCCCGCGCGCTCGAGCCGATCGCCGCAGCTCGCGCCGAAGGCCTGCCGCTGACCGCCGAAACCTGCCCCCACTATCTGATCTTCGACTCCGAGAACGTCCCGGACGGCGCCGCCGAGTTCAAATGCTGTCCGCCGATCCGCGATCCCGGCAACCAGCGCGAGCTGTGGCAGGGGCTGGCGGCCGGCGTCCTGGACTGCGTGGTGTCGGATCATTCGCCGTCCACAGTCGAAGAGAAGACCAAGGGCGGCGGCGACCTCGCCCAAGCCTGGGGCGGGGTCTCCAGCTTGCAGGTGACCTTCCCGTCGATGGTGGACGCCGCAGCCGAGCACGGCATCGGGCTGCCGCAGGTGAGCGCCTGGATGTCGGCCGGCCCGGCGCGGGTCGCCGGGGTGACCGGCAAGGGCGTCCTCGAGGTCGGGGCGGACGCCGACCTGATCTGGTACCAGCCCGGACGCCGGATAGCGATCGACGGCAGCCGGCTAGCGCACCGCAACAAGCTCACCGCCTACACCGGCCGGGTGCTCTCCGGCAGCGTCCGGCGCACCGTGCTCGCCGGAAAGACCGTCTTCGACGGCTATGACCTGGCCGAGCCGTCCGGACGCCTGTTGACCCGTGCCGGCTGACCGCCGATCAACCCCCAAGCCCTCAACCGCCACCGCCAACCCCGGAGGGCTACGCCGGCCATCCGGCCGGTGATGCGCTAGCTGGAGCCCAGGGTGACCTTGGCGGTGGCCGACTGGCCGTCGCGGAGGTAGGAGATGGTCACCGTCGAACCGGGGGCGTGGAACCGGATCGCCGCGATCAGCCCGTCGGCGGTCGTAGTGTTCACACCGTCCACGGAAGTGACGACGTCCCCGGTCTGCAGTCCGGCCTTCTGTGCCGGCCCACCCGACGTCACGCCGGCAAGCGGGACGCCTTGCGCGGTGGTGTCGGTGGACGAGTCGCCCGCCTCCAGCTGGACCCCGAGGCTCGCGTCCGCGGCCGTGCCGTCGTCGATCAGGTCGTTGGCGACCCGGACGGCGACGTCGGCCGGGATGGCGAAGCCGAGTCCGATGTTCCCGGACTCCTCCGAACCGCTGGACAGCGTCGCACCGGACGCGTTGATGCCGATCACCTGGCCGTTGAGGTTCACCAGTGGTCCGCCCGAGTTGCCGGGGTTGATCGCGGCGTCGGTCTGGACCGCCTGGTAGACGGCGTTGCCGGTGGTGCCGGAGCGCACCGGACGGGCGGTGGCCGACACGATGCCGCTGGTCACCGTCTCGCTGAGGCCCAGCGGCGCGCCGACGGCGACCACGGTCTGGCCGACGACCACCGAGGACGACTCGGCGAAGGTAGCGGGCGTGAGCTGTGCCGCCTTGCTCCCGGTGACCTCGATCACCGCGAGGTCGTTGTTCGGCGAGGTGCCGACCACGGTGGCGTCCGCGGTCGAGCCGTCCTCGAAGGTGACGGTGATGCTGCCGGTCGCGCCCCCGGTGCTGGTCGGGTTGGTCGAACTGCTCGACCCGGACACCACGTGGTCGTTGGTCAGGATGTGCCCCGCGGTGTCGAGGACGATGCCGCTGCCGATGCTGCCGCTGCGTCCGCTCCGTACGGTGATGGTGACCACCGACGGCGAGATCTTCTCCGCGGCCGCGGTGATCGACCCGTCCAGCGTGGAGGGCTGCGCCACCGGCACCGCGCTGACCGGTGCGGACGCCTGGGTGCCGGCCGGCCCGAGCAGCGCGTAGCCGCCGACACCGGCACCCGCGCCCACCACCGCGGCCAGCGCGGTGGAGGCAAGGAAGATTGCCGCCCTCGATCGCCGAGGTGCGGCCACGACAGGGCTGGCCGCTGGGGCGCCGAAAACGTTGCCCGGGGTGTGTCCGCCGGGCGTCGGTCCGCCGGTCGTGGATGGTGCGGGGGCCCACGCCCGGTCGTCCGGACGGGGTGTCTGCGGTGTCTGCCAACTGCTCATGTGGCGAGCCTGTGGCGGCTTCCTGTGTCGATCCTGTGGGTCTGCCATGGGTCGGGTGTGGCCTCCGATCGGCCCCGTCGGTCCGCCCACACCGCAGCCCGGCGAGCCGTGGCTAGCACACCGTCCGACGCCCCTCGGACGCGGCTCGCGCCCGATCCGCAGGCCTGGACGGCGGGCGCCAGCAAGTAGGCTGAGTTGAGTGACAGACGGCGAACGCAACCCCGGCGAACGCAACCTCTCCGACGGCGAACAGGACCCCGTGGACGCCACCCGCGACGAGATCGACCCCGGACCTGACGAGTCGGCAAGCGAGCCCGACGAGACCGACGACGATGCGCGAAACCGCATCTCGGACCTCGCGGCGAACGTGGGCCAGCTCGCCGAGAACGTGACGCACCGGGCGGCCGAGAACGTGACGCACTTGGCCGAGAACGTCACCCACCTCGCCGAGAACGTCACCCACCGGGCCGCCGAGAACGTGACGCACTTGGCCGAGAACGTCACCCACCTCGCCGAGAACGTCACCCATCTGGCCGAGGACGCCTGGAACCGGCTCGACTTCCGGCGGTGGATGGTGCTCGCCGAGCTCGGGCTGCGGCAGGGCCTGCGCCGGATGCGCGGCTCACTGGTGCCGATCCTGACCGCCGGAATCGCCGCCTGGATCGCCTTCCTGATCGCTCACGAGGTGCTCGGGCACCCGACCCCGTTCTTTGCGCCGATCGCCTCCTGGATCTGTCTGGGGTTCACCTACAACCGGGTGCCGCGCAAGGTGTTGGAGATCGGCGGCGGGGTGGCGCTCGGCGTTGCCATCGGCGAGTTGATCCTGGCCAACCTCGGTGCCGGCGGCTGGCAGCTGGCCCTCGGCCTCCCGGTGGCTGCGCTGATCGCCCGCGTGCTCGATCGCGGCGACCTGTTCACAATTCAGGCCGGCGTGAACGCCATGGTGGTGGTCGGCATGGGCACCGTGCTCAGCCAGATGACCGGTGCCGGTCCGTCACGCCTGGTGGACGCCGTCATCGGCTCGGGCGTCGCGCTGCTCTTCACACTGCTCTTCCCCGGCGACATCGTGTATCGACCGCGCCGCTACGTCGCGAACCTGCTCTCCGAGCTCGCCACCGCCTACACCATGCTCGGCGAAGGTCTCCGTCAGGGAAACCGGGAACGCCTCCGCGACGCGCACGCGCAATTGCGCGGCATCCAGGGCATGGTCGAGGACACCAGGACGGTCTGGCAGTCGTCCTCGGACATCATCGGCATCAGCCCGACGATGCGTCGGCACCGGCCGCAGGTCGACGAACTGGGCCGGCAGCTCGAACTCGGCACCCGCGCCGTGCACACCACCGAGCTGTTGCTGCGGCAGAGCCGCGGCGTGGTCGACGAGCGCGGCTCGCTGCCGATCATCGCGGGTCTGATGGACGACACCGCCGCCGCATTGCACGCGATGTCGGGGTCGGTGCGGCACTGGAACACGCCGCAGCGGGCCCGCAAGCTGGCGATCGAGCTGGCGGCGAAATGCGCGCCGGGGGCGGCCGGCATCACCGACTGGCGCCGCGACGTGCTGTTGTCGGTGATGCGGTCGGTGGCGATCGACCTGCTGCAGATGACCGGCCTGTCGCGCATCGAGGCCCGCGTCCATCTACCCGACACCGAGCGCGAAGTCGGCAATCCGGACGCCGCGGTCGCCGGCGACGAGGGCTCGGCGATCTGGGGCGCGAAGAAGTTCCCGATCTGACCGACGGACGGCATGGCAGGCGCAGCGGACGAATCAGTTCCAGGAGGGCTCGCTTCCGCGCGGTGGGTCGTGGCAGACCCGACCGGCCCACATGCTCATGGCAACGGCTCGCCCTTCATCATCCGCGATTTGTAGACGCTGCTGATCACCACGCCGTCGAGGAAGGCGGTGAGCCGTTCGGCCTCGGCGTCCAACAGCTCCGCGTGCACGGGACCGATCGGCGCGCAGGGAATCACCCGCACCTTGGCGTCGTCGTCCTGCACCCAGCAGCCGACCACGCGGCCGTCGGCCCAGGCCGTGGTACCGCCGTTGCCGTTGCTGTCGAACAGATGCGGGACAAGCGCGGACGCCACATAGAAGTCCCGCTCGCGCCAGCCCATCAGGGTCGGGTCCAGGGTCGGCAGGAGCGCCACCCAGGGGTCGTCGAGCGGGTCGTCGACGAGGTCGTCGCCCGGCAGCAGGTAGCCGGTGGCGCCCGAATCGAGTGTCACCTCGACGGCCTCGACAGCGCGCAGCGCGGCGCGCACGGCGGCCTTGGTGGCGCCCAGCCACCAGACCAGGTCGGCCTCGGTGCCCGGTCCGAACGCGCCCAGCCAGGCCCGCACCAACGCCGCATACCCGTCGGCGACCGGGAGCGGCTCGGGCACGTTCGCCAGCCAGGTCTCGGTCAGCGCCCAGCGTGGCCGGGACGTCCGCCAGTGCCCCTCGTTGTGGGCCCGAACGATCCGATGCTCGGCACCGAGCAGGGTCAGCAGCCTGGGCGCGAACGGCACGTTGGCGAGGTCCCACCGGCTTCCGGTGGTCACCGTGGTGCGGCCGTGCAGCGCGGGCAGTTCTTCGCGCAGCTGGCGCGCCGTCAACTCCTCGCCGCCGGCCAGCCGTTCCAGGACGGCGGCGCTGGCCCGCTCGATCCAGCCAGCACCGTCGTCGCTGACCCCGTGACGCTCCAGGTCGCGGGACAGCTGCGCCCGCTGCTGGACGGCCACCCGCTCGGACGCGCTGCCCCAGACCGCCGGCAGGATCTCGACCGGAAACCCGAACAGGGTGCGGCGCATCGCCAGCTGCTTCACCACGGTGCGGTCGTCGTACAGCGCCCGTTCGACGGTCGGGACGTCCGGACTCCGCAGTCGCGCGGCCGCCGTCAGATGCACCGTCGAGGCGTCCGTCGCGTGGTAGGCGACCAGCGCACGCGCCACCTCGGTGGCGTCATCGAGCCGATGCTCGGGGTACAGCGCATGTCGTCGGGCCAGCCGGGCCCGCCGGCCCGAATCGGGAAACCGCATGCAGGCATCCTGCCGGATGCCCCCGAGGGTTGAGCGCGTCGAAACCCGAGCTGGTCTCGACAAGCTCGACCAACCGGTGACCGCAAGAACCGTCCCCACGGTCGATGCAGGTCTCGACAAGCTCAACCAACGGCGACCGAGAGTTCGATCGGCGATCCGGTTCGACCAATCGGGGTCGATGTGGGTATGGTGTCCACCATGTCGTGGTTCAGCCTCATCCTTGGCTGCCGCAGCGAGGCCTCGATCTAGCTTCAGGCTTCCTCGTTGCGGAGTGTTCGCACGTGCCTGAACCCCATCGAGCCCCGCTGAGGATTCACACATGACCACCACGACCGTCAACCAATTCGGGACGCGCGTCCAGCCGATTCCGGTGCAGCAGCCGTCCCCGATGCCGTTCCAGCGCTACACACCCTTCGTCCCGGTTGATCTGCCCGACCGCACCTGGCCGGCGAAGAAGATCACCCGGGCCCCGCGCTGGCTCTCCACCGATCTGCGCGACGGCAACCAGGCGCTGATCGACCCGATGACCCCGTCCCGCAAGAAGAAGATGTTCGATCTTCTGGTGAAGATGGGCTACAAGGAGATCGAGGTGGGTTTCCCCTCGGCCTCGCAAACCGATTTCGACTTCGTCCGGAATCTGATCGTCGGCGACCACATCCCCGACGACGTCACCATCAGCGTCCTGACCCAAGCCCGTGAGGACCTGATCGAACGCACCGCCCAGTCCCTGATCGGGGCGCAGCGGGCGACCATCCATCTGTACAACGCGACCGCGGAACTGTTCCGGCGGGTGGTATTCGGCATCGATGAGGCCCAGTGCATCGCACTGGCCACGCGGGGGACCGAACTGGTGATGAAATACGCCGAACAGAATTTGGCCGATGTCGAATTCGGGTATCAATACTCGCCGGAGATCTTCACCCAGACTCCGACAGATTATGCGGTGGAGGTGTGCAACGCGGTCATGGACGTCTGGCAGCCGTCCGAAGGCCGCGAGATCATCCTGAACCTGCCCGCGACCGTCGAGCGGTCCACGCCCAACACCTATGCCGACCAGATCGAGTACTTCGCCCGTCACGTCCGCAACCGCGCACACGTGGCGATCTCGCTGCACCCGCACAACGATCGCGGGACAGCGGTGGCGGCCACCGAACTGGGCGTCATGGCCGGCGCGGACCGCGTCGAGGGCTGCCTGTTCGGTCATGGCGAACGGACGGGGAACGTGTGCCTGGTGACCCTGGGCATGAACCTGTTCAGCCAGGGCATCGACCCGCAGATCGACTTCTCCGACATCGACGAGATCCGTCGCACCGTCGAGTACTGCACCAACATGGCTGTTCACCCGCGCCACCCATACGCGGGCGACCTGGTCTACACCGCCTTCTCCGGCTCCCACCAGGACGCCATCAAGAAGGGGTTGGAGGCGCTGGCCAAACAGGCCGCCGCCGAGGGCAAGGGGATTCACGAGATCCCTTGGGAGGCGCCGTACCTGCCGATCGACCCCTACGACGTGGGCCGCACCTACGAGGCGGTGATCCGGGTCAACAGCCAGTCCGGTAAGGGCGGCATGGCGTACATCATGAAGTCCGAGCACCATATGGAGTTGCCGCGGCGGCTGCAGATGGAGTTCAGCCGGGTCGTCCAGCAGCACATGGACGCCGAGGGCGGCGAGGTGACGCCCGACCAGCTATGGAATTACTTCACCGCCGAGTACCTGGGTGACACCGAGCCTCTCGAGCTGGTCAGCGTCCCGGACATCAGCAACGGCGGTCGCTACACCGTGACCGCGAACGTGCGGGTGAAGGGCGTCGAGAAGACGCTGGTCGGCGAGGGCAACGGGGCGCTGGACGCCTTCGCCGACGCGGTCAGCATCCTGGGCTACGAGGTGCGGGTGCTCGACTACACCTCGCATGCGCTGTCGTCCGGAACGGACGCGGTCGCGGTCGCCTACGTCGAGACCGAGATCGGGCACGGCGACGACACCCGCGTCATCTGGGGCGTCGGCATGCACGAATCGATAACCACGGCCGCCCAGAAGGCGGTGATCGGCGCGATCAACCGCGCCGCGCGCACCGCCGACTGAACCGCCAATTCGAACCAGTCGGGGACGGTTCGGCTCGTCGCCTAACCGTCCCCGACGCACGAATCGGGAGTTGCCGGCGGGCCCGATTTCGCACCGTTCTCCGGATGGGGATGGAAGCGGTAAAACTGTCTCCCGATGGTGACGGAAAGAACCATCCGGCGGTCCATCTTGTCCCCTGACGGTGACTAAAAGAACCTTCCCCGAGGCCCATTCGGCGCCGTCCGGGGAATCGGACACCGACCATCGGAGCCGGTTTCGCGGGGTTCCGCCGCCGACGTTCGCCGTGCGACGTCCGGGGCCCTCTCGAATCGTGAACTGCGAGCCAGACCCGCCAGCATGAAGTTGATGTCACTCAGAATGTTTGATAGTTCTAGGCTGGTCGGCACCCGCAATCACCCCCTGGACGGGTTGCTGACAGCGACCAAAGGTGACGAAGTGGCGCGTCGTCCACGCGGGCAACTGCGACAAGACATCCTAGATACCGTTATCGAACTGTTGATCGGCACCGGTGACGTCGACTCTGTGTCGATCGATGCGGTGGTCGAGCGTGTGGGTTGCACCCCACCAGCTCTCTACTACTATTTCCCGACCAAGACCGACCTGCTCAGACAGGCCTGCGAGGTCGAGTTCCGCAAACTGGCCGAGCACATCGAAGACGGTGTGGCCGAAGTTCCCGGCGGGTCGATTCTGCGGCTCGTCCGCCGTGGCTACGCTCTGCTGAACTGGGCTGGTGAGCATCCCGCGCTCTACCGGGTCCTGTTCATGGGAACCGGACGCACCTCGTTGATGGGCGGTGTGGGACTGACGGACGATCCGAGCCTTCGGGCGATCGCCGTCGATCTCGAGGCGGCGATCTCCGAGGGGCTGGTGAAGCCGGCCGACGTGCGGCACCTCACGCTTACCCTGTGGGGCGTGGTGCACGGCTTTGCGTCGTTGGCGGTGTCGTTCCCGCTGCTGCCGATGCCGGCCCTCGAGGCGTCCCTGCGGTTGGCGATGGAGGCGGTCGGCGACCGCGTCCTGACCGACGCCGGACGCCGCTCGTGGCTGGAGGCCGAGCGCCTCCGGGGCGGTGAGACTGCGTCGTTGGGCCAAGGCGCACGCCCCTAGTGCCCCGGCCACCGACCTTCGCCCGCTGCGCGACGCCCGGACGGCGCCTCGGTGCGTTTCCTCAGTCGCCATACGACCCGGTATGACTCCCTCGTCGGCCTTGCGAGGCATCCGACCGGACGCCGCTCGCTGGGGCGGACGCCGGTGGTCGGGGCACTAGGATCAAGTCCATGCCCAAGGTCTTGACGGAACTTCCCCTCGGCGAGCGCGTTGGTCTCGCCTTCTCCGGCGGTCTGGACACCTCGGTGGCCGTGGCGTGGATGCGTGAGAAGGGAGCGATCCCCTGCACGTACACCGCGAACCTCGGCCAGTACGACGAGCCCGACATCGACTCGGTGCCCGGGCGGGCCGCCGAGTACGGCGCCGAGGTCTTCCGGATGGTCGACTGCACCGCCGCCATGGTGGAGGAGGGCCTGGTCGCGCTGGTCTGTGGAGCCTTCCACATTCGCAGCGCCGGCCGGACCTACTTCAACACCACGCCGATCGGGCGGGCCGTGACCGGCACCATGCTGGTGCGGGCGATGCGCTCCGACGACGTCTGGATCTGGGGCGACGGCTCGACCTACAAGGGCAACGACATCGAGCGGTTCTACCGTTACGGGCTGCTGGCGAACCCGCGGCTGCGGATCTACAAGCCGTGGCTCGACCACGCGTTCGTCAGCGAGCTCGGCGGCCGCGCCGAGATGAGCCAGTGGCTGCTGGAGCGCGGCCTGCCCTATCGCGACTCCAAGGAGAAGGCGTACTCCACCGACGCCAACATCTGGGGTGCCACCCACGAGGCGAAGGACCTGGAGTCGCTGGACGCCAGCATCGAGATCGTCGATCCGATCATGGGCGTCCGGTTCTGGGATCCGGCCGTGGAGATCGCCTCCGAGGACGTCACCATCGCCTTCGAGCAGGGACGTCCGGTCTCGATCAACGGGCAGACCTTCCCCGACGCGGTGGCGCTGGTCCGCGAGGCCAACGCGATCGGCGGACGGCACGGGCTCGGCATGTCCGATCAGATCGAGAACCGGATCATCGAGGCCAAGAGCCGCGGCATCTACGAGGCGCCCGGGATGGCCCTGCTGCACATCGCCTACGAGCGGCTGCTGAACGCCATCCACAACGAGGACACCCTGGCGAACTATCACGCCGAGGGCCGCAAGCTCGGCCGGCTGATGTACGAGGGCCGCTGGCTCGACCCGCAGTCGCTGATGCTGCGCGAGTCGCTGCAGCGCTGGGTGGGCTCGGCGGTGACCGGTTCGGTGACCGTCCGGCTGCGCCGCGGTGACGACTACTCGCTGATCGACACCTCCGGCCCGGCCCTGTCGTACCACCCGGAGAAGCTGTCCATGGAGAAGGTCGGGGACGCCGCGTTCGGCCCCGGCGACCGGATCGGCCAGCTCACCATGCGTAACCTCGACATCGCGGATTCCCGCACCCGGCTGGAGCAGTACGCCCACCTGGGCCTGGTCGGCGGCGCGGTGTCGTCCCTGGTCGGTGAGCTGGAGGAGGGCGCCGCCCGCGGCATCACCGAGATCGAGGCGACCGTGGTGGACGACGACATCGAGCTGTCCACCCAGCGGGGCGGCATGGAGACCGGCGCCGACTGACCCCCTCCCAGAGGCCCCTCCAGAAAGTTGAGTCCAATGCGCTCAACTCTGGAATATACTGATCGGCGCTCCGGTTGAACCGGATATGAACCGCACAGTGCCAGCTCAGAGAAGAGGAGTGATGTGACCATGGCACGCACCTTCGACCCGTTCCGTGACCTCGATCGTTGGTTCTCCGACGTCGCCCGGACGCCGGCCAGCGCCGCGATGGCGATGGACCTGTACAAGGCGGGTGACAGCTTCGTCGCCCGGCTCGACCTGCCCGGTGTCGATCCGGCCAGCATCGACGTGGACGTCGACGAGCGCACCCTGACCATTCGGGCCGAGCGCAAGAGCGACGCCGTCGACGGCGAGCAGCGCTGGCTGGTTCGCGAGCGCCCGGCCGGCACCTTCGCCCGGCAGCTGACCCTCGGTTACGGGGTCGCGCTGGACAAGATCGGTGCCGACTACCGCGACGGCGTTCTGACCCTGAAGATCCCGGTCGCCGAGGAAGCCAAGCCGCGCAAGATCGCGGTGGCGCACACCGGCACCGCGACCCAGATCGAGGGTTCCGTCGACGAAGGCTGAGCCCAGCAACAGCCGAATCCGGCCCGGTCGGGATGCTCCCGGCCGGGCCGTCGTCTTCCATGCCATCGCGATGGTACCGTCATGGTATGAAGACGACCATCGATACCGCCGGTCGGGTGGTGATTCCGAAGTCGTTGCGGCAGCAGGTGGGGCTGGCCGCGGGTGAGGTCGAGATCATCGTCGACGGCGATGCGCTGCGGATCACGCCCGGCGCGGGGCTGGGTCTCGATGACCTGCCGCTGGTCGACGGCATTCCGACCTTGCCGCACACCGGCGCCGCGGTCACCTCCGACGACATCCGGGAGTTGCGCCTTGCCGACCAGCGATGAACCTCTGCTGCTCGACACGAGTGCGGCGGTCGCGCTACTCGACCAGGACCACGTCGCCCACCAGGCGGTGCGTCGGGCCGTGCGCGGACGACGCCTCGGCCTTGCCGGGCACGCCAAGTTCGAGACCTACTCGGTGCTGACCAGGCTGCCGGCACCGAAACGAGTGAGTCGCGCTGCCGCGTCCGGACTGATCCGGACGGTGTTCAGCCACACTCGGCATCTGTCTCCCGAGGCGTTGAGCGGCGTCATCGAGCGGTGTGCCGAGCAGGGCATCGGCGGCGGTGCCGTCTACGACGCGCTCGTGGCCGCCGCCGCGGCCGAGCACCGGCTGCCGCTGCTCAGCTGCGACGTGCGAGCCGCGTCCGTCTATCGTGCGCTGGACGTCCGGGTGGACTGGGTGCGCTGAGCCTGAGCGGTACGTGGGGTCTGTCCCCGCGTAGCGGCTGCCGGCGCCGACCGCAGGAAGCGCCGATTTCCCGTCGGTCGAGCGTTGTCGAGGCCAGGCCCGGCAACGGGGGTCGACGAGCTCCAACTCAGCGGCGGTCTCAGGAGACGACGTTCGGGACGGCACCGCCGTAGCGCCGGTCGCGGGAGGCGTACAGCTCGATCGCCCGCCACAGGTCGCGGCGGTCGAAGTCGGGCCAGAGCCGGTCGAGGAAGACCATCTCGGCGTAGGCCGACTGCCAGAGCAGGAAGTTGGAGGTCCGCTGCTCGCCGGAGGACCGGACGAACAGATCGACATCGGGGATCTCCGGCTCGTCGAGGAACCTCCGGAACGACTTCTCCGTCAAGTGATCGGGGTCCAGGCGTCCGGCCTGGGCGGCCTTGGCGATCGCGCGGGCGGCGTCCACGATTTCGGCGCGCCCCCCGTAGTTGACGCAGAATTGCAGGGTCAGCACGGTGTTGCCGCGGCTCTGCTGCTCGGCCTCCTCAAGCTCGCGGATCACCGAGCGCCACAGCTTCGGACGCCGTCCGGCCCAGCGAATACGGACGCCCATAGCGTCCAGCTGATCGCGGCGGCGATGGATCACATCGCGGTTGAAGCCCATCAGCCAGCGCACCTCATCGGGGGAGCGCCGCCAGTTCTCGGTCGAGAACGCATAGGCCGAGAGATACTTCAGCCCGACCTCGATCGCACCCTCGATGACGTCGAAAAGCGCGTCCTCACCGCGGGCATGCCCTTCGGTGCGGGGCAGATTGCGGGCCTTCGCCCAGCGTCCGTTGCCGTCCATCACGATCGCGACATGCTGGGGGATCGCCTTCCGCGGCAGCTGAGGCGGGCGGGCGCCGCTGGGGTGCGGGACCGGGGGGCGGACGGGCTTGGGCACGTCCCGCAGACTACCGCCCTGCCGATGACCGGTGGGCTGGACGGCAGCTCGTTGCGCGGCACGTCTGCGCCAGGATGAGCGGGTGCATGCATGGTTGGACGTCACGGCCGGAGTCGCCGGCGACATGATGATGGGTGCGTTGGTGGACGCCGGTGCCGACCTGGACGGAGTTCAGTCGGCCGTGTGCGCCGTGGCCGGCGACGGCGTCCGGTTGCGCCGCGAACCCGTTTTGCGCGCCGGCTTGCCGGCGACCAAGATCCACGTCGACATCGTCGCCGAGCGGCGCGGTCCGCGGACGCTGGCGCAGCTGGCCGACCAGGTCGCGCAGGCACCGCTCGCCGAGCAGACCAAGACCCTGGCCATCGCCACGTTGCGGCTGCTCGCCGCTGCCTATAGCCGGGGCTACGAGGTCGCACCGGACGACGTGTCGCTGCAGGAGGTGGCCGCGCTGGACGTCCTCACCGACATCGTCGGCGACTGCGAGGCGCTGCGGTTGCTCGGTGTCGAGTCGGTGACCGCGTCACCGTTGGCGATCGGTTCGGGGCGGATCCGGACATCGCACGGCGACCTCGCCGTCCCGGTGCCTGCCGTCGGGGAACTCATCCACGGCTGGCCGCTGGCGCGTCTTCCCGAGCCCGAGCAGCAGTCCGCGGAGTCGGCGGCGACCGAACCCCACCCGCTGCGTCATGTCGGCGAGCGCTACGTGCCGCTGGGCGGGATCAGCGGGGACGAGGGCATGCTCACCGAAGAGCCGGCTCGTGTCGTGGATGGCCGCGGCCTGGGTGAACTGGCCACCCCGACCGGCGTCGCGCTGCTGCGCAGTTTCGCGCAACTCTGTGAGCCGGAGTCGCCGGCTTCTCCGGCGAGCATCGGGGTGGGTGCCGGCGGGCGCGACGTCCCCGATCGACCGAATGTGGTGCGGCTGCTGCTCAGCTGAGCCAGAAGGGTCGTGGAACCTTTCAGGCGTCAAGTGACGGGTTCGGACAGTCGGTCGACGGTTGTGGGGTAATACGACATCTGGTCGAGAATGGACGGATCTGGGCAATGTCTGGTCGCGGCGGACCACCCAGGAGCACCGCCTGGTCTATGCAGTGGAGGGCAACCAGATAGTCGCTTTTGCCACCCGGTCCCACTACGGCGAGTGACCCTCGGCTGTCACGCGGAACCCTCCTAGTTCAGCGGGAACTCCAGTTCGAGCTGATGCCGCAGCGGAATGCCGTCCATGCCATGCCTGGGGACGCCGGGTTTGAGGCGGCGGACGTCGTCCATCGCGTCCCGGTGCAGCGCCACCAGGTCCCAGCCGGCCCGCTGGTAACTGCGCAGCGCGCGTGTGTTGTCGTTTGGTGGTGACCAGTCCGGTGTGGACCCGTCCGGCCGCCGCCGGGGGATGAAGGCGAGTGCGCTGGCGCGGCGACCGCCGCGATCGAGACGATCCCGAAAATCGCCCACTCGATTGCTCTCCACCGGCGTGTCGCCCGGCTCTTGGCCATCGACTCTGGAGTTTTCGGGATTCCTCACCGGTGCCTGTCCGCTGTCGGTGGCGATCAACGCCGGCATCGCCGGGAGAGTAGGTGGCGCCGAGCGGCGGCAGACTGCGCTCCCAGTAGTGGCGATGGCTCTCCAGCCAGCCGTCGTAGCTGCGGTTGCCCTCACCCTCGTCCCAGGCGAACGCCGGATCGAGCACCTCGTTTAGCGGACCGACCCGCACCTCGTCGGTCCGCAGCACGCATCGCGGGCGTCCGTCGCCGCCGTACACGACGCTGTGCGTGCCGGGCTCGGGAATCGCTCGGCCTAGTGCTCGAACTCGGCCACGGTGCAGGCTGTGGCGCGCTTGCGTCCGGCCAGCACCAGGGCGGCCAGTTCTGGCGAATCTCCGAAGCAGTACGGACCCCGTCGACGCACTGCCCCGACGCGGCCTCGAACTCGGCCCTGGCGATGGCGCGGGCGGGCGTGAGCGGCACGGTCGAAGCCCCTTCGTCACCGTCTCCCGATAGCGGCTGTCCGGTAGCCCTTGGCAACCGCCCTCCGGCGGGCGCACACTAATGCCCACCCGTTTCCCCGACTCGCCCGGTGATCGAGAACCCCGCGAGCAAGCCAGGAACCGGCATCTCGTGATCGAGAGAGGGCGATGCCGATGCCCGAGATACGTGAGATCGTCGACAGCGTCGCCGACCGGCGGACGCCCCCGCAGAAGCCGCAGCCTGCCTCGATGTCGATGACCGTGCTGGCTCAGGATCCCGCGGTCGTCGCCGACGGACAGCCGATCGCGGTGCCCATCCCGATCCCGCGCACGCGGCTGCAGTGTGGACCCGCCAACCACCGCTTCCACGTCGTGGATGTCAGCGCCCGCGGCCTCAGCGCGAAGGATCCCGTCCAGTTGCACCCGCACGGCGAACCGTGGGAGTACGTCGATCCGTGGGCGGACGCCGGCGGCACCCTCCCGCGCGAGGTGGTGATGTCCCCGCGATTCCAGGCGCAGAACGTGTTCGCGATCGCCACCCATACCCTCGCGTTGTTCGAGCGGAATCTCGGTCGCCGGGTGCCCTGGCGCTCGGGGTGGCCGCACATCTTCCTCGTGCCACGCGGCATGCTGGCGGCCAACGCCGCCTACACCCCCGACAAACGCGCCGTCATCTTCGGCTGGCTGCCCGCGGTCGGCGAACTGCCGTCGGTGTACACCTGCCTGTCGTACGACGTCATCGCCCACGAGGTAACCCACGCGATTCTCGACGGGCTGCGCCCACGCTACGTCGAGCCCGGCCTGCCCGATCAGCTGGCGTTCCACGAGGCCCTCGCCGACGTCGTCGCGCTGCTCTCGGTCTTCGAACTGAAAGGGGTCGTCGAGCGCCTGCTGGGCGCGAGCGTCGCAGCACGGATCATTTTCCCTTCCGACCGTGCCGCCGCATCGGCCGCGGAGCGAATGGACGGTCGCGCGGCGCAGCTCAAGGGCACGGCGCTCCTCGGCCTGGCCGAGGAGCTCGGCAGGGCGCGCGCGCTGCGCGATCGGATCCCGTTGGCCGATGCCGAGAAGAGCGCGCTGCGGCGGTCGGTGGACCTCGATCCCGACCCGGGCCTGCTGGACGCCGAGGAATTCCAGGAGGCGCACCGCCGGGCCGAGGTGCTGGTCGCCGCGGTCATGCAGACGCTGGCCGGGATGTGGGCGTCCCGGATCGACGAACTCGACGACAGAGAAGGCCTCAGCGCGGCGCGGGTGGCCGAGGAGGGCGTCCGCGCGGCGAAGCACCTGCTCGGAATGGTGGTGCGGGCGATCGACTACCTCCCGCCCATCGAACTCGAATTCGCCGATGTCATCGACTCGATCGTGACCGCCGACAATCGGCTCAACCCCGACGACGAGTTCGACTATCGCGGCACGTTGCTGCGGGCCTTCGCAGCCTTCGGCATCACTCCGCCCACGCACCGGATTCTCGATGAGGACGGCGTCGCTGCACCGCGAGCCGGTGCAGAGGACCTCGACGATGGCCTCGACGATCCGGACGCGCCACCCGACCGCATCCGGTACGACCGGCTGAATTTCGCCGCGCTGCGCACCAGCCCGGAGGAGGTCTTCGCCTTCATCTGGAACAACGCGAGCGCGCTCGGCATCGACGTCCGGCTCGCCACCCGTGTCGATCGGGTGCTGTCCAGCACACGGGTCGGCGAGGACGGGTTGATCGTGAACGAGATCCTCGCCGACTACACGCAGTCCATCGTCACCACCGCCGATCGGCTGCCGGCCGGCATGACGCGTCCGGACGGCATGGATCCGGGCGCCTCGGTGACGCTCTGGGGCGGCGGCGTCCTCATCTTCGACCAGTTCGGACGTTTCCGGCTCCATCAGCGCAAACCGATCCTCGACACCGATCGTCAGCAGCGCCGGTTGGAGATCCTGTTCGCGCGCGACATCAAGGCCCAGCGGGGCGGCGGGTTCGGCAGTTCCGACGGCGTCAACGCCGACGACCGCTTCGCCGTCCTGCATGCGCGAAGGTCGGCAGACTCATGGTGACCGCGAAGCCGGCGACCGTTCGCGTCCGCGCCTACCAGGTGGGGTTCGGCGACTGCCTGCTGGTCACGGTCGGGTACAACCAGGCGCTGCCGGACGGACGCCGAGAGCGGCACATCCTGGTCGACTTCGGTACGAAGGTCCGTGCCGCCGGCGGCCCGACGCTCGCCGCGGTCGCCGCCAAGATCGCCGAGCATTGCGGCGGGCAGTTGGATGTCGTGGTGGTGACGCATCGACACCAGGACCACGTCCGCGGATTCGGTGACCAGGTGGCCCGGCAGCATCTCGATCCCCTTCAGCCGAACCTGATCATCCGGCCCTGGACGGACGCCCCGGAGCCGGCTCGTGACGCACCCGGCAACGATCTCGGGCCGGAGTCCCGCAGTTTCCTCGGTCTTCTCGACACCATCGCCGGCCATGACCACACGGTGAGGGCACAGTTCAACGTCGACGACAGGGTGTTCGCCAAGCGCGCCAAGCAGCTCGCCGAACTCGGCGTCAGCAATGCGCAGGCCCTGTCGATGCTCGAACTCTGGGTGCCCGCCGAGCGCACCCGCTGGGTGCGGGCAGGCGATCTCGTCGAGGTCGACGAGCTGCTTCCCGGCGTGTCCGTCGAAGTGTTGGGCCCACCCACACTGGAGCAGGTTCCGGGGATGAAGAGCTACGCGTCGAGCTCGGCGGAGTATTGGCTCGGACTGGCCGCGGACGGTGGTCTCGCGCCGGAGTTGGTCGCCGGGGCCGACCGCGACGGGCTTCGCGCCGCGAAGGAGGCCGTGGCCGGACCGGGCGGCCTGGGACGGCCGTCCTGGCTGCTCGACAAGCTGCATACCGAGGGCCCTCGTCAGGTGCTGGACATCGTCGAGGGCTTCGACGATGTGCTGAACAACACCAGCGTGGTCCTGCTGGTCACGGTCGGACGCCGCAGCCTGCTGCTGTCCGGCGACGCCCAGGTGGAGAACTGGAGCTACACCCTCGACCGGGCCCTCGGGACCAGCGGCCGTGACGAGGACCTGACACTGCGGCGCCGGCTGGCTCGGGTCGACCTGTACAAGGTCGGCCACCACGGCAGCCGCAACGCCACGCCGAAACGGCTGTACGACCTGTGGAAGGGCGAGCGCCGGTCGCCCCTGTGCTCGGTCGTGTCGACGCAGGAGGGCGTCTACGGGACGACGGCGGAAGGCAAGGTGCCGAAGCAGGAGTTGCTCGCGGCCTTGCGCGAGGTGGGCGAACTGCACAGCACCGAGGACCTGGACAAGAATGTCTGGTGGTTCGACGTGGAGGCGTCGGCGACCGCCCGGTCGGCGGCGTTCCGCTACCAGGCCGGACCGGCTCAGGGCTGAATCGCGACCGCGAATACGGCGATCGCGACGAGCACGGTCAGCGAGAGCGGGGTGCCCGGGTGTCAGCCACCGCACCATGAGCGAGAATGGCCGGGTGCCGACCTATCGTGACGAGGCGGTCGTGCTGCGAACCCACAAGTTGGGGGAGGCCGACCGGATCATCACCTTGTTGTCGCGCCGGAATGGCAAGATCCGGGCGGTCGCCAAAGGGGTGCGGCGGACGTCGTCCAAATTCGGCGGACGGCTGGAGCCGTTCAGCCACATCGACGCCCAATTCGCCACCGGCCGCACCCTTGATGTGGTGACCCAGGCGGTCACGCTGCACGCCTACAGCGAGCCGCTCGGCGGCGACTACACCGCCTACACCACCGGGCAGGTCATCCTGGAGACCGCCGATCGGCTGGTCGCCGAGGAGCGCGAGCCGTCGCTGCAGCAATTCCTGCTGCTGGTCGGCGCCCTCAACGCACTGACCGCCGGCACCAGCGACGGGCCGCGTCCGGCCACCATGATCATGGACGCCTACCTGTTGCGCGCCGTCGCGGTCGCCGGCTGGGCGCCGAGCCTGTCCGACTGCGCCAAGTGCGGGACGCCCGGACCGCACGAAGCCTTCAACCCGCAGGCCGGCGGCATGGTGTGCCGGCGCTGCCGTCCGCCGGCGTCCGCGCTGCCGCCGCCGGCGGTGTTGAGGTATCTGACGGCATTGCTGATCGGCGACTGGCCGGCCACCCGGGACGTCGACGAGCGTGCGCAGCGGCAGGCCAGCGGACTGGTCAGCGCGTTCGCGAACTGGCACCTGGAGCGGGGACTGCGCTCGCTCAGCCACGTCGACCGCTGAGTCGGTGGGGATGCGTCCCGGTAGCCTGGCCCGATGCTGGCGCTGAACAGGTTCCGGGTGCGTCCGGGCGACGAGGACGACTTCGTCCGCCTGGCTGAGGCGGCGGTGGAGTTCATGGCCTCGCGGGACGGCGCCGAATCGGTCGAGCTGGTGCAGAACCTCGACGAGCCGGATCTGTGGGCGATCGTCGGACGCTGGGCGAACGTCGGCTCCTACCGGCGGGCGTTCAACGGCTATGAGGCCAAGGTCGTGCTGGTGCCGCTGCTGAGCCAGGCGATCGACGAGCCGGGCGCCTACGACCGGCCGGTGGACGTCGGGGAAAATCTGCCCCGGTTCGGCTGATCGGCGACGATGTCCGCGCGGGAACGGCGGAGTCGTCGGGTGGTTCACGGTAACGTTGGCCCTTGCGTGCCAGCCGGGCATGCATCGACTCACAAGGAGTTTCTCGTGGCCAGTCGCCTCGACAACGTCATCAGCCTCTGCAAGCGCCGGGGCTTCGTCTACCCCTGCGGAGAGATCTACGGCGGTACCCGGGCGGCCTGGGACTACGGACCCTACGGCGTCGAGTTGAAAGAGAACATCAAGCGGCAGTGGTGGCAGGCAATGGTGCGCAGCCGCGACGACATCGTCGGCATCGATTCTTCGGTGATCCTGCCCCGTAAGGTGTGGGAGGCGTCCGGTCACGTCGAGGTCTTCACCGATCCGCTGGTGGAATCCACCGTGACCCACAAGCGCTACCGCGCCGACCATCTGTGGGAGACCTTCGAGGCCAAGCACGGCCGTCCGCCGACCGGCTGGGAGGAGATTCCCGATCCGGACACCGGCGAACGGGGCAAGTGGACCGAGCCGCGCGCCTTCTCTGGCCTGATGAAGACCTACCTCGGCCCGGTGGACGACGAGAGCGGATTGCACTACCTGCGGCCCGAGACGGCACAGGGCATCTTCGTGAACTTCGCCAACGTGGTCGGCTCGTCCCGGATGAAGCCGCCGTTCGGCATCGGCCAGATCGGCAAGTCGTTCCGCAACGAGATCACCCCGGGCAACTTCATCTTCCGCACCCGCGAGTTCGAGCAGATGGAGATGGAGTTCTTCGTGGTGCCCGGAACGGACGAGGAGTGGCACCAGTACTGGATCGACACCCGCGTCGCCTGGTACACCGGTCTCGGCATCGATCAGGCGAACTTGCGGCTGTACGAGCACCCCAAGGAAAAGCTCTCCCACTACTCCAAACGCACCGTCGATATCGAATACGACTTCGGTTTCGCCGGCGGCGACGGCTGGGGTGAGCTGGAAGGCATCGCCAACCGGACCGACTTCGACCTGAACACGCATTCGGAGCACTCGGGCACCGATCTGTCGTACTTCGACCAGGCGAAGGGGGCGCGTTACGTTCCCTACGTGATCGAGCCGGCCGCCGGCCTGACCCGCTCGTTGATGGCGTTCCTGGTGGAGTCGTACACCGAGGACGAGGCGCCGAACACCAAGGGCGGCGTGGACACCCGTGTGGTGCTCAAGCTCGATCCGCGGCTGGCGCCGGTCAAGGTGGCGGTGCTGCCGCTGTCCCGCAACGAGCGGCTCTCGCCGGCCGCCCGTGACCTGGCCGCGACCCTGCGCCGGAATTGGAACGTCGAGTTCGACGATGCCCAGGCGATCGGACGCCGCTACCGCCGCCAGGACGAGATCGGTACCCCGTTCTGCGTCACGGTGGACTTCGACACCCTGGACGACCAGGCGGTCACCGTCCGCGAGCGCGACACCATGACCCAAGAACGGGTCGCCATCGACCAGGTGCAGAGCTATCTCGCGCAGCGCCTGATCGGCTGCTGAGGTGGTCCCCGTGGACGGTTCTCTCGGATTCGGCGGAATTCCGCAGCTGAACTTGCGCGGTTCTTGAGGTTCCATCCACGGCGCGTTGAGGATCGTCCGGCAGAGTTCTTCTCGTGCCGGGGGGCACACGCCACCAGGAGGCAGGGTCGGTATCGCGATTCGGGGGAACGCGATCCGGCGGGGGACCTGCCGAACAGGTGAAGACAGGATCGAGCCGGGTCGACGGACGCAGGAGGAACGTCCACGACCCGGCTCTCCGTGTTCTCGAACCGCCCTCAGCGCACCGACCGGGAGTGCGATGCCTGCCCTGCTGGGTAAAGGCGCGGCTACGCCGCGCACGCTGCGGTCCGTGTCCTCGCCCGCTGGCGCTCTCCGCTCCCGGCGAAGACGGCCTGTGGCTTCTGAGGCTGCTTGCGGAACGTCGTCAACGTCACGGCCTGACGATCAGGGTCGGAATCTTGACTTCGGCGAGGCGCTCTCGCCATCGCTTGGTGCAGTCGAGGGACGCGAGATATCCCTTGTCATCCCGGTGTTGAAGGCGACCGACGGCTCGGGCTCCGGATTCTCTTTCCAACTCGGTGGGTTCAGCTTGGGGGCCGGAGGCTCGGTCCCGATCCGCCTGGACGTCGTGGTGCGCCGACCTGGAGTTGAAGGTGGGCGGCGGCGAGATCAGCATCGACAGCCTGGGCGAGGGACGGGTGCACAGCGGTGGCGGGGACGTGCACGTCGGCGCGATATCGTCCGGGACGATCAAGACCGGCGGCGGCGACATCATCGTGACCGTGCCGCCCGGCATCCGGGTCTGGCAAGACCTGAGCAGTCCGCTTGGCGACGTGATCAGCCGACTGGGCGGACGCGGTGAGCCGGCCGAGGGTCAGCCTCACATCGAGATCACGGCACGCACCGGAACAGGCGACATCAACCTCAGCTGACCTGCGGGGTCGCGAACAAGGATCGGGCGCGTCCCCTCAGACCAGGGGCACGAAGGAGAAGCGGTGTTCGTGGTCGGGCTCTCGGCGCCAGCCGTCGTGGTCGCGGGTGACCGTCCACATCACGGTGGCGGCCGGGAGCACCATCCGGCCACCGACGGCGAGCTGTTCCTCCAGGGCGGCCGGGATGGCGCCGGCGTCCGCCGAGACCAGGATGCGGTCGAAGGGTGCGGCGTCCGGCAGACCGAGGACGCCGGGCCGGGCCATCTCGATCCGGGCCCAGGGCAGTGCGAAGGCGGCCAGGTTGCGGCGTCCCTGCTCGACCAACTCCGGGACCACCTCGACGCCGGTCACCGAGCCGTCGGGGCCGGTCAGCTGGGCCAGCAATGCGGTCGTCCAGCCGGAACCGCTGCCCACATCGAGCACTCGGACGCCGCGCGGCACCTGCAGCCGCTCCAGCATGAACCGCACCGTCCACGGTTGGGAGTTGGTGGCGCCGTGACCGATCGGCAGCGGCGCGTCCGCACTCGCTCGGCTGCGCACCGTCGGTGGCAGGAAGCTCGCTCGTGGCGTCGCCGCGAAGGCGTCCGCAACCCTTGCCCGATCGGTGTCCATGATTCAGCGTCGCGCTCCCGCCCGGTTCTGTCGACGGCGTGCTGATCACATGTCCTGCCTTTGGCCTCGTTCACCTGGTTTGAACCAAGGAAAGGACGCCGAACCAGGGCGATGTGGTCGGGGATGGTCGGCGCGGAGCGCGGGACAAGGGGTCGCGGGTCGAGATCCGTCGAGGGCATGCCGAGGCCGGTGCTTGGCTACCGGGGTGCGTGAACGAATGCGAGCCTTCCTGGCGGACACTCGGCCCCTGCAGACCCCCGACTTCCGGCGCCTCTGGGTGGCGAATATCGTCACAGTGATCGGTGCGCAGCTGACCGTTGTCGCCGTGCCGGCGCAGATCTACAGCCTCACCAACAGTTCGGCGATGGTGGGTCTGACCGGCCTGTTCGGCCTGGTGCCGCTGATCGTGTTCGGCCTGTGGGGCGGCGCGCTGGCCGATCACTTCGATCGCCGCACCCTGCTGATCATCACCACCCTGGGACTGATCCTGACCAGCGGCCTGTTCTGGCTGCTGGCCGCGGCGAACCTCGGCAACGTCTGGCTGCTGCTGGTGGTCTACGCGGTCCAGCAGGCCTGTTTCGCGGTCAACCAGCCGACCCGGACGGCGGTGCTGCCGACGCTGATCCCGCTCGATCAACTGCCGGCAGCGAACTCGCTGAACATGACGGTGATGAGCGCCGGCGCGATCGCGGGGCCGCTGATCGGCGGCGCGTTGATCCCGGTGTTCGGCTTCCCGCTGCTGTATCTGATCGACACGATCTGCCTGCTGGCCACCTTGTGGGCGGTGATCCGGCTGCCGAAGCTGCCGGTGCCCGAGCGGAAGGGGACGCCGGGGCTGCGCTCGGTGCTGGACGGCCTCGGCTACCTGCTGGGCCACCCGATCTTGCTCACCTCGTTCCTGGTGGACGGCATCGCGATGGTGTTCGGGATGCCGCGGGCGCTGTTCCCGCAGATCGCCCACGAGAGTTTCGGCGGACCGGTCGAGGGCGGCCTGGCGTTCGCTGTCCTGTTCGCCGCGATGCCGGCGGGTGCGGTGCTGGGCGGCGTGCTCTCCGGCTGGGTGTCGCGGGTCGACCGGCAGGGCCTGGCGGTGATCTGGAGCATCGTCGGCTGGGGCGTCGCCGTGGTGGTCACCGGGGTGGCGGTCTGGTTCGCCCCGTCGCTGCCCACGGCCATGCTGGTGGTCGCGGTCTGCGCGCTGGCATTCGGCGGAGCCGCCGACATGGCGTCCGCCGCGTTCCGGCAGTCGATGCTGCTGAGCGCCGCCGACGACGCGGTCCGCGGACGCCTGCAAGGGGTGTTCATCGTGGTGGTGGCCGGTGGTCCGCGCATCGCCGACACCCTCCACGGCTGGGTGGCCGAGGGAATCGGGACGGCGGCGACCACCGCCGGCGGCGGCGTCCTGGTGGTCGTCGGAGTGGCTATTGCCGCGGTCGCGATTCCGGCATTCGCCCGCTACCGGGTTTCTGCCGCGGTAGCCACGACGGATTGACTCGGACCAAATCCAGCAGCAGCAATCGCAGCCCGGCGCCCATTGACGCAAAGCAGGCACTCATGTGGTCCAGAGATAGGATGTGCCCGCAGATCTTGATAGCGACGATCCTGAATTGTCAAGCCTCGGCAAAGCCGCTCCAGTCAAAGCCAGTCCGGTCGTCCTGCGTTCCCCGACACCGTGGCGGACGTCGGGGAACGCAGGACGGATTCTCGTCAAACGTTGAAGCGTTGCCCGACGTAGCTGACCCATAGGCCCTGATGGATGTTGTAGACCGGCGTCGTGACGCCGAACCGCCACCAGGGACGCTTGCACCAGATCACCCCGGTCAAGTTGTTTGTGGTGCCCGTACGAGCGTTGATCGAGATCTGGCGCCCGCGGGTGTACGGCGCGGAACCGTACTGCGAGCCCATCTGAACCGCCACCACGCTCCCTCCGCCGGTGGCTGCGCAGCGCCAGTCTCCGAAGCTCACCGTGATTCTTCCGTACGCAGCTTCGGCTGGCGTCGCGGTGGCGAGTGCGGCGGCACCCGTTGCCAGCAGAACTGCGAATCCAGCGACGCCGCGATGCAGCGCCTTCGTCGTTTTACCCATTGCAGATTCCTCCCGAATGCGGATGCGAGTGGAACGCCAAACCCCCGTTGGGCGTGCCGAGGAGAATCCACCGACGGTGAGACGATCCTGGCTAGACCTCGCCATGTCACACATCGCGAATCTTCCACCAGCAAGTTCGAGCAACCTTAGAAGCAGCGCATTGCCGGTGCAACCGGAAAGGAGTGCAACTTCCTGAGATTTGATTAAATCTCTCTCAATGGTGCGAGCGGGCGATACGCCGTCTTGATGTGCCCTCGCCCGTCGTCCCAAATCGTAGTGTTAGTAAAGAACGGCTGGTGATGCCGCTAGTCTGGGCAGATGCGCGGGTTGTGGCGGAGTTCTCTGCAGCTGGGTCAGGTGCAGGTCAATCCGCCGGTGGTGCTGGCGCCGATGGCGGGCATCACCAACGCCGCCTACCGGCAACTCTGCCGCGAGCAGGGGGCAGGGCTCTATGTCTGCGAGATGATCACCTCGCGCGGCATCGTGGAGCGGATTCCGCGGACCTTCTCGATGCTGCGTTTCGACCCTGAGGAGACCGTCCGGTCGGTGCAGCTCTACGGGGTCGACCCGGACGTCATGGCGAAGGCCACCACCATTCTGTGCGCGGAGTTCGGGGTCGGCCACGTCGACCTGAACTTCGGTTGCCCGGTGCCGAAGGTGACCCGCCGCGGCGGCGGGGGAGCGCTGCCCTGGAAACGCGACCGGCTGGCGGCGATCCTGACCGCGACGGTGAAGGCGGCAGAGCCGTACGGCGTCCCGGTCACCATGAAGACCCGGATCGGCATCGACGCCGCCCACGAGACCTTCCTGGACGCCGGCCGGATCGCGGCCGAGTCTGGCTGCGCCGCGATCGCGCTGCACGCCCGCACCGTCAAGCAGGCCTACGGCGGGCACGCCGACTGGGACCGGATCGCCGAACTGGTGGCGTCGGTCGACATTCCGGTGCTGGGCAACGGCGACGTCTGGGAGGCTGCGGACGCCCTGGCGATGATGGCGCATACCGGGTGCGCCGGTGTGGTGATCGGACGCGGCTGCCTGGGCCGGCCCTGGTTGTTCCGCGATCTCGCGGCGGCTTTCGCCGGCGAGCCCGCGCCGCCGCTGCCCACCTTGGGCGAGGTGGCGGCCATGGTCTACCGGCACGGCGAACTGCTGGCCGGGCTGGACGGCGAGACCCACGGCATGCGCGATCTGCGCAAGCACATGGCCTGGTACTTCAAGGGTTTCCCGATCGGCGCCGAACTGCGCCGCGGCCTGGCGATGGTCTCCACCCTGGCCGAGCTGGCCGGTCTGCTCGCCCAACTCGACCCGGACGTCGACTACCCGCGGGCCGAACTTGGTTCACCGCGCGGACGCCAGGGCTCGCCGCGCGAGCGGGTCGTGCTGCCCTACGGCTGGCTCGACTCGGAATGCCTCGGCGACGCCGACATCGCGGACGCCGAATCGGACGTCTCCGGCGGCTGATCTCGCCGGTCGAGCCTGCCGAAAGCTCCGGGAGGGTTTCGACAGGCTCAACCAACGGTGTCAGCGTGGTGCGAGGACCTCAGGAGAGGTAGGGCATCATCGCCAGCACCATCGCGACGACGCCGATCACCGGCGCCAGGACACCGAGGATGATGGTCCACACCCCATAGGCACGACCCCGACGGGTCGCGGTGGCCACGATGCCGGTGATCCAGAAGGCGACGCCGCCGTAGGCCGCCACATTGAGCGCCCAGGCGCCGCTTGCGCCGAGCTGATCCATCAGCATGGCGGTCAGTTCTTCCTGCGACACCGAGCCGCCCGCGCGGAGCGCGATCGGGCCGAACATGACGCCGAGGCGCCACATCAGCCAGCTGAACACAACCGTGCAGACCACCACGCCGCCGAGTGCGATCATGCCGAGCAGCGGCGAGCGCGATTGCCGTTGGGACTGCCCATAGGGACCAACCTGCGCCTGCTGGTAGGCCTGCGGCGCGGGCGGGTAGCCGCCCTGCTGCGACCAACCGGCACCGGGCTGAGCGCCGTCGCCGTAGCCGCCCTGTGGATTCCAGCCTCCCTGCCCGGTCTGCTGGCCGTAACCTCCGGTCGGCTGCCCGTACCCGTACTGCGGGGGCTGTACCTGAGGTTGAGGTTGAGAGTCGCCTGGCAGGTTGTAGGGCGGCTGATAGGGATTTTGGGGATTCTGACCTTGAGTCATGGCTGCCTTCCGCGTCGTGACGGCTTCCATCATGGCAGGCGTGCGGCCGGCGGTTCGGTTGGCTCGCGGGCGAAGTCGTCCCGTTGAGCCGGACCTCGAGAGCACGACCAACTGCCGCATCCCACCGGGACGGCGGTCAGTCGGCGCCGTCGGCCAGCAGCCGGATCAGGGCGAGTGCGGTGGCGCGTCCACTGCCGTAGGTGGCGATGTCGATCCGGGTGGGGCCGTCGTGATCGGGCCAGCCGAGTTCGACCATCAGCGCGTCGGGACGGCGCTGCAGCACCAACGCGGACGCCGCCCGGAGGAACTCGACCCGGCTCAGATCGCGACCTTGCACCACCAACGGACGATCCCGATGCGCGTCCAGCACCGCGGACACAGCGTCCAGATCGTCGACGGTCAGGCAGGTGGCGCCGGGGAGTGCGGCGTCCAGTTCGGACGCCAGATGCGCGGCGATGCCCCACGGGGTCGCGCCGGCGGCGATGCTGGCCGGCGAGCCGAGTCGCAGCAGCAGTGGCGCGGTTACCGCCGGCGCCGGGCCGCGTCGCCAGAAGGCGTCGGGGGTCAGCGTCGGCGCCGGGACGCCCGCCGCGCCGGCTGCCCG
>NZ_JASGEF010000058.1:0-32433 GCF_047606665.1 Micropruina sp. | reverse complement strand
TCGGCAGCACTCCACTGCTCAAACACGACCACCATCATCCCTCCTCGAAATCTGGACCACTATGTATCCCAGACTAGAGAGATCACAACGCCAAACACCCACACGACACAATCAAGAGTCACACCCGATTCGAGGCGGGGTTGGATTGTGGGGGAGAATCCTGCCCATGGCCAAACGCAGCACAGTGCTCAAGGTGGCCGGGCTCAGCAAGTCCTTCGGCCCGGTGACGATCGTGGACAATTTCAACCTCGAGGTCCGTGCGGGCGAGGCGATTGCGCTGACCGGACGCAACGGCGCCGGCAAGTCCACCATCCTGCGCTGCCTGGTCGGTGCCGACACCCCCGACGAGGGCATCGTCGAGGTGAACGGCATCCGGATGAGCGAGACCAACCCTGAGGTGCGCCGCGCGGTGGCGACTGTCATCGACGACCTGGACTTCTTCCCCGACCTGTCGGTGGTCGAGCACCTCGACCTGCTGGCCCGCGCGCACGGCGTCCCCGACCCCGAGACGGCGGTCGACGAGGTGCTGCACGAGGTGCAGTTGGTGCCGCAGTCCGGCCAGCTGCCGGGCACGCTGTCGTCGGGTCAGCGCCGCCGGCTCGCCCTGGCCACCGCCTTCGTCCGGCCGCGTCAGCTGCTGGTCCTCGACGAGCCCGAGCAGCGCCTGGACGTCGAGGGCGTCGACTGGCTGGCCGCCCGGCTGGCCGCCGAACGGGCCCGCGGACTGGCGATCGTGCTGGCCAGCCACGAACCGAAGCTGGTCGACGTGGTCGCCACCCGTGTCGTCCGGATCGGCGCGAACGTGGCCGACGAGGTCGACGCGTGAGCAAGAAGTCCCGCAAGCTGATCCGTTCGGCGTCCGCGTCCGGCGCCGCGAAACCGGAGGCGGCTCCCGCTCCGGCACCGGAGCCGGAACGCAGTTTCTGGTTCCTTCCGGACGCCGAACCCGAGCCGGTCGACGAGCGCGACCTGCACGGCGCCATGAAGCAGTGGCGTCACGGCCGTGCCACCCGGTCGATCATGGAGGCCGTTCAGGACGCCTACGTGGCCATCTTCAGCGTGCTGATGATCGGCGCGATGATCGCGAACCTGGTGCTCAAGGCGCAGTCGACGATGGCCAGCTGTGCGGCGGCCACCTGCATTTCGGCGCGCACGCTGGTGCCGTGGGCGGTCTGGTTCGCGCTGCTCGGCCTGACGTTGGGGGTGGCCCGGCTGTTCGGTCCGGTGCTGGTCTCGGCCGCCGAAGGCTTCTGGCTGATGGACGCCCCGATCGAGCGCTCCCGGCTGCTGTCCGGACGCCTCCGGCTGGCGGTGGCCGCCGCCGGCGTCCTGGCCGCCGCGCTCGGTGCGTTGACCGCGGCGCTGAGCGGGTCGAGCCTGCTGGAGATCGGCCTGTGGGCGTTGGCGGACGGCGTGGGTGCGGCCGCGTTGACTGCGTTCGCCGCCGCCGAACAGACCCGGGAACGCCTGGTGCTGACGCGGGTCGTCCAGACTCTGCTGGCGACGTTGGGCCTGGTCACCCTGCTGTTCACCGTCGCGATCGCCGCCGGCTGGCTGTCGTTGACTCTGCCGTCCGAGGTGACCACGGTGGTGCCGGCCGGGGCCGCTCTGCTGGGCGTGGTGCTGGTGGCGATCGAGTTGATCGCCGCCCGGCGCCGGTTGAATCTGATCCGGCGGGCTCGGCTGACTTCGGGCGGCTCTCTGGTGTCGGGCATGCAGGGCGCCATGTATGCGCTCGACTTCGGACTGATCCGCGACATCGTGGTCGAGCGGGCCGCGGTGGAACGCGGTCATGTCACGCCGACGTCCGGACGCGGCGACGGTCTGCAGGCGCTGCTCTGGCGCGATCTGCAGCGGCTGCGCCGGTTCCCGCGTCCGCTGGTGCCGTTGGCGGCGTCCGTGGTGGCTCCGTACGCGATGGACGCCTTGGGCCTGACCACGGTGAACCCGTTCGTGTCCGGGCTGATCCTGGTCATGGTGCTGGTGCCGTTCCTGTCGACGCTGCGGGTGCTGACCCGGACCGGCGGGCTGGCCCGGCTGTTCCCGTTCCGGACCGCGCAGATTCGGACGGCGGCGATGGTGATTCCGCTGCTGCTGGCGCTGTTCTGGCAGGTGGCGACCGTTCCGGCGTTCGTCGGGATCACCTCCGCCGGCACCGAACGATCGTTGCTGGACGGCGTCGCGACCGCCCTGGTCACCGGCCTGGCCGGCTGGCTGGGCGCGGTCCGCTGGGTGACGGCGAAGAAGGCCGACTTCAACACCCCGATGGTTGCTACGGCGTCCGGCGCGGTGCCGCCGGGACTGATCTTCAACCTGTTCCGCGGCATCGACATGGTGGCCCTGATCACCGCCCCGGTGATGCTCGGCGGCTCGCCGCTGTGGTCGTTCGCCCTTGCCGGTGTCGCGTTCATCTTCCTGCGCGGCACGTTCAACATGGACGAGATGAAGGCCCAGCAAGAGCAGCTGAACCGGGAACGGGAGACCCTGAAGAAGCAGTCCGGTCAGAAGATCAAGGTGCAGCGTCCGGGTCGCTGAGGCATCCACCTGGCGCCGCACCGCCACTTCGATCCGACATCGCCTGCGTTCGGGCACATTGCCTGCGTTCAAACACAGGCGATGAACCCAAAGGCAGGCGATGTCGCTGGCGCTCGATGCGGACGCCGGTCAGCCGACCGCTGCCGAGCCGACGCGGAGCCAGTCGTCGCAGTCGCTGGGAGCCAGGAAGTGGGTGTGGCAGGCGAGCAACTCGAATTCGTAGGTCGTGCCTGGTTCCAGATTGTTGATCGCCACGTCGCCGACGCGTCCGCCGAGGTCGTCGGTCTGCGTCCAGGTGTTCGAATCCATGGCCCGGTAGTGGACGATGAAGCGGTCGTAGCCGGCCTCTCGGGCGTACCAGTGGACGCCGACCGTCCGGCTGTCGGCGGTGAGGGTCGGGCACAATCCTTCGCCACACGGCTGCGGGCCGCTGGTGGTGACGAAGGGCGGCATGCATACCAGAAGCTTGGTCGGCACCAGCGTGAACGCTTTCCGGACGCCGGCCGACTGGTCGTCCGCGGCGATCACCGACTGGGCGCGGGCGTCCCCAGGGTGGGCAACGATCGCGCAACTGAACTGGGTCTCTGTGGTCACCAGGGTGCCGTCGCCGTCGACTCGGGTTCCGTCGATCAGCGTCTTTTCTTCGAGGCCGTCGACCTGCCCGCCGGGAGCCACGATCGTCAGCGTGCTGTTGGGAGTGAACCCGTGTCCGGAGACCCGGATCCGGGTTTCATCGCAGTAGCCCTCGATCGGACAGTCGGGGGCGATGGACTCCACGACCAGGGTTCCGGTCAGCGTGGACGACCCCGTCTGAGGGTCGCAGGAGGTGACTGCGAAAGGCATCAACGCGGTCATTGCGATGGCGACCGCCACATGTAGGTTCTGCATGACCGGAGGACGACGATGCGCTGCGGTTGATGCGCCGCGGCGCGGTTGATGCAGGTGACGGTCCTGGCGGTCCCTGGCGCGCCCCGGCCCTGTGATGCACCCCGCAACCCCCCTGACGCACCTGCATCGTCCCCTGGCACACCCGCACAGTCCCCTGGCATGCCCCACCGATCTCGCCATCGGGAGCGACTGTCACCTTGGGTGACTGCTTTCGTGTTATTTCACGAAAGCAGTCAGCGATCCTGTCAGCCGTCACCGATGGCGAGATCGGCGGGAGGGCGGAGAGGAAATCCGAGCCCGTTACCCATGGGCGAGGGGTGCAGGGGGCGTCTTCTGGCCCCCGTCAGGAGTGGAATGCTTGGCCTCATGCAGTGTCAAGGGCCAGTGAGAACTGCGACGGTTAGTCATCTCGACCGCATCACGGTCGATCCGGCGGTATGCCACGGCAAGCCGATAGTCAGGGGCATGCGCCGGCCGGTTCAGACGGTTCTGGAACTGCTTGCCAGCGACATGTCCTTCGGCGAGATCCTGACGGACCACCCTGAGCTGGAGCGTGAGGATCTGCTGGCCTGCCTGGAGTTCGCCGCGCTCCAAGCCTCCGGCCGGTACATCGTCCCGTTCACAACCTGAGGCCATGTGTGCGCTCGAACCGGTTCTTGGTGGTTATCGCGGCGGTGCCAAGCGTCTTCCGCGGGTCAAGCCACTTTCTGGTGGGTATGGCATACCCCTGGGAGGTATCCATAGCCACCAGAAAGTGGTTTGAGTAGAGGCGCAGCCCGCAGAGATACCCCCCAGGGGTACTTATATCAACCCAAAAGTGGTTCGGGGTCGACTCCACGCCTCAATGCGGGGCGCCGCCCGACGGTTCATGAGTCGCCCGACGGTTCATGAGTTGCGAGAGGGGCCTCGACAAGCTCGACCATCGGTGTGGATCTCGGCCACGCCCTGCAGGCCGAGGCGATGCGCAAGGCGTAGGTCCCGACAAGCTCGACCATCGGTGTGGATCTCGGCGAGTTCCACGCGGCGGATGGGGTCCTCGGCAGGCTCGACCATCGGTGGCAGGCGCCGACCGGCGGAGGTCAGAGACTGAGCGCCTCGAGCATGGGGAGCAGTTTTGCCCTGGTCTCTGCGAGCTCTTCATCGGGGTTGGAGCCTTCGACGATGCCGCAGCCGGCGAACAGGTTGATGCGGTGGGGGTCGGCGTCCAGCATTCCGCAGCGCAGGGCGATGGCCCATTCGCCGTCGCCGTTGGCGTCGATCCAGCCGACCGGACCGGAGTACCGGCCGCGGTCCATGCCTTCCAGTTCGGCGATCGCCGCGCGAGCCACCGCGGTCGGCGTCCCACACACGGCTGCCGATGGGTGCAGTGCCGACGCCAGTCTCAGTGAGGATGCCTTCTTGTGTGCCACCGCGGTCACGTCGGTGGCCAGGTGCAGCACGTTCGGCAGCTCCAGTACATAGGGAGATTCGGGCACGTTCATCCCGGAACACAGCGGGGCCAGTGCCTCGGCGACGGACGCCACCGCCAGTTCGTGCTCGGCCAGGTTCTTCGAGGACCGGGCCAGCGCGCCGGCCAGTTTCAGGTCGGTCTCTTCCGAGCCGCTGCGCCGGATCGTCCCGGCCAGCACCCGCGAGGTGGCCAGCCCGCGCTCGCGGCGCACCAGCATCTCCGGCGACGCCCCGACCAGGCCGTCCACACTGAACACCCAGCAACCCGGATAGTCGCTCGCCAACGTGGAAACCAGATGCCGCACATCGATCGGTTCGGACGCCGTCGCGACCACCCGGCGAGCCAGCACCACCTTCTCCAGGCCGTTGCTCTCGATCCGATGTACGGCCTCGGCGACCCGGCGGCGCCACCGATCCTCGTCGGCGGCATCGGTGAGCACTCGGACGTCCCGCGGTGCGCGGATCGGCTCGGCGCGCGCGGCGAGTGAGCTGAGAAGGGACGACGGGTCGCCAGAGGTCTCGACAAGCTCGACCATCGACTGGGTCTCGACAAGCTCGACCGGCGGGGAGACGGGCTCGACCAGCGGTTCCGAGTCGAGAACGGTCATCCAGGCCCGGCCGTCCCGGCGTCCGATGATCACCTGGGGGACCACCAGCCGGGAGACTCCGACAGTGTGACCGGGGTCGAAGCAGAACGAGCCGAACGCGACGGGTCCCGAGCCGGCCACCCCGGTCACCTCCGAGCGATGGACGACGCGGGCCGCAAACCCCCTCCACCAGGCGTCCGCCTCGGCCGGATCGGCCACCTCCACGGTGGCGAAACGGCCCAGCCCGACCATTCCCTCGCCGCGTCGCAGCCAGGCTACGGAGCCCTCGTCCACAAGGTATTTTGCCAACGATTCTTGATCGTTAATAGCGAATGTGCGGGCATAAATGGGGGCCGCCGAGGGCGCTGGGATCACCCGCGCAGCTTAGTCATGACCACCCGCGCCGCTCGAATGGCTGTCGTGTCATTTCGTGCCTAGACTGACGGCTGCGCCCATGGCGCCAAACCCAACGATGACGAGGAGTGGCATGTCCGAGGAGATGGCGGACGTCATCGTCGTCGGGGCCGGTCCGGCGGGGGCGACCGCGGCCTGCTGGCTGGCCGAGCAGGGCCTCGGCGTCGCCCTGTTGGAGAAGAGCAGCTTCCCCCGTGACAAGGTGTGCGGCGACGGTCTCACCCCGCGCGCCACCAAGCAACTGGTCCGGCTCGGCATCGATGTCTCGGAGGACGCCGGCTGGCTGCATAACAAGGGTCTCCGGGTCTACGGCTCCCGCCCCGAGCCGTTCCACATCCCCTGGCCCGAACTGGGCGAGTTCCCGTCGTTCGGCCTGGTCCGCAAGCGGGCCGACTTCGACGAACTGCTGGCCAACCACGCGGTCGCCAAGGGCGCCACCCTCTACCAGCAGGCCAACGTCAACGGCGCGGCGATCGACGACCGCAGCGGACGGATCACCGGCGTCACCACCAAGGACGGGCGCCGGTTCAGCGCGCCGCTGGTGGTCGCCGCCGACGGCAACTCCTCCCCGGTGGCCAAGGCGATGGGCCTGCTCAAGGACGGCAAGAAGCCGATGGGCGTGGCCTGCCGCACCTACTTCACCTCGCCCCGGCACGACGACGACTGGATGGAGTCGTGGCTGCAGCTGTGGGACGGCAAGCCGGGGGAGTCGAACCTGCTGCCCGGCTACGGCTGGATCTTCGGCATGGGCGACGGCACCTGCAATGTCGGGCTCGGCACGGTCGCCAGCACCGCCACCTCGCAGAAGCTGAACTACCGCGACCTGCTGCACCGCTGGCTGGCCAACACCCCGGCCGAGTGGGGCTTCAACCCCGACAATCAGGTCGGCGGCGTGGCGTCCGCGGCGCTGCCGATGGCGTTCAACCGCAAACCTGCCTACAGCAAGGGCCTGCTGCTGGTCGGCGACTCGGGCGGCATGGTGTCCCCGTTCAACGGCGAAGGCATCCCGTACGCGATGGAGGCCGGCGAGGCCGCCGCCGACGCGGTGGCACGGGCGCACGCCGAAGGGGTCGGGACGCCGGCCGCCGAGAAGGCGCTGGCCGGCTACCCGATCCGGCTGGCCCATGAGTGGGGCGGCTACTTCCGGCTCGGCCAGCGCTTCGTGAAGCTGATCGAGCACCCGGAGGTGATGCGGGTCTGCGTCCGCTACGGGCTGCCGCGGCCGACTCTGATGCGTTTCACCATCAAGTTGTTGGCTCACCTTTACGACACCAGAGAAGGTGATTGGATGGATCGCGTGATCCACTCGCTGTCGAGGGTGGTTCCCTCGGCATGACCGGACGGAGGCAACGATGAGTCCCTACATCCCGATCCTGGGGATCATGGCGCTGGCGGCCGCCTTCCTGGTGGTGTCGGTGGTGCTGAGCTTGGTGGTCGGCCCGCGCCGCTACAACCGCACCAAATACGACACCTACGAATGCGGCATCGATCCAACCCCGGCGGCGGCCGGCGGCGGCCGTTTTCCGGTCAAGTACTACATCACGGCGATGATGTTTCTGGTTTTCGACGTCGAGGTCGCGTTCATGTACCCGTGGGCGGTCGCTTTCGACAATCTCGGCGTCTTCGGCTTCGGCGCGATGATGATCTTTCTGCTCGTGCTGGGCGTCGCCTACTTCTACGAGATCAGGCGTGGTGGTCTGGAATGGGACTGAGCACGATGACGGCACGGGGCACGAACACACAGCGAACGATCACGCGGGGCACGATCAGCGGACGGGAGGCGCGACATGGGGCTTGAGGACAAGATCCCCCAGGGGGTGCTGCTGACCACGGTCGAGGGCATGTTCGGCTGGATGCGGCAGGCGTCCTTCTGGCCGGCGACGTTCGGCCTGGCCTGCTGCGCGATCGAGATGATGACCTACGGCGCGCCCCGGTTCGACGCCGGACGCTGGGGCCAGGAGGTCTTCCGGGCGTCGCCGCGGCAGGCCGACCTGATGATCATCTCGGGCCGGATCAGCCAGAAGATGGCGCCGGTGCTGCGACAGGTGTACGACCAGATGCCGAACCCGAAATGGGTGATGGCGATGGGCGTCTGCGCCTCCTCCGGCGGCATGTTCAACAACTACGCGATCGTCCAGGGCGGCGACCACCTGGTGCCGGTCGACATGTACGTGCCCGGCTGCCCGCCGCGTCCCGACATGCTGATCGACGCCATGTTCAAGCTGCGCAAGGAGATCGTGATGAAGCGTCCGATCGGCGCCCACGAACTGGAAGAGCTCGAGGCGCAAGAGCAGGCGGCACTCGAGGCGATGGCCACGCACGAGATGAAGGGCCTCATGCGATGAGCGACGACTCAGTGCCCGACGCGTCAGGGCCCGGCAACGAGCTGGACGCCGTCGCGCAGGTGCCGGCCGGCGCGCACGTCATCGAGACCCGCAAGGGCATGTGGTCGGACGGCTCCGGCGACACCTCCGGCTACGGAAGGATCGTCCGCACCGTCGAGTTGCCGAACGAGGGTCTGCCCAGCGAGGGCTGGTACGCCGGCGCCACCGCGCGGCTGCTGCGCCTGGTGCCGGACTCCCTGGTCCGGGTGGTGTTCGACCGCGGCGAGCTGACCTTCTTCGTCGTCCGCGAGAAGCTGACCGAGGTACTGGGCCAGTTGCGCGACGACGCCCAGCTGCGGTTCGAGTTCTGCGCCAGCGTCTCGGGCGTGCACTATCCGACCGACACCGGCGCCGAACTGCACGTGGTGTACCACCTCCAGTCGATGACCCACAACCGCCGGCTGCGGGTGGAGACCACCGCACCCGACGACGACCCGCACGTGCCGAGCGTGGTGGCCATCTATCCGGCCGCCGACTGGCACGAGCGCGAGACCTGGGACATGTTCGGCATCGTCTTCGACGGCCACCCGCACCTGACCCGCATTCTGATGCCGGACGACTGGGTCGGGCATCCGCAGCGCAAGGACTATCCGCTGGGCGGCATCCCGGTGGAGTACAAGGGGGCCACCGTGCCGCCGCCCGACCAGCGGAGGAGCTACCGATGAGCACCACCGACTTCTACGCCCAGCCCGGCGAGGCCACCGAAGGCACCGTCTACACGGCGATGGGCGGCGACTGGGCGGACATCGCCGCCGAGCAGGCCGAACGCTCCGACGAGATCCTGGTGATCAACATGGGGCCGCAGCACCCGTCCACCCACGGCGTGCTGCGGCTCATCCTGGAGTGCGACGGCGAGACCGTGCTGAGCATCCGGCCCGGCATCGGCTTCCTGCACACCGGCATCGAGAAGAACATGGAGTACCGCACCTGGGTGCAGGGCACCACCTTCGTCACCCGGATGGACTACGTCGCCCCGATCTTCAACGAGGTCGCCTACTGCCTGGCCGTCGAGCGACTGCTGGGCATCGAGGACGACATTCCCGAGCGGGCCAGCGTGATCCGGGTGCTGATGATGGAGCTCAACCGGATCTCCTCGCACCTGGTCTGCATCGGCACCGGCGGCATGGAGATCGGCGCGCTGACCGTGATGACGATCGGCTTCCGCGAGCGCGAGATGATCCTCGACTTCTTCGAGGCGGTCACCGGGCTACGGATGAACCACGCCTTCATCCGTCCCGGCGGCGTCGCCAACGACCTGCCCGAGACCGGCATCGCCCAGCTGCGCGAGCTGATCGCCTGGCTGCACAAGCATCTGCCCGAGTACGCCGACTTCTGCAACGAGAACCCGATCTTCAAGCTGCGGATGATCGGCATCGGCCATCAGGACCTGAGCGCCTGCATGGCGCTCGGCGTGACCGGTCCGGTGCTGCGTTCCACCGGCTACGACTGGGACCTGCGCAAGCAGCAGCCGTACTGCGGCTACGAGACCTACGAGTTCGAGTCGAAGGCCTGGCGTCCCGAGAACGAGTGGGCCAGCAGCGACAGCTACGCCCGGTTCCGGATCCGGCTGGACGAGATGTGGGAGAGCCTGAAGATCGTCGAGCAGTGCGCCGACCGGCTCGAGGCGTCCCGCGGCGAGCCGGTGATGGTCGACGACCCGAAGATCGCCTGGCCGGCACAGCTCGCGGTCGGCCCGGACGGCCAGGGCAACAGCCACGAGCACATCAAGCACATCATGGGCGAATCCATGGAGGCGCTGATCCACCACTTCAAGATCGTCACCGAGGGCTTCCGGGTGCCGCCCGGCCAGGCCTACGTGCCGATCGAGTCGCCGAAGGGCGAGATCGCCTGCCACGTGGTCTCCGACGGCGGCACCCGGCCGTTCCGGGTGCACATGCGCGACCCCGGGTTCAACCATCTGCAGTCGGTGCCGATCCAGTGCGAGGGCGGAATGATCTCGGACGTGGTGGTCGCGGTCGGCTCGCTGGACCCGGTGATGGGAGGGGTGGACAGATGAGCGGCCACGAGTTCCAGTCGTGGTTCCCCGAGTCGGGGAGCATCGACTACGAGGACGTCTCGACCAACATCACCGAGGACACCCTCGACGAGTTGCGGTCGATCGCTGGACGCTACCCGCAGGCCCGCTCGGCGCTGCTGCCGATGCTGCACCTGGTGCAGAGCGTCGACGGCCGGGTCAGCCCGGCCGGCGTCCAGGCCTGCGCCGAGGTCCTCGGCATCACCACCGCCCAGGTCTCCGGCGTGGCCACCTTCTACACCATGTACCGGCGGCGTCCGGCCGGGAAGCACCACGTCGGGGTGTGCACCACGGCGCTGTGCGCGGTGATGGGCGGCGACCAGCTGCTCGACCGGGTCTGCGACCGGCTCGGCATCCACGAGGGCGAGACCACCGCCGACGGCACGTTCTCGCTGGAGCGGCTGGAATGCAACGCCGCCTGCGATTTCGCCCCGGTGATGATGGTGAACTGGGAGTTCTTCGACAACATGACGCCCGAGAAGGTCGACGAGCTGCTCGATTCGCTGGCCGCCGGGGAGACCGTCCGGTCCCCGCGCGGCGCGACCCTGACGTCGTGGAAGGAAGCCGAACGCGTGCTCGCCGGCTTCCCCGACGGCCGCGCCGACGAGGGCCCGACCGCCGGCGAGGCGTCCACGCTGGGCCTGCGTGTGGCCCGCGAACGCGGTTGGCGGGCGCCCGACGTGCCACCGCCCGCCGAGCCCGAAGGAGGTGCCGAATGACCGATCTGCTGACTCCCGTGCTGAGCGACAACTGGGGCGACGAGCGGGCCTGGAAGCTGACCAACTACGAGCATCGCGGCGGCTACCGGGCGTTGCGCAAGGCGCTCGTCCAGACCCCGGCCGAGGTGATGGGCGTGGTGAAGGATTCCGGACTGCGCGGACGCGGCGGCGCCGGCTTCCCGACCGGCATGAAGTGGTCGTTCGTCCCGCAGGACAACCCGAACCCCAAGTACCTGGTGGTGAACGCCGACGAGTCCGAGCCGGGCACCTGCAAGGACATGCCGCTGATGCTGGCCAGTCCGCACACACTGGTCGAGGGCGTGATCATCGCCTCCTACGCGATCGGCTGCTCCTACGCTTTCATCTACTGCCGCGGCGAGGTGCTGCACGTCATCCGGCGACTGCAGCAGGCGGTCCGCGAGGCCTACTCGGCCGGCTACGCGGGTAAGAACATCCTGGGCAGCGGCTACGACCTCGAGGTCGTGGTGCACGCCGGCGCCGGCGCCTACATCTGCGGCGAGGAGACCGCGCTGCTCGACTCCCTGGAGGGACGCCGCGGCCAGCCCCGGCTGCGTCCGCCGTTCCCGGCGGTGGCCGGCCTGTACGCGTCCCCGACGGTGGTGAACAACGTCGAGTCGATCGCGTCCGTTCCGGCGATCGTCGACCGCGGTGCGGCCTGGTTCTCCTCGATGGGCACCGAGCGGTCCAAGGGCATGACCATCTATTCGCTGTCCGGGCACGTCAAGCGTCCGGGCCAGTTCGAGGCGCCGCTCGGGGTCACCCTGCGGCAGCTGCTGGAGCTGTCCGGCGGCATCCGCGAGGGCCACGAGTTGAAGTTCTGGACGCCGGGCGGCAGCTCGACGCCGATCCTCACTCCGGAGCATCTCGACCTGCCGCTCGATTATGAGTCGATGGGCGCGGCCGGCACCATGCTGGGTACCAAGGCGCTGCAGTGCTTCGACGAGACCACCTCGGTGGTGCGCACCACGCTGCGCTGGATCGAGTTCTACAAGCACGAGTCCTGCGGCAAGTGCACGCCGTGCCGCGAGGGCAACTGGTGGCTGGTCCAGATCCTCAAGAAATTCGAGGCCGGCAAGGCCGAAGAGGGCGACATCGAGAAGCTGCTCGACATTGCCGAGGACATCGGCGGCCGCTCGTTCTGCGCGCTCGCCGACGGCGCGGTGGCCTGCCTGACCAGCGCGATCCGGCACTTCCGCGACGAATTCGAGATGGGCATGAAGACGCCGGCCTGGGAGCTGTTCCCCTACGAGCGCAGCGCGCTCTTCGCCTCGGCCACCGCCGGCGCCGGAGTGGAAGGAGCGCACCCATGACCGTCACCGCCAAGCCGGGCGAGGTCGTCGCCAGCGATCTGATCACCGTCTTCATCGACGGCACCGAGGTGCAGGTGCCCAAGGGCACCCTGGCCATCCGGGCCGCCGAGATGATCGGGGTGGCGATCCCGCGGTTCTGCGACCATCCGCTGCTCGACCCGGTCGGCGCCTGCCGGCAGTGTCTGGTCGAGGTGCCCGACATGGGCAACGGACGCGGCATGCCGAAGCCGCAGGCGTCCTGCACCCTGGAGTGTGCGCCCGGGATGAAGATCCTGACCCAGGAGACCTCGCCGGTGGCGGCCAAGGCTCAGAAGGGCATGATCGAGTTCCTGCTGGTCAACCATCCGCTGGACTGCCCGATCTGCGACAAGGGCGGCGAGTGCCCGCTGCAGAACCAGGCGATGAGTGCCGGACGCGGCGAGTCCCGCTACGAGGGGGTCAAGCGGACCTTCCCGAAGCCGGTGAGCATCTCGGCGCAGATCCTGCTCGACCGCGAGCGCTGCATTCTGTGCGCCCGCTGCACCCGATTCTCCGAGCAGATCTCCGGCGACCCGTTCATCACCCTGGTCGAGCGTGGCGCGCTGCAGCAGGTCGGCTTCTACGAGGACCACCCGTACAACTCCTACTTCTCCGGCAACGTCATCCAGATCTGCCCGGTCGGTGCGCTGACCAGCGCCTCGTACCGGTTCCAGAGCCGTCCGTTCGACCTGGTCAGCACGCCCACCACCTGTGAGCACTGCGCCGGCGGCTGCCAGTTGCGCACCGATCACCGGCATTTCCAGGTGAAGCGGCGGCTGGCCGGCGACGCCCCCGAGGTCAACGAGGAGTGGAACTGCGACCGGGGCCGGTTCGCGTTCAAGTCCGGACGCGGCGCCGACCGGCTGACCCGTCCGCTGATCCGCGAGAACGGGGTGCTGCGGGTGGCGTCCTGGCCCGAGGCGATCGACGCTGCGGTGGCCGGGCTGCGCAAGGCCGGCTCCCAGGTGGGCGTGCTCACCGGCGGCCGGCTGACCGTCGAGGACGCCTACGGCTACGCCAAATTCGCCCGCGTCGTGCTCGGCACCAACAACATCGACTTCCGGTCCCGTCCGCACAGCGCCGAGGAGGCCGCCTTCCTGGCCAACCGGGTGGCCGGCCAGGCGCTCGATCCCGAGCGGCTCAGCTACACCGCGCTGCAGGCCGCGAAGCAAGTGGTGTTGGTCGCCTTCGAGCCCGAGGACGAGGCCGCCATGGTCTACCTGCGGCTGCGCAAGGCGGTCCGCAAGTTCGGCACCAAGGTGGTCGCGCTGGCCCCGTTCGTGTCGGCCGGGTCGCGCAAGCTGGGCGCCGAGGTGATCCCGACGGTGCCGGGCACCGAGGCCGAGGTGCTGGCCGGGCTGGAGGCGGACGCCGACACCATCGTGCTGATCGGCGATCGGGCCGCCACAGTGCGGGGTCTGCTCACCGCCGCCGCCGACTTCGCCGACGCCACCGGCGCCCGGCTGGGCTGGATCCCGCGCCGGGCCGGCGACCGGGGCGCGATCGAGGCCGGCTGCCTGCCGAATCTGCTGCCGGGCGGTCGTCCGGTCGCCAACGTGCGGGCCCGGGTCGACGTCCAGGCCGCCTGGGGGGTAGAGACGCTGCCGGTGGCCGGCGGGCTGGACGCCGAGATGCAGCTGGACGCCGCCCGCTACGGGCTGGCGCTGCTGGTCGGCGGCATCGAGCCGTCCGACTTCGCCCGTGCCGACAAGGTGCGCGCCAGCCTCGACGAGGCGTCCTTCGTGATCAGCCTGGAGCAGCGGCTCAGCGAGGTCACCGAACGCGCCGACGTGGTGTTCCCGATCGCGCTGATCGAAGAGCGCCCCGGACATTTCCTGAACTGGGAGCATCGCCGGGGCCGGGTGAACACCGTGATCAAGCAGCCGAACCAGCCGATGACCGACCTGCGGGTGCTGGCCGCGCTGGCCGACGCGCTGGGGCGCCCGCTGGGCGTCCGGACGGCCCGGCAGGCGCTCGACGAGCTCGACGAACTCGGCAGCTGGGACGGCGACCGAGTGCCGCTGATGCAGCAGACCGCGCCGGGCCAGGGCGAAGCGGCCGACGGCGAGCTGGCGCTGGCCACTTGGCGCGAGCTGATCGACGGCTCCCGCTCCAATGACAACGAGCCGGCGCTGCAGGCGACCGCCCGTCCGGTGGTGGCCCGGACCTCGCCCGAGGTCGCCGCGGCTTACGGCCTGAACGATTCGGTGACGGTAGTCGGCGGCACCGGGTGGCTCACCCTGCCGCTCGAGATCGTCCGCGGGATGGCCCCCGGAACCGTCTGGGTGCCCACGCACGCCCCCGGAACGCCCTTGTCGGAACTTGGTCTGGTACATGGTGCCGGCGTGACGGTGAGTGCGCCCAGCGACGCGGTCAGTGAAGGAGGTGCGGCATGAATCCGCTCGACCTTGCCCTGTTCGGCACCGACCCGTGGTGGCTGGTGCTGATCAAGGTGGTGGTGCTGTTCGTGGTGCTGCTGGTCTGGACGATCTTCAACGTCTGGTACGAGCGCCGGCTGGTCGGCAAGATGCAGCACCGGCTCGGCCCGATCATGAACGGCCCGTTCGGGCTGCTGCAGGCGGTCGCCGACGGCAGCAAGCTGATCATGAAAGAGGACTTCCGGCCCAAATCGGCCGACCGGGTGCTGTTCACCCTGGCCCCGCTGATCGCCGGCACCGCCGCGTTCACCGCCTGGTCGGTGATCCCGTTCGGCGGCGAGGTGGAGATCTTCGGCGTCCGGACCAGGTTGCAGCTGACCGACCTGCCGATCTCGGTGCTGGTGCTGCTCGCGGTGGCGTCCGTCGGCATCTACGGCTTCGTGCTGGCCGGCTGGTCGTCCAACTCGCCCTACTCGCTGCTCGGCGCGCTCCGGTCGTCGGCCCAGATGATCTCCTACGAGCTCAGCATGGGCCTGGCGCTGGTGGCGGTGTTCCTGCACGCCAGCTCGATGTCGACCGCCGAGATCGTCGACGTCCAGGGCCAGTCGTTCAGCTTCTTCGGCATGGACTGGGGGTTCCAGAACTGGTTCTTCCTGCAGCTCTTCCCGTCGTTCGCCATCTATCTGATCTCGATGGTCGGCGAGACCAACCGGGCACCGTTCGACCTGCCCGAGTGCGAGTCCGAGCTGGTGTCGGGCTACCTCACCGAATACTCCGGCTTCCGCTACGCCACCTACTTCCTGGCCGAGTACATCAACATGGCCACGGTGTCGGCGATCGCGACCACGCTGTTCCTGGGCGGCTTCCACGCCCCCTGGCCGATCAACGCGCTGGTCCCGGCGATGGACGCCGGCTGGTGGGGTCCGGTCTGGTTCTTCCTCAAGGTGCAGCTGCTCATCTCGGTGTTCGTCTGGCTGCGCGGCACCCTGCCGCGGTTCCGCTACGACCAGTTCATGACGCTGGGCTGGAAGTGGCTGATCCCGATCTCGCTGGTCTGGGTGATGCTGATCTCCGCCGTCCGGGTGGCACGGGCGCAGAACTGGCTGGCCAACCCTCTGGTGATCGGCGGTTCGGTGGTCGTGGTGCTCGCCCTGTTCGGGCTGTGGTGGTGGCTGGACCGCGAGCCGGCACCACCCGCGGTGGACACCGCAGAGTTCGACCCGTTCGCCGGCGGTTACCCGGTGCCACCGATGCCGGGTCAACGGCTGCCCGAGCAGGCCGACGTGGTCTCTGCCGAAGCGGAAAGGACGGACGCCTGATGGCTACCTTCGCGCAACAGTGGGCCGGTTTCGGCGTCACCTTCCGGACGATGTTCCGCAAGACCTTCACCCAGGGCTACCCGGAGAAGGGCAAGGTCAAGGTCACCGCACCGCGGTTCCACGGCCGGCACCAGCTGAACCGCTGGCCCGACGGCCTGGAGAAGTGCGTCGGCTGTGAGCTGTGCGCCTGGGCCTGCCCGGCGGACGCCATCTACGTCGAGGGCGCCGACAACACCGAGGACGCCCGGTTCTCACCCGGCGAGCGGTACGGGTCGGTGTACCAGATCAACTACCTGCGCTGCATCCTGTGCGGGCTGTGCATCGAGGCCTGCCCGACCCGGGCGCTGACCATGACCAACGAGTTCAAACTGGGCGACACCACACGGGAGAAGATGATCTACACCAAGGACCGGCTGCTGGCGCCGCTGCTGCCCGGCATGGAGGCGCCGCCGCATCCGCGCCGACTCGGTTCCGACGAGCAGGCCTACTTCCTCGGGCTGCCCAAGACCGGCACCCCGGACACCCGGACGCCTTCGGTGCAGGAGGCCCGATGAGTGTCGTGTTCTGGATCTGCGGCCCGCTGATGGTGCTGGGCGGCCTGGGGCTGATCCTGTTCCGCAAAGCGGTGCACTCGGCCTTGTCGATGGCGCTCACCATGGTCTGCCTGGCGGTGCTATACGCGTCCCTGGACGCTCAGTTCCTGTTCGCCGTCCAGATCATCGTCTACACCGGCGCGGTGCTGATGATGTTCCTGTTCGTGCTGATGCTGGTCGGCGTCGACACCCCCGACTCGATCGTCGAGACGATCAAAGGCCAGCGGGTGCTGTCGGCGCTTGGCGCGCTCGGCCTGCTCGGCCTGATGATCTTCGCGGTCGGCGGGGCGGTGGTCAGCCCGGCGAAGGGCATGACGGACGCCGCGACGGCGGCCGGCGGCAACGTCGAGGGCATCGCGCAGCTGCTCTTCGGGCGCTATGTGTGGGTGTTCGAGCTCACCTCGGCGCTGCTGATCACCGCGGCGGTGGGGGCGATGATCTTCGCCCACGCCCAGCGCACCAAGCCGAAGCTGGGCCAGAAGGAGCAGGCGGAGGCCCGGATGAAGGCCTACGCCAGCAGCGGTGCCCACCCTGGCTCGCTGCCCAACTCGGGCGTCTTCGCGACCAGCAACTCGATCGCCACCCCGGCCCTGCTGCCCGACGGCAGCATCGCCGAGGAGTCGATCAGCCGCACGCTCTCCGAGCGCGGCGTCCAGCTGGACAGCGTCCGGTTCAAGCAGATCACCGCGGACGCCTTCGCGGCGGCCGAGCGCGTCCATGACGAGGAGGACGAGGAGCTGTGACCGAGGAGTACCTGTACCTGGCGGTGATCCTGTTCGTGCTCGGCGCGATCGGCGTGATGATCCGGCGCAACGCCCTGGTGGCGTTCATGTCGGTGGAGTTGATGCTGAACGCGGCGAACCTGGCCCTGGTCGCCTTCGCCCACCAGCACGGCAGCTTCGACGGGCAGGTGGCCAGCTTCTTCGTGATGGTGGTCGCGGCCGCCGAGGTGGTCGTCGGGCTCGGCATCATCGTCGGCATCTACAAGACCCGCCGTTCGACCTCGGTCGACAACGCGAACCTGCTGAACCAGTGAGGGAACGCATGCTCTGCACATTGAGGGGGAGAGGCGCATGACTCCGATGGAAGTCGCCGATCCGGTCGCCGCGACTGGGCTGTTCGGCTACGCCTGGCTGATGATCGCGCTGCCGGCGCTGGGGGCGTTGCTGCTGCTCGCCTTCGGCCGCTGGGTGGGCAGGGCAGGGCCGTACATGGCGGTGGCGATGATCACCGGCTCGTTCCTGGTCGCGGTCGCCCTGTTCGTCCAGCAGCTGGGCGCGCCGGCCGACCACCGGGCGGTCTCGGTGCCGCTCTACACCTGGTTCGCGACCGGCTCGTGGCAGGTCGAGGTCGCCCTGCTGATCGACCAGCTGTCGATCCTGTTTGCCCTGCTGATCACCGGTGTCGGCGGCCTGATCCACGTCTATTCGCTCGGCTACATGGCCCACGACGAGCGCAAACGCCGCTTCTTCGGCTACCTGAACCTGTTCGTCGCCGCGATGCTCACCCTGGTGCTGGCCGACAACTACCTGGTGCTGTTCGTCGGCTGGGAGGGCGTCGGTCTGGCGTCCTATCTGCTGATCGGCTTCTGGCAGCACAAGCCGTCCGCGGCCGCGGCGGCCAAGAAGGCGTTCGTGATGAACCGGGTCGGCGACCTCGGCATGATCCTGGCGATCTCGACGATGCTGGCGATGTTCGGCTCGTCCGCCTTCGTCGACGTCAACCACGGCGCCGCCCACCTGGAGGGACCGTGGGCGACGGTGATCGGGCTGCTGCTGCTGCTCGGCGCGTGCGGCAAGTCGGCGCAGGTGCCGCTGCAGGCCTGGCTGCTGGACGCGATGGAGGGCCCGACCCCGGTGTCGGCGCTGATCCACGCCGCCACCATGGTCACCGCCGGCGTCTACCTGGTGGTCCGCAGCCACGCCATCTTCGATCTCAGCCCGGACGCCCAGGCGGCCGTGGTGATCGTCGGCACCGTCACCCTGCTGGCCGGCGCCTGGATCGGCACCAGCAAGGACGACATCAAGAAGGTGCTGGCCGGCTCGACGATGAGTCAGATCGGCTACATGATGCTGGCCGCCGGCATCGGCCCGGCCGGCTACGCGTTCGCGATCTTCCACCTGCTCACCCACGGCGCGTTCAAGGCGAATATGTTCCTCGGCGCCGGTTCGGTGATGCACGGCATGGACGACGACGTCGACATGCGGCACTACGGCAACCTGGCGAAGTACCTGCCGGTGACGTTCTGGACGTTCGCGATGGGCTACCTGGCGATCATCGGCTTCCCGCTGACCGCCGGCTACTTCTCCAAGGACCACATCATCGAGGCGGCGTTCGGCCGCAGCGCGCTGGTGGGGTCGCTGGCCCTGCTCGGCGCCGGGGTGACCGCGTTCTACATGACCCGGCTGATGCTGATGACCTTTGGCGGCAGCAAGCGCTGGCTGGACGGCGTCCATCCGCACGAGTCGCCGCGGGTGATGACGATTCCGCTGATCGTGCTCGGCGTCCTCAGCGTGATCGCCGGCGCGGTGATGAACTGGTGGATCCAGGGCTGGCTGGAGCCGGCGACCGGCGCGCATCCGCATGAGGTGGCGCTGCTGCCGACCGCCGTCGGCTGGGCCACCATGCTGGTGGTGGCCGCCGGCGTCGCGATCGCCTGGCTGGTCTTCGGCCGGCGTCCGATCCCCGCGGTGGCACCGCAGGGCAACCCGCTCGCCGAAGCCGGACGCAACGACCTGTTCGGCGACGACCTCAACGACCTGCTGGTGGTGCAGCCGGTGCTGGGCCTGTCCCGTGCCGCGGTCGCCGTCGACGCCAAGGGCATCGACGGCCTGGTGCACACCGTCAGCCGCAGCATCAGCGGGCTGAGCGTGGGCGGACGCCGGGTGCAGAACGGCTATGTCCGCAGCTACGCGCTGACCATGGTGCTGGGTGTCGGAGTGGTCGGTGTCGTGTTGATCCTCGGCCTGGCCGGCTGAGGGAGGAGCTGAGATGAGTCTGCTTACCCTGCTGGGCCTGATTCCGCTGATCGGGGCGCTGGTGCTGGCACTGCCGATCTGGGGCGGCACAGCGCGCGTGTTCGGCCTGGCCTTCTCGCTGGCCACCCTGGTGGTCGCGGTGATGGTCACCGTGCAGTACTTGGGCGGTGCCGAGCTGAGCGTCCGGCAGCCCTGGATCGCCGCCTTCGGCGCCTCGTTCGCGCTCGGCCTGGACGGCATGGGCCTGGCCATGGCGCTGCTGACTGCGGTCCTCACCCCGCTGGTGCTGATCGCCGAGTGGAACGTCACCGGTCACGGACGCTGGAACGTCCAGGGCTACGCGGCCATGGTGCTGGCGCTGGAGGGCACCGCGCTGTTCACCTTCCTGGCCGACGACGTGCTGCTGTTCTACGTGTTCTTCGAGGCCACGCTGATCCCGATGTACTTCCTGATCGGCGGTTTCGGCGGCGAGCAGCGGCGCGCCGCGGCGCTGAAATTCCTGATGTTCAATCTGGTCGGCGGGTTCATCCTGCTGGCCGCGGTGATCGGGCTGTTCGCGACGTCCGCCTCGCTGGGCGGGACGCCGAGCTACCTGCTGGCCGACCTGGCCGCGCTGCCGATCCCGGCCGAGACCGGACGGCTGCTGATGGTCGGCTTCCTGATCGCCTTCGTGATCAAGGCGCCGATGGTGCCGGTGCACACCTGGCTGCCGTTCGCCGCCGAGCAGGCCACGCCCGGCTCGTCCACGCTGATGGTCGGCATCCTGGACAAGATCGGCACCTTCGCGATGATCAAGTTCTGCATCGGGATCTTCCCCGAGGCCAGCGCCTGGGTCGCGCCGGTGATGATCGCGCTGTCGCTGATCTCGATCGTCTACGGTGCCGCCGCCGCGATCGCCAGCAAGAACCTGCTCCGGCTGGTCTCGTACACCTCGGTCAGCCACTTCGGCTTCATGGTGCTGGGCATCTACGTGTTCACCACCCAGTCGATCAACGGCTCGATCTTCTTCATGCTGAACCACGGCTTCTCCACCGCCGCGCTGTTCCTCACCGTCGGCTACCTGATCAAGCGGCGCGGCTCGGCCGAGGTGTCGGCGTTCGGCGGCGTCGAGAAGGTGGCCCCGGTGCTGGCCGGCGCATTCCTGCTGGCCTGCCTGTCGGCGCTGTCGCTGCCCGGCATGTCGACCTTCGTCAGCGAATTCCTGGTGATCGCCGGCACCTGGTCGCGGACGCCGTGGATCGCCGCGGTCGCGGCGACCGGCATCATCCTGGCCGCCACCTACGCGCTGCTGATGTACCAGCGGACGATGACCGGCCCGGTCACCGAACAGACCGCGAAGCACGTCACCCGTGACCTGTCCGGGGTCGAGCGCGCCGTGATGATCCCGATCGTGACGATCATCCTGTTCTTCGGCGTCCTGCCCGGACCGATCGTCAGCCTGGTCGAGCCGACCGCGAAGGTCGCGATGGAACGGATGCAGCTGACCGACCCGGTCGCCCCGGCGAAGGGAGAGAAGTGATGACTGCCGTCATCGAATGGCGGGCTCTCGCCCCTGTGCTGCTGGTGCTGGTGGCCGCGATCCTGGGCATCCTGGTCGAGGCGATGATGCCACGGGCGCAGCGGTTCTTCGCTCAGGTCTTCCTGACCATCGCCAGCGTCGCGGTGGCTGCCGCGTTCCTGGTCGCCAACTGGCGGGCCGGGGTCGGCGGACCGGTCGCGATGGGATCGATGATGCTGGACGGCCCGACCTACTTCATGTGGGGCTCGCTGCTGGTGCTCGGCCTGATCGCGATCCTGGTGATGGCCGAACGTCAGCTGAACGGCGGGGTTAGCACCTTCGCGGCGTCCGCGGCGACCGTTCCGGGCAGCCGGGCCGAGGCCGAGGCGTCCGCCGCCCGGCTGGAGCACACCGAGGTCTTCCCGCTGGCCCTGTTCGCCCTCGGCGGCATGATGGTGTTCCCGGCGGCGTCCGACCTGATCACCATGTTCGTGGCGCTGGAGGTCTTCTCGCTGCCGCTCTACCTGATGTGCGGCATGGCCCGCCGGCGCCGGCTGCTCTCTCAGGAGGCGGCGCTGAAGTACTTCCTGCTCGGCGCGTTCAGCTCGGCGTTCTTCCTGTTCGGCGTCGCCCTGCTGTACGGCTTCGCCGGCTCGTTCGACCTGAAGGCGATCGCGGATGCCGTCCAGAACCCGACCATGGGACGGGGCATCCTGGTCGCCGGCATGGCGATGCTCGGCGTCGGCCTGCTGTTCAAGATCGGCGTGGTGCCGTTCCACAACTGGACGCCCGACGTCTACATGGGCGCTCCGACCCCCATCACCGGCTTCATGGCGATCTGCACCAAGCTGGCCTCCGTCGGCGCCACGCTGCGGGTGTTCTACGTCGCGCTGGCCGGCGAACGCTGGTCGTGGCAGCCGCTGCTGGCCGTGCTGATCGTGCTCACCATGGTCGTCGGCTCGATCTGGGGCCTGACCCAGACCGACATGAAGCGGACGCTGGCCTACAGCTCGATCGCCCACGCCGGCTTCATCATGACTGCCGTGGTTGGTGCCTCCACCGGTTCGGCGGCCAGCCCGCTGGACAGCGTCGCCTCGGCGATGTTCTACCTGGTGGTCTACGGCCTGGCCAGCATCGGCGCCTTCGCCATCATCACCATGGTGCGCAACCCGTCCGGCGAGGCCAACTCGATCGACAGCTGGTCGGGCCTGGGCCGCAAGAGCCCGCTGGTGGCCGGCATCTTCGCGCTGTTCATGCTGAGCTTCACCGGCATCCCGCTGACCGGCGGCTTCATCGGCAAGTGGGCGGTGTTCGCGGCGGCCTGGCGCGGCGGCTTCGACTGGCTGGTGATCGTCGCGGTGGTGTTGAGCCTGGTGGCGGCCGTGTTCTACCTGCGGATCATCGTGGTGATGTTCTTCCGCGAGCCCGCGGTCGGCGTCATGGTCGGCAAGGCCAGCGCCTTCACCTGGCTGCCGATCCTGGTGTCGGCGGTCGGCATCGCCGTGCTCGGTGTCTTCCCCGGCCCGATTCTCGATCTGGCCACGGCGGCGGGAACATTTCTGCGCTGAGGTTAGACTCATTCCGCCTGCCCAAAGAATGAGCAAGGGAGAAGTGTGACTCTCGAGATCGGCGTCGACTCCACGTTCGCGCAGTCGGTCGTCGACCGGTTGCAGTCCATCGAGGATCGGTTGGCTTCCGCCGCCTTTGCTGACACGCCGTTCGTGACCGAGGCGGCCAGCCACATCATCAACGCGGGCGGCAAGCGGTTCCGGCCGCTGCTGGTGCTGGCGGCGTCCCAGCTGTACGAGGGTGCCGACGTCGACGCCACCGAGCGGGCCGCGATGGCGGTGGAACTGACCCATGTGGCGAGCCTCTACCACGACGACGTCATGGACGAGGCCGATCTGCGCCGCGGCGCCGAGAGCGCCAACCATCGGTGGAGCAATTCGGTGGCGATCATGGTCGGCGACTTCCTGTTCGCACGGGCGTCCTCGATCGTCGCGACCCTGGGCGTCGACTACGTCGCGCTGCAGGCCGAGACGTTCGCCCGGCTGGTGCAGGGCCAGGTCGGCGAGATCCGCGGGCCGGCCGACGGCGACGATCCGGTGGCGCACTATCTGCAGGTTCTGGCCGACAAGACCGGGTCTCTGATCGCCACCTCGGCGAAATTCGGCGGCATGGTGTGCGGGGCGCCCGAGCCGGTGCTGCGTGCGCTGGGCGCCTTCGGCGAAGAGATCGGCGTGGTCTTCCAGCTGTCCGACGACATCATCGACATCGCCAGCGACCGCACCGGCAAGACCCCCGGCACCGATCTGCGCGAAGGCGTCTGGACGTTGCCCACGCTGCTGGTGAAGGCCGCCGACGATCCCGCGGACGCCCGGCTCCGGGAGTTGATCGGACGCCGGATCGACGACCCCGACGAGCTCGCCGAGGCGCTCGCGTTGATGCGGGCCCATCCGGCGCTGGCCCAGGCCCGTGCCGAGGTCGACCGGCGGGCCCGGCTCGCCAAGGACCTGCTGACGGAACTGCCCGAGGGCCCGGCCCGGGACACCCTGTTCGAACTGTGTGATCAGATCGTTTCACGGTCCACCTGATCGATACCGTGCCGCTACGCTTGCCAGCCGATGCGCCGCCCGGCAGACTCGACCCGATAGCTACACCGAGAAATCTCGCCTTGGAGTACATATGCCCCGTCCTCACGTCGTCATCATCGGATCCGGCTTCGGTGGGCTGTTCTCGGCCCAAGCGCTCGCGAAGGCCGATGTCGACATCACGCTGATCAGCAAGACCACCGCGCACCTGTTCCAGCCGCTGCTCTACCAGGTGGCGACGGGCATTCTCTCCAGCGGTGAGATCGCACCGGCGACCCGCGACATCCTGCGCAATCAGAAGAACGCACGAGTGCTGCTCGGCGAGGTGAACAAGATCAACCTCGGCTCGCGGATCGTCATCGGTGAGAAGCTGTCCAAGCAGATCATCCTGCGCTACGACTACCTGATCGTCGCTGCCGGCGCCGGCCAGTCGTACTTCGGCAACGACCACTTCGCGACCTTCGCGCCCGGCATGAAGACCATCGACGACGCCCTGGAACTGCGGGCCCGCATCTTCGGCGCCCTGGAGATGGCCGAGCTCAGCCAGGACGCCGCCGAGCGCCGCTCGCTGATGACCTTCGTCGTGGTGGGTGCCGGTCCGACCGGCGTCGAGTTGGCCGGCCAGATCGTCGAGTTGTGCCACAAGACCTTGCCCGAGTCGTTCCGCAACATCGACACCCGGCAGTGCCGGGTGCTGCTGCTCGACGGCGCGCCGGTGGTGCTGCCGCCGTTCGGCGACAAGCTGTCGGCGGCTGCCAAGAAGGAGTTGGAGCGGATTGGCGTCGAGATCAAGCTGAACGGCATGGTCACCAACGTGGACGCCACCGGCCTCGACGTGAAGTACAAGGACGGATCCACCGAGCGCATCGACGCGATTTGCAAGGTGTGGGCCGCCGGCGTCCAGGCCAGCCCACTGGGCAAGACGCTGGCCGAGCAGTCCGGTGTCGAGGTGGACCGGGCCGGCCGGGTACCGGTGCAGCCCGACCTGAGCCTGCCGGGTCATCCTGAGGTGTTCGTGGTCGGCGACATGATGAGCCTCGACCGTCTGCCCGGTGTCGCCCAGGTCGCCATCCAGGGCGGCCGGTACGCGGCCAAGAAGATCATCGGCGAACTCACCGGAGCCCCGGTCACCGAGAAGTTCAAGTACTTCGACAAGGGTTCGATGGCGGTGATCAGCCGGTTCGGCGCGGTGGCGAAGATCAACGACAAGATCCAGTGGAGCGGTTTCATGGCCTGGCTGGCCTGGCTCGGTCTGCACCTGATCTACGTCGTCGGCTTCAAGAACCGGGTCACCACCCTGATGCACTGGGCGATCACCTTCCTCGGCAGCGGACGCTCCGAGCGGGTCACCACCGAGCAGCAGCTGGTCGGCCGCCTCGCCGTCAAGCAGCTCGGTGCCGAGTTCGAGCCCACCATCAGCGGCATCCTCGACCCCAAGAAGATCGACCACAAGAAGAGTTGACCCGCCTCGACTCTCGGAATCCTCTGAGCCGTCCCCTCGGTCCGGCGTGGACCGAGGGGACGGTTCTTTCGTCCCACTTCGCACGTACGGACCTCGATCCGGCACTGGCATCGGAGAGTCAGTCTGAAATCGACCCCAGAGTGGATGTCCCTGGGCGGCGTCCGAGGACGGTTCACGCCTGAGTGGCCCAGACCGCCCATCAACTCTGGTGTCGATTTCAGACTGACTCCTCGAAGACCACTGGGCAGGGACGACGTCAGGGCCGGGTGGGACAGTCGGCACCGTGGGTTGACCAGCTCCTTTGTGGTGTGCGCCCGGCCCGGCGGCATGACAGGATGACGCCCATGCTGGACGCCGCCACCTACGCCGGGTTGTCGGCGCTGGAGATCGCCCGCGAGGTGAACGCCGGCCAATTATCGGCGGTCGAAGTCGCCGCCGCAGCCCTGGAACTGGCCGAGCAGCGCGGTTCTCGCTACGGCGCATTCACCTGCCTGGCCCCTGAGCGAGCCATCGCGGACGCCCGCCGCACGGACACCAGGATCGCGGCCGGGGAACGGCTGCCGCTGGCCGGCGTCCCGTGCCCGATCAAGGACCTCAACCAGGTGGCCGGGCTGCCCTGGGAGGCCGGCAGCGCCGTCCTGCGTGGCAACCGAGCCACCGCCGACGATCCGATCGTCGGCTGGTTCGCCGAGGCCGGCACCAGCATGATCGGGAAGACCACCGTGCCCGAGTTCGGACTGCCCTGCTACACCGAGCCCGACACAGGCCCGCCAGCGGTGACGCCGTGGGATCCGACCCGCTCGGCGGGCGGCTCCAGCGGGGGAGCCGCGGCCGCGGTCGCTGCCGCCATCGTGCCCCTCGCGCACGGTTCGGACGCCGGCGGCTCGATCCGCATTCCGGCGTCCGCCTGTGGACTGGTCGGCCTGAAGGTCAGCCGCGGGTTGATCTCGTCCGGCAACCGCCCGCCCGGCCCCGGCCTCGGAGTAGATGGCGTGCTGACCCGGACGGTCCGCGACACCGCGCTTGCCCTGGACGTGCTGGCCGGGCCGCGTCCCTCAGACACCTACTGGGCGCCGATGGCGCCCGGCGGCTATCTTGCCGCCTGCGATCAGGCGCCCGAGCGGCTGCGGATCGGGCTGTTGACCACTCCGGTGATCGCCGACGCCGAGGTGCACCCGGCCTGTCTGGACGCCGCGACCCGCGCCGCCCAGCTGCTGGAAGACCTCGGGCACGAGGTCATCGAGGCGCCTGTGCCGTTCCCGGCGACCCAATGGCAGGCGTTCGCCGCGGTGTGGGCGGTCGGTGCGCTGAGCATTCCGATGCCGCCCGACGCCGACGCCGCGTTGACGCCGCTCAGCCGCTGGCTCCGCGACGCCGGACGGGCGTCCACCGGGCTGGAATACGCCCAGGCGCTGAGCGCGATCCAGCTGCTCACCAAGCAGGTCGCCGAGGTCTGGGACGCCTTCGACATCGTCCTCACGCCGACCCTGGCGCAGCCGCCGGCGCTCCTCGGCAGCCTCCGCGACGACGCCGACCCGGCGTCCGATTTCGCTGCGCAGACCCGGTTCACGCCATGGACGTCGGTCTACAACCTGACCGGACGCCCGGCGATCAGCCTGCCGCTGCACACCGCCCGCCTCGCCGGCCCGGACTCTCCGGAGCTGCCGATCGGCGTCATGCTCGGCGGCCGTTTCGGTGCCGAGGACGTTCTGTTGGGCCTGGCCGCCACGGTCGAAGCAGCCGCGCCCTGGCGTCGTCCGACACTCTGACCACCCCTGAGAGGTTCAGACCGCCCCGACGGCATGCACATCCTCATTGAGCATGTGCCGCTCGATTCCGTCCAGTGCGAGCCGGATCGCGCCGATCAGGACGCCGCGTTCGGCCAGCGGTGAGATGGCCAGCCGCGGAGAAACGCGGGTGAACTCGGACAGGACGCGTGCGAGCGGAGCAGGATCTCGGCGGCGTGCGCGACGGCTCCGGCGAGCACCACCAGGCGTTGACCCGACCGGGATCCCCACCGCACCGCGTCCAGAGCGAGTCGTCCGCCGGCGTCGGCGGTGTCGATTCACGCAGGGTCGATTCACGCAGGGCCGATACACGCAGGGCCGATTCACGCAGGGCCGCGACGGCGTCCATTCCGTAGCTGCGCGCGTAGCCGCCGATGCCGTGCTGCCCCGGTGGTGTCGGCGAAGGGACCCAGAAAGGCCATCTCGCCGGCGGGCTGAGCAATCTCGACGGTCCCTGCCGTCTTGGGATCCCGAAGGCGTGGCGCTGACCAAGGTCGACGCGACCCACGTCGTTGACCGTCTGGGACTCGGTCGTGCCGAAGACGACCTCGGCCGAACGGTTGGCGGGCGCGACACAGCTCGCGGTCTGTTCCTCGCGATCCCAACTGCCCAGCGTGTACTTGTACTGCAGCAGCGTCCGTTCGTCGGCGTCGAAGGTGATCGTCCAGTGTGGTGGCGAACTGGAAGACCGTCGGCTCCTGCTGACACCTGTGTCGGCGGCCGGGAAAGTCCCCCCGGCCGCCGACCGGTCTGTCACCAGATCTGGACCCGGAGTTCGGGGGCCAGCCAGAGCGCGTCGTCGCCGGTCACGCCGAACGCGTCGTAGAACGCCGGAATGTTGCGCACCACCTGGTTGCAGCGGAACTCGTCGGGGGAGTGCGGATCGTTGGTCAGCTGGGTGATCAACGCCTCCGGACGCGACTGGTGCTGCCAGGCCCGTGCCCAGGCCAGGAAGAACCGCTGCGGACCGGTGATCCCGTCGATCGACTCCGGGTCGTCGTCGCCGACGGCCAGCCGCCACGCCTGATAGGCGATCGACAGCCCGCCCAGGTCGCCGATGTTCTCGCCGATGGTCAGCGATCCGTTGACGTGATGGCCGGGGGTCGCAGCCGGGCTGAGCGCGTCGTACTGCTCGATCAGAGCCTTCGTCCGCTCCTCGAAGGCCGCCCGGTCGTCCGGCGTCCACCAGTCGCGCAGCTTGCCATCCCCGTCGCAGGTCGAGCCCTGGTCGTCGAAACCGTGGCCGATCTCGTGCCCGATCACCGCGCCGATCGCGCCGTAGTTGACCGCCTCGTCCGCATTCTCGTCGAAGAACGGCGGCTGCAGGATCGCGGCTGGGAAGACGATCTCGTTGCGCCACGGATGATAATAGGCGTTGACCGTCTGCGGCGTCATCAGCCATTCGTGCCGATTCACCGGACCACCCAGCTTCGCCCATTCGAAATCGTGCTCGAACGCGGACGAACGCAACACATTGCCGATCAGGTCGGTGGCGTCCACGACAAGGCCGGAATAGTCGCGCCACTCGTCCGGATAGCCGATCTTCGGAATGAATTTGCTCAGCTTGTCGAGGGCCTGTGTGCGAGTCGCCTCGGTCATCCAGTCGAGCGCGCCGATGGACCGCCGGTAGGCCTCGACCAGGTTCGCCACCAGCTCGTCCATCCGCTGCTTCGCGGCCGGCGAGAAGTGCCGTTCCACATACAGCTTGCCGAGGGCCTCGCCGAGGCAGCGCTCGACCAGGGCGATGCCGCGCTTCCAGCGCTCCCGGTTGGTCGGAATGCCGTTCAGCGTGGTGCCGTAGAAGGCGAACCGGGCCTGCACGAATGCCTCCGGCAGGTACGGCGACAACGCCGACAGCAGGTGGAAGCGTGCCCAGGCCCGCCACTCCGGCAGCCGCTCGGAGCCGAGCAGGTCGGCCAGTCCGGACGCGAAGGACGGCTGGGCGTCGATCAGCTGCTCCACCTCGCCGACCCCGGCGGCCCGGAGCATCCGCAGCCAGTCGACCCGCTCGGAGAACGGTTCCGGACGGGTCGGGTTGTACATCTGCCGGATGTCGCGGGTGCGCACCTTGTCCCAGTGCCGGGCTGCGATCTCGGTCTCCAAAGCGACGATCGCCTCGGCCTCGGACGCGTCCAGCCCGGCCAGCGTCAGAGTCTCGGCGACGTGCGCGCGGTAGGCGGTGAGGATGTCGGCGAAGCGCTCGTCGCGGTAGTACTCCTCGTCGGGCAGGCCGAGGCCCGCCTGGCTGGCGAACAGCGTGTAGCGGGTCGGGTCACCCGGATCCGATTCGACGTCCAGGTCGAGCGGCGTCCCAGTCTGCCGCCGGACGCTGCGACCGAAGTAGTCCAGCAGCGCCTCGACGCTGTCGATCGCGTCGATCTCGGCGAGCAGTGGACGCACCGGTTCCAACCCGCGGCGCTCCACCTCGGCGGTGTCCATGAACGAGGCGTAGAGGTCTTGCACCTTGGCCGGTTCGGTACCGGGCTCCGCGCCGGACAGACCGGTGATGATCTCCCGCACCGCCTCGTCGGCGGCGTCCCGCAGCATGTGCGCGGCACCGTAAGCCGGCTTGTCCTCCGGGATCGGGGTGGCGGCCAGCCAGCGCCCATTGACGTGGCGGAAGAGGTCGTCTTGGGGCCGGACGTCGGGGTCCAGATCGAATGCGGTCACCCGGACGATCCTACGGCTAGAACCGTCGCACGGAGCCAGAGGCCAACCCAACACGAAAAGCCTGCACTCAACGAGGGGGCGCCGCCTGCCCGAGGCGCGACCCACCCGGTGAGTGGACACCCTCTGGTTCGGGTCCCGCATCTGTACCGGCGGCGTCGCGGAAAGTTGGCAGGCGCCTTCTCAGTGGCGCCGCACTAGGGAGTTGACAGGCGCAGTGAACAGGACTCCATCGACCCTGAAGGTGACCGATAGCGTCTCCGCTTCCATCAATTCTCTCGCGCCGGTACCCACTAGCCGTCCGGGCATTTCTGAGATATCTGGTGTGCAGGAGATGATCTCGATAGTTCTCGAGGAGTCGTTCCGAAGCACGCTTACAGTTCCTTCGGACTTTTCTAGTTTCACGCTGGCTGCATGCTCCACAGCTTCTCGCATGTCGCGCTCATGTTGGCTTCCAAGCCACATTGCCACTGTGACGACGAGTCCCCAGGCGGGCATCAGCGCGCTGGCCCACGCAGCATAGGTTCCCCAAGAAGCAGAATCCAGAGGGGATCCAAGGGCCTTACCTATTAGGAAAAGGAGTAGATCAAGAACGAGGAGTAACACTACTGCTGCGCCGATCATGGTAAGTGGCCACATGAACAGGCGCCGGAGGTCGGGTAGGGATAGATGTCCGAAGTGAAGATCGTAAAGGCTCGAGCGGCTGCTGTTCGGCGCATTTATCTGGGCGCCAGTAGATTCTGTCAACCCGAGATCCTTCGGCTTTGAAGCGTAATCGAATTCAATCGACTCTCCATGTCTCCCAGATGCTGAATGGCCTGCTCGGCTATGTGGCGGTATCCTCGCTTGGTTGCGTAACTCTCAATGCTATCCTTGAGCCTCCCTACGAACCAGAAGCCGTGTCGGAATGCGAACATCCTGTTGTACTCCTCCAGTCGGCTGCGAACCTCGTCGGTAACTGGAGCGACCGTCAGTGGATTAGGATCTACGTAGGGGTGCTCCTTGTAGAAGTTGGGGAGGATTATCTTTTCCACGACGGCAACGGTCTTGCGGAGCTTTTCTTCTGAGGCGGCCATTCCACTGGGCATCGATGGGCGATTGCTGTTGCTAAGGCGGTCGAATAGTGTGGACAGGTAGTCGCATCGATAGACGAAGCTATCAACAAAGACTTCGCCGCAGCTCAGCAGCTTGACTTGGTCGCCTTCGTCGTGCCGCTCAACTCGGCGCAATAGTATGGGCATGCCAATCCCATCGTTATTGTCTCCCTCTATGAATTTCCCGATCACTGTGTTGATGGCCGATTGCTCGATTCCAAAGGACTCCTTGAAGTCCGTGCACATCTGGTCGAACGATATGCTTCCTCCGCGACAGCGCAGGTATACAAGAACTCGGAAGGGTAGGAACACGAAGGGGTAACTCCACCTTTGAGTCGGGACCACTGCAGGCTGGAATATGTCCCTCAGAGAGGGATGCGCTCGCTTCTTGAGAAGCAGTGATGAAACGCTGCCACCGAGGGACCGCCCACTCTGAGAAGGCTCCGTTGTAGCGACCTCCACCATCAATGTCAGGAAGTTCCTGACATTGCCGTTCAGCCACTTGGCGGTGAGGTCGGCCAGGAACTGATCTTCTTCAAGATTGCGCAAAGAGTCGTCAACATACTTGTGCCTAGCCTTGGCGGCATTCCAGTCTATCTCACCGATGCCATCCACGTACGTGCGCTGATCTCCCAAGGAGTGGGGATCGGTTGCGCCAAGACTGCCTGTGTCCGTGGACTTCTCATCGCTTGGATTTGTGCCTTCTAGGCAAAGCCTCAGGGCGCCGTCATTTCGAATTCTCGCGATCTCGAACAAGCCGCCTGGAAGGGAATCCAAGAAGCAGACCTCGTCGCGTCTCGATTGGAGTGTCACGCGAAGTTGATGCAGGTTCTCTCTTCGGATCGCGACGAACAGCAATGATCCGGCGCACTGAATTGCGGAGAGGATTCTCATGAGGTTGCCACGAAGACTGGTCGGAACTCCTTCCAGGTCATCGGCGAGAATTAGTACCGGATGCCCGCTGGGCCTGATGTGTTGGACGGCTATCGCCGTCAGGTATTGGCGAGGATTCTCTTCGTCAAAACGCTGAACCTCTGCGAGCACGTCATCGAGCGCAAGCAGCCTTTCGTCAGGAAATTCGTTTAGTCCCGGATACTTCTTCTTTAGTTCCGAAATCTTAGGCGTTGAGAAATTTCTTAAGACTAATCTAGCTCGGATGGCAAGGAATCTATTCCAAAGCCCGGTGTTCTCGACGGAGACTCGTGCCGCGTTCGTTATAAATTCTGCGACCGCGAGAATTCCTTCCTTGACGCTCATGTCTATGACCAGCGTCGGAACATTCTTGAAGTCCAGCCGGACGGAGAGAAACCCCTGTTCGATGGCATCGGCTTCGATGAGATCGATAAGGGTGGTCTTCCCTGAGCCGGCCTCCCCGACGACGGGGAGGACGCACTCCGAATGGATCGACTGAAGCGAGGGCTTCCTGTCCGTGCTCAAGTATGTTTCCGGGCGCCTCAGTAGCCACTCTTCGGCGGGTGGGGCGCCCGCAGCACCAATATCGCGATAGATCTTCGGGTCAAACTCCATGACTTTGGTCCAGACTGCCTTGACTGGATCGGGTGCGGCCGGGACGGCGAGGTGTCAATGGCCATTGGGACTTCCCTGTGGGCGGTCACGTGATCTCCTTGTGGGTGGTCACGTGATGTCCTTGTTGGTGGCCAGCTGATCTCCCTGCCGGGGTTAGGTCAGGGGCATCACTCCTTTGC
>NZ_JASGEF010000057.1:0-64765 GCF_047606665.1 Micropruina sp. | reverse complement strand
GCAAAGGAGTGATGCCCCTGACCTAACCCCGGCAGGGAGATCAGCTGGCCACCAACAAGGACATCACGTGACCACCCACAAGGAGATCACGTGACCGCCCACAGGGAAGTCCCAATGGCCATTGACATACGCTTTCGAAGACGAGCGCGGCGACGAGCATCGGGTAGACCCGCCACCGGCGCCGGTCACGACGCAGTAGATTCACCATCTCGACGCGATAGTCACCCTCCGGCGGCTGGGTCAGTTCTCCGCTGAGCCGCGCGAACGCGTCGTATTCGTAGGGTGTCTGGGAGAGTTCTCGAACGGGCGGCGGCCCGGAGGGGTCGCTCTCGCCGACCCGAGCGGAATCGACCCGCTCATCTGATTCCGTCCACGTCGAGGGGTCCGCCGCCCTCCGTGGGCGGATCTGTCGGTCCCAGGTGGGTCCGTCGGCATCGGCAAGGCGCAGATGTCGCCCGACGGGTGTTGGGTAGGCGCGCCGGTGCGGGGCGCTCTCCAATCCGCGCCGGGTCGCCGGTTCTAACGCTCTGGACTGGGGTGGTCGGCCCTCACCGTCGATGGACCGGTCAACCCCCCGTGCCGGTCGCGGGCGCGCAACAGTAGGCCCTTGCATTAACTTACCCCCCGTGAACCCAAAAATCCGGACGCCCCCCGACGTCCACCTGAACGCCCCCCGGCATCCAAGGGCTCGACCATAACGCATTCCGGAGTCAGCGCGCGGATCCGTCGGGCCCGCGGTCGGGTGCCTTCTGTCGCACGGGAGCCCGCCACGAGGTCGGCATGGTCGCCGCCGAACGCCGTCGGCCGGCCGAGGGGTGGCTCTGGCAAGGGGAGATGTCGTCGCGGCTGCCAGTTCGACGCCACGATGGCCGAGGACGGGCCGCATCGCGGTATTTCACATGCGTGTTACACGGTGGAAAAAGGGGACGCCATTGGGCGTCCTAGCGTGTCGTATCGCCAACCCAGCGGATCGGCTGGGTTGGCCCGCCCGGACCCGTCCGGGTGGTAGCAAACGGGAAGGCTCCCCATGACACGCATCGAAAACCTGCCGGCTGCGGCAGAAGCGAAACCCGAAGACATCGTAGAGGCGGCCGGCCTGCCGGTCGGCTCGGGCAATATGAAACCGGAATACGATCCACGGCTCGCCAACGAAGACCTGGCGCCGTTGCGCGAGCAGAAATGGTCGTCGTACAACATCTTCGCCTTCTGGATGTCGGACGTGCATTCGGTCGGCGGCTATGTGACCGCCGGCTCGCTGTTCGCGCTCGGCATCGCCAGCTGGCAGGTGCTGGTGGCGTTGCTGATCGGCATCGTCATCGTCCAGGTGTTCACCAATCTGGTCGCCAAACCGAGCCAGCAGACCGGTGTGCCCTATCCGGTGATCAACCGGGCGATCTACGGCATCAAGGGAGCCAATATTCCGGCGATCATCCGCGGCCTGATCGCGATCGCCTGGTACGGCGTCCAGACCTTCCTGGCGGCCGAATCGCTGAACATCATCTTCCTCAAATTCTGGCCCGGCAGCGCCGCGCTGCTCGACGTCGGGTTCCTCGGGCTGTCCGCGCTCGGCTGGATCTCGTACGCGATCCTATGGTTCGCACAGGCCGCCTTGTTCTGGAACGGCATGGAGACTATCCGGAAGTTCATCGACTGGGCCGGTCCCGCGGTCTACGTGGTGATGATCGTGCTGGCCGGCTACCTGGTCTCCCAGGCCGGCTGGCAGAACATCAGCCTGGACCTGTCCGCCGGCGAGCCGATGGACTTCTGGGCGTCCATCCCGGTGATGATCACCGCGATCGCGATCGTGGTGTCGTATTTCTCCGGGCCGATGCTCAACTTCGGCGACTTCGCCCGCTACGGCAAGTCGTTCACCGCGGTGAAGAAGGGCAACTTCTGGGGGCTGCCGGTCAACTTCTTGTTCTTCTCGCTGCTCACCGTGATCACCGCCTCGGCCACCGTCCCGGTGTTCGGCGAACTGATCACCGACCCGATCCACACCGTGGAGCGGATCGACACCCCGTTCGCGATCCTGCTGGGCGGCCTGACCTTCGTCACCGCCACCGTCGGCATCAACATCGTCGCCAACTTCATCTCGCCGGCCTTCGACTTCTCCAACGTCGCGCCGCACAAGATTTCGTGGCGCAGCGGGGGCATGATCGCGGCCGTCGGCTCGGTCATCCTGCTGCCCTGGAACTGGTACTCCAATGCCGACGCCATTCACTACACGCTGGGCGTGCTGGGTGCGATGATCGGCCCGCTCTTCGGCATTCTGATCGCCGGCTATTACGTCGCGGCCAAGCAGCGGATTCTGGTCGATGCCATGTTCACCATGTCCGAGAAAGGGGCCTACTGGTACACCAAGGGCTACAACAAGAACGCGGTGTACACGGTCTTGGGGGCTGGAATCCCGACGATTCTGATCGGCGTCCTGCCGAAGCTGATCGCCGATCTGGGCGGCTTCGACGTGTCCTGGCTGGGCAATTTCACCTGGTTCATCGGCTGCGGACTCGGCTACCTGATCTTCGTGCTGCTGGAGCGCGCGAACCCGCAGGTGCCGTCGCTGGACGACCTCACCGCCGGGGTCTCCGACGGCCGCGTCGAGGTGGCTGGCGGCACGATCGATCTGCAGCCGGCCGCCAAGTGATCCGATGCGGATCACGCTGATCAACCCCAACACCTCACGAGCGATGACCGCGAAGATCGGGGCCGCCGCACGGGAGGCGGCGGGGCCGGACGTCGAGATCGTCGCCGTCTGTCCCGAGGACGGGCCCGCGGCGATCGAAAGCCACTGCGACGACGCCTATGCCTCGGTCGGCATCATCGAACTGATCCTGGCCGACCAGGTGGCCGGCGGCAGCGATGGCTATGTGATCGCCTGTTTCGGTGATCCGGGGGTTGACGCTGCTCGCGAGTTGGTCGAGGTGCCGGTGGTGGGCATCGCCGAGGCCGCCATGCATGTGGCGGTGTTGTCGGGGCGCAGCTTCGGCATCGTCACCACGCTGTCGCGCACCCTGGGCCGAGCCCGTGACCTGCTGCACCGGCACGGCTTCGAACGGGCCTGCGTGGCCGCCTACGGGACCGGCATCCCGGTGCTCGACCTGGAGGACGCCACCGGCGCGGCGCTGGACGAGATCGCCGGCTGGTGCGAACGGGCCGTCCGCGACGATGGTGCGGACGTGGTGGTGCTGGGTTGCGCCGGCATGGCCGATCTGTGCCGCCGACTGGCCGACCGGGTCGGCGTGCCGGTGGTGGACGGCGTCGCGGCGGCCGTCGGACTGGTCACCGCGATGGTCCGGATGCGGGTCGGTACCAGCAAACGTGACGAGTACGCCCTGCCGCCCCGGCTGCGCTGACGCCTCAGTGGACCGCTGCGGTGGGACGTCCGCCGGGGTTACGCTGCGATCATGCAGATTACCCACCTCGGACACGCGGCGGTACTGGTCGAGGTCGCCGACCGGCGAATCCTGATCGACCCGGGCAATTGCTCCAGCGCCTGGCGCGATGTCGCCGACCTGGACGCCATCCTGGTCACCCACCAGCACCCCGATCATGTCGACCCCGAGCATGTCGGCGCGTTGATCGACAACAATCCCGATGCGCGGGTCTACGTCGAACCGCAGGTGCTGGACGCCGTCCCGCTGTCGCGTGGTGAGGGCCTGGCCGCCGACGACAGCATCGAGCTCGGCGGGGTCCGGGTGGACGCCGTGGGCGGCTGGCATGCGATCATCCACCGCGACATCCCGCAGATCGGCAATGTCGGACTGGTGATCTCCGCCGAGGGTGAGCCGACCCTGTTCCATCCCGGCGACTCGCTGGCCACCGTGCCGGCCGGGGTGGACGTCCTGGCGATTCCGGCCTACGGGCCGTGGGCGGCGATGAAGGAGACCGTCGACTTCGTCCGTGAGGTGAAGGCGCCGGTGGGCTTCCCGATCCACGACGGGCTGCTGCACGAACGTGGCTTCCAGCTGGTGCTGGGCCGGATGAACGCGATGACCCCCACCGACGTCCGAGATCTGCGGGACGGCACCGCCTGGACGCCGGGCTCCTGACCGGCGATCAAGCGCGATGGTGTAGCACAGGATCATTCGGCATGCGGGAACGCCTTGCCGTGTCAGTGGTGTCGATCGGTGAACTGGAACTGGGGGTGCTGGCAGCGGTCGACGCCGACGCGCGGGCACGGCGCGGCGAGACGCTGGCGCTTGCCCGTGAGGCGGATCCGCTTCCGGTGACCGAGGCTGTCATCTCGGAGTGGGCGCGCCTGATCATCTCCTGCCGAGCAGCGGGAAATTTCATCGGACGGTGCGGCTAACAGACGCCCTGATCGCTGCGACCGGTGTTGTTCATGGACTGCCGGTCGTCACCCAGGACGCAGATTTCGATCAGGTCGCGCTCGCACACCCGGCCCTGCAGGTACTCCGTGTCTGACGCACGCGGTTCAGAAGCCGTCCAGGTCGCGGCTGATCGGCGGCTCGGTGTGGCCCAGGTCGGCCCAGACGAAGCCAGGGACGCCGGCGAAGAAGGCCACCAGGAAGTCGGCGCAGTGCATGATCCGCTCCGGGGTGTTGTCGCCTAGGTCGAAGCGGACGCGTCCGGATTCGATTGCGAACGGCAGCGGCCGGGCACTGAGCATGAACTCCAGCTGGCGCGGGTGGAAGACGTCCGAGGCGAACTTCGGGTAGCGGCTGCGCACCTTGAAGGCCCGGTCGAAGTCGCTGGATTCGAACCGCACCCGGTTGCCCCAGCCCGGCCAGTTCACCGACAGGTCGCCGAAGTGCCAGGGCAGAAGGAACTCCAGGATCTCCTCGGAATGGTTGTCGGTCACCGTCCGGGTGGTGGTGTTGCCGTTGGCGTCGGTGCTGGTCTCGGTGTGGTCGGTCTTCCAGTGGTGGGTGAACGCGATCATCCGGATGCCGTGCACGTCGCCGACCACCACGTCGCGGGCCTCGTGGCTGTAGCCGGAGCTGGTGACCGTGACCTGGTCGAGGAAGCGGTCGTCCTCGGGGCGGTAGATCCAGCTGGGCCGCTGGTACAGGCTCAGTTCGGACGGCGGCGCCGGGGCCTCGAACGCAGCCAGGGCCGGCGACGCCAGGGCCTGGGCGATCGGGGCCAGCGCCTCCAGGAAGGCTCGCATCGCCTGCGCCTCGCGGGGGACGCCGAGCGCGACCAGGCGGGCGCCGTCCACCGACAGGTCCACCCGATGACCGCCGGCGGCCATCGCGTCCATGGCGGCGCCGATCGCCGCCAAAGCCGCCTCTGCCCAGGACGGATCCTTGGCGGTCATCGTCCACGGGCCCACCGTCCGCTGCATGCCTTCGGCGCCCGGCCGCGGGGTGGTGCCCACGAACAGCTCGGGTAGCGGACGGGGCAGCATCAGCGCGGCGACGTAGCCCAGCGAGTTGTACTCGAAAACGGCGAACGGGACGCCGGCGCTGGTGGTGCCGCTGATCAGGTCGTCGATCTTCCGGTTGTAGCCGATCCCGAACGGCGGGCAGTTCAGGCCGTAGCTGCGATCCAGGGTCGGCGAGCCATCGAACGTCCAGCCCTGATCGCGCAGCGACTTCAGGTAGCGCTGCCGGCGGATGACGAAGAACGCGAGGACCAGACCCCCGATGCTCAGCAGGAGGATCAGCCAGGGACCGAGGGAGGAATTCACTCGCGCAGCCTAACGGCCGACGGGTCTACGACCCCTCAGGCCAGGTTGACGGTGACCGTCGAGCCGACCGGCGCCTTGGTGCCGGCCTTCGGGTCCGTGCCGACCACCCGGTCGAAGCCGAAGTTGATCAGCCGGTTCACCTGCACCGTGAAGCCGGCCTTGGTGAGAATCTCGCGGGCCCGGGCGAGGTAGTAGCCGCGGACGTTGGGCACCGCCTTCATCACCGGTCCCTTGGACACCACCAGGTTGACGGTGTCGCCACGATGGACCTCGCCGGCGGGCGGATCCTGACTGATGATGTCGCCCTTGTCGACGTCCGGATCGTTCTGTTCGGTCTTCTCGACCGTCAAACCCAGCGCCTTGAGCGCCTTCTTGGCGTCTGCGTAGGGCTTCTTGGTCCAATCGGTCAGGGTGACCGGCGCCGGACCCAGCGACATCACCAGGTCGACCGCGGTGCCGCCTTTGAGCGGGGTCCCCTCGGCGTAGGAACTGCTCGCCACCGTGCCCAGCGGCGCCTTGTCGTCGTAGGCCTCGGTGACCGTGCCGACCTGTAGCCCGATCCGGGTCAGCGCGTCGGTGGCACGGGTCAGGTCGAGCCCGCGCAATGCCGGCACGTTGAACCGCTGCGGACCCTTGGACAGGAACGCCTTGATGGTGCCGCCGTGCACGATGCGTTCACCGGACGCGGGCTCCGTCCGGGTCACCAGCCCGGTGGACACGTCCTCGGAGTACTCGCTGTCGAAGGTGATCTGCAGCCCGGCCGTCCCGGCCGCGGCCTGCGCCTGCGTCTGGCTCAGCTTTCCCAGCGCCGGAGTGCTGGTGTACTGGCCGGCGAACACCCACCAGAGCCCGGTGCCGACCAGCAGCACCGCCAGGATGCCGGCGGCCAGCGCCGGCCAGCGCCGCCGCGGACGGCCGGGCGGCGGCTGGTCGACCGGGCCGTCGTAGTAGGGCATGCCGTCGGTGATCTCCGGGAAGCCAGGGCTGACCGGGGTCGACGGCGTGAACCGCAGGGTGGGGACGCGATCGCCCTCGCTCGGGCTGCGCAGCGGCACCGGTTCGGTGATGTGGTTCTCCGGGTCGAGCGTGGTCCGCTTCATCCGCTCGGTCAGCGCCGGGTCGTCCATCACGCCGCGCGACAGCGCCTCACGGGCCTGGCGCAGGTGGTCGAGCAGCACCCGTGCGTCCACCGGGCGATCGGACGGCCGGCGCGCGGCCGCCGTGGTGACCGCGGCGTCCAGGTAGGGCGGGATGCCGTTGCGGGATTCCCGCCACGACGTCTTGACCACGCTGGACGGCGCCGGAATCGCCTTGTGCACATGGGCGTAGGCGACCTGGATCGGGTTGTCGCCGGTGTGCGGCTTGGAGCCGGTGAGCAGTTCGTACAGCACGACGCCGAGGGCGTAGACGTCGACCCGCGGGTCGGCCTTGCCGTGGGTGACCAGCTCGGGGGCGATGTAGCTGACCGTGCCGATCAGCATGCCGGTGGCGGTGGCGCTCTGCGCCGACACCGCGCGGGCCAGCCCGAAGTCGGCGACCTTGATCTGCCCTCGGTCGGAGATCAGCACGTTCTCGGGCTTGATGTCGCGGTGGATCAGCCCCGATTCGTGTGCGGCCGCGACCGCGGCGGTGACCGGGATCAGCAGGTCGAGGGCCCGTTCTGGGCTGAACGAGCCTTCGCGGGTGATCAGGTGCCGCAGCGTGCAGCCCTCGACGTACTCCATCACGATGAACGGACGCCCGCGATGCAGCCCCTGGTCGAAGACCGACACCACGTTGGGGTGCGACAACCGGGCGGCGGCGCGTGCCTCGCGGTCGAATTTGCCGATGAAGTCCTGGTCGTCGCCGAGACCCTCGTGCATCATCTTGATCGCGACGGTCCTGGTCAGCCGCTGGTCCTCGGCCAGATAGACGGTGGCCATGCCACCCCGAGCGAGCTTGCGCTGAATGGCATAGCGCCCGTCCAGCAACTCACCCACCAAGGGGTCGCTCGTGCTCACAGTCGTCACCATCGCTCCGGACAAGTCAGGGGAAGTAGGCCGTCCAGACCTGCGGCGAGTCTAGGTCGGGTGGAGCAAACACCGGGGAGCGACCCGCCGACAGCGGCTGAGAGCCTTTCCAGCGGATTCCGTGGTAATGCGGAGCACTCGTCGGCGGTTACGTACGCTGACCAGATGACGATTCTGCGGGGGCTCGACGTCCGGTTGCGGTTGGCTCGGCTGTTTTGCGTCACGGACGCCAGGCTTCGCACCGGCGATCTGCCCGGTTTTGCCGCCGGGGTGCTGGACGCCGGTGTCGATCTCGTCCAGTTGCGGGACGAGGCGGCGTCCGATGCCGAGAAGCTCGCGGCGCTGGAGACGTTACGGGCCGCCGATCGGGGCCGCGGACTGGTGTCGGTGTATGCCGATCCGGCGCTGGCCAGGGAGTTCGGTGCCGATGTGCTGCAGCTGCCGAAGGGCGGCCCGGACCCGGCGAAGGCCCGCCGCTACGTCAGCCGTTGGGCGCTGCTCGGCCGGCCCTGCTACACGATCGCCGATCTGGACGCCGCCTTCGCCGACGACGGCATCGACTTCGTGACACTGGGCCCGGTCTACGCCCGCCTGCCCTGGTCATCCGACCTGCCCGGACTCGACCTGGTGCGGCACGCCGCTCGGGTGGCGCCGCCCGCGACGCCCGGCTCGAAGCCCTGGTTCGCGATCGGCGGGATCACCGCCGACAATCTCGGCGAGGTGCTGGCGGCCGGTGCCCGCCGGGTCGCCGTCGGCCGCGCGATCACCGCTGCCGCCGAACCGGCCCGGGCGGCACGCGGTTTCGCCGACCGGTTGCGGGCCGCCTGGGGCGACGAATTCGACGCGTTCACCCTTGACGCGCTGCGATAGCGGGTCCGATGTGCTTTCGTAGTCCACGCCGAACCGATTCAGGTCCACCCGCGCTCGGCGTACCCGGCGAATCGGTCCCAAGCTTCGGGAAAGATCGCGCCGACCCCTTCGGTGATCCAGTCGACTTCTTCCCTGCTGGTCGTGGTGACGGCGAACAGCACGATGCCGATCACCCGCTCCGGATGAGCTTGTGCGTAGGCGAGCGCGAGGGTCGATCCCCAAGAGGCGCCATTGACGATCCATCGGTCGACGCCGCGCGCTGTGCGTAGCGCCTCGATGTCGGCGATGAGGTGCGGCGTGGTGTTGCCGTCCAGCGATGTCGCCGGATCGGACGCGTGCGGCCGGGAGCGTCCGCAGCCACGTTGGTCGAAGCCGATGACCCGCGTTCGTCGCAGATCGAAGCGGTGCCGGTAGCCACCCGTTCCGGGGGCACCACCTGGGCCACCATCCAGATACAGGGCCGGCACTCCGGCGGAGGAACCCCACTCTTCCCAATAGATCTGCTGCCCGCCGGTGACCTCGAGCATGCCGTGTGCCACCGGCCGGTCTCCGACCGAGGTCACGCTATGCCGCCCGGCTGGTGGAGAGCTCGGCCAGCCGGCGCAGGGCGGTGACCGCCTCGTCGCGCAGCGGGGCGTCGTCCAACGCGGCCAGGGCCTGCTCCAGGTCGTCGGCGATCCGGCGCTCGGTGGCGTCCAGGGCTCCGGAGCTGACGATGATTTCGCGGGCGGCGGCGATGTCGTCGGCGTCCAGGTCGGGGTTGCCGAGCAGCCCGCCGAGGCGCTCTTTGGCGGTCTCGGACGCCAGCTGCAGGGCGTGCGCGACCAGCACCGTCCGCTTGCCTTCGCGCAGGTCGTCGCCGGCCGGCTTGCCGGTCACCTCCGGTTCGCCGAAGACGCCCAGCACGTCATCGCGGAACTGGAAGGCCCGGCCCAGGGGGGAGCCGTAGGCGGCCAGCGCGGTCAGCGCCTCGGCGGAGCCGCCGGCCAGCGCGGCCCCGATCTGCAGCGGCCGGATCACCGTGTACCGGGACGTCTTGAACTCCACTACCCGCGGCACAACGGCCATCAGGTCGGCGGTGCCGATCGGCTCGACCTGAGCCACCACGTCCAGGAACTGACCCCCGGTCACCTCGGTGCGTACCGCGTCCAGCAGCGGAATGCCGCGGCCAAGCGCCTCGGCGGGCAGCCCGGACGAGGTGAACAGCTCCATCGACCAGACCAGCAGCAGGTCGCCGAGCAGGATGGCGCCGGCCCGTCCGAAGGCTTCCGGCGAGCCGGCCAGCCCGTGCTCGGCATGCCAGCGTTCGAACTGCCGGTGTGCCGCCGGCAGCCCGCGGCGGACGTCGGAGGCGTCCATCACGTCGTCGTGGACCAGTGCCGAGACATGCAGCAGATCCAGGCTGGCGGCCGCCCGCAGCAGAGGCTCGGGCTCGGTGGTCTCGGCGACCGACTGGTGCCCCCACCAGCAGAACGCCGGACGCAGCCGCTTGCCGCCGGCGGTGAATGCGGTGGCCAGATCGCTGAGCATCGCGGTGTGCCCGCCGAGGTCGGACAGCCGGTCGGACTGTGCGCCGAGGAAGTCCCGCAGGGTGCTTCCCACGGCATCCCGGAACGGCGCGCCAATCGGGTCGTCAGCAGCGAAGATGCCCATCCCCTGAGCCTACGGGGCGGCGCCCTACAGTGCTCGCCTAGGGTTGCTCTTCGTGTCCGTGAACCATGCCGAACCGGGACGCCAGCCGGCCATCGCCAACCTGCTGGCCGATACCGGAGGTCCGACCTTCAGCTTCGAGTTCTTCCCGCCCGCCGACGAGGCCGGCATGGACGTGCTGCGGCAGACGATCATGGACCTCGACCATGTCGGCCCGGACTGGCTGTCGGTCACCTACGGCGCCTCCGGGGCCACCCGCGACCGGACCATCTCGGCGACCACGTTCATCAAGACCCAGACCGCGGCGCAGACCGTCGGGCATCTGACCTGCGCCAGCCAGTCCGTCGACCAGCTGCTGGAGACCCTCGCGTCGTACCAGGCGGCCGGCGTCCGGCACATCCTGGCGATCCGCGGTGACATGCCGGGCGGGCCGACGGTGCCCTGGGTGCGGCACCCCCAGGGTCTGGCCAACGCCACCGAGCTGGTCGCCCTGATCGCCGGCAACTTCGACTTCGGCATCGGCGTCGCCGCCTTCCCCGACGTCCATCCGGAGCGGCGCGACGCCGATCTGGACGCCCGGCTGCTGCTTGCCAAGCAGGAGGCCGGGGCCAGTTTCGCGGTCACCCAGCTGTTCTTCGACGCCGACGCCTACTTCCGGCTGGTCGACCGGGTCCGGGCCATTGGCTGCACGCTGCCGATCGTGGCCGGCATTCAGCCGGTGACCAATGTGGCCCAGATCAACCGGTTCGCGGCGCTGTCCGGGGCCGAGCTGCCCGAGCGGGTGACCAGCCGGCTGCACGCGGTCGGCGACGACCCGGCGGCGGTGCGTCGGGTGGGCGTCGAGATCGCCACCGAACTCAGCGCCGACCTGCTCCGCGGCGGCGCCCCCGGTCTGCAGTTCTTCACCCTGAACCGGTCGCGGGCTACCTCAGCGATTCTCGCCAATCTCCGCCGGCTGGGTCTGGATCGACGCACACCAGTCGTTGTGTCGGACGAGTGAGCGCCACGTAGAGCACCCGGACGCCGCCCGGCGACTCGGCCACGATGTCGTCCGGGGCGACCACGACCACGCCGTCGTACTCCAGGCCCTTGGCCTGCAGCGGGGTGACCGCCACCAGCCGCGGCTCCGCAAGCTCCGCCACGGCCCGCTCGACCGCCGCGTGGCGCGACGGGGGAGCGATCACGCCGACCGTTCCCGCCAGCTCGCCCAGCAAGTGCCGAGCCCGATCGATGATCGTCGGCAGCAAGGCCTCCGGCGCCACCGCCAGCAGTTCGGGTTCGACCCCGGTGTGCCGGACGGCTTCGGGCAGGTCGGCGCCGGGAAAGCCGCGGCGGACGACGTCCGCGGCCAGCGCGAACACCTCGGCCGGCGAGCGGTAATTGACGCTCAGCCGGAACGACCGGCTGGGGGCATGCCCGATCAGCTCGGCGAGCGCCCGGTCGGATTCGGTCTGGTCGGCCCAGCTGCTCTGCGCCGGGTCGCCGACGATCGTCCAGGACGCGTGGGCGCCCCGGCGGCGCAGCATCCGCCACTGCATCGGGGTGATGTCCTGGGCTTCGTCCACCAACAGGTGCGCGTATTCCTCGTGTGCCGCGGCGTCCGGGTCGTCGACGATCTGGCGGGTCAGCCGGTCGGCGATGGTGGTCAGCTCGGCCACCTCGCCGCCCTCGATGAAGACCGGGTCCTCGGCGTCCGGTTCGGCCGGGACGGGTCCGAGCAGTTCCGCCAGTTCGTCCAGCAGCGCGATGTCGGCCACCGACCAGGTCTCGTGGTGGAACGACTCGGTCAGGACGCGCTGCTCGTCGGCGTTCAGCAGACCGACCGACACCATGCGGGTCACCGCCGGGTCGTCCAGCCGCCGCAACACCTCGGTGGGGCTCAGCGTCGGCCACCAGGCGTTGATGAACATCCGCCACTGGGCGCTGGCGGTGATCAGGTCGTCGATGGTCTCTCGGTCGAGCTCCAGCTCCTCGGGCACCTGCGCTGCCAGCTGCGTCAACAGCGCCTTCTCGGCCGCCTCCCGTGCCTGGTTCACCTTGTGCCGGGAGAGCACCTCGGCGCGCAGCCGATCGAGCGCGTCGGTGTCCAGGCTGACCGGTTCGCCCTTCACGGTGAGCAGCAGCCGGGCGCCGTCCGGGCCGGGATCGACCAGCGGCAGATTGACCAGCCGCTTCAGCAGCGGCGCCATCCGCAGCGAGCCTTTGACGGTGGCCGCGGTCGCGTCGTCGTTGCGGTCGGCGGCGAAGCCGAGCACGTCGGAGGCCACCGCACCGACCGAGCGCAAGGTCACCGAGTCTTCGCCCAGCGACGGCAGCACCCGTTCGATGTAGCTCATGAACAGCGCGGACGGCCCGACCACCAGGATGCCGCCGCGTTCGAAGCGGCGTCGGTTGGAGTACAGCAGATAGGCCGCGCGGTGCAGGGCGACGACCGTCTTGCCGGTGCCGGGACCGCCGGAGATGACGGTCACCCCGTGCGCGTCGGCGCGAATCGCCTCGTCCTGCTCGGCCTGAATGGTGGCGACGATGTCGCGCATGTGAGCGCCGCGGGCCCGTTGCAGGGACGCCATCAGCGCGCCCTCGCCGATTATCACCAGATCGCCGGCCTCGGCTGCGTCCAGCAGGTCGTCCTCGATGCTGATCACCCGGTCGTTGCGGCAGCGCAGCACGCGGCGTCGGGTGACGTCCATCGGGTTGGACGGCGTGGCCCGGTAGAACGGTTCGGCGGCACGGGCCCGCCAGTCGATCACCAGCGGCTCGTACTCCTCGTCGCGGACGCCGATCCGGCCGATGTAGCGCAGATCGCCGTCGGCCAGGTCGAGCCGGCCGAAGACCAGGCCTTCGTGTTCGGCGTCCAGCACCGCAAGCCGTTTCGCCGCCTGGAAGGCGAAGGCGTCCCGCTCGAACATCGCGGTGCCGTCTTCTTCGCGCATCCAGGTGCCGCGGTCCGAGGTGTAGATGGCTCGTCCGGCATTGGCCGCCCGGCGGGCGGAGGCTGCCGCTGTGGCGAGCTGCGCGTAGACGAGATCGACATGGGCCTGCTCGATGGCGAGTTCGCGGTCGAGGGCCGAGGCTGGCTGGGTCAAGAAACCTCCTGCTTGCCGTTTTGCCAGACCCGCCATTCTACGCCGATCGAATTGGCCGTCCAACGAGGGCGCGACGAACCGTGCGGCGCCGGCCGGAAGCGGACAACTCGACCGGGCCGCAAACTACTTCCCGGCGCGCCAAGAGCGCTCGAACGGCAGCCGCCAGGCATGCGGGGCGATCAGCTGATGGATCGAGTTCGGCCCCCAGCTTCCGGGTGCGTACGGTTTGACGGCCGGCGGGTTGGCCAGCATCGGGATCGAGCGTTCCCAGAGGCTCTCGATGCCTTCGGCGGTGGTGAACAGGGTGTGGTCGCCGCGCATCGCGTCCAGGATCAGTCGTTCGTAGGCCTCGAGCACGTCGTCGGCGCGGTCGGTGTCGTGCGTCGAGAACTGCATCGAAAGCTTGTCCAGCTTCATTCCCGGGCCGGGCCGCTTGCCGTAGTAGGACAGCGACACGCGGGATTCGTCGGCGAGATCGAAGGTGAGATGATCCGGGCCGGCCGAGCCCACTCCGGAATCCGCCGGGAACATCGTGCGAGGGGCCTCTTGGAACGCGATCGAGATGATCCGCTGGCCCTCGGCCAACTGTTTCCCGGTCCGCAGGTAGAACGGGACGCCGGCCCAGCGCCAGTTGTCGAGATGGCAGCGCAGCGCGATGAACGTCTCGGTGTCGGAGTCACGGGCCACCCCGGGAAGCTCGCGGTAGCCGCTGAACTGGCCGCGGACGACGTCGGTGGGCAAGATCGGCAGCAGCGCGCGGAAGACCTTGTTCTTCTCCTCGCTGATCGATGCGGGGTCGAGCGCCGTCGGCGGCTCCATCGCCACGAAGGCCATCACCTGGAACAGGTGGGTGACCACCATGTCCTTGTACGCCCCGGTCGATTCGTAGAAGCCGGCGCGCTGATCGAGGCCGAGCGTCTCGGGCACGTCGATCTGGATGTGATCGATGAAGTTGCGGTTCCAGATCGGTTCGAACAGGCCATTCGCGAAACGCAGCGCGAGTACGTTCTGGGCGGCTTCCTTGCCGAGAAAGTGATCGATTCGAAACACGTTCTTCTCATGGAAGACTTCGTGCACCTGTCTGTTGAGGGCGACCGCTGACTCCAGGTCGGTGCCGAACGGCTTCTCCATGATCACCCGCGCCCGGTCGACCAATTTCGCCCGGTCGAGCATGCTGATGACACTGAGGGCTGCGGCCGGTGGGACGCTCAGGTAGTGCAGGCGCCGGCAGCCCGCGCCGAGTTGCTTCTCGGCCGACTTCACCGCTGCGGCCAAGGCTTCGGGGCCCGCCCCGGTCGACACGTAGCGCAGGTTGGCGGCGAAGGCGTCCCACTCGTCGGCGGGCAGGGCACGTTTCCCGAAGTCGTCGACCGCTCGCTTGGCGAACGCCCGGAAGTCGTCATCGGACATCTCGTCCAGCGAGGAGGCCACCACGATCATCTCCGGCGCGAGGTGCGAACTGGCCAGGCGGGCCAGGCCGGGGATCAGCTTTCGCCGGGAGAGGTCGCCAGTGCCGCCGAAAAGCACGACGACGTGTGGAGGGGTTGTCTCCGCTTCCTTCCGGTAGGGTCGCGCCGACGGGGCCGGGTAGGCAATTGTTTGTGCCTCAGAACTCGCCATTGACGAAGTCTCGCACTATTTCCAGCGGTGCCGGAAGACCCGATCGGATATTTGAAGACCGATGGCGCTACTCGGTTGGATCGGGCGTGCGCAGCCAGGCGCAGACCATCGCGGTCAGATCGGCGATCGCGGCGTCCAACGATCCGGGAGTGTCCATCCGGACGCCGAACGTGGCCTGGATGGTGGGTGCGTTGGTGACCCGGAACAGCGCGACCGCGCTCATGTACAGGTGCAGGTCGACGGCCGCGACCTCACGAACGAAGCTGCCGTCGGCGCGGCCGCGCGCCAGGATGTCGTCCAGGGTCTGCAAGATCGGCAGGTTGGTGCCGGCCTGCCGGCTGGAACGCCGCAGATGGGTGGCGTTCAGGGCATTCTCCGAGGCCACCAGGCGGGCCAGTTCGGGATGCGTGTCGTGCCAGCGCAGGGTGTGGTCGATCAGCCGCGCGAGCGCCTCGCGCGACGGCAGATGGGTCAGGTCGAGCGCCTTCTCGGCGGCCCGGATGTCGGCGTAAGCCCGCTCCAGGACGGCGGTGAACAGCCCGTCCTTGTCGCCGAAGTAGTAGTAGATCATCCGTTTGGTGGTGGAGCTCTTCGCGGCGATCTCGTCCACCCTGGCGCCGAAGTATCCGAGCCGGGCGAACTCGGCGGTCGCCACGTCGAGCAGTTCGGCACGAGAACGCGGGGCGCTGCGGGTTCTGCGGGCGGCTGGCGCCGCGGGCTGGGAGGCGAGTTGGGTCGCGGGCTCGGCCGGCATGGCCGCCACTGTACGCCGAAGCGGCGCGGCCGAGTTGGTCAGGAGCGTTGCCGAAGCAGCAGGACGAGGTTGACGACGGCGGTGACCGCACCGACGCTGAGGAAGAGCCAGCCGAACAACTGGGCGGTGCCGACCCCGTTGCTGCTCATGTACCAGCCGGCGACCAGCAGGAGCACGGCCATGGCCAGGCCGACACCGGGCTGGGTGGTCGGTTTCATTCAGAACTCCTCACTGGGTGGGCAGCCGTTCGGCTGCCCACCCAGGGTACGGACGGGCGATGGTCAGGCCGAGGCCTTGGCGGCCTTCGCGTCGGCGATGGCCTGATTGCGCAGCCGGTGGTATTCGGCCTCAGGAACCGGCTGAGCGCCGGGAACGCCGAGGTCGTCGCCGTGCAGCCGGTAGGTCTCCGGAGACTTCCAGGCTGCGACGGACGCGACCACGCACAGCGCGAGGGTCAGCGTGCCCACCGTCATCACCACGCTGGTCGATCCCGGCGGGGCCACGATCGGGAACACCAGCACCATGGCCGACGAGGCGACGGTGCCGAGGTTCTGGGCGATCGCCATCGAGCTGACCCGTGTCTTGGTCGGGAACAGCTCGGGGTAGAAGGCCGGGAAGACGGCGTTGTAGCCCTGGTACACCGCGCCCCACATGACCAGCGAGAACACGATCGCCAGCGTCACGTTCGCCTGGCTGATCGACCATAGGTAGCCGTAGGACATCAGGCCGCAGAGCACCGGCGCCCAGATCATCATCGGACGGCGTCCGATCTTGTCGGACAGGTTGCCGACCAGCGGAATGACGACACAGGCCACCACGTTGCCGAGCAGCGGGATCCACAGGTACACGTCCGCGTGGAAACCGATGCCGTAGTCCTTGTTGGTGGCGTAGGTGGCGCCGAAGATCGAGGTGGTGACCGCGATGATGTTGGTCAGCGCCATGCAGAACACCCGGCCGATCGCGCCGGGGTTCTCCCGGAATGCCTGCCGGATCGGGGACTCGGCGACCTTGCCCTCCTCCTGCTCTTCGGTGAAGGCGGGGGTCTCGTCCACTTTGCGGCGGATCAGGTAGCCGGCGATCACCACGCCCGCACTGAGCGCGAACGGAATCCGCCAGCCCCAGCTGTGGAACGCGTCGTCGGAGAGGAAGTGGGCCAGCGGCAGGAAGACCGCGGCGGCCAGGATCTGGCCGAACTGGGTGCCCTGCAGGGTGAAGCTGCCGAAGTAGCCGCGGCGTCCGAACGGCGCGTGCTCCAGGATCATCGAACTGGCGCCGGAGATCTCGCCGGCGACCGCGAAGCCCTGGACCAGGCGCAGCGCCATCAGCATGGCGGGGGCCAGGATGCCGACCTGCTGATAGGTGGGCAGCACGGCGACCAGCATGGTCGAGACGCCCATCAGCAGCATGCAGAGCACCAGCACGTTCTTGCGGCCGTGCTTGTCGCCCCAGGCGCCCAGGACGAAGGCGCCTATCGGGCGCGCCACGTAGCCGACCACATAGGTGCCGAGGGCGCCGATGATCGCCATCCGCGGATCGCGATTGTCGAACATGATGGTCGGGAAGATCAGGGCGGCGGCCTGGGCGTAGATGAAGAAGTCGTAGTACTCCAGGGCACTACCGATCCAGCCGCTGGCTGTCGCCTTTCCGGTTTGTTTTTCGTGTGTGGATGTTGCGGACATGAGAACCTCTCGTTCAGGGGCCACAAGGGCCGTGAACGCATCGCCTTCGATGCGTAGCCGGTGAAGTCCCAGGTTCTGCCCGGACCCCACTGGAGAGTGCGGTCAGGCAACCATTGCCCGGACCTGAGCATGCATTCGCGCGGCGTCGGGTGTGACGCCGGTGAACAGCTCGAACGCTTGGGCGGCCTGTTCTGCCGCCATTCCAGCGCCATCAACCGTGTGGCAGCCCGTTTCGCGGGCTAGCAACAGCAGTTCGGTGTGTAGTGGGAAGTACACAATCTCCGAGACCCACAGGTCAGGTCGCAGAAGTTCGGGGGGGACGGGGCTGCCGGGGTGGTGGGCCATGCCCATCGGGGTGGCGTTCACCACGCCTTCTGCCCCGTTCAGGGAGTCGGCCAGGTCGGTCCCGACCTCGATCCGGGCGGCGCCGAACAGTCGGCCCATCCGGTCCGCCAGATCGCGGGCACGCGCGGCGTGTAGGTCGTGCACGATCAGCTTCGGGGTGCCTAGGTCGAGCAGCGCGTAGGCGACGGCCGCCCCGGCCCCGCCCGCTCCGAGCTGGACGACGGTGCCCCGGCAGGCGTCCGGGAGGGCGTCGGCGAACGGCTTCTGGTAGCCGCACCAGTCGGTGTTGTGGCCGACTGCCCGGCCGCCGCGGAGCACTACCGTGTTCACCGCGCCCAGCGCGCTGGCCCGGGCGGAGAGCTCGTCCAGGCAGGGGATGATCGACTGCTTGAACGGGTGGGTGACGTTGAACCCGGAGAATCCGGACGTCCGCGCCCAGTCCACGACGGCGGCGAGATCGTCGGCGGTGATTCCCCAGTCGAGGCTGTCCAGGATCCGGTAGGACAGCCACATACCCTGTTCCCGGCCCTCCTGCTCGTGCAGGGCGGGGGTGCGCGAGGCACCGATGCCCTCGCCGAGCAGGAACAGCTGGTGGACGTCCGGACGGCATCCCTGGCCCCAGGGGCCGGTGCTCGTCGCGATGTCGGCGATCGTCGCGGTTCGGGTCATCGGTGGCTCCTCAAGCCGGTGGCCGGCTCGGCGGCGAGATAGTGGCGGGCGGTCTCCAGGCAGCGCCGGGCGTGCGCCTCGTCGCCGATGGCGGCCACCTGCTCGGCGTTGGGAATCTCCACGGAGTAGACCATCGCCGGCAGCGCCGCCAGCACCTCCGCAGGATGCGTGCCGCCCTCGCCGAGGTAGCTGCGGCCTGCCCGGATGATTCTGGCCATCTCGTCGTGCTCGGTGGGGATGTCGGCCGGAGCGTCGCAGATCTGGGCGAATTCGAACCATTCGGCGGGCAGTGCGGCCAGGTCGGCCACTCGTTCCCGTGAGCGGTGGAAGTGGTGCAGATCGATCATCAGCCGGGCGTTCGGCTCGTTCACCTGACGGAGCACGTCGACGGCGTCCGCCATGGTGGTGATGGTGGCCAGCGCCAGCCACTCCAGGTTCACCGTCATGCCGTACTGCGCGGCCAGCCGGCAGAGCCGGCCGAAGGCGTCCACCGAGTAGCCTCGGTCGGCGCTCCAGATGCTGGAGAGCAGATGCTTGGCGCCGATCTCGGCGCCGACCGCGAGCTCGGGTTCGTAGCTGCCCGGATCGACATCGTCGGCGATCCGGGCAAGTTCGATATCGTGCACCGGCAGCCCGGTCTGCGCCAGTGCCTCCCTGGTGGCCCGCAGCAGTGCCGGGTTCCGCGCCAGCGAGTGGTCCATGCCCGGCAGCCCGTCGCAGATCAGCCGCGGGCTGACGAAGTCGTAGCCGGTCCGTGCGGCGATCCGGACGAGTTCGGGCGTCGGGGTGTCGATGATCGTCAGGTGCCCCAGCGAATACTGCTGGGCCTGCGGATCGACGGTGACTGCGGCGGTCATGATCGGGGCTTACGAGGTGGCCGCGTGGTGGATGCCGGCGCCGGGGGAGTAGATGTCCATGATGTTCCAATGCCCCGACGTCGGGGTCGGCACGTTGATCATCGACACGTCGATCACCACCGGGACGCCGGCCGCGATCGCCGTGGCCAGTGCGGGCTTGAACTCATCCGCGCTGGTCAGCGTCACCCCTTCGACGCCGTAGGCCCGCGCGATGGCGCCGAAGTCGGTCGGCACCGGGCCGTCCGCGTTCTCGAAGACGGTGCCGTAGGTGGTGTCGAAGTGGGCCTTCTCCAGCCCGGCGATGGTGCCGAACGCGTTGTTGTTCATCACTACCCAGACCGCCGCGATGCCCTTCTCGCGGGCGGTGTAGAGCAGGCTCGGGTTGGCGCCGAAGCCGCCATCGCCGACCAGCGAGACCACCACCTTGTCGGGGCAGGCGATCTTGGCGCCCAGTGCGGCGGGGGCGCCGAAGCCCATGGTGGCGAAGCCGCCGGGGGTGAACACCGAGCCGGGGGTGAGGATGTCCATCTGCTGGGCCATCCCGTTCTTGTTCCAGCCCACGTCGGTGGTGATGATCGCGTCGCGCGGCAGCACCTCGCGCACCTCGGCGAGGATCCGCTCCGGACGCATCGGCCAGGCGTCGCTGGCCACCGCCGCGGCGTTGCGGGAGCGGAAGTCGTCGCGCTGCCGCTTGATCTCGGCCAGCAGCTCGGGCCGCTGGACGCCGTCCGGGGCGAGCCGCTTGGCGGCCTCGACCAGGGCGGCGATGGCCGGCTTCAGGTCGGCGACGGCGCCGAGCTGCAGCGGGTAGTTGCGGCCCAGCTCTTCGGGATCGATGTCGATCTGCATCAGCTTGGTCGGCGGGATGCGGAAGGTGTACTGCTCCTCCCACGACGAGCTGTCGGCCTCGGCGAAAGTGACGCCCAGGGCCAGGATCCAGTCGGCGTTGCGGGTGGAGGCGTTGACGAACTCAGTGCCCCAGAAGCCGGTCATGCCGAGCACGCACGGGTTGTCGTCGGCGACCGCGCCCTTGCCCATCAGGCTGTGGCTCACCGGCAGCTGTAGATGATTGACCAGTTCGGCGAGTTCGTCGGTGGCATCGGCCAGCACGATGCCGCCGCCGACGTGCAGCAGCGGACGCTGCGCGGCCAGCAGGTTGGTCACGATCTGTTCGGCGACCGCCGGGTCGAGGCCGGGTTTGGCCAACTCGGTGGTGCCGGCCATCGCCTTGTCGAAGGTGGCCACGTCCACCTCGGCGGAGAAGATGTCCATCGGCACGCTGACCAGGACGGGGCCCGGGCGTCCGCTCTGCGCCAGTCGGAACGCCTTGTCGATGATCTCGGCGAACAGGTGCGCCGACTCCACCCGCCAGGCCCGCTTCACGAACGGACGGTAGATCTCGTGCTGCGCGCCGTCGGCGTGCAGGTTGACCTCCTGGTGCGGGTGCTTGCCGTAGTAGTGCGAGGGGACGTCGCCGGCGATGACCACCATCGGCACCGAATCGAGGGCGGCGTTGGCGACCCCGGTGGCCGCATTGGTGAGGCCGGGGCCGAGGTGCGAGAGCACCACCGAGGTGCGCTTGGTGGCACGGGCGTAGCCGTCGGCGGCGTGTGCGGCCAGCTGCTCGTGCCGGGTGTTGACGAACTCGATGCGGTCGGACTTCGACAGCGCCGCGAGCACCGCGATGTTGGTGTGCCCGCACAACCCGAAGACGTGCTTCACGCCGCGATACTCGAGGTAGCGGACGAGCTGGTGCGAGATCAGGTCGGTGATCATCGGTGACTCCTGGGTTCGGTGCTCAGTCGGATTCGGTGGGGTCGGACGGCGCGGCTCCTGGCAGGTCGCGGCGCGGTTCGCCGGTGTAGCGGTAGGGGATCTTCGGCGTCATCGGGCCCTTGATCCGGCCACCCTGGTTCGTCTGCTCCCAGGCATGGGCGAGGATGCCGACCGAGCGGGACAGGATGAAGATGCCGCGGCCCAGCTCGGGGGCGAAGCCGAGCTCGGAGTAGATGACCGCGGTGGCGCCGTCGATGTTCATCGGGACCCGGCGGGCGCGTCCGGCCGAGATGGCTTCTTCGACCGCGCGTCCGATGGTGGCGAACCGGCCGCTGACTTCGCCCTTCGCGGCCAGGTCGTCGACCAGGCCGAGCAGCCGGGGTGCCCGCGGGTCGAGCGGGTGGAAGCGGTGTCCGAAGCCGGGTGCGTACTTCACGCCGCGCTCGTTCCAGCGCGCCCAGACGGTGGTCGCTGCCGCGACGGCGTCCGCGTCGATGAGCGGGGCGTCCGGGCCGTGACCGTGTTCGGTCAGCTCGGCGTCGATGTCCCGGTAGAGCTCCATGCACTGCTGGCCGGCGCCGCCGTGCACGTCGTCCAGCACGTTGATCGCCGAGGCCATCGCCCCGTTCAGCGGCAGCCCGCAGGTGACCGACATCCGGCTGATCGCGATCGACGGGGCGTGCGGCCCGTGGTCGACGGACGCCACCAGCGCGGCCTCCAGCAGGGACGCCTGGTCGGCGCTGGGCAGCTCGCCGCGCAGCATCAGCCAGATCATCTGCGGGAAGCTGACCCGGCCGATCAGCTGCTCGATCGGGTAGCCCCGGACGCCGATCTTGCCGGGGTGGATGTCGATGATGTCGGTCGACCACCAGTTCTGGGCGGCCTCCACCAACTCCTCGGGGGACTGGGTCATCGGTGGGCCTCAGGCGTCCGCGGGCTCGAGTGCCGGGTCGTAGAAGTCGCCGAACAGCTCTTCGTCGCTGGGCTTGTCCTCGGGGATCGGACGGGCCACCCAGGTGGTGTTCAGGTAGTGCTTGAGGTGCACGTTCTCGCTGGTGATGTTGCCGCCCCAGGTGCCGCAGCCCATCGAGGAGGTCATTGGCATGCCGTTGTTGAACGCGCCCGCGTTGGCCTTCGACTGCGGCTGCCGGACCATGATCCGCGACACCGGCGCGGCCAGGCCGAGGCGGTGGATGTGGTCGTCGTCGTGGGAGTAGATGCCGCAGGAGTGGCCCTTGCCGCCCACCTCGTAGACGGCGCGCATGGCGTCCAGGGCGTTCTCGAACTCGCCGGAGTAGCGGTGCACGGTGAGCAGGGTGGTCAGCTTCTCGCGCGAGAACGGGTACTCGGCGCCGATGCCGTCGCCCTTGACGAAGATGAAGGTGGTGCCGTCGGGCACCTCGAAGCCGGCGTGCTTGGCCAGCTCGGAGGGCGCGATGGCGACGGTGTCGGGCAGCCGGTGCGCTTCGTCGTCCCACATCACCTTGGCCAGCGCTTCGCGCTGCTCGCCCTCCGCGAGGTAGCCGCCCTCAGCCTGCAGCGCGGCGATCATGTCGTCCCAGATCGACTCGTGGATGATCAGGTTGCCGTCGGCGGAGCAGCCGGAGCCGAAGTCGGAGGTCTTGGAGATCCGGGTGTTGCGGGCGGCGATCTCGACGTCGGCGGTCTCGTCGATGATCATCGTCGAGTTGCCGGCGCCCACCCCGTAGGCGGGGGTGCCGGAGCTGTAGGCGGCCCGCACCATCGGCTGTCCGCCGGTCGCGATGACCAGGTCGGACGCCGCCATCAGCGCCTGTGACATGGCCACGCTGGGTTGGGTGATGCACTGCAGGATGTCGGCCGGCGCACCCTCGCGCTCCAGCGCCTCGCGCATCAGCCGGACCGTCTCGAAGGTGGTCTTCTTGGAGCGCGGATGTGGGGAGAAGATCACCACGTCGCGGGCCTTGATCGAGTAGATCGCGTTGCCGGCCGGGGTCAGGTCGGGGTTGGTGGTGGGCACGATGCAGCCGATCAGGCCGACCGGCTTGCCGTACTTGACCAGGCCCTTCGCCTCGTCGGTCTCGATGATGCCGACGCTGGGCTGGCGCAGTGCGTCGCGCAGCACGCCGCGGATCTTCATCCGTTTGCCCATCCGGCTGACCGGGTCGCCCAGGCCGGATTCCTCGATGCCCTCGTGCACCAGCCGGCTGAAGGTCACCTTGTTCGCCACCGCCCAGGCGACCGCCTGGCAGAGCCGGTCGACCGTGGCCTGGTCGTAGGTCTCGATGATCTTCTGCGCGGCACGGGCCTTGGCCAGCAGGTCGGCCAACTCCTCTTCCTGCTCCGGCCGGAGGGGTTTCGGTTGGCTCGTCGTCGATGCCATCAGTGCGTCTCCCAGGTGAATCGCGGGTTTGTCGGGATCAGTATGCATAGAAATTCGGCGTTTGTGAACCATCTGGTTAGTTCAATGCGGAGAAGTTGGGATGCTCGGGTCTCAGTTGAGAGGTTCGCGGTTTGGCGCCCAGCTGTTCGGATCGCTCAGCCGGATGCCGAATCCAGCACACGAGCCGGCAAGCCGGCCTCGGTCGCCAGTCGGGCCGCTTGGCGATCGAACGTGACGAACTCCGTGGCGCCGAGTTGCAGACCGGAGTATGTGATCACGCCGTCGGCGAAGTCACCGCCACGTCGCAGGACAGCCAGGCCATGGTCGGCGGCCTGTTCGTCATAGGCGACGTTCGGCGCTGCCAGCAGCCGGTCGAGGGCAAGCCCTACGTCGTCGGTCGACATGCGGTAGGCACGCCTCAACACCCAGACGAACTCGCACAACGTCGACAGTGGCACAGCAATCAGTTCGGCCTCGCGCAGTACCGCGGCGGCCAGGCGCGCCTGTTCGGGATCGTCCCCGATCGCGGCGCGGACCAGGACATTGGTGTCGGCGGTCAACCTCACTGCTCGCCCGCCCAGCCTGCGGCGATGGCCTCGTTCATCTCGTCGATCGACACCGGCGTGGTCACCTTGTCGTGCAGGACGCCGATGAATCCCTCGATCGATCCGGACCGGCGGGTGCGGCTCAGCGTCACCTGCCCGTTCGGCAGTACCTGGACGTCGACCTTGTCCCCAGGGCGAACCCCGAGCGCCTGCAGGATGTCCTTGCGCAGCGTGATCTGACCTTTGGCGGTGATGGTGAGCGTTGTCATGATCGTCCCTTCGGTAAGGCAAGTATACCTTACCGATGCATCGAGGTCGCTGATCGCCGTCCGACGCTGGTTGAGCTTGTCGAAACCTGGATCTCGACCAGCTCGACCGACGAAAGTCAGTTCAGCCGGTGATCTCGACCGGTTTGCCGGTGCGTGCCGCCTCGACGACGGCTTCCACCACCCGCAGGGTCTTCAGGCCGTCGCGGGCGCTGCAGATCGGTTCTGCTTCGCCGCGTATGACGGCGGCGAAGTGGGTGATCTGGTTGGCCAGCGGGTCGGTGCGCTCGACGTCCTCGACGACGGTGTCCATCGGTTCCCACCAAGACCGTGTGCCGGGGAAGGTGCGGATCCGCATGGTCGGCACCGACAGCGATCCGTCGGTGCCGGCGAGGTGGTAGCAGTCCTCGTCCGGGAAGGTGGAGTAGCTGAGGTTCTCGCGTGCGGTCTGCTCCCAGGAGCGGGCGGACGCGGCGGTGTCGGAGAGCAGGAAGGTGCCCAGGGCGCCGTTGGCGAAGGTGAACACCATCGCGGCGGTGTCTTCCACACCGAAGCCGCGGGTGGCGTTCGAGGTGACCGCCTGGACCCGGACGATGTCGCCGACCAGCGACAGCAGGTTGTTCACCTCGTGGATCAGGTTGAGCAGGATCGGACCGCCGCCGGGCATCCGGCGCCAGCCGCCGCCGACATCGAAGTAGTCGTCCGGCTTGTAGAACATCGCGGTGCCGACCACGGCGACCAGCCGCCCGAGGCGTCCGCTGTGGACGATCTCGCGGGCCGTCGCCATCACCGGGCTGTAGTTGCGGTGGTGCCCGGTCAACACAGGGACGCCGGCCCGTTCGGCGGCCTCGACCAGCCGGGAGGCGTTCTCGACGGTGTCGCCGATCGGCTTCTCGACGATCACCGGGACGCCCGCAGCGACGCATTCCAGGCCGCCCTCGACATGCAACCGGTTCGGCGTCGCCAGGATGATGCCGTCCGGCTTTCCGGCGGCGAACAGCTCGCCGAGCGAGGCGTAGAGGGGCACCCCGTACTGCTTCGCCAGCGGTGCGCCGTCCGGCCCGGGCTCGACGATGGCGTGCAACTGCGCGGCGTCGCTGCGGTCGATCTCTTCGAGATGGCGCTTGCCGATCAGGCCGGCCCCGGCGACGGCCAATCGAGTCCTCTCCATGGGAGACATGGTCTCAGCCACGGGCCAGGTCGGACAGGTGCGATGTGACCGGTCGCCACAGCCGGTCCACCGGCAGCACATGGAGGCGGTCTTCGTAGGTGTACGAGCGTCGACCGGTACTGAAAGCTACACCGGCGACGAATCGGCTTCCGAGCGCCTCGCGCAGTTTACGCATGGCTTTGAAATCGGAGCCCGCGACCCGTTCGTTCGCCTTGACTTCGAAGGCGAGCACGCGGCCGTCGTCGAACTCGATGACGAAGTCGACCTCGTCGTGGTCATGGGTTCTCCAGTGTCCGACGGCCACTGCCTCATCAAGCCATGAGGCCTGCTTGCGTAGCTCTCCGATGACGAAGGTCTCCAACAGGCATCCGAACTCAGTGAGCGCGGTGGCGTCCAATGTCGCCAGTTTGGCGGGGCTGACCCGCATCAGGCGTGCGGCGAGGCCCGAATCGACCATGTGGAGCTTTGGCCTCGCCGTCGCACGGGCGCGGAGGGTCTTGCCCCAGGCAGGCAGCCTGACGACGAGGAATAGGTCCTCGAGTAGGCGGGTGTACTGCTCGGCGGTCTTGCGATCGATCCCGAGATCGCTGGTTGTCTCTGCCAGGTTCATGACCTGCGCCGTACGTGCGGCCAGTCGTCCGAGCAGATCGCGCAGCACCTGCCGTTGGCGGAGCCGTGCCAGTTCCGCCGCGTCGCGCTCGATCGACTGATCGATGTAGTTGTCGAACCAACGGTTGCGAGCGGCCGCGGCCCGTCGGATCGCCAACGGGAATCCGCCGGCAACAACTCGCTCGACATACTCGGCGCGCGTTGTGGCTGAGGTCGGGTGTGCGGCAACCGTTCCATCGGGTTCGGCTCGCAAGGCTTCCACCAAGTCCTCGCGAACGCCACCCAACTCGCCTTGGGACAAGGGCCAGATGGTCATGACATGCAAGCGGCCAGTCAGCGCTTGAGCCGTGCGCGGCAGCGCGTCGTGTCGGGTAGACCCCGTCAGGACCGCCGTGCCTGGCAGGCTGCCTTCTCGGTTCAGCCTGGCCTTGAGTGCGTCGAGGACTTCCAGCGCGTGCTGATATTCGTCGATGCACACCGGTGTCGTGGCGTCGACGGCAGTACTTACGTTCGGCAGTACGGCGTCCCGCACTGCGGGGTCATCGAGATCGACGACCGGGACGCCCCGACTGTCGGCGAAGACTCTCAACACCGTCGACTTGCCCACTGACCGCGGACCGTGCAGGGCGATAACCGGCTCGTCGGCCGCATACGAATCGAGCAGCTGGGACACCCGGCGCGGGACCATGGCGGCGGTCGGTACTGTCACAGCTTCAAAGCTACCAGAATTCGAGGAGGCAGAACTCCCAAAATCCGAGGGGGGTAAACTCCCGAAACGCGAGGGTCGTTCAGCCCTGGTTCTTCAGCTGCTCGATGACGAACTCCAGCGCCAGGGTGTAGCCCATCACCCCGAAGCCGGCCATCACGCCGACGGCGATGTCGGAGAGGTAGGAGTGGTGCCGGAACGCCTCGCGCTTGTGCACGTTCGAGATGTGCACCTCGCAGAACGGGACCTCGACGCCGGCGAAGGCGTCCCGGATGGCGACGCTGGTGTGGGTGTAGGCGCCTGGGTTGATCACCACGAACTGGGTGCCGTCGGTGCGGGCGGCGTGGATGCGATCGACGATGGCGCCCTCGTGGTTGCTCTGGAAGCACTCGACCGTGTGCCCGGCGGCCTCGCCCTGAGCGATCGCGGCGGCCTCGATGTCGGCCAGCGTGGTGGCGCCGTAGATGCCGGGCTCGCGGGTGCCGAGCAGGTTCAGGTTGGGGCCGTTGATGACGAGGATGGACATCGCGCTTCCTTACGGTTGTGGTGTGGGGGACATGGTGTCAGGCGGACGCCAGGTCGGCCAGCGCCAGTTCCACGACCTCGCGCGGCGGCCGGGCCTCGACCGGGCTGCCGAGGTCGCGCAGCACGATGAACCGCCAGCCGTCGTGGAACTTCTTGTCCCGGTCGAACGCCCACTCCAGCTGATCGATCGAGAAGCTGGCGCGGGTCGGCAGGCCGAGGGCGTCCAGCACGCCGCGGTGGGCGTCCAGGCCGTCCGTCGACAGCCAGCCGAGCCGATGCGACAGGTGGGCCGCGGCCATCATGCCGAGGCTGAGGGCGCCCGCGGGTTGGCCCGGTGCGGCGGATTCGAAGGCGCGGCTGAAGGTGTGGCCGTAGTTGAGGTGGGCCCGCGCGCCCTGCTCGCGTTCGTCGGAGGTGACGATGTCGGCCTTGATCTCGACGCTGCGCCGGACGACGTGCAACAGTTCGGCAGGCTCGCCGGCGGTGAGTTCGCCAGCGCGCCGGCGGAGGAATTCGAGCAGGTCGGGGTCGGCGAGGAACGCGTGTTTGGCGATCTCGGCGAGCCCGGCGGGGTAGTCCGGACGCCCCGTCGCCAGGTCGGCGTCGCACATCACCAGCGCCGGCTGGTGGACGAGGCCGAGCAGATTCTGGCCTTGCGGCAGATCGAGGGCGTTCTTGCCGCCGATCGCCGAATCGGCCTGGGCTTCGAGGGTGGTCGGCACGAGGACGAACCGCATGCCGCGGTGGTAGGTGGCGCTGAGGAACCCGACCAGGTCGACGGTGGCCTCGCCGCCGACACCGATCAGCAGGTCACTGCGGTGGATGGCGAGTTCGGCCAGTTGCCCGGCGAGGGCGCCGACCTGCTCGAGACTCTTCACCTGGGCCGGTGTGCTGTCGGCGGGCAGGCGCAGTCGGTGGACGTCGGAGACCGCATGAGAGACGGCGGCCGCGACCCGGTCGCCGGTGTCGTCGTCGCCGGGACCGGAGATCACCACGACCTGGCGCACCTCGGGCAACTCGGGCAGCAGCCGTCCGAGCTGGTCGAGGACGCCGTGACCGACATGGACGCGGTAGCTGCCGCCGGGCGGCGCGACCAGGATGCCGGGGCTGCCGTCCAGTTCGGCGGTGGAGGTGAGCCGGGCCAGGATCTCGAAGGCGACGTCCTCGACCCGGCGTCCGGTGGTGAACGAGGTGATGGACGCCGTGGTCGCGTAGACGTCCAGCCGGTTGGCGTAGAGGGTGTCCAGGCCCGGTTTGCCGAGCAGTGGGCGGTAGGTGTCGCCGCCGACACGGGCGAGGGCCTCGGTGAGTTCGACATGCAGATAGATGACGGTGTGCCGGCGCAGCGCCTCGCGGGTGACCGCCGAACCGCAGGCGCCGCCGCCCAGCGACAGCACGCACGCCTGCCCGTCCAGCAAGTCGATGATGGTGCGTTCCTCCAGCTCGCGGAACCCTGGCTCGCCCAACTCGTCGAACAGGGACGAGATGCTGCGCCGCTGCTGATGTTCGATGACCAGGTCGCTGTCGACGAACGGCAGACCGAGCCGTTCGGCCAGCAGCCGACCGATGGTGGTCTTGCCCGCACCCATGAATCCGATGAGGACGATCACGTGTGCTCCTGGTCGGTGCTCGGGCCCCGCCTCGATGCGGGCGGCTGGTCGCCCGGAGTCTACTGGCCCGATCTGGGACGGCCGTCCGGGGTTCGGACGGTGGCTTGGGGTTCACACGTATTCTCCGAGCCTGGAAGCAAAGGAGCTACCGCCGCATGCCGTTCGCCTTCATCTATGTGGTCGTGATCGGCTTTGCCCTGGTCATCTGCCTGGTTGCGGCGGTCGCCGTCCGCGACGAGGTGCGCCGTCCGGCGAGTTGGGGACGTCGTGTGGGAGCCGTCGCGTCGGTGGCTCTGGCCGCGCTCGGCCTGTTCTTGGCCGTCACGCAGGTGACTGGAACCTGGGGCGAGCTGTGTGGCAGCGCGGTCGGGATCCTGACCTACACCCCTGACCCGGCGACGCAACACCTGGACGACACCACGAGGGCGGCCTATCAGGCCTGCATCGATCGACGTGCTACCCAGATGACGTTGGCCACCATCAGTCTGATCGCCGCCCCGATCATGTTGGCGGTCACCCGGAGGCTCGCCGCGCGGCCTTGAGGTCGCAGTGAGCTTTGCCTCAGCTCTCAGGCCGCGGACCCGAAGTATCGGAACTCCACGGTGAACGGTGTGAAGCCCGGTTCGTGGGGGAGATCGGGTGGTCGGCTGTGGTGTTCGTGTCCGGTGGGGGTCCGGACGCCGATGGTGCCGTCAGGTTGGACCGTATGACGCCAGCCGGAGTGCTCTTTGAGGTAGTTGCACTGCTCGCACAGGCCCTGCCCGTTGGCGGCAGTGGTCGCACCGCCGGCCGCGGCGGGCGTGATGTGGTCGGTGTGCCGGATGGGCGCGTCGCACCACGGTGTGCGGCATACGTCGTCACGGGTGGCGATGAAGGCGGCCAGGCCGTCCGGGAAGCGGCGGCGGGTCGATTCCATGGCGACCAGTCGCCCCTCGCCCGGTGTGCCGTAGAGGCGGCGGATCCATCCCCGCAGCTTCTCGCTGGCATGGGCGGCGATCCTGCGCGCGACCCCAGCGGGGATCGGTCCGTAGCCGGCAAGCCGGGCGGGCGTGTTGCGGGTGCCGAGCAGTGCTTCGTCGGTGATCACCAACTGGATCTCGACCTCGACCTCGTGGGCGGCTTCCTGGCCGGTGACGCGGGCAACGAGCGTGTCGGCCATGACCTGGTTCTTGGTGCGTTCGTCGCCGGCCGCGCGGGCAGCGTCCGCGGCTTGGGTGAGGGCGGCGTAGGCAGCGACTCCCTGGGCGGCCGGCAGCAGGGCGGAGACCCGCGCCATGCAGTCGGGTGCGGGCCGGATGGTGACGTTGCGGTCGGCCTCGGCCCGCCCGATGCGGGCGACCACGCTGTGCGGGTCGAGCCGGTAGGCGACCTTGCGGGCCTCGGCAGCGAGTTCGCGGGTGGACAGCTCGGCCAGCTTCGGGCCGAGCTCGGCGTCCGCTTCGACGCGATGAGCCTTCGACAGGCAGGCGGTCTCCCGCGCGAACACGGTGACTCGCCACTCGGAGACGTCGCCGGCGCTGAACACGGCCATCGCGTGCGGCATTTCGGTGGCCAGTACGGACGCCAGGCCGACCAGGCTGCTGGCGCGGTGGGGTGATTCGTGCCGGGCCAGCCCGATCTCACCGGCGAGGGAGGCGGACACCCGCGTGACGGTGCGGCCCGCGGCCCTGGCTTCGGCCTCTAAGACGCCGCGCAGCTCCATTGTCAGCCGTGCCTGCGCGGCCGCAGCGGCGTTCTTGAGCCGCTCCAACTGGGTGATCTGGTCGATGAGTTCGACCGGGTCGCCACAGGTCAAGCCGGCCAGCCCGTCGACCAGTGTGGTCAGAGCGGCGGCGTCGAGCCTGGCGAAAGCGTCCATGCAGGTAGTATAATAATACATATGTATGAATACAAGAGAAGGGTCTGAAGTTCCTCTCGGCCTGTGGTCGGTGGCGCGGCGCGGGCTCCGATGGTCATGATCCTGGCAGGCGGCACTGACAGCTTCTGGTGGGGAGGGTCTCGACAAGCTCGACCAACGGATCCGCAAGGGGTGTCGGTGCGCTCGACTGTCGGCAGGGGAGCGGGCTTCGATTTGGGGGCCTCCGGCGTCCTGGACTAGACTCGCTCGTCGGTTACCTGTGTCTCAGGTGCGTCCACGTTCAGATTGGGAGCAATGGCGAAAAGGGAAGGTGCCCTCGAACTCGAGGGCCAGGTCGTCGAAGCACTGCCGAACGCGATGTTCCGGGTGGAACTCGCCAACGGCCATCGCGTGCTGGCCACGATCAGCGGCAAGATGCGGCAGCACTACATCCGTATCCTCCCGGCCGACCGCGTCGTCGTCGAGCTGTCTCCCTACGATCTGACCCGCGGCCGCATCGTCTACCGGCACAAGTGATCCGTACGACATCATCCACCACCGGTTCCGGCCACTGATTCCCCGAGCCTTCGTGCCCGGGGACAGCTTTGTCCGGAGCGACGAGTCAGAAAGTTGCTCGATGAAGGTTCAGCCGAGCGTCAAGAAGATCTGCGACAAGTGCAAGGTCATTCGCCGGCACGGTCGCGTGATGGTGATCTGCGACAACCCGCGGCACAAGCAGCGCCAGGGCTGACCTGGTCTGCGCCGTCGGGCCGCAGCACCGGACGGCGCGCCGTCCACCGTCCTTTGAGGACGGACCAACAGAACAACGTGATCGCACCAGCGGAAGCAATCCCGCTGCCACCCCCGGTCGGAGGCCGGGGCCCACGCCGAGGCGGCGAGGGGACGCATCACGCCAGACACCTCCGCGGACCGGGTCGACGCCCCGTCCGGAACTGAAAGGAAACGCCTCATGGCACGCCTCATCGGGGTCGATCTGCCGCGCGAGAAGCGCTTGGAGATCGCCCTCACCTACATCTTCGGCATCGGCCGTACCCGAGCCGCCGAAACCCTGGCCGCCACTGGCATCAGTGGCGACATCCGTGTCCACCAGCTGACCGACGAGCACCTCGTCGCGCTTCGCGATCACATCGAGGCGAACTACGAGACCGAGGGCGACCTGCGCCGCACCGTCGCCGCCGACATCCGGCGCAAGATCGAGATCGGCTCCTACCAGGGCCGTCGTCACCGCATGGGCCTGCCGGTCCGCGGTCAGCGCACCCGGACCAACGCCCGCACCCGCAAGGGCAAGAAGAAGGCCGTCGCCGGGAAGAAGAAGGGCCGCTGACGCGGCTCCTCCTCACACGAGATACCAGGAGTACTGAAAACACATGGCTACTGCAGGCCGCACCAAGGCTCAGGCAGCTTCCAAGACGAAGCTGCGCCGCAAGGAGAAGAAGAACGTCACCGCCGGTCAGGCGCACATCAAGTCGACGTTCAACAACACCATCATCACCATCACCGACCCCACTGGTGCGGTGATCTCGTGGGCCTCCGCCGGCACCGTCGGCTTCAAGGGCTCGCGCAAGTCGACCCCGTTCGCCGCCCAGATGGCCGCCGAGGCCGCCGGACGCCGCGCCATGGAGCACGGCATGAAGCGCGTGGACGTGTTCGTCAAGGGTCCGGGCTCCGGCCGCGAGACCGCCATCCGTTCGCTGGGCGCCGTCGGCTTGGAGATCGGCCCGATCTCCGATGTCACCCCGGTGCCGCACAACGGCTGCCGTCCGCCCAAGCGCCGTCGCGTCTGAGCCCGAGCAGAGAGAAGGACTGAACCATGGCCCGTTACACCGGACCCATCACCAAGAAGTCGCGCCGGCTCGGCACCGACCTGGTCGGCAACGACAAGTCGTTCGAGCGCCGCGCCTACCCGCCCGGCGTCCACGGCCGCGGCCGGACCAAGGAGAGCGAGTACCTGCTGCAGCTCAAAGAGAAGCAGAAGGCCCGCTACGCCTACGGCGTGCTAGAGAAGCAGTTCCGCCGCTACTACGAGGAAGCCAACCGGCTGGCCGGCAAGACCGGTGACAACCTGCTGATCATCCTCGAATCACGCCTCGACAACGTCGTATACCGCTCCGGGCTGGCCAACACCCGCCGGCAGGCTCGCCAGCTGGTCGTGCACGGCCACTTCCTGGTCAACGGCAAGAAGGTCAACATCCCGTCCTACCGGGTGAGCCCGTACGACATCATCGATGTCGCGCCGAAGTCGATCAAAACGCTGCCGTTCGTGATCGCCCGTGAGACCCACCACGAGCGTTCCGTTCCGGGCTGGCTGACCGTGCGCCCGAACAAGGGCCGCATCCTGGTGCACCAGCTGCCGGTGCGCGACCAGATCACCGTCGACGTCCAGGAACAGCTGATCGTCGAGCTCTACTCCAAGTAACGCCTCATCGGGGACGCCGGTTCGCGCCGGCGTCCCCGAACCCCGCACGGGACCGACTCGGGCGGGACCATGACTGCCGTCATATAGCGGTCGGCAGGAAAGGAACATAACTTCATGCTCATCGCACAGCGTCCGACCTTGACCGAAGAGGTCATCGACGACTACCGCTCCCGCTTCGTCGTGGAGCCGCTGGAGCCGGGTGTCGGCTACACCCTCGGCAACTCGCTGCGCCGCACGCTGCTGTCGTCCATCCCGGGCGCGGCCGTCACCAGCATCAAGATCGAGGGCGTCCAGCACGAGTTCTCGACCATCGAGGGAGTCGTCGAGGACGTCACCGAAATCATCCTCAACCTGAAGAGCCTGGTGCTGTCCTCCGAAGAGGACGAGCCGGTGGTGATGTACCTGCGCAAGGCCGGCCCCGGTGAGGTCACTGCCGCCGACATCGCGCCGCCGGCCGGGGTGGAGATCCACAACCCCGACCTGCACATCGCCACCCTGAACGACACCGGCAAGATCGAGATGGAGCTGGTCGTCGAGCGCGGCCGCGGCTACGTGTCGGCCGCCCAGAACAAGAACCTGGACTCCGAGATCGGCCGGGTGCCGGTCGACTCGCTGTACAGCCCGGTGCTGAAGGTCACCTACAAGGTAGAGGCCACCCGCGTCGAGCAGCGCACCGACTTCAACCGGCTCACCCTGGATGTCGAGACCAAGCCCTCGATGACCCCGCGGGACGCCGTTGCGTCCGCCGGCAAGACCCTGGTCGAGCTGTTCGGCCTGGCCCGCGAGCTGAACGTCGAGGCCGAGGGCGTCGAGATCGGCCCGTCGCCGGTCGACGAGCAGCTGGCCGCCGACCTGGCGCTGCCGGTGGAAGAGCTGAAGCTCACCATGCGCAGCTACAACTGCCTCAAGCGCGAGGGCATCCACACCGTCTCCGAGCTGGTGTCGCGGTCCGAGCAGGATCTGCTCGACATCCGCAACTTCGGCTCGAAGTCGATCGAAGAGGTCAAGCTGCGGCTGCACGAGATGGGCCTGTCGCTGAAGGACAGCTCGCCCGGCTTCGACCCGCTGGCTGCTCTCAACCGTTACAACGACGACGCCGACTTCGGCGACGAGTACTGATCCGCGAATAGGAGAAACCCGAAATGCCCAAGCCAACCAAGGGCCCCCGGTTCGGCGGCTCGCCGGCCCACCAGCGGATCATCCTGGCCAACCTGGCCAGCCAGCTCTTCGAGCACGGCAAGATCACCACGACCGAGGCCAAGGCGAAGCGCGTCCAGCCGCTGGCCGAGCGACTGATCGCCAAGGCCAAGCGCGGCGATCTGCACAACCGGCGCCAGGTGCTGACCACCATCACCGACAAGGGTGTGGTGCACGTCCTGTTCACCGAGATCGCCCCGAAGCTGGCCGATCGCGATGGCGGCTACACCCGGATCACCAAGGTCGGGCCTCGCAAGGGCGACAACGCCCCGATGGCCGTGATCGAGATCATCACCGAGTCGGTCGAGGAATCCCGCAAGAACAAGGCCAAGGCCAAGGGTGGGTCCGCCGCGCCGGCCAAGAAGGCCGCGCCGGCCGCTCCGAAGCGGGCCAAGAAGGAGGAGTCGGCCCCGTCGTCTCCCTCTTCGGCGTCCGCCCCGTCGGCGCCGTCCGCCGATGAGGACGCCAAGGCCTGAGTGCTGCGTTCTTCCTCCGCGCTCGCTCAAATTTATGTGGGGCTCGCCGAATTCGGCGAGCCCCACATAAATTTAAGCTGGCGCGATGTGGAAGGTGGCCTGCGCAGGGCTCAGAGGACGTGGCGGCAGCTCCACGGCTTGAAGCCGCGCGTGGCGTAGAGGCGATTCGCGACGGTGATCTGCTCGGACTTGGTCGCCTTGTGCGGGTACTTGGCGAAATGCTGGCCTTTGACAGACTTCCAGGTGGCGAGGTTGAACTGCAGTCCGCCGTAGTAGCCGTTGCCGGTGTTGACATGCCAGCGGTTGCCGGACTCGCATTTCGCGATCTTGTTCCACTGGTTCAGCCGGGCCAGGTTGATCTTGTGCTTGCCGTTGGTGCCGACTTTGACGACCTTGTTGACCACCTTCTTGGTGATCTGCTCCTTCACCAACACGGTGGTGGAGACGCCGTCCACGGTCGTGGTCTGGTACGTCTGGGTGGCCTTGCCGTTGCGGCCCTTGGTGACTACCTTGGAATCGCCCTTGTACAGCGACTTGGTCCCCATCTTGACCGTGGCGTACTTCAGGGTGACCTTCTTGCTGGACGTCTTCGTGGTCACCGTCGAGCCGCTACTGCTGGACTGCCCGGCGTCCTCATTGTCGGCGGCATTGGCTGGCACACTGCTCAGGCCGGCGAGCAGCAGGACACCGCAGGCGACGAGCGCCGACCCCTTCGTGGTCAACTGCATCTGCGAACTCCCTCTTCGTTGATCGGATGGGTCAGGCCGCGTGGCGGCAGCCCCAGGGCGCGAGCCCTGCCTTGGCGTAATAGCGGTTGGCGACGGTGATCTGTTCGGCGCGGCTGGCCAGGTCGGCACGCGGGGCGAAGTCGGTGCCACCGTTGGCGCGCCACGACGCGTTGGCGAACTGCAGCCCGCCGTAGTAGCCGTTACCGGTGTTGATATGCCAGTTGCCGCCGGACTCGCACTTGGCGATTCTGTCCCACATCGCGGCGCGGGCCAGGTTGAGGCCGCCACCGCTGCCGCCGTCAGCGACCTTCTTGGTGCCGACCAGCAGCTTCTGGTTCACCGGGGCGGTCACCACCACCCGCTTCAGGACCTTCTTGGTGGCATCGCCGCCGTTGACCTTGGTGTATTCGTAGGTGACGGTGGCCTTGCCGTTGCGGCCGGCCTTGGTGACCTTGGTCTGACCGACGTACAGCGACGTGGATGTCGACTTGGTGGTGCCGTAGCCGATCTTCTCGGTGACCGTGCGGGTGGTGATGCTGACCCGGTCCAGGGTGACATTCTGCTTGGCGACGATTGCGGTGCTCAGGGCGGGCTTGATCCGGTCGTTGGCGCCCACGGTCAGCTTCCGCTCGGCCAGCAGATCGGCGACGGTCGCGGCGGTGGTGGTGACCTTCTCGGACTTCCCGCCGACCTTCAGAGTGACCTGCTTCGCCGTCCGGACGTCGACGGTGAGGCCTTCGCGTCCGATGCCGGCCGAGCGGGAGAGCGAGAAGGCGGCGCCGCCCAGGCCGCGCAGCTCGGCGGCGGCCAGCGCGCCGTCCAGAGTGGTCGCGGTGGTGTAGAACTCGGTCGGCTTGCCGTCGACCAGCAGGGTGACCTTGCGCGAGTACTGCACCTGGACGGTGCCGCCGTCGCTGACCGCGGAGTCGACCGCAGGGAAGACCAGGTCGCGCGGACCGAGCTCGATGCCGTTCGCCTTCAGCACGTCGCCGACGGTGCCGGCGTAGCTGGTGCTGACAGAACTCTGGCCGTCGACGGTGAGAGTGATGGATTTGTCGAGTGAGGTGGCGGCGACAGCACCACCGGCGAGGACGACGGCGCCGGTGAGGGCGGTCAGCTTCCAGGACCAGATCACGTGTTTACAGCTCCAGTTACTCGGGGATTCCGGAGGAGTTCATAAGAACAACCTGAGAACGAGTGTGACGGAAGCTGAGAAGACACGCAAATCTCCCCGCGTCATGCTATGGATCGACGCCGGCGTCCCGGACGACGACGAACGGCCCCGGGATCATCCCGGGGCCGTTCGACGATGGGTGCTCAGAACAGGCCGGAGCTGGCCTCGCGGGCCTTGGTGAAGCGCTCGGTGACATCGGCCCAGTTGACCACGTTCCACCACGCCTTCACGTAGTCGCCCTTCACGTTCAGGTACTGCAGGTAGAAGGCGTGCTCCCACATGTCGAGCTGCAGAACCGGCAGCTGGCCCACCGGCAGGTTGCCCTGCTGGTCGAACAGCTGGTTGATGTTGAGCCGCTTGCCCAGGGTGTCCCAGACCAGCACCGACCAGCCCGAGCCCTGCAGGCCGTTGGCGACCTCGTTGAACTGGCTCTGGAAGCCCTCGAACGAGCCGAAGAACTCGTCGATCGCGGCGGCGATCTCACCGTCGGGACGGCCGCCGCCGTCCGGCGACATGTTCTTCCAGAACACCGAGTGGTTGATGTGTCCGCCCAGGTGGAAGGCGAGGTCCTTCTCGAGCTTGTTGATGGCGGCGAAGTCGCCGCTCTCGCGGGCCGCGGCCAGCTTCTCCAGCGCCGTGTTCGCACCGGCCACGTAGGCGGCGTGGTGCTTGTCGTGATGGAGCTGCATGATCTGTGCGGAGATGTGCGGCTCGAGTGCGCCGTAGTCGTAATCGAGGTCCGGCAGCGTGTACGTCATCGGTACTCCTTCGTTGGGGCTTCTTGATTGGGTCAACCCACAATTCACGGCCCAGTATTCCCTGCCGGACGAATCGGTGGCACCTCCGCACGGGCGGGATCGGGATCGGAGCCGGCGGACGGCCCCGCCGACGGGGAGGTTCCGGCTGGCTCGATCGTCGGCAGCGGATCGGTTCGCACTCCGTGGCCGGCGGTGAAGCTGGCCCGACGCGCGGTCCGCCGCAACAGCCGCAGCAATGGTGCGCCGACCATCAGGATCACCACCGCATTGGTCAACGCCCGGCCCAGGTTCCAGCCCATCGAGGTGGCCAGGTTGAACAGCGCGAACCGATGCAGATTCTGTAGCGGGGTCGCAGCCGGGTCGAAGGACAGCTGGGTGCCGTCGCCGAGCGCGAACGGCCAGAACGAGAAGTCCATCAGCCAGCCGTAGCCGAACGCGGACACCATCCCGTAGCCGGCCAGCAGCACCAGCTCACCACGTCCGGACGCTTTCGGCAGCCAGCCGGCGAACAGCCCGATGAAGCCGGCGGCCAGCATCTGGTAGGGCAGCCACGGCCCGACACCGGAGGTGATCAGAGCCGAGGTGAACAGGGTGATCGCGCCCAGCGCGAAGCCGAAACCGGCACCAAAGACCCGTCCGGCCAGGATGAGCAGGAAGAAGACCAGTTCGAAGCCCGCCGTCCCGGCGCTGAGCGGACGCAGAATGCTGCCCACCGCGGCCAGGACGCCGAGCATGGCGAGCGCTTTGACGTCCAGCTCGCCGCCGGCCAGTTCGGCCAGCACGATGGCGAGCGACAGCGGCAGCACCAGAGCGAACACCATCGGCGCCTGCAGCGGGCTGGCGCTGCCTTCCGGACGCAGGAACAGCGGCCAGGCGAAGGCGATCATGCCGGCGAGGACCGCCACGATCAGCGCCAGTGCCGATTGCCAGCGGAGGCCGGTCATAGCAGCCCCCGTGCCACGTCGGCCGGGGTGAGCACCGGAACCGGCGCGAACACCTTCGCCATCTGCGGGGCGTAGGCCGGGGACGAGGTGAGCAGTTCGGCGGTGCTGCCGTCGGCGATCACCTCGCCGTCGGCCATCAACAGCAGCCGCCGGCTGGCCAGCGCGGCGAACTCGACATCGTGGGTGCTCAGCGCGATAGCGATGCCGTCGGCGGCCAGGGCGTCCAGAATCCGGTGCAGCAGGGCCTTCGAGGCGTAGTCGAGCCCGCGGGTCGGCTCATCGAGCAGCAGCACGGGGGCGCGTGCGGCCAGCTGGATCGCCAGCACCAGTCCGAGCCGCTGGCCCTCGGACAGGTCGCGCGGATCGCGCTCGGGCGGCAGGTCGAGGCCGAGCCGGGCGATCAGGTCGATGGTGGTGCCGGGCTCGGCACCGCTCTCGGCGTCCGCCTGTGTGCATTCGGCGGCGACCGTGGGCAGATAGAGCAGATCGGCGGCGGTCTGCGGCACCAGGGCGACCAGCCGGCGCGCCTCGACGGCGCTCAGCTTCCGGGGGTCCTGACCGGCCACGGCGATCGTCCCGGCGCTGGTCAACGCGCCTTGCAGCGCCCAGAGCAGCGACGACTTGCCGGCGCCGTTGCGTCCGAGCAGGGCGGTCACCGTGCCGGCGTGCAGATCGAGATCGACACCGCGGACGGCGCCGATCGGGCCGTAGCGCACCTCGATGTTCCGGGCGGACAGGGCAACCGGGCCGGGGGAGGCGTCCGGAGCCGGCGGTGGGGCGATGGTGATCCCGGAGGCCTCGACGCGGCGCCGGGCCTCCCGGACGCTGAGCGGCACCGTCGGCCAGCCCAGGGCGCGGGCCAGCGCGGCCAGCGGCGGGGTCACCGAGGCGCGGGCCAGGATCTCGGCGGGGGAGCCGTACTCGGCGCTGCCTTCGCCGGGCAGCCAGATCATCGAATCGGCTGCCTGCATCACCCGTTCCAGACGGTGCTCGGCCAGCACCACGGTCAACCCGACCTCATGCACCAGGGTGGCGATCGCCGACAGCACGTCCTGCGCGGCGGTCGGGTCGAGGGCCGAGGTGGGTTCGTCCAACACCAGCACCCGCGGCTGTGCGGCCAGCACGGCGGCGATCGCCACCCGCTGCTGCTGGCCGCCGGACAGTTCGATCAGTGGACGCCGGCGCAGCTCGGCGATGCCCATCAGGTCGAGGGTCTCCTCGACCCGTTTGCGCATCGCCACCGGGCTGACCCCGAGCTGCTCCATGCCGTAGGCGACCTCGTCCTCGACGGTGTCGGTGACGAACCCGCGCAGCGGATCCTGGCCGACGTAGCCGACCCACTCGGCCAGCTCCCGTGGGCGATGACCGGCGGTGTCGCGTCCGGCGACCGTGACCCGGCCGCACAGGGTGCCACCGGTGAAATGAGGCACCAGGCCGTTGATGCTGCCCAGCAGGGTGGATTTGCCGCTGCCGGTGGGGCCGACCACCAGGCACAGGTCGCCGTCCGGAATCTCCAGACCGATCCCACGCAGGGTGGGTCGGTCGGCGTCCGGGTAGCTGACGGTGACGTCCTGCCAGGCGATCATGCCGGTGCTCCACCGCGCAGGGCGCGGACCCGGCTGTCGGTCCGGGGGTTCTCGACGGCTGGAAATCGAGGCGGCACGGTGAACGCCAGCGGAGCCAGGCAGCAGGCCACCGCGGCCAGCATCGGCAGGGTCAACTCTGGCCAGACCAACGGATCTGTCGAGGGAAACACGGTGTCGTAGGTTGTCTCGAGCCAGCCCAGGGTGAATACGATCGCGGCAGCCAGGACGCCGCTGAGCGCGACCCCGGTCGATCGCCAGGACCACGGGTGCGGACGGTAGCTGGTCACCCGCAGCGCGCGTCCGGCCAGCCGCAGGCCCAAGCCGGTGCCGACGATGCCGAGCCCGAGCGTGGCCGTCGCGACCTCCCAGTACGCCGTGCTGAGCAGCAGGAACGCGCCCAGCAACGCGATCGTCGACGAGACGATCATCAACGGCAGAGCGCCCGCTACCGGTCGTTCTCGGGTGCGGCCGAAGCCGCGGGCCTCCATTCCGGCCGCCAGCGCCATCGACCGTTCGATCGCGTCGGCGAGGACGGGCAGCGCGATCCGACCCAGCGCGCGGATGCCCCGGACCGGGTCGCCGCGCAGCCGACGGGCCCGGCGCACCCGCTGCGCGCTCTCGATCAGCTGCGGCGCGACGGTGAGCGCGATCACCACCGCCACGGACGCCTCATACAAGGCGGCCGGCACCGATTTGAGCGCCTGGCGCGGGTTGGCCAGCGCATTCGCCGCGCCGATGCCGAGCAGCATCACCGCTAGTCGGAGGGCACTGTACAGGGTGTAGACGAGCCCCTCCGCGGTCACCGCGCCACCCAGCCGGATGCCGGCCGCCCACTCGGGCAGCGGAATCTCGGGCAGGGTGAAGAACACTGTTTCGCCGCCGCTGCCGCCGATCAGGATCTGAAAGAACACCCGCATGGCGATCACGAACAACGCCAGCAGCAGATAGGCCCGCACCGAACGCGCCCAGGGAGCGGCGGTGCGCCGGATCATCACCACGATCACCACGGCCAGCGCGATCAGCACGAGCAGCAGCGGGTTTGTGGTGCCGCTGACGGCCAGTCCGATGCCGATCGCCCAACACCACCAGGCCCATGGGTGCAGCGATCTCAGGGCTTCCTGCCCTTCCACCACCAGAGTCCAAGCCCGGCCGCACCGGCCAGGACGATTCCCAGGGTGGTGATCAGGCCCGCCGGCGATCCCGAACCCGAGTCGTCGACGGGGGCGGCGACCGTGATCGGCACCCCGGCGGTCGCGGGGACGGACGTCCCGGTGTCGCTGGACTGGGCGGTGACGGTCGGCGTCGCGGTCGTGCCGGGTTCGGTGGATGCGCTGGGTGTGCTGCTCGCGGTGGTCTTGCTCGGTTTCGCAGTCGCGCTGGGCCTGGCGGACGTGCTGCCCGGCTTCGCGCTCGCGGCAGGTTTCTTGGTCGGGGAGGCCTTCTTCGTGGGCTTGGGCTTCGGTTTGCTCGGGGTCGTGGACGGCGTGGGCTCGTCCTGCGTGGCGGCCGGTGGCGCGGCGCCCGGCGGGACCTTGCCGTCGCTCAGCGACTGGTAGCGCCAGCCCTCGGCATTGCCGGACGTCGGCTTGTAGCCGTTTGCGCCGAGGTTGGAATACGTCCAGCCGCCGTAGCTGCCGTCCGCCTTGGGGGTGGCGTGCCAGTACGACCAGTACGCCTTGTTGATGTCCGGTTTGCTCGGCTTGCCGCTGATCTTGTAGACGAAGCCGTCGGTGATGGTGGGGGAGAACCCGGCGCTGCGCAGCGCGGCCGCGCCGGTGCCGTAGCTGGTCGCGCACCGGGTCGAAATGCCGCCGCTCAGGCTGCCGAAGTCGACCACTACCCACACCCCGCTGCAAGACGCCGCCTGTGGCAGGGTGCGGGCCCGGAGGACTGTGGCAGCCGGCGCCGAGGGTGCGGTCGCGCTGGCGGCGAACATTGTCGCCAGCGCGACCGCGGCGAGGAATCGCCTCACTTGCTCACCTTCACGGTCGGAGCCGACGTGCGGCTCACCGTCTGGTACCCGTCCTTCTCGGCGGTCACCTTGACCGTGATGGTCTTCTTCGCGTCCGACTTGGTCAGCGTGTAGGTCGCCTTGGTGGCTTTCGAGATCGACTTGCCGGAGCGGTACCACTGGTAGCTGAGGCTGTCGGGCGTCGGCGTCCAGGTGCCGGACGTGGCAGTCAGGGTCTGGCCGACCGTAGCCGTCCCGGCGATGGTCGGGATCGGACTGGCCGCGTAGCCCTTCGGCGGGGTGGCCAGGTCTGGGGCCGCGCCGTTCAGCCACGGTCCGTAGATCCAGCCCTCGGCGGTGCCTTGCTTCGGCTTCGACTGGCTGGCGCCGACCGCATACTCCGTCCACTCACCCCAGCTGCCGTCCGATTTCTGTTCGGCGCTCCAGTAGCCCCAGAACGTGTTCGCGGTCGAGGTGCAGGTGCTCGGGTACTTCTGGATCCGGCACAGGAACGGGCCGAAGTTGGTCGACATGGTCTTGGTCGAGAACCCGGCGCTCTTCAGGGCGTCCAGCCCGTTGGCGTACTTCGTGGCGCAACGCACGGTCTGCTGACCGTTGCCGCGATCGACCACGACCCAGACCCCGGTGCACGAGTCCGTCGCCTTCGGCAGTGAGGGCGGGCTCTTCGGGCACTTCCCCAGGTTGAGCGATGCGTCCAGCGCGGACTTGCCGGTGATCAGGTAGAGGGCGTTGGCGGTGGCCATCACATCGGACGCCGTGCCGGCGTCCAGCGAGTTCGGGAAGCCCCCGTCGGAGTGCTGCACGGTGCCCAGCCACTGCTTGGCCTTGGTCACCTCGGTGCCGCTGCCCAGCGCGGAGCCGAGCAGGCCGGTGGAGTCGACCGGGGAGTAGTTCTCCCAATACCCGGCCGGCTTCTGCTGACCCTTCGCCCAACTGACCGCCTCGGCGACCTGTGGATCGAGGTGGCCGAGCGCTTTCAGCGCCAGAATGCCCATCGCGGTGGTGTCGGGATCGGCGTCGAACCCGTTGTTTTCGTAGCCGAACGCACCAGAGGTGTCCTGCTGGCCGAGCAGATTGGTCAGCAGCGTGACCGGAATCGTGGCCCCGGCCCGCTGCAAGGCGATGATGCCGAGGCTCTGGCTGAAGGCGGACTTCGACGAACCGACCTGACCGTCCTTCGGCAGGCCCTTGGTGACCAGCGAGACCAGGTTGTAGCCGGCGAACTTCTTCGGGTTGAGACCCAGCGCCTGCACCGTGATCGCCATGTTCGCGGCCCGCGCCTGGTTGAGCTTCTTGCTCGGGTACAGGTACGACTTGGCGTTCTTCTCGATCTGCTTCACCAGGGTGCGGGCCGCTGGCGCGTAGCTGCAGCTCCCGGTGGTCGCCAGGCCGAGCGCCGCGGTCATCGACGCGCCGGCGCCGTCGCCGGTGGCCGGAAGGTTGCGAACGATGAAATTGGCGGCCTTGGTCGCGTCGGCCGCACCGGCCGCGGACGCCCATGGCGACGACTGGATCAGGCCGGTCAGCGCCAATGCCGCTGCAGTCCCGGCAGCGAGCGAGCGCCTCAATGGTGAGTGCATCTGGATGGGTCCTTTCGCACGGGCATGCGGACGAGGTCAGACCCGGGGTCCATCCGGCTCACCCGCGTGCCACGACAGGTTGACAGAGCCAGAACATATGCAGGCATTCCGACTGGGCCATCGCTGGCGTCACGGCTGCGGGTCAGCCCCGGATTCGCACCGGGTTCCCCTGCAGTGGTTCAGGTGGCATCAGGGTAACCCACCACCGCGGACTCGCCGGCTGAGTTGCGAAACCTCCCCGTCACTCCGCGTCGTCGTCGGGACGCTGCTCCTTCTTGGTGCCGCCGTCGATGCGGCCCCGGAACTCGTCGAACGCCTGCTGGCTCTTCTCGCGCGCCCCGGCAGCGAGGTTTTTGATGTTGTCGCCTGCCGAGGTCGAGAAGTTCTTCAGGTTGTCGCCGGCGTCCGTGGCGAAGCCCATGATGTTCCCACCGGCATCGGTGGCGAAATTCTTGATGTTGTCGCCAGCCGAGGCGGAGAACTCGCGGACGCGGTCGAAGGCGTCTTCGGTGAATTCCCGGACCTGTCCGCCGACCCCTTTGGCCTTGGCGACCAGGTCGTCGATGAAGGTGCCGGTGTTCGCGGCATTCTCGTCAGCCATGGGGGGCTCCTTGCTTCCGCGTCGGCCAGCCAGTCTGGCCCGCGGCCAACCTTAGGGGCTCTATAGCGCGCGGTGCGGCAGACACACCCGGTACCGGATCGGCGGATCGGGCCCGTGCGACAGATCGGGCTCAGCCGGACGTCCGGGTCACCGCGAAGACCCGGAAGCCCTTCGCGCTGGCCGTCCGCTCGCAGGCCCAGCCCTGGTCGATCAGCCAGCGCTGCAGCGAATCGGCGCCCAAGTTGCGGCCGACGACCAGGCGGGCCGCGCCGTCCGGTGTCAGTCGGGGCAGCCAGGTCAGCAGCAGCTCGTGCAAGGCGTCCTTGCCGATCCGGATCGGCGGGTTGGACCAGATCTCGTCATACCGGACGCCGGCCTCGGCGGCGTCCGGCAGCGACGGACGCACCCGGTCGGCGACGCCGTGGGCGCGGGCGTTGGCGGCGCACAAGGCGAGTGCGCGCGGGTTGACGTCGACCGCGTCCACCACGGCAGCGGGGCAGGCGGTGGCCAGCGCGACCGCCAGCACGCCCCAGCCGCAGCCCAGGTCGAGCAGCCGTGAGGCGTCCGCCGGTGGTGCCGCCGAACGCAGCAGGACGCTGGTGCCCAGATCGAGGCCGTCGCCGGAGAACACCTCATTGGCCGTAGTGAAACGCCAGTCGGTGTCCCAGAATCGGACGTCGATGTGCCGCCGCCTCTCAACCGAGGTGGGCGCGGTGAAGTAGTGGCTCACTCCGCGGACTCCGGGCTGCTGGCGGCGTCCAGGGTGCGCCGGGCGCGGGCCTCGGCGGCGCGGGCCGCCAACTCCTTGTCGCGCGGATAGCCGACCTCTTCCAGGGTCAGCCCGCCCGGCGGCATCACCCGGACCTCACCTGCGCGCCGGCCGGCGTCGAGCAGGCCGATCAGCCACTCGGGCTCCCGGCGCCCGGTGGCGACGGTGACCAGGGCACCGACCAGCGAACGCACCATCGAGTGGCAGAATGCGTCCGCCCGGACGGTGATCTCGGCGACGTCGCCCCAGGTGCGGCGTGCCGACAGCTGCAGCAGGTTGCGGATCGTGGTGGCACCCTCGCGCTGCTTGCAGAAGGCCGCGAAGTCGTGCAGGCCGCGCAGCCGTCCGGCCACCGCGTTGATCTTCTGCAGGTCGAGCTCGGTGCGCAGCGGGGTGACGTGAATGCGCAGCAACGGGTCGGGCGTCGCGTCGGCGATCCGGTACACGTAGCGCCGCCAGATCGCCGAGAAGCGGGCGTCGAAACCGGGCGGGGCCAGGCTCACCCGGCGCACCACCAGGTCGGACGGCAGCACGTTGCGCAGCCGGTAGCTCAATTCGGCGATGGTCCGCGGGACGTCGCTCACGTCCGGCAGATCGACGTGGGCGACCTGACCGCGGGCGTGCACCCCGGCGTCCGTGCGGCCGGCGCAGGTCAGGCTGACCGGTTCGCTGAGCCGCAGCACCCGCGGAATCCAGGCCTCGAGCTCTTCCTGCACGGTGCGCAGGCCGCGCTGGGCCGCCCAGCCGTGGAATTCGGTGCCGTCGTAGGCGATGTCGAGGCGCAGCCTCACCGCCGTCCCCCTTCTCGGATGCCGTAACACAGGTCGTAGATGGTCCGGCCGGCCGCGATTCCCTTGGCCTCGTACCTGCTCTGCGGACGATCTTCCCACCGTGGCGCCCAGCCGTTGTAGCGGTTGACCAGCACCGGATGATCGTCCAGCACCTCGCGCATCGCTGACGCGTAGTCGGCCCAGTCGGTGGCCAGCCGCCAGACCCCGCCGTCGGCCAGCTTGGCGGCGACCAGATCGGCGAACGGACGCGACACCAGCCGCCGCTTATGATGCCGCTTCTTGTGCCACGGGTCGGGAAAGAAGGTCCACAGCTCGGCCAGCGAGCGATCCTCGATGAGCGTGCCCAGGGCGTCCACACCATTGGCGACGACGACCCGGAGGTTGGCCACCCCGGCCCGCGCGCATTTGGAGAGAGTGCTGGCCACGGCCGGCTCGAAGACCTCGAAGGCGACGTGGTCGCGTTGCGGATGCGCGGCGGCGACGGCCGCGATCACATCGCCGGTGCCGCCGCCGATCTCCACCACCAGCGGGGCGTCTCGGCCGAAGACGGACGCCCAGTCGACATGGGCGTCCGAGGCCACCGAGGTGCTGGTGAGCCGCTTCGGCACCCGGATCACCCAGTCGGCATGCTCGCGCCAGGCCTTCTCTTGACTGGGGTTCATCCGGGCGCTGCGCCGGACGAACGACACGACCTCGCGCTGCACTCGGGGAGGTGTCTCGGTCATGCGGTCAGGTTATCGGCGGAATCGTCTGCGTTCCCGCGCCGGTGGGTCGATGGGCTTCGCCTCTCCCGAGTGATGCGTGATGTGTGATGCGTCGTATCCTGGGGTCATGCGAACCACTCTCGACCTCGATCCGCGGGTGCTGGCAGCCGCTCGTGCGCGGGTGAACGAAGGCAGGAATCGGAGCATCGGCGACGCCGTCTCTGAATTGGCGCTGGCCAGCTTGGCTGCCCCGGCTCCGGCCGTGGCCCGCGCCGACGGGCTGGTGCTGCTGCCTACCGCGCCGGATCATCTGATCACCGACGAACTGGTCGCCGAGGCCCTGCTCGATGAGTGAGTTCGACCTGCCCGACGTGAACGTGCTGGTGGCACTGCTTCATCCGCAACACGTCCACCACCAGGCCGCGCAGGCATGGTTCGCGGCCACCGCGTCGTTCGCCACCACTGCGATCACCGAGGCCGGCTTCCTCCGGGTGTCGCTCAACCCCGCCGTCGCCGGCCTGCCGGTGCCCGGTTCTGCCGCGCTCGCTTCGCTCGGCTCTGTGCGTGCGCAACCGCGGTGGCGCTTCCTGGCCGATGACTCGTCCCTTGCCGAAGCGCACATCGGGCTGTCCGGACTGGTCGGATTTCGACAGGTGACCGATCTGCACCTGGTCAACCTAGCCGCCCGGCATGCGGCGCGGTTGATCACATTCGATACCAAGATCCGGCCGGTGCTCGCATCCGGTGACCGCGACGTGGTCCATGTCCTGAGTTAGCTCCCGGAGTCGTCCCTGAACCATCCCCCGCGACCCCCGTGGTCGGTGACAGGAGCCCGCAGACTGGAACGGACGGCGCACCTGCGCCGGACGAAAGGCACTCTTCATGCGCACCCTGTTGAACCTCATCTGGCTGATCTTCGGCGGCCTGTGGCTGGCCATCGGCTACTTCTTCTTCGGGCTGATCGCCTGCATCTTCATTGTCACCATCCCGTTCGGCATCGCCTCGTTCCGGATGGCTTCTTACGCGCTGTGGCCGTTCGGCAAGACCATCGTCGCCAAGCCCACCGCGGGCGTCGGTTCCGCGCTCGGCAACATCATCTGGTTCCTGGTCGCCGGGCTCTGGCTGGCCATCGGGCATTTGACCACCGCGGCCGCACAGGCGATCACCATCGTCGGCATTCCGCTGGCGATCGCGAACATCAAGATGATCCCGGTCACCTGCGTGCCGCTCGGCAAGGAGATCGTCGACACCGATCGCATCCCCTACGGCAGCCAGCCGGTCTACTCCTTCTGAGGCTCGTCGGCCGCGCACGGGCTCGCCGGATTACGTCCGATTTGGACGACCGCCCGCCTCAGCCGCCTCAAGTCTGGTCAGGATCGGACGTAATCTGGCGAGCCATCAGGGTGCGGACCTCAGCGATCAAGGTATCGGGGTCCTCGGTGAGCTGTTTCCAGGTGTAGCGCAGGACCCGGTAGTCGCCGATCACCAGCGCGTTCTGCCGGCGTCGGTCGGACTCGAACACCTCGGGCTTGGTGTGCACCCCGTAGCCGTCGAACTCGAGGACGAGCCGAGCCGCTTCGAACAACACGTCAGGGAAGCAGCGGCGAGAGTCGATCATCAGTTCGGCGTTCGCCACCCAGCCGGTGATCCGATGCTTGCGCAGCAATGCCTGCAGCCGGCGTTCCCCACCCGACCACGGGTTGTCCTGACTGGCCCGGACAACCCGGCATCGCTCGCGATGACCCTTGGTGCTGGCCAGCGCGGGCAGGACGTCCGACAGTTCGGCGGGCTTCACCAGACCTGCGCGCAGGAAGCGCTCGATCATGGCGCCCTGATCGCGGGCAGCCGCTTCCACTGCCAGATAGGACGCCGAGGCACAGCGCAGGCCGTCGATCCGGACCCGATGCTCGGCCGGAACCGTCCGGCGGGTCCAGCGCACACCGGGCGCCGCGTACCGGGACTGGGGGTGCGCCAGTCCGACGGTGTCCTGGCGGCCGAACGCGGTCTTGTCCAGGGTCCGGGTGAGCGCGGCGACGGCGTCCGTGCCCCACAGCAGCGATCCGGGGTAGGTGGCCAGCGCAGCGGCGCACCGGGAGAGCCGGCTGGTGATCAGCTGCGCGTTCACGAAGGTGCCGGGGAGCACCCGGACGATTGCGCCCGAGCGGACGAGTCGGTCGAAGCCGGCCCGCGACGTCCGATGGTCCCGTCTTCTCAGCACGCCGTTGTTCAGGGCCATCACGGTGGTCAGTGTCATCAGGTCATCGAGGTCGTCCACCACGACATCGCAGCACGTTCGGACGCCGTGCTGGGGCGCAGATGGAGTTATCCACAGAACTGATCACGAAAATGAGTGGGAGCGCCGGCGAGTCGGGTGTGGGCAAGCTCCGCCGGTGGACCCATACCGCGCCTGGCTGCGTGGAGCTACTTCGTGTACTTCGCCAGCAGTTGGGCGGGCAGCAGTTCGTAGCCGTGGAATTCGCGGGTGAAGGTGCCCGAGCCGTGGCCGATGCCGCGCAGATCGATCGGGTAGCGGGCGAGTTCCGCCTGCGGCACCAGAGCGCGCACCACCGACTTGCCGTCCAGGGAATCCGAGCCGAGCAGCTGCCCGCGGCGTGCGGACAGGTCGGTCATCACCGCGCCCAGATATTCGTCGCCGACGGTGACCGTGACCAGGTCGAGCGGTTCCAGCAGGGCGACCGCGCCGTTGGTCGAGGCGGCCTCTTTGATCGCCAGCGCGCCGGCCATCTGGAAGGCCATGTCGGAGGAGTCCACCGAATGCGCCTTGCCGTCGTACAGGGTGACCCGGACGTCGACCATCGGATAACCGGCGAAGACGCCCTTGTCGAGCTGGTTGCGGATGCCCTTCTCGACCGACGGAATGAACTGCCGCGGCACGGCGCCGCCCACCACTTTGTCGACGAACTCGAAGCCGGCGCCGCGCTCCAACGGCTCCACCTCGATGTTGCAGACCGCGTACTGGCCGTGGCCACCGGACTGCTTCACATGCCGGCCCAGCGCGGACGCCTTGCGGGTGAAGGTCTCTCGCATCGGGATCTTGAGCTCCTCCTGCTCGACCCGCACCTGGTAGCGCTCGACCAGCCGTCCGAGCAGCAGGTCGGCGTGGGCCTGCCCGGTCGTCCACAGCACCAGCTGATCGCCGGCGCCACGGTCGAGCCGGACGCTGGAGTCTTCGACGGCCAGCCGTTGCAGCGCGCCGGCCAGCTTGTCCTCGTCGTTGCGGGTGGCGGCCCGGATCGCCAGCGGCAGCAGCGGCTCGGGCAGTGGCCAGGTCTCCACCACGCCCGGACGCTCCTTCGACGAGAGCGTGTCGCCGGTCTCGGCGGTGCTGAGCTTGGGCAGCAGCACGATCTCGCCGGCGATCGCCTGCGGCCGCGGTTTCAGCTCGGTGCCGACCGCGCCCTGGATCAGCCCGATGCGTTCCTCGTTGTCGTGGTCGGGATGGGCGTCGTCGTCATGGCCCAGGACCCAGGAGCGATGCCCCGAGACGTGCACCACGTCGTCGGTGTGCAGCGTCCCGGAGAACACCCGCACCATCGACAACCGGCCGGCGAACGGGTCGGTGGTGGTCCGGATCACCTGGGCGACCAGCGGCGCCGCCGGGTCGGAGTCGGCCTGCGGCAGCACCTCGCCGCCAATGGTGGTGAGCGGGGGATTGGGATGCAGGCCGGGGGTCGGGAAACCGTGCTCGATCAGCGCGAGCAGCTCTTCGACGCCCACGCCGGTGCCGGTCTGCACCGGCAGCACCGGGAACAGGTTGGCGGTGGCCACCGCCTTCATCAGGTCGTCCAGGAGTGCGCTCAGCTCGAGGTGCTCGTCGTCCTCGAGGTAGCGGTCCATCAGGCCCTCGTCCTCGGCCTCGGCGATGATCGACTCGATCAGCGGGCCGCGGTAGGCCTCGACCTGGTCGTCGTGGGCGTTGAGGGTGCGGACCACCCGCTCGCCGCCGGAGTAGTCGTGCTCTTCCAGGGTGAGCAGGCCGATGTTGCCGACCACCTCGCCGGGGCCGGCGAAGGTGGGCACATGGGTGGGCCGGACGCCCTCCCCGAACTGGTCCTGGCATTCGGCGACGGAGGAGTCGAAGTCGGCGTGCCCGGCGTCCAGCTTGGTCAGCACGATCGCCCGCGGCAGGTTGGCGTCGCGGCACTCCTCCCACAACGAGCGGGCCGCGCCGTCGATGCCGTCGGCGGCGGAGACCACGAAGATCGCCGCGTCGGCGGCCCGGATGCCGGCCCGCAGCTCGCCGACGAAGTCTGGATGGCCGGGGGCGTCCAGCAGGTTGACCACCTTGTCGCCGGTGACGAACGAGGCCAGGAACAGCTGGGAGGCGCGCTCGGCGTCCTCTTTCTCGCCGCGATAACCGGGCACACGGGCCTTCAGCAGCTGTTCGAAGAGGGACGTCTTGCCGGATCCGGCATTGCCGATCAGGACGACGTTGCGGACGTCGTCGGGACTGGTCAGCTGCATCGTGGTCGCGTTCGCCTTTGAACTCATGAAGCTACCTAACACCCGCTCCGGAGGCCCTGCAACGGCAACGGAAAAACCGATGTCGGTGGCCACCACTAGGGTGAGGGTAGGCACCCGGAGCGGAGGCACCCGATGGACATCGTCTTAGCGCTGTTGCGCACCCTGATCTTCGTGGTGGCCACGGTCGCGGCCACCATCTACGTCGGTCGCCGGATCGGACGCGGCCACGTGCCGCTGTGGTCCGGCAGCATGCTGCTGGTGCTTTACTGGCTGATCGATTTCGGCTGGACCAGCTATCGGGCCGGGGCGCCCGACGCCACCCCGGACGCCGCCGGCTGGGTCAGCTGGTTGAGCCACCTTCTGCCGTTCCTGGCCGCCCTGTCCTTCATCTGGGGCATCGTGCAGGCGGGCGTTGCGCCGGTGCGCAGAAGCGTCGGTCACGGTGGCAAGCCCGCGTCCGGAATGCCGTCGACGGCACCCGTGCCTGCCGATGCCGCGGGGTCGGCGGCGCCCTACGCGCCGAGCGCGCCAGTGTCGAGGCAACCCGTGCAGGAGCAGCCCATGCCGGGCTATGCGCCGCCGCCGACCGGTTCGGGTCCGACGGGTGCGGTACCGGGCCAATGGGGTGGTCCGTCGGGCGGAGCGGTGGTGAGCCCGCGGGTGGCCCCGGCGTCCGCGCCTGGTGCGCATACACCGACCCAGCCCCACCGGCACAAGCCACGTCCGCCCGGCCTGATCGTGCCGCATGCGGTGCCCGTGGTGATGACGCCGTCGGCCAGCCACCACAGCCCGCTCGACCCGGACCCGGTGGTCGATCTCGGCCCGGAGGACGACGACCCGACGCCGCCGGTCGCCACCCTCGTGCCGCCGCCCGAGACGTGCACCGATGCGTCGCCCGCCGATATGCCGGCGTCCGATGCGCCGGCCGATCCGGTGCCGACTTCACCTGCGCCGGCGTCCGGTTGGCAGCCGGTGAGTCCGCGTCCGCCGGCGTCCGGAGTGGAATCACCGTCCCGCTGATCGACCGGCCCTGTCTCAGATGTCGATGTCTCAGATGTCGATCGGGATCACCGCGCCGACCACCTGTCCGCGGCCGTAGATCGGCATCTCCATCATCCGGGTGCGCAGCTTCGCGTCACCCAGCCAGAGCCGCCGGAGGATGGCGCCCATCACCACCGGACGCGCCCGGATGCCGCCGTCGGTGATCTTCAGCGCGATGCCGCGTCCGTCCGGGAGTCCGGCGGCGTAGACGCCTTCCGCGCCGTCCTTGGCGATCATCCCGGGCACCCCGCGCATCAGGTCGGTGACGTCGCGGCCGGTGCCGCCGACCAGCTCGGGGTGGGCGCGCATGGCGTCCGCGATCTCTTTCTCGGCACCGCCGGTGGCCGCGGCCAGAGTGCCGAACATCCGGGCCAATCCGACCAGGCCGACCGCGAGCGCCGGGGCGCCGCAGCCGTCGATCGACGTCCAGGAGACCCGGACGCCGAGGCTGCGGACGGTCTCGATGACCGCCTGCTGGGCGGGATGGCCGCGGTGCAGATAGGTGTCCAGCCGCCATTCGTTGCGGGCCGAGGTGGCCAGCATCGCGGCATGTTTGCCGGAGCAGTTCTGGGCGAGCGACGACGGGCCGCGTCCGGCCGCGATCCATTCGTGGCGCTGGGCGTCCATCAAGGGCAGATCGGGGGTGTTCCGCAGATCGGATTCATCGAGCCCGGCGCCGTGCAGCAGGTCGAGCACGGTCTGCAGATGCATCGGTTCGCCGCTGTGGCTGGCGCAGGCCACCGCCAACTGATCGGACGGCACCTCCAGCCCGCAGCGCACCATCGCCAGCGCCTGGATCGGCTTCAGCGCCGACCGGGGCAAGATGTCGCTGCTGTAGTCGCCCCGGCTGTACGAGACCGACCCGTCGGCGCGGGTGATCACCACGATGCCGCGGTGCGCCGACTCGACGAACCCGTTGCGCACCACCTGCGCCACCACCGGGGGATCGCCGAGATTCACCACGCCCGGAGTCTAGGGAAGTGCCGTTGAGCGCGCCATCGAGATCCCGGCGTTCGCCGGGATGACGAGAACTCCATTCCGTCACCTGTCATCCCGGACTCGATCCAGGATCCCGGCCTGTCACCCCTCGGAACTCCCGGCACACTCGACCAACGATGATCACGACGAGCTTGCCATCACCAGCTTCAGCGCCACGAATCGCACCCCGGTGGCCACCGCGTTGGCGACCGCCAGGACGCCCAACTCGAGCCAGCGGGCGGCGTCCGGGACCATCAGATGCAGAGTGGCCAGCGAGCCGCTGGTCAGTCCGAGCGCGACGATGAAGGCGAGCAGGCCGGTGGCGTGATGGGCCAGCAGTCCGTCGGTTCCGCGCACCCCGAAGGTGACGATCCGGTTCGCGGCGGTGTTCGCCACCGCGGTCACCGCCAGCGCGATCAGGTTGGCCGCCTGGGCGTCCAGCACCACCCGCAGCAACAGATAGAGCACCGCGTAGGCCAGCGTGGACGCCACCCCGATCGCGGCGAACCGGACCAGTTGCCCGAACAGCCCGGACGGCACCCCCGCCACCGGGGCGACCGACGGCGAGCCCATCGGCGGGCGGGCCAGCTCGGCGCGCACCGCGCCGATCGGGATCCTGCCGGTGGTCAGCCCGCGCAACAGCCGCCACACGCCGCGCAGATCCTCGGCCGCGGTGGCTGCGATGTCGACGGTGGTGCCGGGATCGTCGACCCAGTCCACCGGCACCTCGTGAATCCGCAGCCCCGAGCGCTGCGCCAGCACCAGCAGTTCGGTGTCGAAGAACCAGTTGGTGTCCTCGACCAGCGGCAACAGCCGCCGGGCCACATCGGTCCGCATCGCCTTGAACCCGCACTGGGCGTCACTGAACGACACCCCGAGGGCACCCCGCAGGATCAGGTTGTAGGTCCGCGAGATGAACTCCCGTTTCGGCCCCCGGACCACCCGCGAGCCGCGGGCCAGCCGGGTGCCGATCGCGACGTCCGAATGCCCGCTGACCAGGGGAGCGAGCAGCGGCAGCAGCGCGGTCAGGTCGGTGGACAGGTCGACGTCCATGTAGCCGACCACATCGGCGTCGCTGGCCAGCCAGGTCTGCTTCAGCGCTCGGCCGCGGCCCTTGGCGTCCAGATGCACGACTCGGACGCCGTCCAGCTCGGCGGACAGCCGCTGCGCGATCGCCAGGGTGTCGTCGGTGGACGCGTTGTCGGCGATGGTCACCCGATGCCGGTAGGGCAGGGCGTCGTCCAGGAAGCCGGTGAGCCGCCGGATCGAACGCTCCAGGTCGGCCGCCTCGTTGTACACCGGGATGACGATCTCGACGCTGGCCAACCGGGCGGGCAGCGGACGCGACCCGCGCGTGGTGTCGTCGGCCAGGGTCATCGCGGTACTCACTTCGCCGCCGTCAGGTCGTAGACGGTGGTGTTGCCGACCGTCGTCGCCGAGTAGTTCTGCTGCACCCAGTTGGCGATCTCGGACGCCGATCGGCTGCCGCCGTTCTGGCCGCCGAAGTTGCCGCCGCCGATGAAGTAGTGCACCTTGCCCTGTGCCACCCACTCCTGGAACTGGGCCAGCGTGGGGGACGGGTCGGAGCCGTTGAAGCCACCGATCGCCATCACCGGATAGCCGCTGGCCAGTTGGTAGCTAGCGGCGTTCTGGGCGCCGGTGGTGGCGGCCACCCATGTGTAGTCGGACGCGTTCGCTTGCAGCGCGGCGAGCAACTCGGACGACACCGTGGCGCCGTTCAGCAGCCCGCCGGCCCCGCCGCCGCGGCCACCGCCCGTGGAACGGCTGCCCTGCGGGGACTGGCCGGCGCCGGGCGTGGTGCCCTGCTGCCCCTGGCCGGACTGGCTCTGGCCTCGGCCGGACTGGCCCTGGCCGGACTGGCCCTGGCCCTGGCCGGACTGGCCCTGGCCCTGACCGGCCTGGCTCCGACCCTGACCGCCACCGCCCTGACCGCCACCGCCCTGACGGCCTCCGCCCTGACGGCCTCCGCCATCCGCGCCGCCACCACCACCGGCGCCGCCGGAGATTCCGCTCCGCGCCGGTCCGGCCGTCACGATCGAGCCGGTGTGCGGGGTGGCCGCGGTGTTCAGCGAGTAGGCGGCCGGTCCGGGCAGCCCGGCGACCACGGCGCCGGTCACCGCGACCGTCTGCAGCGGACGGACGACGGCGCGTCCGAACGTGAACAGCACCGCCGACCCGGTCAGCACGGCCGCCGCCACCAGCGAAGTGGTCCGGTAGGCACCGCCGGGCACGGACGCCAGCGCGACGCCCCAGGCGCCGGTGCCCAGGGCGGCGGCCGCCAGCGCCCCGCGGCCAAGCCAGGTCCGGCGATGCGTCCAGGCCAGGGCGCCGCCCACGGCCAGGGTGCCGCCGATCGCCGGGGCCAGCGCCACCGTGTAGTAGTCGTGGTAGATGCCGGCCATGAAGCTGAACACCAGTGTGTTGATCACCAGCCAGCTGCCGAACAGCACCAACGCCGCGTTGGCACGGGTCCGATGGGTTTCGGCACCGGCCCGGAACGTGGTCGCCCAGCCACGGCGTCCGATCAACAGCAGCGCGGCCAGGCCGAGCAGCAGCGCCGCCGGGATCAGCCACGACACCATCTCGCCCGAGACGGTGGTGAACATCCGCAGCAGGCCCAACTGCCCCCAGCGTCCGGACGCGTTGCCGACGGAGCCGGTCTCGTCGCCGTTCAACCGGCCCAGGCCGTTGTAGCCGAAGGTCAACTCCAGTATCGAGTTGGTCTGCGAGCCTCCAATGTAGGGACGCCACGACTCCGGCACCAGCTCGACGATCGCAACCCACCAGCCGAAGGCCAGCACCATGGCGCCGAACGCGGTGAGCAGGTCGACGACCTTCTTCCGCCAGGACGCCGGGGCGCCGATCGCGTAGGCCAGCACCAGCGACGGCAGGATCACGAACGCCTGCAGCATCTTGGCCAGGAAGCCCAGCCCGATCAGGGCGCCGGCGGCCGCCAGCTTCCAGCGGGACGCCGTCTCGGCGGCCCGCAGGGTCAGCGCCGCCGCGGCCACGTAGCAGAACACCATCAGCGCGTCCGGGTTGTTGAACCGGAACATCAGGGTCGCCGCCGGGGTGAGCGCGAAGGCCAGCGCCGCGACGATGCCCGCCCAGTGCGCCCGGCGCGCCGAGCCGCCGCGGGCCAGCGAGCGCCGCACCGTGCCGTACAGAATCCAGGCGGACGCCACCCCGAGCAGCGCCTGCGGCAGCAGGATGCTCCACGAGCTCAGCCCGAAGACCCGTGCCGACAGCTCCATCAGCCACAGCGAGGCGGGCGTCTTGTCGACGGTGATCGAGTTCCCGGCGTCCAGCGAGCCGTAGAAGAACGCCGTCCAGGACTGGGTGCCGGCCTGCACCGCGGCCGAATAGAACGAGTTGGCCCAGCCCGAGGCCGCCAGGTTCCAGGTGTAGAGGGCGGCCACCGCGAGCAGGGTGGCCGCCAGCGAGCCACGTCTGACCCGCGGCGAAAGCCCCGCGGAGAGGCGATCTGGCGGGCCGGCAGGTGCGGTGGCGGTCGGAGAACTGATTGTTGTCGTCGTCACGCTCACCACAGTCGGTGACCGCACTGTCACGTCTCTGAGGGGTGACTGTGGGGTTCCTGTGGCCGGCGAGCAGATCGGTGCCGCACTGGCCGAGGTCGAGGCGCATGTCCGTCGACAGCGGCCAGAGCACGTAGGAGGCATTCGGCGACCCGGTGGACGACGCCCGGTCGCTCGACCTGATCGCCCTGATCTGAGCGGGCCGGACAGCGGTCGCGACGTCGTTTTGACCCGTACCCGCCACGGCGGGTAACCTGAGTCGCTGTTGCGCTGTGGTCTGCCTGAGCAGATCCCGCACTGCCGACCGAACAGCTACCTATGGAAGTGGTCCACGAGCGTGTCTACGTACAGCCCCAAGTCGGGTGAAATCACCCGGAACTGGCATGTGATCGATGCCTCCGATGTCGTCCTCGGACGACTGGCCGTCACCGCCGCCACCCTGCTGCGTGGCAAGCACAAGGCCCAGTTCGCCCCGCATGTGGACGCCGGCGACTTCGTGGTCGTGGTGAACGCATCCAAGATCGCCCTGACCGGCAACAAGCGGACGACCAAACTGGCCCACCGGCACTCCGGACGCCCCGGCGGCCTGAAGTCCGTTCCCTACGGCGAACTGCTCGCCAACGATCCGCGGCAGGCCGTGGAGCGCGCGGTGTGGGGCATGCTGCCGAAGAACAAGCTGAGCCGTCAGCTGATCCGCAAGCTCAAGGTGTACGCGGGTCCCGAGCATCCGCACAGCGCCCAACAGCCGCAGCCCTACCAGATCACCCAGATCGCTCAGTGAGAGCCGAAGGAAGCACCGTGACTGAGACCGTGGAGACCACCGAGGAGTTCACCCCGTTCACCGAGGGTGAGCGCGAGATCGCCTACCGCGCCGAGGCGGCCCCGTCGTCCGCTGCGCCGGGTGAGCGTCCGGCCCTGATCGGCCAGGCCGACGCCACCGGCCGCCGCAAGGAGGCCATCGCCCGCGTTCGGCTCACCCCAGGCAACGGCCAGTGGAAGATCAACGGCCGTTCGCTGGAGGACTACTTCCCGAACAAGCTGCACCAGCAGACCGTCAACGAGCCCTTCGAGACCGCCGCGGTCGCCGGTTCCTATGACGTGGTCGCCAAGATCGTCGGCGGGGGCGTCACCGGCCAGGCCGGCGCGCTCCGGCTCGGTATCGCCCGCGCCCTCAACGCCGTGGACGCCGAGGCGTCCCGTCCGGCGCTGAAGAAGGCCGGGTTGCTGACCCGCGACGCCCGGATCAAGGAGCGCAAGAAGGCCGGCCTGAAGAAGGCCCGCAAGGCTCCGCAGTACAGCAAGCGCTGATCGACTCGTGGCAAGGCTTTTCGGCACCGATGGTGTCCGTGGACGAGCCAACGCCGAGCTGACCGCCGAACTGGCCCTCGACCTCGCCGTCGCCGCCGCCCACGTATTGGGCGAGGCCGGCGTCTTCGAGGGCCGCCGGCCGTTCGCGGTGGTCGGACGCGACACCCGTGCTTCCGGCGAGTTCCTGGAGGCGGCGGTGGTGGCCGGGTTGGCCTCGGCCGGCGTGGACGTGATCCGGCTCGGCGTGGTGCCGACGCCCGGCGTGGCGTACCTGACCGGCGCGCTGGACGCCGACCTCGGCGTGATGCTGTCGGCCAGCCACAACCCGATGCCGGACAACGGCATCAAATTCTTCTCCCGCGGCGGCGTGAAGCTCGACGACACCGTCGAGGACGCCATCGAGCAACGGCTCGGCGAGTCCTGGACCCGGCCCACCGGGGCCGACGTCGGGCGCGTCCGCGACGACCTGGGCGCCGTCGAGGGCTACATCGCCCATCTGGTCTCCAGCCTCGGTGCAGACGCCTCGCTGGCCCCGCTGCGGGTGGTCATCGACACCGCCAACGGCGCCGCGTCGCTGACCGCGCTGGCCGCCTTCGACGCCCAGGGCGCCCAGGTGATCCCGCTGCACGCCGCCCCCGACGGCCTCAACATCAACGACAACTGTGGCTCCACCCACATGGAGTCGCTGCAGGCCGCGGTCGTCGAACACGGCGCCGACCTGGGCATCGCACTCGACGGCGACGCCGACCGCTGCCTGGCGGTGGACGCCGACGGCGCCGTCGTCGACGGCGACCAGATCCTGGCCATCCTGGCGCTGGCGATGAAGGAGGATCGGGCGCTGCACAGCGACACCGTGGTCGCCACGGTGATGAGCAACCTCGGCTTCATCATCGCCATGCGCGCCCACGGCGTCCGGGTCGACCAGACCAAGGTGGGCGACCGATACGTGCTCGAGTCGATGAACGCCAACGGCTTCACCCTCGGCGGCGAGCAGTCCGGGCACGTGATCATGAGCGAATTTGCCACCACCGGCGACGGCGTGTTGACCGCGCTGCACCTGGCCGTTCGAATGGCCCGCACCGGCAAGACGCTGGCCGAGCTGGCATCGGTGATGACTCGGTTGCCGCAGGTGATGATCAACGTCCCCAATGTGAACAAGGTGCGCGCCGGACTCGACCCGGTGCTGCAGCAGGCAGTGACGGCCGCGGGGCGTGAACTGGGCGAGACCGGACGCGTGCTGCTGCGGCCGTCCGGCACCGAACCGCTGGTCCGGGTGATGGTCGAGGCGGCCAGCGACGAGCAGGCCCAGGAGATCGCCGAACGCCTGGTCGGCGTGGTGCGCGACCGGCTCGCACTGTAGCCCAGGCTTCCGCCAGCTGAGATTCTCGGGCGAGACCGGCCGGTAACGCGGTCTTCATCTGTTTGCGTCGGGATTCTCCGAAGGAATCGCTTGCGCCCTGGGCGCCGGACTGGCAAGGTGCCAGGAACCGAACGCGCGCCCCCAAATTCCTCCTCCGGTTTCCTGGTGGGTGATCGTCTCGGCTCCGTGCCGTTCGATGGAATGAGAACCGATGACTGAAGTCAAACCCTCGCAATTATCGGCGCTGGACGCTGAACAGGTCGGCTACAAGCAGACGCTCGGACGCCGCCACGTCCAGATGATCGCGATCGGCGGCGCCATCGGCACCGGCCTGTTCCTGGGCTCCGCGTCCCGGCTGCACAACACCGGCCCGGCCTTGGTGCTCAGCTACGCCGCTGTCGGCGTGATCGCCTACTTCCTGATGCGGGCGCTCGGCGAGCTGGTGCTGCACCGGCCCACCTCCGGCGCCTTCGTGTCCTATATGCGCGAGTTCTTCGGTGAGAAGTGGGCGTTCGTCACCGGCTGGGTGTATTGGATGAACTGGGTGCTGACCGGCATCGCCGACCTGTCCGCGGTCGGCCTCTACATGCAGTTCTGGTTCCCCACCCTGGACACCTGGATCACCGTGCTGGTCGGGCTGGTCGTGGTGCTGGCGGTCAACCTGATGTCGGCCAAGGCGTTCGGCGAGTTCGAGTTCTGGGCGGCCATCCTCAAGGTGGGCGCCATCGCGGTGTTCCTTGTGGTGGGCGCCGTGGTCGTGATCGGCGGCATGGACGTCGGCGGCCACAAGGCCGGATTCCAGAACCTGTGGAGCAATCCGGGCGGCTTCTGGCCGACCGAGGCACCCTACGTCTGGTACGGGCCGCTGCTGGTGATGTCCGGCGTGGTGTTCGCCTACGCGGCCATCGAGATGGTCGGCGTCGCGGCCGGCGAGATGCAGAACGCCGCGCGCGAGGTGCCGAAGGCGGTCAACGCGGTCATCATGCGGATCGCGGTGTTCTACGTCGGCTCGCTGCTGCTGCTGGTGTCGATGCTGCCGACCGAGGAGTACAAGCCCGGCATCAGTCCGTTCGTCACCGTGTTCGAACGACTGGGCATCAACTGGATGGCGGCCGTCATCCAGGCGATCCTGATCATCGCCGCCATGTCGAGCCTGAACGCCGGCATGTTCTCCACCGGACGCGTGCTGCGCAGCCTCGGCATGTCGAAGCAGGCGCCGCTGTTCACCCTGAAGATGAGCGATTCCGGCGTCCCCTGGGCCGGCATCGTGATGACCGCCTGCGTGATGGCCCTGGGTGCGGTGCTGAACGCCTTCGTGCCGAACGCCTTCGAGCTGGCCATCGAGGCGACCGCGATCATGATCGTCTACACCTGGGCGACGATCTTCGTCTGCCAGATCAGGCTGCGCCAGTTGATCGACAAGGGCGTGGTGCCGCCGACACCGTTCCCGGCGCCGGGATCGCCGTGGACGTCGTATATCGGGCTTGCCTTCCTGGTATTCGTCGTGGTCGGCATCGCGATATCGGGCTGGCAGAGCGCCGAGGAGTTCTCCCACAAGATCAACTTCCTGGTGGTGGTCTTCGGCATTCCGGTGCTGAGCGCGTTGTTGGCGCTCGGCTGGCGACTGGTGAAACCACGGGTGGCTGCGAACACCGGCGGACGGATCGAATCGGTCTGGACCGACACCGGGCCCCGGTACGGAGACGTCACGGTCGCCGACCCCGACGCCGACACACCGGCCCACTGAGACCCGGAAGGAATCCACTGATGCGTATCAAGGCTTCACCACTGACACGTCTGGCGGTCGCCGCCGTCTCGCTGGGTCTGCTGCTCACCGGATGCGGCAGCCCCGGCGAGGTCAAGGACCCCACCCCGATCGCGGGCGCCACCACCTTCAGCGCGCTGAAGATCGGCATCTCGTTCGATGAGCCCGGTCTCGGCACCGCCACCCCGACCGGCGATTCGGACGGGGTGACGATCGGCAAGGACGCCAAGGGCTTCGACGTCGACACCGCCACCTACATCGCCAAGGCGCTGGGCGTCCCGGCCGAGTCGATCACCTGGGTGAAGGCCGACCCGGTCGACCGGGAGCGGCTGCTCGAAGAGAACAAGGTCAATCTGGTGCTCTCCAGCTACACCATCACCGACGAGCGGAAGCGCCGGATCGACTTCGCCGGCCCGTACTTCATGGCGCACCAGGACCTGCTGGTCCGGCGCAACGACGAGGAGCTGACCGGCCCGGACCGGCTGAAGGGCCGGACGCTGTGCGCGGCGGCGAACACCACCTCGGCTCAGAACGTGCTCAGCCGCTACCAGGGCGATGTCGCGTTGGTGCAGCCGAACACCTTCTCCGAGTGCGTCAAGCGGCTGGTCGCCGGCGATGTGGACGCGGTCACCACCGACGACGTCATCCTGGCCGGCTTCGCCGCGCTGCCTGAGTACAAGGGCGTGCTGCGGGTGCTCGGCCAGGGCTTCTCCGACGAGCCGTACGGCATCGGCGTCCCGAAGGGCTCCGACCAGCTGGTCGCGCAGATCAACCAGGCGCTGACCAGCTACATCGCCGACGGTTCCTGGAAGGCGTCGCTGGAACGCAATGTGGGGCCGTCCGGCTACAAGATCCCGGCGCCGCCCACGCCCGGGAAGTGACCGCGGTTCCGACCGGGCGGCGCGGGGCACTGGTCCCGGCGATGGCCGCGCTGGCGGCCACGCCCCCGTTCGCCGGGCTGGACGCCCAGGCGATCGAGGGCCTGGCCACGGCGTCCCGCATTGCCGAGTACCGCGAGGGCGAACTGATCCTGGACGCCTTCCGGGCTCAGCCCAGCGAGGTGGTCGTGGTGGTCTCCGGCAAGGCCCGGGTCTGGCGGGACGCCGAACGTCCGCACGACCCGGCCGCGCCGGACCTGATCTGCGGGCCGGGTGAGGTGTTCGGGTTGGACGCCACCCTGACCGGCAAGGCGATCGGGCCGCTGGTGGTGGCCGACGGGCCGCTGCGGGTGTTGCGGGTGCCGGCCGACCGGGCCGCCCACGCGCTTCCCGAAGCCGACGAGCCGCCCGACCACGGCGTCCTGGCCGCGGACGACCTGGCCGAGGCCGGCGGACGGATCCGGCTGGACGACGTCGCGGTCGACCCGCTGGTGATCGTCGCCGGCACCACCAGCGTCCGGGAGGCGGCCGCGGCCATGCCGGACACCGGGGTGGCCGGCGTCCGGTTGGCCGGCGGCGGGCTGGGCGTGGTGACCGACCGGGTGCTGCGGCAGCGGGTGCTCGCCGCGGGACTGTCGCCCGAGACGCCGGTCGGCGAGATCGCGGTGACCGACCTGCCCAGCGTCGATCGGGACGCCTCGGCGACCGAGGCACTGATCCTGCTGCTCGACGCGCGCACCGACCATGTGCTGGTGACCGGGCCGGACGGGGGCATCGTGGGCACCGTCGAGGCCCGCGACTTCATCGCCTCGCCGGTCGTCCCAGGCCTGCTGCTGCACGAACGCATCCGGCGCGCCGACGACGTCGCCGCCCTGGTCGAGCAGGCCCGCCGGATGCCGGCGCTGCTCGCCAACCTGGTGGCCGGCGGGCTGACCGCGCCCTGTGTGCTGAGCGTCTATTCGGCACTGGTCGACGCCGTCATCCGGCGGATGCTGGAGCTGGTCTTCGTCCGGCACCCCGACCTGTCGCCGGACGCCTTCACCTGGCTGTCGCTGGGCAGCAACGGACGCCGCGAGGCGACGCTGAGTTCGGACGTCGACTGTGCGGTGGCGTTCCACGAGCCGCTGCCGCAGACCGAGATCGACCGCTACCGGGCGGTCTTCCTGGAGATGACCGGTTCGCTGGCGGAGGCCGGCCTGACCGGCGACGGTCACGGCGCGACCGCCGCGCACAAGCTGTTCGCCCGCAGCAGCGCCTCCTGGGAGGAGATCGCCCAGCAGTGGCTGGCCGACCCGAGCCGCGACAACGGCGCCATGATGGTGTCCCTGCTGCTCGACGCCCGCCCGATCCACGGCGGGCTGGCGGTGCCGGCGGTGGACCGGATGGTCGCCGAGCTGCGGGCCCATTCGGCCAGCATGCGGATGCTGCTGGACGAGTCGCTGGCCAAGCGGGCCCGGCTGCGTCCGATGGTGCGGGTCTTCCCCGGCCGAGAGAGCTTCGACATCAAACGCGACGCGCTGCTGCCGATCGTCAACCTGGCCCGCTGGGCGGCGCTGATGGTCGGGTCGTCCGCGCTGCCGACCACCGAGCGGCTGCGGGCGGCGGCCGGCTCGTCGATCCTGCCGGCCCGGCAGGCGGCGACCCTGATCGAGGTGTTCGAGGTGCTGCAGGCGATCCGGCTGCGCCGCCAGCTGAAGCAGGTCGAACGCGGACGACCGGCCACCGACCACCTGCATCTGGACCGGATCTCGGCGATCGACCGCAGCATCATCGCGCGCGCCGTCCGGGAGATCGCCATGGTGCAGCAGCGGATGGCGAACCTGTCCCGCTACGAGGGGCCGGAGGACTGGGCCCGCCCCGATCCGCGGCCGGAGCAGGCCTGGCAGGGATGAGTCTGCTGCGGCCGCTGCCCGGCCAGCGGGTGGCGGTGATCGGGGACGTCGGGGGTCACGTGGACGCCCTGCGCGCCGAGTTGGCCCGGCTGGGCGTCCCGGACGACGGTGCCGGGCCGCTGCCGCCGGATCTGCTGGTCGTCCAGGTCGGCGACCTGATCCATCGCGGCCCCGATTCGGCCGGGGTGGTGGCGCTGGTCGACCGGCATCTGCAGACCGACCCCGACCGGTGGATCCAGCTGGTCGGCAACCACGAGGCGTTCTATCTGCGGCGTCCGCAGTTCAGCTGGTACGAACGGGTGCCGCGCAGCACCGCAGCCGTGCTGCGGCGCTGGTGGGCGAGCGGACGGATGCGGCCCGCGGCGGCGATCCGGGTCGAGGGCGAGGACCTGCTGGTCAGTCACGCCGGGCTCACCCGCGGCTTCTGGCAGGAGGTGCTCGGGGCGCCCCCGGACGTCGCGGCGGCCGCGGACGCGCTCAACGCGCTGGCCCGCACCAACGGCCGGGCACTGTTCCGGCCCGGCACCATGGTGGGCTGGCGCGACCCCGATCATGGCGCCGGACCGGTCTGGGCGGCGGCCGGCACCGAGGTGGCGGCCAGCTGGTCGGGGCACCGGCTGCCGTTCAGCCAGGTGCACGGCCACAGCTCCGCCTACAACTGGGAGACCGGCGGCTGGCGGCTGGACGACGCGCTGCGGTCGTCGGCGTCCGTGGACGACGCGGCCCGGCATGTGGTGATAACTCTGCCGGGCGGACGCCTGATCGGGGTCGACCCCGGCCATGGGGTGGCCAGCCGGACGTCCTGGCGTGCGTTCGAACTGCCCGACGGGCAGTGAGCGGCGATGGCGTCCGGGTCAGGCGGATTCGTCGATCAGGTCGCGCATGCGAACGGGGGGCGGTGGTGACCACCGCCCCCCGTACGACAATGCGTCGGGTCAGCTCGACCGGACGAGTCCCGCGGTAGTGTCCGGGACCTGGAACTGCAGGCGTCGGTCGGTTCTTTCGTAGCCGGTCGACGGCGGACGCTTCGGCAGCTTCAGCTCCGGACGCTCGATCTTCTGGTAGGGGATCGACGACAACAGGTGCGAGATCATGTTGATCCGGGCCCGCTTCTTGTCCTCGGACTCGACCACATTCCAGCGCGCTTCGGGAATGTCGGTGTGCACGAACATCTCGTCCTTGGCG
>NZ_JASGEF010000056.1:0-21133 GCF_047606665.1 Micropruina sp. | reverse complement strand
GCCGGATGCACGTAGCCGAGCACGTCACGCCAGAAGATCGACAGCGCCCGCGGATCATGACAATCGAAAGTGACCTGGAACTCGAGACTCATGGGACAATACTAGAACACAGTTTCGATTATCGCCAGGGTGTGGTGCCCAGCCCTCGTCGACAGCGGGTGCTGCCGATCGCTCTCGCCCTACCTGTTGGCGTCCACGACCTTCACGTCCGACCCGTCGGTGAGCAGCCGGAGGTCCGCTGGATCCCCAGTCACGATGACCGCTGGCTGAAGGGAAACGGCCACTGCCGCCACGACCGCGTCGACGGTGAGATCGCGCTTCTTTCGCCGTAGCGGCTCCGCGCGCTCGCGCAGCACCGCAGCCTGGGCCGCAAGACCGCTGGTGACGTCCACATTGGGCAGCTTCCCCAGTACCCGCCACAGCCGGGCGTCGCTCGGCTTGCCGGTGATCGACTCGGCAAGCACGATGGCTGGGACGACGACTCGCTGCTCGTTGCGCCGGGCCGCCGCGAGCCGATCCCGCATGAGCTGTTCGTTCCGGCTCGCGGCAACGACGGCCTCGGTGTCCAGCACGACCGTGCGTGGTCGCGGACTGCTCACCGCATCTCGTCCATGTAGCGGGCCACGTTGGCCTCGTCCACCGGACCGCCGTCGGCTTCCAACTCCTCGACCAAGGCGGCAAGGTCGTCCAGTTCAAGCTGCCGCCGCAATGCCTCGGTCACATAAGCCGATACTTGGCCACGCGGCACCCGCTCGCGCACTGACCTCAGCACATCGGCAGGAATCGTCCAGGACGCCTTCTGGTAGGTGACATCGGCGCTCATGCTGCGATCCTACCAATGACCCGATTCAGGGTGGCTGGAACCTTCATCAACCGGCACACCGCAGCCCAGAACGCCGCCGACCGGGCCCCGAAGAGCGGGGCCCGGTCGGCGGCTGGCGGCTCAGCTCAGAAGTTGATCATGTGGCCGGCGATTCCCTCGACGGCCTCCTTCAACGCCTCGGACAGGGTCGGGTGGGCGTGGATGTTGCGGCCCACCTCGTCGGCGGTCAGATCCCACTGCTGGGCCAGAGTCAGCTCGGGCAGCAACTCGGTGACGTCGGGGCCGACCATGTGGGCACCCAGGATCTCGTTGTGCTCGGCGTCCGCGACCACCTTGATGAAGCCGACCGCGTCGCCCAGTCCGTGCGCCTTGCCGTTCGCGCTGAACGGGAATTTGGCCACCTTCACGTCGTAGCCGCGCTCCTTTGCCTGGGCCTCGGTGTAGCCGAACGAACCGATCTGCGGCTGGCAGTAGGTGGCCCGCGGGATCATGTCGTAGTTGATCGGCATCGTCTCGGCGCCGACGATCGTCTCGGCAGCGACGACACCCTGGGCCTCGGCGGTGTGCGCCAGCGCGAGCTTCATGGTGACGTCGCCGATGGCGTAGATGCCGGGCACGTTGGTGCGCATGTAGTCGTCGATCTTGATCGCGCCGCGTTCGGTCAGCTCGACGCCCAGCTTCTCCAGGCCGTAGCCCTGGGTGCGCGGGGCGAAACCGATCGACTGCAGCACGCGGTCGGCCTCCAGCACCTTCTGCTCGCCGCCCTGGGCTGGGCTGACAGTGACCCGGACGCCGGTCGCGGTCTCTTCGATGGCCTCGACCTTGGTGGAGGTAAGTAACTGGATGCCCAGCTTCTTGTAAGCCTTGGCCAACTCGGCGGAGATCTCCGGGTCTTCCAGCGGCACCATCCGGTCGAGGAACTCGACGATGGTCACCTTGACCCCGTAGTTGGACAGGACGTAGGCGAACTCGGTGCCGATCGCGCCGGAGCCGCAGATGATGATCGAGCCCGGCAGGTCGTCGGAGAGGATCTGCTCTTCGTAGGTGAACACGCGAGCGCTGCGCGTCGTGCCCGGGATCATCCGGGTGGTGGAGCCGGCGGCGATGATGCAGTTGTCGAAGGTGATCACCTCGGTGCCGGAATCGGTGGCGACCTCGATCGACTTGGCGTCGACGAAGGTGCCCCAGCCGTTGTACTCGGTGATCTTGTTCTTCTTCATCAGGTAGTGGATGCCGCCGACCATCCGGTTCGACACGTCGCGGCTGCGCGAGAACGCCTTGCCGAAGTTGAAGGTGACCTCGCCCTCGATGCCGAAGAAGTCCTTCTCGTGGGTGAAGATGTGGGCCAGCTCCGCATTGCGGAGCAGCGACTTGGTGGGGATGCAGCCGACGTTGAGGCAGACGCCGCCCCACCACTGCTTCTCGATGATGGCCACCTTCTGGCCAAGCTGTGCGGCGCGGATGGCGGCCACATAGCCACCAGGCCCCGCTCCCAGGACAACGACGTCGAAGTGTGCGCTCATGGGCAGCACCCTAGTGGACGCCCTCCCCAGTTTTCAGCCCCACCGGGCCGGCGATGAGCACCCTGTGCCGGTGAACGCTCCCGATCGAGGCGCGATCCCATGGCCTATGCTGCCCGAGTGGCAGAGCTCTCCCCCACCAGCATCGGGTACCTGATCCGGGACGCACGCCGGCAACGCGGACTGTCCCAACAGGAGTTGGCCGACGAGTTGGGCACCTCGCGCGAGACCGTCGGCGACCTCGAAGCCGGCCAGCGCGAGCTGTCGGTGGACCTGATGAACCGGATCGCCGAGGCCCTCCAGCAACCGCAGACCTCCGGTGGCGCGCTGCATCTGCGGATCCGTGGCGAGACCAAGCTCAGCGGCTCGATCGACGTCCGGTCGTCCAAGAACGCCGCGGTCGCCCTGCTGTGCGCGTCCCTGCTCAACCGCGGACGCACCGTCCTGCGCGGCATCGCCCAGATCGAAGAGGTCAACCGGATCCTCGAGGTGCTCACCAGCATCGGCGTCCGGGCCACCTGGTCGGCGGACCGCACCGAGCTGGAACTGGTCCGCCCGGAACGTCTGGACCTGCGCAGCATGGACGTCGAGGCGGCCCGCCGGACCCGCTCGATCATCATGTTCCTCGGCCCGCTGCTGCACGACGAACAGTCGTTCGAACTGCCGTACGCCGGCGGCTGCAATCTGGGCACCCGTACCGTCACTCCGCATCTCCAGGCGCTGCGGCACTTCGGCCTCGACATCAAGGCCACCGAGGGGTCCTACCACGCTTCGGTCAGCCCGGTCGACCCGCACTCGCACCGCTCGATCACCCTCACCGAACGGGGCGACACCGTGACCGAGAACGTCCTGATGGCTGCCGCCCGGCATCCCGGTGAGACGGTGATCCGCAATGCCAGCAGCAACTACATGGTGCAGGACGTCTGCTTCTTCCTGCAGCAGCTGGGCGTCCGGATCGACGGGATCGGCTCAACCACTCTGCGGGTCCGCGGACGGGCGGTGATCGACACCGATGTCGCCTTCGCGCCGTCGGAGGACCCGATCGAGGCCATGAGCCTGCTCACCGCGGCTATCGTCACCGGCTCGGAGCTGACCGTCCGGCGTTGCCCGATCGAGTTCCTGGAAATCGAGCTGGCGATCCTCTCCGAGATGGGTCAGGCCTTCGACCTGTCCCCGGAGTATCCGGCCGACAACGACAACACCCGACTGGTCGACATCACGGTGCACCCGTCCGAGCTCCATGCCAGCGCGGACAAGATCCACCCGATGCCGTTCCCCGGGCTGAACATCGACAACCTGCCGTTCTTTGCGGTGATCGCCGCGGTGGCGCAGGGTCGGACGATGATCCACGACTGGGTCTACGAGAACCGGGCCATCCATCTGGTCGAACTGACCAAGCTTGGCGCCAACGTCCAGCTGCTCGACCCGCACCGGATCATCGTCACCGGACCGACCCGTTGGCGCGGCCAGGAGGTGATCTCTCCCCCGGCGCTGCGTCCGGCAGTGTGCCTGCTGCTCGCCGCCCTCGCGGCCCGCGGAACCAGCGTGCTGCGGGACGTCTACGTGATCAACCGCGGCTACGAGGACCTGCCCAACCGGCTGAACAACCTGGGCGCCCAGATCGAGGTCTTCCGCGACTGACTTTTCCCTCCGGCTGGATGGATCGAGCAGCAGGACGCCTCAGCGCACCTGGTGGACGTCGAAGTGGTAGGTCGGGGCGACAATCTCGTCCTGCGCGGCCACCAGCTGCAGTTCGGGCAGACCGGAATCGGCGGTCTGCTTCAGCACCGAGTAGACGATGTCGGCGGTCGCCCCAACCGCTTGGGCGGCCGACTGGGTGCGCATCCAGTGCGCCAGGAACATCGCGGCGGTGAGATCGCCCGACCCGGTAAAGGTGTGGTCGAGGCGGGGGGTGGTGACCTGCCAGGCACCCTCACCGGTGACGGCCAGCATGGTCAGCGAATCGTCCTCGGTGCTGTCCACCACCACCGACGTGACCAGGACGGTCTCGGGGCCGACGGCCCGCAGGGCCTGCGCCGCGTCGATCACCTCGTCCATGGTGTGGGTCTCGCGTCCGGTCAGGAAGTCGAGTTCGAAATGGTTCGGGGTGACGATCTGCGCCTTCGGCACCACCTGGTCGCGCATGAACTCGGGAATGCCCGGGCGGACGAAGAATCCGCGGCCCACATCGCCCATCACCGGGTCGCAACAGTAGATCGCCCGTGGGCTGCGCTCTTTCACAAGTTTCACGGCGTCCAGCACCACGGCGCCGACCGCTTCCGCGCCCTGATAGCCGGACAGGACGGCGTCCACCCGCGGCAGCACGCCACGGTCGTCGATCCCCCGGATCACCTCGGCCACATCGGCGGCGTCCAACAACGGGCCGCGCCATTCGCCGTACCCGGTGTGATTGGAGAAGTGCACCGTCAGCACCGGCCAGACCTCGACGCCGGAACGCATCAGCGGAAAGGTTGCCGCGCTGTTGCCCACATGGCCGTACGCAACCGAGGACTGAATCGACAGGATTGTTGTCACGAGGCCCTATTCTGTCGCAGACCGTCGCCGGGTGGAAACGCTCTCAATCGCCGCCACAGCCACAGGTACACCAGCCAGAGCCCGATTCAGCACAGGAAGGCGTCCAGTGCGGCAGCTTCGGCCTCCAGTTCGGCGGCCCGCTGCTCCTCGCCCCTGGCCCGGTACTCGGCGGCTGCAGCAAGGCGTTCGTCCCGTTCTACGCTGACGATCTCCAGGGTGTGGTCCTCGTCGAGCTCACGGCGCGGGGTCTCGGCGGCACCGACGCCGATGGCCGTGCCCGCGAAATGCTCGCTGGTCGCCGCGGCCCCGTCGGCGGGCGTCTCCACGACGACCGCTTCGGCGTTCTCGATGGCCGCCAGGGCCGACCGGATCGCATTGCGGGCGGGCGTATCCCGCGCCGTCATGGCGCCGGGCAGGGCGTCCCGCAGAGCTTGACGAATGGGTGCAGAAGTCTCCGACATGCCCCGATTATGGCCCTCGTCGCCTTCCCTCACCCATACTGAGCCCGTGCAGGCCGGCGACTATCGCTTCTTCGACACACGGTTCGCCGCGATGGCGCATCGCGGCGGCTTCCTCGCCGACGCCGACCGCGCCCGTGAGAACACCCTGTACGCCTTCACCCGGGCGGTCGACTACGGCTACCGCTACCTGGAGACCGACGCCCACGTCTCCGCCGACGGCGTCCTGTTCTCCTTTCACGACAGCACCCTGGATCGGGTCACGGATGCCACCGGCGTCCCCGAACGGCTGCCGTGGCACGTCCTGCAGCAGGCGCGGGTCGCCGGCATCGACCCGATCCCGACCTTCGACGAACTGCTGGAGACGTTGCCCACGGCCCGGTTCAACATCGACCTGAAGGTGCCGCAGGCGATCGAGCCACTGGTCCGCACCATCGATGCCCACAACGCGTACGACCGGGTCTGCGTCGGATCGTTCTCGTCGGCCCGGATCAGGACGTTCCGACGGCTGACCGGGGACCGGGTGGCCACCGCGGCCGGGCCGCTCGGCGTCGCCTGGCAGGCCTACGCAGGTCCCGGACGCCGGATCGCCAGGTCGGCGGGTGTCGTCCTGCAGATCCCGGCGCGCGCCTGGGGCGACCGGGTGCCGGTGCTCAGCCCCGGGCTGATCCGGACGGCGCACGCCGCCGGCCGCGCCGTCCATGTCTGGACGATCAACGATCGCGCCGAAATGGAACGCCTGATCGATGCCGGCGTGGACGGGCTGGTCAGCGACCGGATCGAGGTGCTCGCCCAGGTGCTGGCCGGGCGTGGCCTGTGGGAGCACGCCGATGAGTGACACCGAACAGCCCCGCACCGGTCGGCGCGGACGCCGGCAGCGCAGCACGCCGCAGCAACGCGCCTGGTACTGGTACGACTGGGCCAACTCGGCCTACGTGACCACGACGGCGACGGTGATCCTGGGCCCGTACCTGACCAGCCTGGCAGTCAACGCCGCCTGCCCCGACCTGCCGGACGGCGCGGTCTGCGACACCTCGGTGTCGCTGCTCGGCATCGGCGTGCTGCCCGGCGCCGTGCACCCCTTCCTGGTCACCATCTCGACCATCCTGACCACCGTCGCGCTGCTGTTGGTCGGGGTGATCGCCGACCGTTCCCGGCGTCCGCAGTGGTGGATGGGCGGCATGGCCTGGGTCGGCGCCGCCGCGGCGTCCGCGATGTTCTGGCTGGCCGGCGACAACTGGCAGTTGGGCGCGGTGCTGATGATCGTGGCCAACCTGTGCATCGGTTCCTCCCAGGTGATCTACGACGGCATCCTGGTCCGGATCGCCTCCCCCGACGACCGCGACCGGGTCTCCAGCCGTGGCTGGGCGCTCGGTTACCTCGGCGGTGGCCTGCTGCTAGGGCTCAACCTGGTGCTGATGACCGGCTATGAGTCGTTCGGCATCAGCTACGGCATGGCGATCCGGCTCAGCCTGCTGTCGGCCGGCCTGTGGTGGGGGGTGTTCACCATCATTCCGGTGCTCGGTCTGCGCTCGCTTCCGGCCCGCGCGCTGGAGCAGGTCAGCCACTCCCCCGCCGTCCGCCCCAACCCGCTGCGGCAGCTGGCCGACACCTTCGTCGATCTGCGGCGCTACCCGCAGACGCTGCTGTTCCTGGTGGCCTACCTGTTCTTCAACGACGGCATCCAGACGGTGATCGGCCAGTCGAGCCTGTACGCCCAACTGGAACTGAACATGAACACCTCGCAAGTGATGATCACCTTCCTGTTGACCCAGTTCGTCGCTTTCGGCGGCGCGCTGCTGTTCGGACGCGTGGCATCCAAGCTGGGCGCCAAACGAACCGTCCTGATCGGGATCGCGATCTGGTTTGGGGTGGTCTCGGTCGCCTTCTTCCTGCCGGCGAACATCGTCGGAGCGCTGCTCGCGCTGGGTGCGGCGATCGGTCTGGTGATGGGCGGTACGCAGGCGCTGAGCCGGTCGATGTACTCCCAGTTGGTGCCCAAGGGCCGCGAGTCGGAGTACTTCAGCTTCTATCAGGCGATGGAGCGCGGGACCAGCTGGCTGGGCACGCTGAGCTTCGCGCTGGTCTTCCAGTTCAGCCATTCCTATCGCCTGGCGATCCTGACCCTGGTGCTCTTCTTCCTAGTCGGAGGCTTGTTGCTGACTCGGCTCGATATGCGCCGGGGAATCATCGAGGCCGGAAATGCGTTGCCCAGAATCCTGTGACCAGCTTGGGGTGACCCGGTAGCGTGGAACCGGCCGGGCCGACCGTTGGGTCGTCCGGACTGGAGGGAGAAGGTTATGGCTGAGCGATCATTGCGTGGTTCCGGTCTGGGCTCGAAGAGCTTCGCGGACGGCGCCGGCGTCGAGTTCGCGGCTCGGCAGGACATCGGCTTCGACTGTCCCAAGGGCCATCACTTCACCGTCACCTTCGCCGAGGAGGCCGACCTGCCGACCGAGTGGGAGTGCCCGCGTTGCGGCGCGGTCGCTCGGCGGTCGGACGGCGTCGAGCCCGAGGCGAAGGCGGTCAAGCCGCCCCGCACACACTGGGACATGCTGCGCGAGCGCCGCTCCATCGAGGAGCTGGAGGAGTTGCTGGCCGAGCGCCTGGACGAGATCCGCGGCAGCTGATCACAAGCGCGATCGAGCGCATCCCGTCCCCTCAGCTCAGATCGGGTTTGATGCGCTCGATCAGCGGTCCCCTACGACTCGATCTCGCCCTTGATCACGGTCGGGTCGGACGCCTCACCGGCGCCGCTCCGCTGATCGGGCGTCGACCCGCCAGAACCCTGCTGATCGGGGACGGTCTCGCCCCGGATCACGGTGTCGCGCTCCGCCTTGGCCCGGATCAGGTTCAGGTCGATGCCGGAGCGGGCGGCGCGCCGGGCGATGAACAGTCCGAGCAGGCCGCGGGCCAGCGGGCGGGTGAACGGCAGCAGGAAGATCAGCCCGAAGACGTCGGTGAAGAAGCCCGGCAGCATCACCAGGACGCCGCCCACCATGATCAGCACCGGGTCGAGCAGTTGACCACCGGGCAGCCGTCCGGAACTGATCGACTCGTTGAGCGCCCGCCACGCCTTGGCGCCCTCTTGCCGCATCAGCCAGCCGCCCAGGAAGGCCTGCACCACCAGCACGGCGAGGGTGGGCAGCACGCCGATGGTCTGTCCGACGCTGACCAGCAGCCACACCTCGACGACCGGCACGGTAACGAAGAACAGCAGCACCAGCGGGGCAAGCCATGGACGCCGCCCGCGCACCGGCTGCTGGGGGATGGTCATTTGCCCGCGTCCGGCTTGTCGTTGCTCAACGTGGCGTTGCCCGGCTTGGCGGACTCGCGGCGGATCCGGTCGGTGAGCTCGGCAACCGCCGCGCTGGCCCGCTGGGCGTATCTCTCGACCTCGGGGCCGAGGTGTTCGGCGGCGTCCGCGGCCAGCTTGCCGATCTCGTGGCTGAGCCGCTGCGCCTCGGCGAGCACCTTGTCACCGACGTCGCCGACGACCGCGGGCGCGGCGTCCTTGGCGAAGCCGAGATAATTCTTGACCTGACCGCCGCGCTTCGTGATTCCCCAGCGGGTGGTCAGCAGCATCGCCTCGACCGCGATGCCGCCGCTCATCTTGGAGTCGCCGCGTTCGCGTTCGATGAACTCGATCGGCACCTCGACCACCCGGTAGCCGCGTTCGATCGCCCGGCGGGCCAGGTCGATCTGGAAGGCGTAGCCGGCCGATTCGATAGTGTCCAGGTCGAGACCACGCAGCGTGTCGGCCCGGAACGCGCTGAAGCCGCCGGTGACGTCCTTCAGCGGGATGCCGAGCATGATCCGCGACCACAGCGAGCCACCCAGCGAGATCGCCTTGCGGTGCCAGGGCCAGTTCTTGATCGACCCACCGGGCACCCACCGCGAGCCCTTCACCATGTCGGCCCGCTTCAGCGCCCGCAGCATGCTGGGCAGCTGTTCGGGCTGATGCGAACCGTCCGCGTCATGCTCCACCACGACGCCGTAGCCGCGCTCCAGCCCCCACCGGAAGCCCGCGATGTAGGTGGCGCCCAAGCCTTGCTTGGCCGTCCGGTGCAGCACATGCACATGGTCGTCGGACGCCGCCAGGTCGTCGGCGATCCGGCCGGTGCCGTCGGGCGAGTTGTCGTCGGCGATCAGGACGTCGGCGTCCGGCACGGCGGCGCGCAGCCGCTCGATGATCGGGATGATGTTCTCGGCCTCGTTGTAGGTGGGGATGATGACGAGCACCTTGCCCAACTCAGCCCACGGAGGAGCGGCGGTGGCGTTGCTCGCGGTTTCGGTCACGGGTTGTTCTCCTGGGTCGGTTCCGAACGTCCATTCTGCCGCACCCGAACGGTGGCCCGGTGGCGCCACCAGATCAGACCGAGGGCGAGCACGGTGAGCGCCAGGCCGGCCAGCTCCAGCCCTCGCGAATAGAGCACGGCCGGCGTGGCGCCGCTGCGCAGCGGCAGTTCGGTGACGCCCGAGGCGGACTGGAACTCGGGCAGGGTGAAGGCGACGCCGCCGTCCGGACCGATCAACCCGGAGGTGCCGGTGGTGGTGACCACCAGAACCTCCCGGCGTGTCTCGGCGGCCCGTGCCCGTGTAATGGCGAACTGCTGGGCGACCTGCCGGGTGCCGACGTACATGGCGTTGCTGCTCTGCACCACAGTGACCTGGCCGCCGCCGAGCACCGTGTCGTGCACGGTGCTGTCGTAGGCCAGCTCGTAGCAGATGATGTCGCCGACCTTGACCGTCCGTCCGGCCGATTCGATCGGCAGCACGCCTGGGCCGACACCGGGCGTCGACTGCGCGCCGACGTAGCGCACCACCGGGAACAGCGGCTCCAGGATCGACCGCAGCGGCACCCATTCGCCGAACGGCACCAGGTTCCGCTTGTCGTAGCGGGCGCCTGGGCCGATGTTGGGGTACCAGACGATGGCGGCGGTCTGCCGCTCGTAGGCGGACGGGTCTTCGGTGATGGTGCCGACCAGGATCGGGACGCCGGCCGCGCCCACCGCGGCGCCGACCGCGGCACCGGTCTGGGCGTCCCGGAACGGATCCATATCGGTGCCGTTCTCGGGCCACACCACGAAGTCGGGTTTCGGGAGTTCGCCGGCGGCGATCCGTCCGGCCAGCCGCCGGGTTTCGGCGAGATGGTTGTAGGTGATCGTGCGGGGCTGGCCGAGCCCGTAGATGCCGCCGCCGGGCGCGTTGCCCTGGACGTAGCCGACGGTCACGCTGCCCTGCTCGGCACCTGCCGGGATCAACAGACCGGACAGGCCGCTGAGCAGGACGGCGAGCGCTGCCGCGGCGCCGAGCAGGCGACGCCGTCCCCCGGACGCCAGCACCGCCCAAGCCAGCAGCTGGGCCACCAGAGCCAGGGCGAACCCGGCACCGGGGACGCCGATCAGCGGCAGCAGCCCGGCCAGCGGCGAATCGACCGTGGTGTAGCCGAGCCGCAGCCAAGGAAAGCCGCCGAACGGGAAATTGCTCACCCCGTACTCGACCAGCATCCAGCTGCCGGCCGCGACGACCGGCCAGGCGCGGGAGCGTCCGGCCAGCCGCAGCAGCAGGCCGAGCATCGCCAGATAGCAGGCCTCGAGCGCCGACAGCGCGATCATGTCCTCGACGAAGATGACGCTGAGCCAGGTGATGCCGGTGAGATACCAGGCCAGACCGAAGCAGAATCCGGCGCCGGCCGCCTGTCGCCAGCTCGGCGCCGCCAGCGTCAGCAGAGTCAGGCACGCGACGGCCAGGATGAGCATCGGCCACCACGCAGTCGGGGCGAATCCGAGGGTGGCCGCGGCACCGGCCAGTGCCGCCAGCGAACTACGTAGCCACCAAGGCAGGGCGCGCAGGCGGTCGGTCACGGTGGGGATGCTACCCAGTCGGATCCAACTCCCCGCACCGCGCTGTCGGACGCGGCAGCGTCCGGACGGAGAACCCTGGTCAACGCTGTTCCTAGAGGACGGCGCGGCCCTGGATCGGCACGGACAGCACCAGCGTGGTGTGGGTGGAGGCTCCGGACGCGATCCGGATCTGGGCAAGCAGAGTCTCAAGTGCCGCCGGGCTCTCGACCTGCACGATCAGGATGTAGCTGGCGTCCCCGGCGACGGAGTAGCAGGAGACCACGTTCGGCAGCGGCGCCAGCCGTTCGGGAATCTGGTCGTCGATGGCCGGATCGGTCCCCTTGAGCGCGATGAACGCGGTCAGCGCCAGGCCCAGTGCCTCCGCGCTCAGCTCGGCCCGGTAGCCGGTGATCAGACCGCGCTGCTCCAGCCTGCGGACCCGCTGCTGCGCCGCCGACGTCGACAGTCCCGTTGCCCGTCCGATGTCGGTGTACGACATCCGGCCGTCCTTCGACAGCAGCGTGAGAATCTGGCGGTCGGTGCTCTCCATGGGCCAATCGTGTCACGATGTGCCCATGCAGCCGCAATTTTTACAACTTTATGACACTGCATCCCTGTATTTCCGGGCTTTCTTCGGTCTGCCGACCTCGCTGCGCGCGGGCGACGGGCAGCCGGTGAACGCCGTCCGGGGGCTGCTCGACTTCATGGCGAGGTTCATCACCGAGTATCGGCCCACCCACGCGGCGGCCTGCTGGGACAACTCGTGGCGACCGTCCTGGCGAGTCGAGTTGGTGCCCAGCTACAAGGCGCATCGGGTCCTGGCCGGCGAGCTCGAGGTGGTGCCCGACGAGCTCAGCCCGCAGGTGCCGCTGATCCGGGCGGTGCTGGACGCCCTCGGCATCGCGGTGGTCGGCGCGGACGACCACGAGGCGGACGACGTGATCGGCACGCTGGCGTCCACGGCGTCCGTGCCGGTCGATGTGATCACCGGCGACCGTGACCTGTTCCAGCTGGTCGACGACGCCCGTCAGGTGCGGGTGCTGTCGGTGGTGAAGGGCGTCCGGAACCACGAACGGGTGACCGACGAGGTGCTGCGGCAGCGCTACGGGATGGACGGGGCCGGCTATGCCGACTTCGCCACGTTGCGCGGCGACCCCTCCGACGGACTGCCGGGCGTCGCTGGCATCGGTGAGAAGACCGCCTCGCGGCTGATCGCCGACCACGGTGACCTGGAGGGCGTGCTGGCGGCGGCGTCCGCGAAACGGCTCTCCCCCGCGCTCACCGCGCGGCTCAGCGCCGGCATCGACTATCTGGCCGGTGCACGCGAGGTGGTGCGTGTCCGGCGCGATCTGTCGTTGGCCGTCACCCTGGACGACCTGCGGCTGCCGACCGCCCCCGCCAAGCCGGACGTGTTCGCCGAGCTCGCCGACCTGCTCAATCTGGGTGGTCCCGCAGACCGGATCGTGGCCGCACTGGCGCTCAACGCCTGACCCCGAACACGAAAGTCCGCACTCGTCAGCCACTGGCACGCTCAGCACGCCGCGAGGCGCACTGCGAGTGCGGACTTTTCGCGTTCTCCCTTTCGATCACCGCCTGCGGTGCGGCGCACACTGACGGCGTGGGCGACTCGGGCTACTCTTGTCGCGTCCTCAGCCGATGGAGTACCGATGAGCAGCTTGGGCCTAAGCGTTCCCGCCGCCCGGCTCGTCGGCGTGCAGATAGGGAGCGTGGCCGAGCGCCCTCTCCCTCGACCTGCACTTGGCACCGTTCCGCGCTTGCACGGAACGGTTTCTTTTTGCCCGCAGCCAGCGGGAAGGAGTGTCTGAATGGCCGTCCTCGTCCTGAACACCGACAACACCGCGTTGCACACCGTGTCGTTGCAGCATGCGATCGGCATGTTGTTGCGGAAGGTGGCGGTCGTGGAGTCCGCCCATCCCGACCTGGTCTTCGGCAACCATCCGCAGCCCGAGGTGCTCCGGCTGGTGCGCTACGTCAAGACCACCTTCCTGTACGGCCGAGCGCCGGGCTGGACGAAGCGCGGTGTGTTGAAGCGGGATGCCCACACCTGCGGCTACTGCGGCGACCGGGCCAGCACCGTGGATCACATCCTGCCCATCTCGCGCGGTGGGCGGAACACCTGGAAGAACACCGTCGCTGCTTGTCATGCCTGCAATTCCCGGAAAGCGAACCGGACGCCTGCGGAGGCCGGCATGCCGTTGCGGACGAAGGCCTACGCACCCAGCCGGGCGGAACTGATGGCCGCCTGACTGGCTTCGCCATTCCGGCGGCAGCTCTCGCGGCGCCCGCAACCGTCATCCCGGCGGCGACCCCCGCGACCCCCGCAACCGTCATCCCGGCGGACGTCGGGATCTCCCCAGCGCCTGCCGCTCCTTGGAGATCCCGTTGCAAGTGCGGGATGACGAAGGGGCACGCGCGGGATGACGAAGTGGCACCCTGAGCAAGCCAGGGGACGGCGAAACCTGCTCAGCCGCGGCCGAGCACGTAGACCGCGGCGCCGGCGCGCAGATTCGCTGCTCGCAGGTGCTTGCCGAGCGGTTCGCCGGCCAGCGACAGGTTGATCCGCTGCTCGATCATCAGGCCGAGTTTGGCAAACAGATCCTCAAGGTCGACCAGCGTGGTGAACCGCAGGTTGGGCGTGTCGTACCACGAGTAGGGCAGCTCGCGGGACATCGGCATCCGGCCCCGGAGCAGCATCAGCCGGTGTTGCAGCAACCCGAAGTTCGGCACCGAAACGATCAGCCGACTGCCGATCCGGGCCATCTCGCGCAGCACCACCTCGGGTCGGCGGATGGTCTGGATGGTGCGGGACAGCACCACCGTGTCGTAGGACGCCGCCGCGAACAGGCCGAGGTCGGCGTCCAGGTCTAGTTCCATCACCGGGACGCCCGCGGTGATCGCGGTGAGCACCTTCTCGGGATCGATCTCCACCCCGGTGCCGGTGCAGTTGTGCTCAGCGATCAGGTGCCGCAGCAACGACCCCTTCCCGCAGCCCAGGTCGAGCACGCGCGACGAGTTGGGCACCAGGTGGGCGATCAGGTTCAGATCGGGACGCAGGTTCACCGCAGCCCCTCCCGTCCGGCCCGGTCGAACCAGGCCCGCAGCGTGTCGTGGTAACGCGGCACGGGCAGCAGGAACGAGTCGTGCCCCCAGCTGGCCGGGATCTCCCGGAAGCTGACCGGCTGCCGGGCGTGCTCCAGGTGTTTGACGATCCGTCGGGAGTGTTCGGTGCTGAACCGCCAGTCGGTGTCGAACGACACCACCAGGAATTTCACCGGGCAGAACGCCACCGCGTCGGTGGCGTGCGGACGGCTGAACGGGTCGAAGTAGTCCATCACCCGCGACAGGTACAGGTACGACAGCGCGTCGAAACGCTCGATGAAGACCCGGCCCTGATGGTCGAGGTAGCTCTCCACGGCGAAGTCGATGCCGAATCCGGGCTTGTCCCGGTCGGGGTGCGGGGTGCGTCCGAATTTCTCGCTGAACGCGTCCTCGCTGAGGTAGGTGATATGCGCCATCATCCGCGCGGTGCGCAGGCCCAGCCGGGGAATCACGCCCGCTTCGGCGTAGCGTCCATCGTTGAAGTCGGGGTCGTCCATGATGGCCCGGCGGGCCACCGCTGAAAACGCGATGTTCTGCGCGTTGAGCCGGGAGGAGGCCGCGACGATCGCCCCGTTGGCGATCTGCTCGGGGTGGCGCAATGCCCATTCCAGTACCTGCATCCCGCCGAGCGAGCCGCCTAGCGCGATCAGCAGCCTCTCGATGCCCAGATGGGCCAGCAGCGCCCGGTGCACCGAGACGAAGTCGGCCATGTCGAGCAGAGGGAACTCCAAGCCGTACACCCGTCCGGTCGCCGGGTCGATCGAGGACGGGCCGGTGGTGCCACGGCATCCGCCGAGCAGGTTGGCGCAGACCACGAAGAACCGGTCGGTGTCCAGCGGTTTGCCGGGGCCGATCAGGTTGTCCCACCAGCCCGGTCGTTTGGCGCCGAGGTGGAATCCGGCGGCGTGGGCGTCCCCGGTCAGCGCATGGCAGATGAAGACCGCGTTATCGCGATCCGGGGCGAGGGTGCCGTAGGTCTCGTACGCCACGTCGACCGGCCCCAGCGTCGATCCGCTGTCCAGCACCAGCGGGTCGTCGGCTGTGAACAGCCGGACAGTATGCGTCTCGACCAGGCCGAGCGAACCGTTGTCGGTCATACCGTGACTTTCCGAACGGGGACTTCCCGAACCGGGACTGTCCGAACCGGCATTCAGAACTGGGCCAGGGCCTGGTCGAGATCGGCGATCAGGTCGTCCACGTGCTCGATGCCGATCGACAGCCGCACCATCTCGGGCGCGACACCGGCCGCGGCCAGCTCGTCCGCGGTGAGTTGGCTGTGCGTGGTGGACGCGTTGTGGATGACGAGCGACTTGGCGTCGCCGATGTTGGCCAGATGGCTGAACAACTGCAGCGACTCGACCAGCTTCGAACCGCCCTCGCGTCCGGCCTTCAGCCCGAACGACACGATCCCGGACGCCCCGCGCGGCAGGACCCGCTGGGACACCGCGTTCCACTGCGAGGACTCCAGACCCGGGTAGTTCACCCAGGCCACCGCCGGATGGTTCTCCAGATACTCGGCCACGGCGAGCGCGTTGCTGCTGTGCCGCTCCATCCGAAGGTGCAGGGTCTCCAGGCCCTGCAGGAACAGCCACGAGTTCAGCGGCGCCACCGCCGCGCCGGTGTTGCGCAGCAGCACGGTGCGAGCCCGGATGATATAGGCCAGGTTGCCAGCCGCCTCGGTCCAGACCACCTCGTGATAGGCGTGGTCGGGCTGGGTCAGCCCAGGGAAGCGTGCCGCGTGCGCCGTCCAGTCGAAAGCGCCGGAGTCGACGATCACGCCGCCGACCGAGGTGCCGTGACCACCGATGTACTTGGTGGCCGAATGCACCGCGACATCGACGCCGTGCTCGAATACCCGGCACAGATAGGGGGTCGGCACCGTGTTGTCGACGATGAACGGAAGGCCCAGCGCATGGGCCGCCGCCGACCAGGCGTCCAGATCGACCACGTTGACCAGCGGGTTGCCGATCGTCTCGCCGAAGACCAGCTTGGTCCGCTCGTCGACGTGCCGGGCCAACTCGTCCGGCTTCTCAGGGTCGACGAAACGGACCTCGATGCCGAACTGCGGCAGGGTGTGCGCGAACAGCGCGTAGGTACCGCCGTAGAGGGTGGAGAGCGCGACGATGTTGTCGCCCGCGTAGGTGAGGTTCAGCACCGCATAGGTGATCGCCGACGCACCGGACGCCGTCGCCAGCGCTCCGACCCCGCCCTCGAGGGCAGTCATCCGCTCTTCGAAGACGTTCTGCGTCGGGTTCATGATGCGGGTGTAGATGTTGCCCGGCACCTTCAGCGCAAACAGGTTCGCGGCGTGCTCGGTGTCGTCGAACACATACGAGGTGGTCTGGTAGATCGGCACCGCGCGCGCATTGGTCGCCGGGTCGGCCTGCTCTTGGCCGGCATGCACGGCCAAGGTCTCGGGCTGGTAGGTCATCTGGGCACACCCTTCGTCGGACAGCCGGTTCAGCCTACTCACCTGCCCTGGGCGCGCCGGGCTCACTCGGAGTGCGGACGTCCGTCTAGGGTCACCTCGTCCAGCACCTGGTAGTGCGCCCCGGAGGGTCGTAGGTCGGAACGCACCAGGACGAACGAGGGCACCTCGAAGCCCTGCGGCGGGAAGCTATCCACCACCCGCAGCCACCGGCTCAGTTCGCCCGGACGTCGGCGCCGGGCCAGGGTCAGGTGGGGCCGGTGTTTGGCATTGTCGGACGGCACGCCAACGCGGTCTGCCGCGGTCCGGACGCGTCTGCTGAGCCCGTCCAGCTCTGCCGATCCATCGGTCACGGCCTGGAACAGGACACGGCCAGCAGCCGGGTTGGGGAAGGCGCCCGAGCCGTCCAGGACGACCCGGAACGGCCCACCCCGGACGCCGGCGAGGGCGTCCGTCAGCGGATCGAAGCGGTCGTCGGGGACGTCGCCGAAGAAGGCCAGAGTGAGGTGCCAGGTTTCTCGTGGCGTCCAGCGCAGGTCGGGATCGGCGTATCGTCGGGGTTCGACGAACACCTCCAGCACGTCGAGCACCGCCGCAGGCGGGACGACGGCGGCGAACAGTCGCATGGTCATCGCGAGAACTCTAGAGCGATTTTGCTGTGCGACCGGAACCTCTGGGGCCGATGACACAATGGAAAACCGGCAGATCGTCGGCGGGAAAGGAACACGACAGTCATGGCAGCGAGCAAGGACCGCCTCAAGCAGGAACTGGTGACGGCGATGAAGGCCCGCGACGAGGCACGCAAGTCGACCGTCCGGATGGCCCTCGCCGCGATCGCCAACGAGGAGGTGGCCGGCAAGGCCGCACGCGAACTCAGCGACGCCGAGGAGCAGGCCGTGCTGGCCCGTGAGGTGTCCAAGCGCAAGGATTCCGCGGAGGCCTATGCGGCGGGCGGCCGTCCCGAGCTGGCCGAGAAGGAGCTCGCCGAGGCAGCGATCCTGGCCGAGTTCCTCCCGCAGCGGCTCACCGACGACGAGCTGGCCGCGATCGTCGCCGAAGAGGTGGCGGCCGTGACGTCCGCGCTCGGCGCACCGCCCACCATGCGGCAGATGGGTCAGGTGATGAAGGGCGTGACGCCCCGGATCGCCGGACGCGGGGACGGCAAGACTGCTGCCGCGCTGGTGAAAGCCGCGCTGTCCTGACGGCACGACGGTCGCCAGGCCGGCGCCCGCGCGAATGGCCGTGGAGCGCTCGGCTCGCCGGCCTGGCGGCGGTGCTCGCCTCCTCTCCGGTCCGGTCCTGGAAGGCGTATTGCTGAGGCTGCGCCACCGCCGGGGGTATCGGTGGACGGCCCTGTGGCCGTAAGGTTCGGCCATGAAACGCCTGCTGACATTGCTGTCGCTGATGGTCCTGAGCGCCTGCACCATCGGCCAACCGGGGACCCCCATTGCGCCGACGACGCCTTCGGGTTCACCGAGCGTCACGGATTCGGCATGGCCCTCCCCCAGCGATTCGGCCGCGTCGGCGGACGACTCCGCCTCGCCGTCGTCCAGCCTGGACTCCGCCAGCCCGGACCCCGACGATTCGACGAGCCTCGAGCCGAGCGAGTCGGCGAGCACCGAGCCCAGCGAGTCGGCGAGCACCGAGCCCAGTTCGACGCCGTCGGCCACCACCACGCCGCTCGGGTCGGCCGGCGCATTCCGCGCCCCCGGCGAAGTCCTCGACCTCAACGGCGAAGTGACCATCACGGTGCTGGACAGCAAGCGCGCCAAGATCTCCGGGCATCGCGCCAGCCAGGTGCTGGTGATGGCGAAGACCTGCAATGTGGCGGCCATCGCCGGCATCGAACTCACCTGGGACAGCTGGGTGCTGCTCGGCCCCGACAGCGAGGAATACCCGGCCAGTACCACGCACGGCAATGCCGAGCCGGTACCGGTCTACCCCAACGGCAGCGGACGGCTGTACAAGCCCGGTCAGTGCGCGAAGGGCTGGATAGTCTTCGACGTGCCGACGGATGCGAAGCTCTCCGGCGTCCGGTACATGAACAGCAACGGTGACTCCGGCCAGTGGCGGTTGAACGCCAACATCTGAGCCGTCATCTCCGTCCGGTTCTTCGTCGGCATGACGCTGCTCTTCGTCATCCCGGCGGACGCCGGGATCTCCGCTATGTCGACTACCGGCCGGTTCGCTTCGTGAAGGAGCGGGCTGCGGGTGCTCGACCAGCGCAGACCGAACTGTCAGGCGTGATCCCGGCGTCCGCGGGGATGACGGACGCCGGGTGGCCGGGATGACGGGTGCCGGGATCTCGACAAGGTCGATCAGGCGCGCGCTCGGTATTCCTCCAGGAGGCAGTTCATCAGTTGCCAGGACGACTGGGAGCCGGGGTCGCGATGGCCGACCGAACGCTCGCCCAGCCGCATCGCGCGACCCTTCTTCGCCACCAGGGGGATGGTGTCGTCCGAGCCTTGCCGCATCCGGGCGACGAAGGCGTCCAGGGCGGCGCCGGGGTCGCCGGCGTCCGCGGCCTCCAGGACGTCGAGGCCGGGCAGATAGCTGTCCAGCATCGTCTTGTCGCCCAGCTCGGCCTTGCCACGCTGCTGGATCGAGGTGACCCCGGCGCGCAGCATCCGGCGCAGGTCGTCGAAGGAGACCTCGGACTGTCCGGCCACTTCGGCACCGGCCTTCATGAAGAAGCTGCCGTACAGCGGTCCGGACGCCCCACCGACCTTGCGCAGCAGGGTCATCCCGACCAGCTTGAACAGGCCTGCCACATCGGTGTCGTCCGACACGGCGTTGAGTTGTTTGACCACCTCGCGGAAGCCGATGCTCATGTTGATGCCGTGGTCGCCGTCGCCGATGTCGCCGTCCAGCTTGGTCCACTCGTCCCGGTTTACCTCGGCGGCCTCCGCCATCCGGCGGAAGGCCCCGATGAAGTAGTCGCGATCGAACTCAGCCATCCGTCGCCGCCCTCACTGCTTCAGGTAGGGGGCGTTGAACGGAGCATTCAGCCAGCCCTTGAGCTCGTCGTCCAAACGAACCAAGGTGACCCCCATGCCGATCATGTCCATGCTGGTGGCGTAGTTGCCGACCATCGACTTCACGATCGAGACGCCCTTGTCGCTGAGCACGTCGTGCACCCGGCGGTAACAGATGTACTGGTCCATCAGCGGCAGACCGCCGAGGCCGTTGATCATCACCGCGACCTCTTCGCCGGCCTTCAGGTCCATGTCGGGCAGCACGATGCCGAGGATCTCGTCCATCACGGCGTCCGCGGGCTCGAGCTTCTTGCGCTCGATGCCGGGCTCGCCGTGGATGCCCATGCCGACCTCCATGTCGTCGGGGCCGATGTCGAAGATCGGGTTGCCGGTGACCGGCAGCGTGGACGACGACAGCGCGACACCCATCGAGTAGGTGTTGTCGTTCGCCTTCTGGGCGGCCGCCTTGACGGCGTCCAGATCGGCACCGGTGTTGGCCACCGCGCAGGCCGCCATCAGCACGATCACGTCGCCGGCGACGCCGCGCCGATCGGCCTTGTCCTTGGCCGAGTAGACGTCGTCGGTGACCAGCACCGTCTCGACCCGGATGCCGTCGTCAGCGGCCATCTCGGCGCCCATGTCGAAGTTCAGGACGTCGCCCTGATAGTTGCCGTAGAGGAACAGGCAGCCCTTGCCCTGGTCGACCGCGGTAACCGCGTCGTAGCAGGCCATCGGGTCGGGCGAGGTGTTCACGTTGCCGATCACCGCGGCATCGGCCAACCCCTCGCCGACGTAGCCGAGGAACAGCGGCTCATGCCCACTGCCGCCGCCGAAGATGATGCCCACTTTCGGCTCGGCGCTCGGGGTGACGCGGACGACGACCCGCTCGTTGTCGGCGAGCTTGACGACGTCGCCGTGGGCCTTCACATAACCGTCCAGCAACTCCTCTACTGCGTCATAGCCATCGTTGAGTAGGCGTTTCATCGATCTGGTCCCTCTCGTCTCGGGTGCGTCGCGGCACCGACGTCGGTCGCCGACAGTGACCGTGGGACGGGCACGTCAGCGGGCCGTCAAACCTTCGTGTAGTGACCGCTGACTACGGCGTCTGCCTGGGCGGTGCACCGCTTCAGTATCGCACGACGCTCACCCTGAGTGACGAGGTTTGACGGCCGCATCCACCCATCAAGACGCACGCGTGCCGCGTCCGGCGTCGTGGCACCGGACGCGCCACTCGGCCTGGCGGAGCTAGGGCGGGGCACTAGTGGTTGCGTGTGCTTGTTCGTTGGCGGTGGGAGCTGGGCCTGGCGGGCTCATCGTGGGTCGCCGGTGCCGGGAGGGCACTGGAACCAGTTTTTGGTGGTTATCCGACCGGTATCGGCTCGCTGTCTCTGCTCGAACCACTTTCTGGTGGATGTGGATAACCCCCAG
>NZ_JASGEF010000055.1:0-11072 GCF_047606665.1 Micropruina sp. | reverse complement strand
CCGCCCCCACTCCCGCCCGGCCCCCCGGGGAATCACCCCCGGGCCCGCCTGCCGTCTCGGCGTGCTGCTCAGCGGAAGAAGGCGAACAACGCGACGCCGATCACGATGATCGTGATGAAGACCAGCGCGATCAGCGTGCCGATGATGCCGAGCACGTAGCCGGTGGTCAGTGCGCCGGAGCGACGATAGCGACCCGGTTGGAGGCGCATGTCGCGGCGGGCCTTGGCGCCGAGGTACCAGGCGACCGGGCTGAGGAACGGGAAGGCGACGAACAGTGTGACGATGCCGAGGACGCCCAGCACCAGGGCGCTGATGGCATTGGGATGTTCGGCGGGCTCGTGGTAGGGCATCCGCTGGTCGAAGGCGTAGGCGGTGTCGGGCGACAGATAGTGGGGCTGGGAAGCCGGCGTGCCGAACTGCTGCGGTGGTGACCAGCCAGTGGGCTCAGTCGGGTCGTTCGGCTGTGACCAGGGCGAATACTGCTGGTTTCTCATGGGTGCCCTCCTGAATCCCTCCCAGAATAGGAGGTTGCCGACCTCCTATAGCCGGTAGCCGCCGTCCGTCGTCCTGATCAGGCCGTCCGCAAGCAACGAACGCAGCGCGCGGGCGGCCTGTTCGGCGTCCGGCCAGCCGTCGGTGAGCTGGTCGGCGGAAAGCGTCTCGCCGGGCTCGCGGACGCGGAGCCGGTGCAGCACGTGGCCGCGGGCGGCGCGGTCGGTACCGGCGTAGAGCTGCCGTCGGCGGGGTGGGCCGGGCGGACGTCCAGCGGCGAGCCAGCGGCACTCGGCCCGAACCGGGCAACCGGTGCATTCCGGATTGCTGGCCCGGCACAGCTGGGCGCCCAACTCCATGGCCGCCACCGACCAGCGGGCAGCCGACCGTTCGTCCGGCAGCCAGGCCTCGGCCCGAATCCGCTCCGCGGGCGTGGGAGATCCGTCGGGAGTGTCCTGGCCGCCGTCCAGCCGGGCCAGTACGCGCCGGACGTTGACGTCCAGCACCACCTGGCGGGCACCGAAGGCGAAGCTGGCGATCGCGGCGGCGGTGTAGTCGCCCACCCCCGGCAGCGCCCGCAAGGCGTCCGGATCGCTGGGGACCTCGCCGCCGTGCCGCTCGACGATGACGACGGCGGCCGCATGCAGCCGCTGGGCTCGCCGCGGATAGCCCAGCCGTCCCCAGGCTCGGATCGCCTCGCCGACCGGTTCGCCGGCCAGCGCGGAGGGCGTCGGCCACCGCGCCAGCCACTCCCGCCACGGCGTCAGGACGCGGGCGACCGGGGTCTGCTGCAGCATGAACTCGCTGACCATGATCGCCCAGGGGGAGGCGTCCGGTGCCCGCCAAGGCAGGTTGCGGGCGTTCCGGTCGTACCACGCGATGATCGTCGCGGCCAGGCGTCCGGTGTCCATCGGGGCAGTGGTCTCCATCGGGAGCCACTGTATTCGCGTCCGGCGTGGGCTCCCGCCGCTTCGGGGCGCCTCTGCCTACCCTTGGCGGCATGAGGGAAGTGCTGACAGGCAAGGGGCCGCAGCCGCCTGCCGTGTACTGGATTCGGCGTGGTTTGGTCCTCCTGTTGGCCGTGATCGTCGTCGGCGTGGTGGTCTGGGCTGTCCTGCCCAAGGGCGAGCCGACCGCAGGAGTGCCGGCGACCAGCGGGACGCCGACCGCCGAGTCGCCCGCGCCCACCCCGACGACGACCAGCACCGATCCGTCCACAGGCCCGACCGAGCCTGCGGCACCCACCGGCTGCGAGGCGATCGGCGTCCAGTTGGAGGTGAAGGGCTTCAAGAGTGTGAAGTCGGGCAGCAACCAGACCTTCAGCGTCACTGCCGAGAACAACACCAAGTCGCCCTGCGTGATGGAGATCACCAAGGACACCTTCGTGCTGCGGGTCGCATCTGGCAGCGACCGCGTGTTCACCACCGCTCATTGCGACAAGTGGCTGCCCGAGGTGAAGACCGAGACGTTGCAGGCCGGCGCCGCAGTCGAATTCAAGGTCGAGTGGGCCACCTTCCGCTCGGCCGCCGGCTGCAAGCAGGCCAAGTCCGTTCTCGGCGCCGGCACCTACATCGCCACCGCCGTCTACAAGGAGAGCGCGACGGCCCGGTCGGTGTTCCAGCTGACCAGGGCCTGATCGCAGCGAAGGCTCAGTTCAAGCGCTCGGAATACGCCGATTCGGCGAGCCGGATCAGCCCCTCGCGGACGGTCCGGGCGATCCGATAGTCGACGCCGTCCACTCCGAGCAGGTCGGCGGTGCTGGCCCCGAACAGTCCTTGCAGGCTGCCGAAATGGTTGACCAGGGCGTCCGCGACCGAGGCGGGCAGGCGTCCGATCTGGGCGAGCTGGCGATGCCCCAACGGCGAGAGCCGGCGGCCCACGTCGTCGCCAAGCCCGCAGGCCTGGGCGATCAATGCCGGATGGGCTAGGTCGTCGGTGTCCAGCTCGGCGAGCCGGGCGAGGCGAAGGCCGACCTTCTCGCCGCAGTAATCCCGTTCCAGGCCGGTGGCCAGTTCGTCCAGGCCGGCGACCAGCTCTTGCAGCTGCAGCCGGACCAGCCGGCCGTCGGTGCCCAACTCGATGGTGTAGCCGTTCACCTCGTTCTGCAGCCGACGCACCATCTCGAGGCGTTGGGCGATCACCGCGACATCGCGGACGGTCGCGGTGTCCTGCACCTCGGCGGCCGACAGCCGGGCGGTGGCTTCGGCGAGCCGCTCCTGGTAGCGCGACAGGGTGGCCAAGGCCTGATTGGCGCGGGCCAACAGCTGCTCGGGACGTTGTACCGTCCACCGGGTGTCGTCGACGAACAACGAGATCGTCGACATGGACGCCGACACGGTCACCGTCGGCACCCCGATCTGCCGGGCCACCCGGTCGGCGGTGCGGTGCCGGGTGCCGGTCTCGGTGGTCTCGACCGCGGCGTCCGGCATCAGATGGACGCCGGCGAACAGAATGCGGTCGAGGGCGTCGTTGAGGATGATGGCGCCGTCCATCTTCGCCAGTTCGCGCAGTGCCGTGGCCGAGAACGGCACGTCGATGGCGAAGCCGCCGGTGCTCAACGCCTGGAGCCGGGCGTTGTTGCCCAGGGTCACCAGGGCGCCGGTGCGTCCGTGCACGATCCGGTCGAGACCATCGCGGACCGCGGTGCCGGGCGCGATGAGTCCCAGGGCGCGATTGAGCCGAGTCGACGGGACGCTCACAGATGAACCTCAGGATTTCTTTAGGAAGGCTATCTCGGCAGTCTACGGCGCAAGCCTGTGGCCGAGGCGCCAACCGGTGTCAGCCCTCGGCGAGTCGCAGGTGCGGACCGTCGGGGTTGCGGCGCTTCGGTGGTCGCAATCCGAGCAAGTCGACCGCGGCCTCGACGGTCGCCACCTCGACGATGCGCATTCCGGGCAGCTGGAGGCCGGTACCGGGCGGCACCAGCGCCAGTGTGAAGCCGAGCCGTTTGGCTTCGGCCAGCCGCCGGTCGAGCCCGGCCACCCGACGCAACTCGCCGGACAACCCGACCTCGCCCAGCGAGATCAACGGACGGTGGAAGGTCAGCTCGGCAGCTGCCGACGCCACCGCGAGCGCGACCGCCAGGTCGGCCGCCGGGTCGACCAGCCGGGCGCCGCCGACGGTGGAGACGTAGGCCTCCTTGTTGTGCAGCCGGACCCGCGCTTTACGTTCCAGGACCGCGAGGATCACCGACACCCGGCCCGAGTCGAGCCCGTGGGTGACCCGCCGGGGAGTCTGCGCCGCCGACACCGCGACCAGCGCCTGCACCTCGCCGAGCAGCGGACGCCGCCCCTCCAGAGTCACGGTCAGTGCGGTTCCCGGCACCGGCTCGGCGCGGGTCGACGCGAACAGCCGGCTCGGGTCGGCAACCTCGCGGATGCCGTCTTCGGTCATCTCGAAGCAGCCCACCTCGTCGGCAGGCCCGAACCGGTTCTTGGACGCCCGCACCAGCCGCAGCCCGCTGTGCCGATCGCCCTCGAACGAGAGCACGACATCGACCAGGTGTTCCAGCAGCCGCGGCCCGGCGACGGTGCCGTCTTTGGTGACGTGGCCGACCAGCAGCACCGGCAGCCGACGCCGTTTGGCGACCCGGACCAGCGCATTGGTCACCTCGCGCACCTGTGCCACGCCACCGGTCACGCCGTCGCTGCCGCTGACGGTGACCGCCTGCACCGAGTCGAGCACCAGCAGCTCGGGCGCGGATTGTTCGATGTGGGCGAGGATGGCGCCCAGGTCGGTCTCGGCGGCGAGGTAGAGCTCGTCGGCCAGGGCGCCGATCCGGCCGGCGCGCAGCCGCACCTGGGCTGCCGATTCTTCCGCGGAGACATAGAGCGTGCGGCGTCCGCTCGCCGCCCACCGGCTGGCGACATCGAGCAGCAATGTCGATTTGCCCACTCCCGGTTCACCGGCGAGCAGGACGACGGCGCCGGCCACCAGGCCTTGGCCGAGCACCCGGTCTAGCTCGGCGACCCCAGTCGCGACGGACGCCGCCTCGGCGAGCGGGACGTCGCGGATCGGCCGCGCCGGACCGGTCGGGTTGCCACGGACGGCGCCGGCGACGTCCGCGGTGGGGGTGTGGGGTGCCATCGACCCCCAGCTCTGGCATTGCGTGCAGCGCCCGACCCAGCGGGCGCTGGTCCAGCCGCATTCAGAGCAACGGTGGGCGGTGGTGTTCTTGGCCATGCATCGCAGGCTAGAGGGCGCCACCGACAGTTTTCGCGGCCAAGCCCTCGGCCGCCGTCATCACGGGCGAAGAACCCTCCGTCATCCCGGCACCTTCCGCCATCCCGGCGAACGCCGGATCTCCGCGCACCGAGCCGCTCGGCAGCGAGATCCGGGGACGAACCCTCCGTCATCCCGGCGAACGCCGGGATCTCCGCGCACTCGGCGACTCGGCGGCGAGATCCCGAGGCAGGCCTTGGGACGGGCCTTAGATGCGGACCGGGCCGTTGCTGGTGTTGAAAGTGGCGGCGTCCAGGCCGGGTTGCCCGTTGGGCGAAGTGAAGCGGATGTTGACGCCGTCGAAGTTGCCGTCGACCTCCGCACCGATCCAGTCCTCGACCCGCTCTTCGTTGCCCGAGATCTCCAATTCGACCAGTTGAAGCTCGCCGCCCAGCGCCCGCGGCAGGACGGACTCGTCGCTGGTCCATCTGATGAAATACGGCAACTGCGGATCGGACATCAGTCCGCGAACCCCGATCTGCTTCCATTCGAGCAGCCGACCGTCCGGAAAATGCCGCGATCCGGTGACCGATTGGCGTCCGAGGCGCTGTTCGTAAGGGCTCAGATCGGCGACCGAGACGACCCAGCCCAGCCAGCCGCCGCCCATTTCGGAGCGGGCCCGGACGGCCTGCCCGAATGGCGCCTTCTCGGCTGCCGGATGCTCCAGTACCTCAACGACTTCGATGTACCGGTCGTCGGCGAGCGGAAGAATCCGGTTCCGGGTGCCGAAGCGGGGATGGAATCCGCCATCGCGGAATTTGGCGCCGAGCAGTTCCCCGAGCCGGTCGGCCTCAGCCTTGAGACCTGCCGGACCTGCTGCGAACGTCAGGTGATCGACATGCATGGAGACATTGTCACCATGAGATGCCGCTCACGCGAAATCGGCGCCTGGCGTGGCCTCGGGACGTCACGCAAACGTCACGATGATGAAATTTTGACCGGTCAACTACCGTCTGTCGCCAGCGCCGGGAGCCGCTGTGGCGGAGGCCTATGATGACCGGTGTGAGTGGGTTCAGGGCCGAGTCGAAGGTTGCGCTGTCGACCTCGTCGGTCTACCCGGAGAACACCGCGGCCGGTTTCGAGATCGCGTCCCTGCTCGGCTACGACGGCGTCGAGGTGATGGTCGGCATCGATCCGCTCGCCGCCGATGTGGACGCCGTGCAGCGGCTTCGCGACTACCACCGGATTCCGGTGCTGGCGATTCACGCGCCCTGCCTGCTGGTCACCCAACGGGTGTGGGGCAGCGACCCGTGGGTGAAGCTGGAGCGTGCCACTGAGGCGGCCAACCAGCTGGGCGCCGATGTGGTGGTGGTGCATCCGCCGTTCCGCTGGCAGCGCAGTTACGCCACCCGGTTCGTCGAGGGCGTGCGTGAACTCGCCGCCGCGAGCGGCGTCACGATCGCGGTGGAGAACATGTATCCGTGGCGGGCGCCCGGCGGTGGCGACTTCCAGGCCTACCGGCCGAGTTGGGACCCCACCGATCTCGACTACGACCACCTCACCCTCGATCTCTCCCACGCCGCGACCGCCCGGCAGAACTCGCTCGACCTGGTCCGGCGCTGGGAGGACCGGCTGGCGCACGTTCACCTCACCGACGGCAACGGGTCGGCCAAGGACCAGCATCTGCTGCCCGGACGCGGCACCCAGCGTGCAGACGCCGTCCTCGCCGAACTGGCCGGACGCGGCTACCGCGGCCACGTGGTGCTCGAGGTGAACACCAACGACCTCGACCGCCGCGGCCGCGAAGAGGCGCTGGCGAGTGCCCTGCTGTTCGCCCGCAAGCATCTGGGTCAACTCGACGAGGACGCCGCGTGAGGGGTCCGGGGCGAGAGGCGCTGCTGGTTCTGGGTGTCTCGCTAGGGCAGTCGGCGGTGTATTCGGTGCTGTCGATCGCCGAGAAGCTGACCCGCGCCGTCCCGATCGGTCAGCAGACCACCCAGATCAACACCAGCGTGACGCCCGACCGGCCCTGGCTGGACCTGTCGTACCAGCTGGCCGGCATCGTCTTTCCCCTGGTGCCGGCCCTGTTGGCGCTCTACCTGCTGCGGCTGTCCGGCGATCGCGAGCGGATCGGCTTCGACCTGAGGAGTCCATGGCGGGACGCCGGCTGGGGCTTCGTGATCGCCGCAGGCATCGGCGTACCGGGGCTCGGGCTGTATCTGGCGGCGCGAGCGGCGGGGTTGAACACCACCGTGCAGCCCGCGAACCTGGCCGAGAACTGGTGGACCATCCCGGTGCTGATCGGGCTGGCGATCATGAACGGCGTTCTGGAAGAGGTGGTGATCGTCGGCTTCTGGTACACCCGGATGCGCCAGGCCGGTTGGGGCGTCCCGGCCGTGCTCATCGTCGGCGCGCTGATCCGTGGCTCGTACCACCTGTACCAGGGCTTCGGTGGCTTCGTCGGCAACCTGGTGATGGGCCTGGTGTTCGGGTGGATCTACCACCGCTACGGACGGGTCGCGCCGCTGGTTGCCGCGCACGCGATCCTCGACATCGCCGCCTTCGTCGGCTACGCCCTGCTGGCGCCCTACCTGACCTGGCTGTAGTAGCAGTGCTGCGGCGTACATTATGGAGAATGACGCGTAGCTCGGTCGGTGCGGAAGGCGAGCAGCTGGAAGCTGCTCGTCGGAAGGCGGACGAGATTCTGGCGGCCTTCGACAGCGTCCTGATCGATTGCACAGGTTCGATCAACGCTTGGCGCCACGGCGGCGGGCGTGATCTATCGCGGCTTGTCGAGGAGGCGCGCTCGCACTGAACCGAGCGCTCTTGACTCAACCGTTGACGGCGTCGGCGATCGCTGACGCTGCTTGGGCGGGCGTGAGGTGGGTGCTGTCGATGACTTCGGCCTCGCTACTCAACCAGGTCCGGAAGGCCTCGGCGTAGGGAGTGACATAGCTGAAGCGGAACTCGGAGGGTCCCAGCACGGTGTCGCCGGCGATGCGTTGGCGCAGGGTGTCCGAGTCGGCGTGCAGAAGGAAGTGCCGCACGCGAATGCCGTAGTGGTGGAGGCCTTCGCTGATCTCTCGCCAGTACGGCTCGACCAGCACGGTCATCGGCATCACCAGCGTGCCGCCGGTGTACTCGAGGATGCGGCGGGCCGTTTCGACCACCAGTGGCCGCCAGGGCGGCCAGTGCTGGAAGTTGTCCGTCACGGGTAACCCGGGCCGGATGTCCATCAGAGTCTCACCCACCTTCTCGGCGTCGAAGACTCGTGAGTTGGGGAGCAGTGGCTGGAGGAGTGCCGCGGTCGTCGTCTTCCCGACGCCGTGGGTGCCGTTCAGCCACACGATCACGGGCCGATGCTAGTTGGCCTGCGACGCGGCGATAGGGTGAATCCCATGCATGTGGGTGTATTCGGTGCCACGGGCACCGTCGGCAATGTGATGCGTTCGTTGCTGGTCGAGCGGGACTTCCCGGTCAGCTCGATCCGGTTCTTCTCCTCGGCCCGGTCGGCCGGGCGGACGCTCGACTTCAAGGGCACCCCGATCACCGTCGAGGACACCGCGACCGCCGATTTCACCGGACTGGACATCGCGCTGATGTCGGCCGGCGCCACCATGTCGCGCGAGTACGCCCCGAAGGTCGTCGCCGCCGGTGCCCTGGTGGTCGACAACTCGTCGGCCTGGCGCAAGGATCCGGACGTCCCGCTGGTGGTCAGCGAGGTCAACCCCGAAGATGCGGTCAATCCGCCGAAGGGCATCATCGCCAACCCGAACTGCACCACGATGGCGGCGATGCCGGTGCTCAAGCCGCTGCACGACGCCGCCGGGCTGCAGCGGCTGATCGTGGCCACCTATCAGGCGGTGTCCGGCTCCGGTGTGGCCGGCATCAACGCGTTGCTGTCACAGAGCCGGGGGATCGCCGATCCGTCCGGTTTCGCCCTGGACGGCGGCATCGACGGGAGCGGCGACCCCGCGCCCTACCTGGCGCCGATCGCCTACAACGTCGTCCCGGTCGCCGGCTCGATCGTGGACGACGGCAGCGACGAGACCGACGAGGAGCAGAAGCTCCGCAACGAGTCCCGCAAGATCCTGCACATCCCCGACCTGGCGGTGGCCGGCACGTGCGTGCGGGTGCCGGTGTTCTCCGGGCATTCGCTGGTGATCCACGCCGAGTTCGCCGAGGAGCTGAGCCCGCAGCGGGCCCGCGGGATCCTGGCCACCGCGCCGGGTGTCGCGCTGGCCGACGTCCCGACGCCGCGGTTGGCGGCCGGGAAGGACCCGTCCTTCGTGGGCCGGATCCGCACCGACCAGTCGGTTCCCGACGAGCGCGGCCTGGTGCTGTTCGTGAGCAGCGACAACCTGCGCAAGGGTGCGGCGCTGAACGCCGTCCAAGTCGCCGAGTTGCTGGTGGCTGCGCGATGACCCGGCTGGCGGTGATCGGCGCCGGCGTGATGGGCGAGGCGCTGGTCAATGGCCTATTGCGCGCCACCTGGTCGGCCGACGACATCGTGGTGGCCGACCGCCGCGACTTCCGGCGCGCCGAGATGACCGCCGCGCACGGCGTCCGGGCTACCGGGAACGCCGAGGCGGCGGCCGAGGCCGACACCGTGATTCTGGTGGTGAAGCCCCAGGACGTCGGTGCCGTCCTGCCCGAGATCGCACCGGCGATGCGTCCCGCGACGCTGGTCGTGTCGCTGTGCGCCGGGGTGACCACCGCCCAGTTGGAGAGCCACCTGCCCGAGGGCACCGCGGTGGTCCGGGTGATGCCGAACACCCCGGCCCTGGTCGGTGAGGGGATGGCCGCGGTGTCGGCCGGCTCCAGCGCGTCCGAGGCCGATGTCGCGCACGCCATGGAACTGATGTGCGCGCTGGGCAAGGCGATCACCGTGCCGGAGGCCTACCAGGACGCCGTCACCGCGATCTCCGGCTCCGGCCCGGCCTACCTGTTCTTCGTGGTCGAAGCGATGATCGACGCCGGCGTGCTGCTCGGCCTGCCCCGGGACATCTCCGCCACCCTGGTGAAGCAGACCGTGTTCGGTTCGGCGAAGCTGCTGGTCGAATCCGGGCAGCACCCGACCGTGCTGCGCGAGCAGGTCACCTCGCCCGGCGGCACCACCGCTGCCGCGCTCCGGCAGCTCGAGGACCACAAGGTGAAAGCCGCGTTCCTCACCGCCATGGAGGCCGCCCGGGACCGCAGCCGGGCGCTGGCCGGCTGAACCGGGCCGGTTGCATCGGGTTCCGGTTTTCCGCTGCGCGGGTCCCGCGGTCGGCCACATCGTAGACATGTCTAGACATTGGCCAGGTAGTATCGACGCGTGAAGACGATCACCGTTGGCCAGTAGCGTCAGAACCCGTCAGCGATGATCGCCGACGTCGAGGCAGGCGAGGTGTACGAGTTGACGAAGCACCAACGGCCGGTCGCGTACATCGTGCCGGCGGCATCGTCGGTAGCGATCACCCCCCGTCGCGCAACGGGTCCGGCGCGCACTCGAAGGCTCTCCCGGCACCCGTTGCGGTCAGCCGCATCCATCGAAGAATTGCTTGCCGACGACCGTGATGACCGGTGAAGGGGTACTACCTCGACACATCTGTCGCTGTGCGGATCCTGTTGGGCCACTCGCCGTAGGCGGCCGAGTGGTTCGACCGGGTCACCGATGACATCGACTGCTCGGTCCTCTCGTCGCGTCTTCTTCGTACCGAGTTGACCAGGGTCCTCCGCAGAGAAGGCCTGCTGGTCCAGCGCCGTGAGGAGATCCTGTGGACTACCTCGACACTGTCGGAGCCGACCATGCGGTGCTTCAGGAGGCCGAGGCGATCATCCCGCACATTCGGTACCCCCGATGCGATTCACCTGGCCTCAGCTCTCCGATGCGGAGTCCCTGATCTGACGATCGTCACTCACGATCGAGTGATGAGGTCGGTGGCTGAACAGCTTGGTTTCGCTGTGCTCAATCCGGTCGAAGAGCCATAGACAGTTGATCCGAGCGGCGGGTGCGCTCTTCAGATGATCGCCTGCATTCGGGCTCATCGCCTGCGTTGCTACGCAGGCGATGTGTCGTAGTGCGGGCGATGTGTCTTTGGGTTCTACTTCTTGATCTTGCCGGTCTTCTTGGATGTCTTGGTCAGGCTGGTGTAGCCGTCCTTCTTGCCGGTGACCTTGACGGTGATCTTCTTGTTCTTGTCGGCCTTGGCCAGGGTGTAGGTGGCTGTGGTGGCGGCCTTGATCTTCTTGCCGTTGCGGTACCACTGGTACGCCAGCATGGTGTCGGATGGTGTCCAGGTTCCTGGGTTGGCTGTGAGGGTCTGGCCGACCTTGGTGGTTCCGGTGATCGTCGGTGCGGGTGCGCTGAGCTTGCCGGTCGTCACCTTCTTGGTGGCCTTCGAGGTCTTCGAGACGGTCGTGTAGCCGGGTTTGGT
>NZ_JASGEF010000054.1:0-31388 GCF_047606665.1 Micropruina sp. | reverse complement strand
GAAACGCCTCGACCAACTGCTTCTTGAACTCCGGGCTGAACCTGCCCCGCTTACTCGACATAATCATGATCCTTTCCTGGGTCAATCCTATTGGATCCCAAGTCCGGAAGAAATCAGGCACCCCACATGGCGTTGGGGATCGTGGAGCGGCGGTGGCGGGATTGGGTGGCTGTCTGCCCGGCGTTGGCTGGGCTTGCTCCTGGGCAGGCCCGCAGGTGGTTGCGTGGTACCTCTCCGGTTGATTGCGCGGCGCGGTATGGCCTGGCGGTGCTGGCTGCGGAGGACGGCGGCGATGATGTCGATGCTGCGTTGGTGTTGGCGTGGGGGATGTTACCGGCGGCGTGCGGGGTTGCGCGGGGTCTGGATGATCTGGATGAGCGGATCGATGAGTTGGTGGCGTCGCAGTTGTGGATCGAAGTCCGTACCTACAACTGGCGCTCGGGTACCCACGTCGCGGGGACGATCCGCGCGAACTTGCGGCGTCATTTGCTGCGGGACTTGCGTCCGGATCTGATGAACCCGCTTCGCGAGGAACTTACCCACACCGGAGACCTGGTCAATGTCCTACCGGATGGGCCGGATGACGTCGAGGTCGATCCACTCCAGGTGCTGGTGGCGGTGCTGGATTGGGGTGTTGCTCATCGAGTGATTACTCGGGAGGAGCGGCGCTTGTTGTTGCTGATGGTGGATCGGGCGTCGAGCGAGCCGCTGCGGGCGAACGCCCGGCGGAGTTTGTTGGCGGTTTCGGGGTCGGTGGCTCCTGAGCTTGGTGTCCATCCACGTACGGTGCGGCGCCGCGGACGCCGCGCTTTGGACGCGTTGGCGGCCCGAGCTGATGAACTCCGTCCGGTCGTCGCCCCGGTCCCGTCCTATTCCGTCCGGCTGTGCGCCTAGGGGAGCGAAGGGAGATCGCTATGCAGCACACACAGACGGTGACGGCACCGGTGCCGATCGGTGAGTTGTTGGAGGCCTGGCTCGCGGTCCAGCGGGGCGATTTCCGCCGGCCGGCACCGGGTCGGGACGTGTGGGTTCCGGTGAAGGGTGAGGTGCCGGTGGTGACGATCGGTGTTGTGGGTTCGGCCGGCACATCCACGGTGGCTCTTGGGTTGGCGGCTGCTGCCGGAGGGGCGCGGGTGATCGAGTGCGGCCCTGGTGCTTGTTCGGGTTTGGCGGGCGCGGCGACGGCTGAGCTTGGCTCGGTGGCGGATGGCTGGGTTGCGGGTCGCCGGGACGAGTTGCGGATTTTGCGGCGTGGTGACCAGGTGCCGGCACCGGAGGTGGTGCCGCCGCCACCGGTGGGTGAGACCGGGGTGACGGTGGTCGATTGTTGGTGGGAGGTTCGGCAGTCCTTGCATGCGGCCGGTTGGCTGGGGGATTTGCTGCGGGTTTGTCCGCGGGTGGTGTTGGTGACGCCGGCGTCCATTCCGGGGTTCCGGCGGGTGGAGATCTGCCTGGGGCTGGTCGGTCCGGCGCGCTGCTGGGTGGCGGTGACGAGCGCTTCGAAACGTCGCAGGGACGCCTCGCTGGGCCGCTGGGCCGGTCCTCTCACTGCACAGGTTCGCGATCAGGGGCGGTTGGTCTGGTTCCCGTTCGTTCCGCAGCTGGCGGTGTCGGGGATTACGTCGGAGCCGTTGCCGAAAGCGTTGCATGGGGCGGCTGCCGATTTGTTGAAGGGACTTCTGTCATGAACCCGTTGAAGATTTGTCCGAAGGCACCGCCGGGTGCGCAGCCGATTGTTGATCAGATCACGGGCAATGTGGCGTGGGGTGTTCTGGCTGTTTTTGGCTTGGCTGCGTTGGTGTCGATCGGGGCGATTGCGGCGGGCAAGCTGCTCGCTATGCCTCATGCGTCCAAGTGGGGCGTGGTCGGCCTGTGCGTGGTGCTGATGGCGGCGATCATTTACATGATTTGGCCCGGCATGCTGGACAGTGTTGTCGGCGACGGCTGCGTGTGATCATGTGGCGCCACCGCAACCATTCCATCGGGCCTCGTCAGCCGTGGAGCCGGCAGCGGCTGCTGCTCGGTCTTACGACCGCCGGCTTGATGGCGGTCACTGTATTACTGGGTGTCGCCCTCGCTATTGCGCAGGCGGTGTCGGGCGGCTCCTGGCCGCCGGTCACGACACGTTCCGCCGACGGGCCCTCCGGTCCGGCCACTGTGGCTCCGGCGACCGTGGAGGTGCCGGGGTCGTCGGCTGTTCGGGAGGGGATCGCGGCGGCGCCGATGGTGGTGGTGCCGTCGGAGGCGGCGGTTCGTCCGGATCCGGCGTTGACGCCGGCGCCACCGATTCGGGTTCCGGACGCGCTCGATGGCCGCGGACCGGCCGGCATCCCGATGTTCCCGCACACCTATCCGGGTGCGGTCGCGCAGTTGGCGGCGATCGATGTGGCGGTGCTGGAGGCCATGAGCATTCCCCGGACCGTGGAGGTTCATCAGGTGTGGGTGTTGCCGGGTGGTCCCGCGATGGACGTCTGGGATGTGGCGGCGAATGTGGCCGCGTTCCTGCGGAGTTCCCGGCAGGGCTCGAGCATCGATCCGGCGACGATGGTGCGGGTGCGTCCGGTCGGGGCGATGGTGAAGGGAACGGATGGCCCGGATTGGCTGGTGGCTTGTGTCCTGCTTGATGTGACGGCCACGATCCGGGCCGAGGCCCGGATGGGGTGGGGTCATTGCGCCCGGATGCAGTGGGCGGACGGCCGGTGGCAGATCGCCCCTGGTGTGGCGCCGGCGCTGGCCCCGTCGGCGTGGCCGGGGTCGAAGGCTGCGGTGGCGGCGGGTTGGTTGTCGTGGCTGGGGCCGGAGGGCGCGTGATGGTTCCGTTGCCGAACCCGTTCGACCTGTTGGGGTCGGTCGCTGCCCGGATCGTGGTGGATGCGTGGACGGCGGCCATGTTGGCGATGTGGAACTCGGGGTTGTGGACGTTGCAGACGGTCCTCGGCTGGGCTGACGCGCTGCTCACTCCGGACCTGTCCGAGACGGGGCCGGCGGCCGAGTTGTATCGCGTCACGTTCTGGCTCGCCGCCTGCCTGGTGTTGCTTCTTGGCTTGGTCCAGTTGGGGATGGCTGCCGGGAAACGGGACGGGCGCGAACTTGCCCGCGGCTTCACCGGCCTGGTGCAGTTCGCGCTGGTGTGGGCGGCGTGGATCGGCTACGCGGTATTGATCGTGGCTGCCGCGTCGGGGTTGGCCCGGTCGTTGATGCCGTCCTTGCTGGGTGTTTCCAGCTGGCGCCAGTGGCGGGGGTGGGAGCCGATTGATCCACAGGATGTGACCGACGCGGCGATCGCGACCGTGCTGGGTGTGCTGGGGGTCCTGATCTGGGTCGCGGCGATCATGCATGTGGTGATGATGCTGGCCCGCTCTGCAGCCCTGGTGGTGATTGTCGCGACCACTCCGATCTCGGCGGCCGGGCTGGTGACCGGTAGCAGCCGGGTGTGGTTTTGGAAGTCGCTGCGCTGGTTCCATGCGGCCGCGTTCGCGCCGGTGGTGATGGTGATGGTGACCGGGATCGGCATGAAGCTCGCCTCGGGTGTCGCTGCCGGGCAGGCGTCGGGGGTGTTGGCGTCGATCGCGACCGCGATCCCGGCGATCGTGCTGATCTGTGTCGCCGCCATCGCGCCACTTGCTCTGTTCCGGTTGCTTGCCTTCATGGAGCCGGGCACGGCTTCCGGTGCCGCCGCGCGGGCCGGTCTGGCTTCGGTCGGTGGCGTGCAGGGCCTGCTGCGGGGACGCGCCTCAACAGAGAGCGGCGCAGCCTCGACGGCGGACGCCGCCGGCCTTTCGGCGGGCGAGGTCGGGGGGGAGACAGCAGCGGCAGGCCGGCTGGCGGGCGTGCTGGGGCCCGCGGGAGCGGTCGCCGCGACCGCGGTCGGGCTGCTAGCAAAGGTGGCCACCACCGCTACCTCGGTAATGGCGGACACCACCAGCCAGATGGGTGTCGGGCATCACGGCTACTACCCCGACCAGGGCACCGGCCGCGGCTCGCGCCGGCCGCCGCTGGCGATGATCGCCCGCGGCCAGACCGAGAGCCCGCCGACGGCTGCAACCAGCGAGCCGGGCAGCGGCCCGGACGGGCCACCGCCCGGACCGGAGCCGGTGCCTGCGTCGTCGTCGGGTGATCTGGTCGATGCCGACGCGACCGGGTCGGGTTCCGAGACGTAAAGGGGGTGTTGTGGGTATGGATGTGTCTGTCTATTCCGAGTACGGCAAGGATCGTCAGGGCTTCTTCTTCGGCCTGAGCGGTCCCCGGCTGATCCTTCTGGTGGCTGCCGGTGTTCCGGCGGTGTGGGCGTTGGGCCGGCAGCAGTGGCTGCTGTTGGCCGGCTGTGCCGCCGGCTGGCTGCTGCTGATGCTCCTGGTTGCCGTGCCGATCGCGGGCCGTCCCGCGGTCGGCTGGCTGGCGGCGATCATCCGGTTCGGTATCGGTTCGGCGGCGGGTTGGACGGTGTTCCGGGCGCGGGCCGCGCAAGGGATCGCGGAGGATCTGGATCAGGTTGATCTTCCTGGTGTCCTCGACGCGGTCACGGTGCATGACGGCCCACCACAGGGCCCGGACCTGCGCCGGGTCGCGATCATTCAGCACCATGCCAGCAGGTGTTGGGCGGTCACGGCGGCGGTCACCCATCCCGGCCTGGCGCTGGTTGATGCGGCCGATCGGGACAGCCAGGGTGCTGGCCTCACGGCACTGCTGGATGCCTGCCTGCGGACCGAGCTGGTCGACGAGGTCCAGTTCGTGATCCGTTCCGTTCCCGATGATGGTGCGGAGCGGGAGCAGTGGCTGGCCCGCCACCAGCCTGAGGGGGCACCGGTGCTGGCGCGGCAGGTGAACGACGGCCTGGCCAGCATGCTCGCGGCGGCGGGGGTGCGGACCGAGGCGTTCGTGACCGTGATCGTGCCGGAGCGGCGTCTAGCCCGGGTTGCGAAGGAGAACGGTCGCGGTATCGAGGGCCGGGGGCGCGCGCTCGGTTTGGTGATGGCCGAGGTCGAGGGACATTTGCGTACCGGGCTGCGGATGCGGCAGGTCAGCTGGTTGACCTCCCCGGAACTTGCGGTGGCGGTGCGGACCGGGTTCGCGCCGGGGGATCGGGCCAGCATCGTGGCCGCCGTCACCGCCAACGAGCACGGCTCGGCAGTGAACGCGGGCGTGCCGTGGGCGATGGCTGGCCCGTCTGGTGCCGATCTGGCGATGCGGCACTACTCCCACGATGCGTGGAACAGCATTTCCGCGACCATCAAGCTGCCGGCGCGGGGCGCGGTGATCGGTGCACTCGCCCCTGTCCTGGCACCCACCGAGCCGGGCGAGCGCCGGTCGCTGCTGGTGGCGTTCCCGATTCTTCCGCAGACCATCGCGGACCGGGAAACGGCCAGCGCCGAGTGGGCCGCCGACATGGGAGAGGAACTCCGCCAGCGGGCCGGGATCCGGACCCGTGCGAAGGAACGGATCGCCCTGAACCGCACCCGGCAGCTGGACACTCGTCTGGCCACCGGTCATGCGCTGACCAGGCCGTATGCGGTGGCGACCGTGACCGTGGCGAAAATGGTCCGGGTTGCCGAGTCCGGCAGGCGGCTGGACGCCGCGATCCGGCGGGCGGGGTTCGCACCGTTGCGTCTGGATTTGGCGCAGGACGCTGGTTTCGCCGCGTCTACTATCCCGCTCGGCACCAGCCTCTTGCCCGGACGGCAGGCCTGACATGCGCCGCCCGTCGAAGACCGCGGGCCGTGGAGTGGGTGCCCTGTTGGCCGATTTCGGGCACGACCTGCCGCGCCGTCCCGGCCCCGAGCGGCAGCCTGCGGGCGTCCGGCTGTTCAGGCCGGCGCCGCTTAGGGGCCGCCGGGGCCGTGGTTGGTCGCCAGCGTCCGCGCCGGTGTCGGTGTGGCGGATGACCGCGGATCAGGCGCCGGTGTTGTGGCCCTGGGTCGCGTCGCCCGCGTTGCCGCCGACCGGTGCACAGATGGGAATGGACCTGTTCTCGGGCGGCTCGTTCTATTGCGATCCGAACGGCTGGGTGCTTGACCCGGAAATGGCGGTGTCGAACCCGAATGTGTTCTGTTTCGGCAAACCGGGGACGGGCAAGTCTGCCACTGTCAAGGCGTTCTGCCTGCGGATGACGGACTTCGGCTACCGGATACTCGTGGTCGGTGACCCGAAGGACGAGTACGAGATCCTGTGCCGGACCCTGGGCGTGGAACCGATCGCCATCGGCCACGGACTACCCGCCCGGATCAATCCGCTCACCCTGGGACCCCTCGGCGCCGGTTGGGAACAACTCGACGCCACCGAGGCACGCCGGCGGGTCACGGTGATATTCAGTCGCTGGTTGACCCTGCTCCGCGGCCTGATCGGCTCGCAAACGATCGGGCAACAGCCGGTGCCGTTCGGGCCCACTGAGGAAGCCGTCCTCGACACCGCCCTCAGGCTCCTCACCGGCCACCAGACCGGCAACACCCGGCTTGTTGAGACCACCATCCCCGCGGTGTGGCGGCTCCTGGATGAGCCACCCGCCAGTCTCGTGGAGGGCTGCCGGTTCGCTTCCGTGCGGCAGTTCATGGACGACACCCGGCTGCTGCGCGACTGCCTCGGCCAGCTCGTGAACGGCAGCCTCCGCGGCCTGTTCGACGCCCACACCACCATCCGGCTCGACTGGGACGCGCCGATCCAGTCGCTGTCGTTGTCGCGGCTGGAGGCCCTCGGCGATCAGGCGGTCGGTATGGCGTTGCTGTGCCTGAACAGCTGGGGCAGGGCGATGCGCGAGGTTGCAGAACCCGGCGACCTACGGATCGTCGTCCGTGACGAATCCTGGAAACAACTGCGCCTGGGCGTTGAGGCAGTCAAGTCCTTCGATGCCGACCTGCGGCTGTCCCGGCGGGATGGGGACATCCAGTTCGCGATCGCGCACAAGCCGTCCGACCTGCTCACCGCCGGCGACGCCGGATCCCAGGCCACGGCGATCGCGAAAGACCTGCTGCATCTGGCTGACACCAGGATCGTGCACGGCCAGGACCAGAAGGTCGCCGAGGAACTTGAAACCCTGCTGGGACTGCCACCGGCCGCCACCGGTTTGGTGACCGACTGGTGCCGCCAAGCCCCTGGACGTGCCCTGTGGCTGGTCGGGGACCAGATCCACAAAGTCGTCACCGTCCTGCACCCGGCCGAACGGGCCATCGCCTGGACCCAGCAAGCACTCGAGAAGGCCCGCTGATGGCTGTCCTTGCCTGGCTCCTCGCACCGCTGCTGGTGCTGTGTATCGCGGTGCCGATGGCCGGGATCGCGCTGATGACTGCGGTAGTGGCGCCGGCAGTCGCCGAACAGGTCCGGATCAACCCGTGTACCGGGTATCCATCGAACAACGCGTCCCTGTCGGTTCCCGGCGCCCAGGAGGGCGGCGTCGGCTTCGACCTGCCCCTACCGGGCCAGCCCCGGCACCAATCATTGACCAGCCCCGCACTGCCGATCCCGGCACGGGTGCTGAAGCTGTACCGGGCGGCTGCCGACCGCTACCGGGTGCCGTGGGAACTGCTCGCCGGCATCGGAATGGCCGAAACCCGCCACGGCGCCCACCGTGCCACCAGCTCGGCGGGCGCGCAGGGGCTGATGCAGTTCATGCCCGCCACGTTCGCCGCCTACGGCGTCGACGGTGACGGCGACGGCCACGCCCGGATCCGTGCCGACGCCGACAGCATTTTCTCGGCCGCCAACTATTTGACCGCGTCCGGCGTGACCAGCGGAAAGGCCGGCGTCATCAAAGCCTTGTGGGCGTACAACCATTCGGTCAGCTATGGCAACGATGTCTTGTACTACGCCCACGCCTACAGCAACGGCCGCATCGTCGTGCTCGGCGATCCGACCGACTGCGGCGACGAAACCCCCGACGGTGACCCGTCCCTGCCACCGATCACCTCCGACAAAGTCCAAACGATGATCGGGTGGGGACGCCGCCAACTGGGGGACCGCTACATACTCGGCGCGAACGGACCCAACGCGTGGGACTGCAGCTCGTTCGTCCAAGGCATGTTCCGCGCGGCCGGTCTCAGCATCCCGCGGACTGCGCGCGGCCAACGCTCCTGGCTCGCGAAAGGCAACGGGCACCGGATCAGCGCCGCCCAAGCCCGCCCCGGTGACCTGGTATTCACCAACACCTGGCTCGGCCCGAACGTCGTTGGCCACGTGATGCTCGTCTACGACCCCACCAGCCATCGCAGCCTCGAAGCCCGCGGACGCGGCGTCGGTATCTACCACTACACCGACTTCCGCCGCCACCACATCTACGAGTTCTGGCGCGTCGGCAACCTCACCACCTAACCCGGACGGAGGATCCTCATGCTGCAACAACAACGCCGCCGCGACCCCTACCCCCATACTTGGGAACTCCCCGCCGGCACCGCCATCATGACCCTGCTCCTGGCCGTCCTCGGAGCCCAGGCGGGACGCAGCCTCGCGAACTGGTTCGCTGGCGCCGACTGGCACTGGCCACAAGGGCGGACCCTGCTGTCCAGCATCCCCGCCATCCTCACCGGCAACGCCACCGCCGGGCTCACCCCCCGACCCCACCCCGCCGCAAGTGGCGCGGCGGTGATCGGCTGGATAATCACCGTCGAACTCCTCCTGCTGATGATCGTGGTCACCGCAACCCTGCTCGCGCTGCGCCGGTGGGGACCCGGCCGGATGCGCGGCATGGCCACCCCAGCCGACGCCGAAACCGTCCTCGGCGTCAGCCGGCTACGCCGTGTCCGGCACATCATCCGCCCCGACCTCTACCCGCCCAGGCGGCTCTTCCGCCGCTCGAACCCATCCGTCCCGAGCGCGCCGCCACCCGAGGAGGGATGACATGACCGACGAACCGAATGAGTCGCCGACCCCGCTCGAACGAGACCAGGACGAGTCGCGGCCATGGGTGTGGTTCCTGTCCGCCGACGACCTGGCCGCCACCAAAGAGAAGCTCGCCAAGATCGCTGCCCGCGCCGCACGCAAAGGGTTCGCCGGAACCATCGATTTGCACGCGGTGCCGGCAACCAGAACCCACACCCCAGCACCTGGTGCGCCGCCGGTCACCATCCACGGATTCGACGTCATCATCACCGGCGAGCCACCCAAGTTCGCCGGCTGGCGGCTCCTCGCCGCCATCGACAAGGTCGGCGACGGTGCCGTGGTGCGCTACCTGCCCGGCGTGGAGCAGAACATTCCCAACGACACCGTCCGCCCCGGTGAGTGCGACCATTGCCACACCCGACGTCCACGGACAAGCGTCCTGCTCGTCGAACACGACACGACCGGCGAACGCAAACAGGTCGGCAGCAGTTGTCTCAAGGACTTCCTCGGCTGGTCCACCCTGCCCGTCATCCTCACCACCGACGAACTCCGCGACCAACTCACCGCAGCCCACCACGGGCCGGCGGGTGATCTGGACCTGGCTTCCGTCCTCACCTACAGCTGGGCCGTCATCGCGGCCCACGGCTGGACACCCAGCAGCGCAGCCGGCCAGCACCGGATGGCGACCCGCGATCTGGTCTCCACCGCCATCCACGGAGGACAAGGAAGCGCCGCACTGCTGGCGAGCATCCGGCCGCACTTGGACGAGGGCGGCCGCATGGCACCCCAGATCATCGACACCCTCACCGCGGCATTCACCGAGCCCACCGGCTACCAAGCAAACCTGTCCGCGATCCTCCAAGCTGGCCAAGTCGGACCTCGCCACCTCGGACTCGCCGTGTCAGCAGTCTCCGCCTACCTACGGATCACACAGCAGCAGGCCGCCCGCGACGAGCGGGCAGGACGCCGGGCGACCCTCGACTACGCCGGCGAGGTGGGGGACAAGGTCACCCTGACCGGCACCATCGCCGTGCTGTTGCACGTCGACGGGTTCACCTGGAACTCGCCATCGCGCCGGATGATCATCCTCAACTGCGAAACGTCAGTGGCGAAGATGACCACCGGAGCCAGCTGGGCCTACGACGTCTCCCGCGGTGACCAGATCACCATCACCGGGACCATCCGCAAGCGCGAGGACTGGCACGGAACCCCGCAAACGCTGATCGTCCGACCCAAGCTGATCACCAACCACACCACACCGCCCGAACCCGACCCGCCAGCCGTCGCACCAGACCCGACGACCCCGCAAGGTCGCACCCCGGAGCCAGCGGCGCCACGGCCAATGGCCGCCGATCAGCCAGCCGGCTGGGACACCGTGAGCGAGGCGGGACCACACCGCCGGTTTCCGGACCCGCCACGACCACACACTCCGAGCCTGGCCCACCGGCTCACCCCCTGAACCAATGCCCGACGAACCGCCTACAGCTGTCGGCCAACCCGTGCAACCCGATCACTAACAACACGTAGACAAGGGGAGGACCCATGAAGCGACGGTTTGACCCGACCCAGCTCGGTTGGCCGATGGGACTCGGCCGCGAGCCCCGCAGCGGTCGACTGTGGTGTCCGTGGGACCGGACCTGCGGCGTCATCGGCCCGCAAGGATCCGGCAAGACCCTCGACCTACTCACCCCCGCCCTGCTCGCCGCGCCAGGTGCAGCACTCACCACGCTCACCAAGACCGACGACCTGCTCCTTACCCTCGGTCCCCGCTCCGACGGCGACCGACCCACCGTCGTCCTGGACCCGTTCGGACAAGCCGACGGGCTCCCCGAACTCATCTGGGACCCGATCATCGGCTGCGTCGACCCGATCCTCGCCGAACGACGAGCAAAGGCATTCACCCACGGCACCATCCGCGGCGCCACCACCGGCGGAGCAGGCGACGCGGCCGCCCGCTTCTACGCCTTCGAAGCAGCGAAAGTGTTGCAGTGCTACCTGCACGCCGCCGCCCTGGCCGGCCACCGACTCGACCGGGTGCTGCGCTGGGTAGCCAACCCACACGGCACCGCCGAACCCGGCGACATCCTCCGCAGCCACCCGCATGCCGCGACCCACTGGCACGGACTCCTCCAAGGCGCCCTGCACGGCGACGACCGGACCGCCGCCAACACCATCACCACCGTCCAGCAAGCCATGGGACTGTTCTTCCAACCCGCCATCCGCGACCGCTGCATCCCCACGGCAGGACGACCAGCCACGGACATCGAAGCAGTGATCAAGCAGCGGGGAACGTTCTATCTGCTCGGACGCGAAGACCCCTACGCGTCGGCGTCCCCGCTGATGACCGCACTGGCCGAACACATCCTCGACACCGCCCTCCGACTCGCAAACCGCAGCCCATGGGGCCGACTCTGCCCACCGATGCTCGCCTGCCTCGACGAACTACCCTCCACCGCACCCCTGCCGACACTCCGGACGCGGATGGCCAACGAACGCGCCCTCGGCATCAGCATCATCTACGCCGCCCAAACCTGGCGACAGCTGGCCGCCCTCTTCGGCGACACCGAAGCACGCGCAATCCTCGGTCTCACCAACGTCCTCGCCGTGTTCGGCGGCAGCAAAGACACCGGCTTCAACAAAGACATCTCCGACCTCCTCGGCACGGTTCGAGTCACCCGCACCACCTGGCAACACGGCAGCCGCGGCGGACGCACCTCCGCCGGCGACGACATGCTCATCCTGCGACCCGAAGAAATCCGGCAACTCCCCGAACGCCACGCCCTAATCGTCGCCGAGAACACCCCACCCATCCTCGCGAAACTCCGCCGCTCCATCGACGGCAAACAAGGCCGTGCCCTCCTGGCCCGGCAACGAGACCTCCGCGCCCACCTCACCCGCAACCCATCCACCACCGACCAGACCGACGCCGCCCTCGCAGCTGCCCGCGCACACGGCCTCATCGACGAATAGCGAATAGGAAGGACTGATCGTGGAAAGCCAACTCGTGTGGGCGTTCCCGATGCCCGACGACCTAGTCCGGGCCGCCTACTGGAACCTGCACCTAGCCGAGAACGGCACCGAAGAACAGAAACGCCGACTCGGCCACCCGAGCCACTTACCCCGACCCTGGGACATCGCCACCTGCACCAACCCCAACCTCCGCGCCGCCACCTGGCACTGGTACACCGACGTCGTCACCTGGTTCAACCACGAATACGTCTGGGACCCCAACGCCGGCATGATCCCCAACTGCTGGGCGCTCCACCCCCACTTGATCCACGAAATCGGCGTCCTTGCCGATCAACGCCGCCGCGCCGATCTCGCCCTCAACAGCAACGCCCTCGAAGAATGGCACCGCTACAGCATCCCCGCCTTCCTCGAGCGGCTCAGGGAACGGCTCAAGCAGCACTGCGACGACGAACACCAAGCGTGGCCCGCCAAGAGTAGGTTCGCGGCGACCCCTCGACGACATGGTTGACCTCCGCTCGATGCCGACGGCATTGGCTCCGACCCCTGCCCCTCGCGCATCGACCAACACGAGTTCACCTGTCGACTCTGCAGTGGTCGACCGCTTGAGGACTGACGGCCGCCATGTCAGGTCTGCTAGCTCAGACCGGAGTCAACGCTACCCGGCTCGAAGCCGTGGCTCGACACCTCAATCGCCGCGCAAAGAGCGTCCACGAGATCTTCGCCACAACCATCAGCATCGGCGTCCTCGGCGTGGAGAAGGGGCAGTCACTGCTCTCGGGCAACCGTCGATACCTCCGGTATCTCGAGCAGGGACTCGACCTCGGTGGCGATCCAACCCGGTGGCCATGGCAGTTTCGTGAGTCGGCCGCTCAGATGCTGCTGCGCGCCTTGATGCAACCACGGGAACTCATGGCTATCGCCGAGGTCGGATTCGACCGGTTGAGCCTCCAAGAGATCGAAAGGATCACGCCGCCAGACATCCGGCTGTTCCGTGCTGCTGCGGCAGGCAGTTGGTGGGACGATACCTTCAGCCGTCTGCTCATCGACGACCCGACGCGAGGCGGAGATGCCGGCGATGCCTGGAGCCGTGGGTTGCCCACCAATTCGGCAGAGATGGATCAACTGAAGGCCTACGAGGAGGGCACGTTGATACCTGCCCTGGCTGAAGCCGTCCGGCCGCGACTCGCCAGCCTCGGCGTGCATGTTCTCGACGAGGCGGAGTATCTCCACGTGGTCGAGTTCCTCCGCGCATCGTTCACCGCTCTCGCACCCGACGAATGGCAGATCGAGCTGCTCACCGACCGTCGAAGCATGAGCCAGGAGCCCCTGGGTGCCGAGCGTGAACGCATCTACATCCACCACATGCCCGCCACCGCCGAGATCGTCTCCATCAACGGTCTCGACGATGCAGTTTTCGTTCACCAGGACCTGGATGGCCGGCCAGCGATCTTGGCGACGTATCTGCAGGGCTCTTCCTATGCCACCCAGTTCGGCATCACGGAACTGAGTGGTCAGCCGGTGGTGCTTGCCCTCGCCGGTCGTCCTCACCTCGATAGCAGCGACAAGCGGCACGTGCCGCTCGCACTCCTGGCACCACCGATGACGCCTGAGGCACTCCATCATGCCTTCACCCGCATGCCAGTCATCGTGCTGACATCGCTCACCGTCACTCGCGACCGACAGCTCCGCGACGAGATCCTAAGTTTGCCGACCGCTTTCGTGCTGATGGATCTCCCGCTGAACCTCCAGGTCTCCTACTGGGCCAATGACGGCTGGACTGTGAGATTCACTGCCATCGATCTCCAGGGCGCCCACGACCTCACGCTGCTGCTGTTCCAGCTCGAGCAGCTACCCAGCCTCTACTTCATCTCCTACCGAACCTTGGCCGGTTTCGGCGAGATTGCGCAGATCCTCGACCGCTACCCCAACAACCTCTCCGGCGGTCTCGCTCCGGAACCCAAGGTAATCCGCCAGGTAATGCTTGTCACCAACTGGTTGATGGCAGCCTGGTGGCGATTCCAGGAAGCAGAGAACTTCTGAACGACGGCAAGTCACACGCGTCCTCGGCCGGCTCGTACATCGACTGATGGCCCAGTCTCAGCGCAGATGCCACCATCGTCTCCTGACCGGACCTGCGGTGATCATTGACGCAATCGCCACCTTCTGACCCCTGACCGCAAGGAATCTCAGCCACATTGACAGCAAGTCCAGCGGCTGCTCCGACCGTAGGAGGGACTGTACTTTCAACGGTGTGACTCCGATCAAGGAGGAACACGATGAGCAAGCAGGTTGAGACGGTCCCGGTGTCCGTGGTGGAGGGGACGAGCCAAGCGGATCGTGTGCACCACGAACGCGATCGAGTCAGTGAACGCCCGGATCCGCAAGGCCGTCCGGGCTCGCGGTCACTTCCCGAACGAGCAGGCCGCGTTGAGTGCGTCTACCTCGCCGTCATGGCTCTCGACCCCACCGGCAAAGGCAGAGCCCGCTGGACCCAACGATGGAAGCAAGCACTCAACGCATTCGACATCCGATTCGACGGCCGCCTCAGCAGCCCGAGAACAGCATGACAACACAACCCAGTTACACCGTTAAGTTGACAGATCCATCTCCTGAGACATCACAGTTGACAGACCCTCCTTGTCAGCGTTAGGTTCTGACCGGGCGAGCCGATCGGGGCATGTCGCATGCGGAAGCCTTAACCCTATCCGCCTCGTAAGGCCATTGACGGTTAAGAGGGCTTGGCGCATGTTGAGAGTGAGATGAGCCTGGCGGCGTCTGTAAGTGGCTAGGTGGAACTGGGAGAGTGGAATTATGGGGATGATCCGTACTGGGTTGGTTGCGCTGATCGGAGGGGTGCTCTCTGTCGGAGCGGTGGTTGCCGCGCCACCGGCGTCGGCGGTGACCTACCCGAGTTGTAACGGTGCCGATTGGCAAACCGTATGGGTCGGTGGGTTCCCGCTCGAATTCCAGGCGCCAGTGGTGACGAGCAGCGGCACTCTGAATTGCGTCCTTGGGAGCGGCAACCAAGGCTCTGCCGTCAAGGCCCTGCAAAAGGAGATCAAGCAGACCTACTACGTGAATCTTGGCTACAGTCAGGCCAACATTAGCGCTGATTCCATCTATGGCGCGGACACCAAGGCCGCCGTGAAGAAGATCCAGACCATTCACGGGGTGACCCCCAAAGATGGAATCTACGGCCCGAAGACAAGGGCGAAGATGTGTTGGAGCGATTCCGACATACCTTCGGTGTATGCTTGTGGCATTCTGTGAGTGATGCCGGGGTGCTTGGGAACTCTCGACGAGTTGTCGCTGTTGTGGCCTGCGTTGTGCTCGCGACGCTGACCACAGCAGGATGCACCTCGGGCGGTCCTCCAGCGAAGGACTCGCCGCGGAATGAGTCAAGCGGGACGCCCACGCCTGGCGTCCTCGTGAGGCCATCTGCGACCGAGGATGGTGCCTCAATGGCGGCGAGCGCGGAGACGCCATCACCGGTAGAGATGCCGCTGGCACGCTATCTGCGAGTCATCCGCCAAGCGCGTGCGGCATATGACGACGCTTGGCACGAGGCAGCGGAACCGGTGAACGACCGGCAGCAGAAACTGGTCGCGGAATGCATGCGACGTGCAGGATTCGTCTACCATCCGATCCCGCTCGCGCGGCGCCAAACGGAGCCGGTGAGCGGAGACGCGCTGATGGTGCCTTGGTTAGCAGGCTTGCGAGATGCCGTTGCTGGGCATGGGTACGGCGGGCCGCCTTCGCGGTCATCGGCCGACGATACTGCGACAGAGGCCGAGCGGTTGAATGCTGAATACGTTGCGGGTCTCAGCGCGTCTGCACAGCGCGCATACAACCTCGCGTTGTCGGGACGCGACGGCTACGACGAGTCGAGCAGTCCGAGTTGCGTTCAGGCGGCCGAGACCGAGAGTGGAGAGACGGTCGAGTCGGCCTACAAGGTCGATGATTCCTGGTTCGAAACGCCGGCCACAAGCTTGAACGCCCTCTTCGCGGTTTACTTGGACACAAGCGGTCAAGGTGGTACCTACGCGGCAGGGTCACTTCATGCCGACTCACGGCTCCTCGACCTCAATGAGGAATGGGCGCGTTGCATGACGTCGGCAGGCATGCTCGCTGACGCTCCGCTCACCCAGGTCAAGAGCCTCGGTCCGTTGTTGTCCTGGGTGATCGCAACGAGAGCCCCCAAGCGTTCAGGCAACGATCCGAAGCAAAGCCTGGCCTTGGCGATGGCCGATTTCGACTGCCGAGCGGCCACGGACTATGTCACGCGCTTCACACAAATCCAATTCGACGTTGAGCGGCAATGGGTTGAAGCGCACCGGGCCGAACTCGACTTGCTCCTGGCGACCTGGGAGCAGCAAGACAAGAGGGGGCGCTGATCGTGCCCTCCGTGATTGATGAGACTCGTGGCTGAATCCTCCGAGCAGGTCGGCGGTGATGTGACAGCTGGGAAGGATCACCAGGCGCGGCGGCGTCACCGTCGGCGCTTGTTGAAGGCGGGTGCCCCGGTTTGGTCGTTGGCGGTCGTCGCTGGACTGTTTCTGCTGGTGGGTTTCGCGCTGGGTGGTGTGATCGAGTCACCCGAAGACGCCGCTTCGCGCGCGCGGCCACCGGCGCCAGGCTTGATCACTGTGCCTGTAGAGGCTCGCGAGATCACCTCGACCGTGACCGCGCGCGCTGAGGTCGCCTTCGCCGATCCGGTTGTAGTCGATCCGTCGTTGCCACTGGGTGCCGATGCTGCGGTGGTGACCGGGCGGGTGCCGAAGGTGGGTGTGAAGGTCGGTGCAGGCACAGTGTTGTTGGAAGTTTCGGGTCGTCCGATCTTCGTGCTGCCGGGGAAGTTCCCGGCATATCGGACGATGGGCCCGGGTTCAGTCGGACCGGATGTCGCCCAGCTGCGCAAGGCTCTGGCGAAGCTGGGCTACCCCGCAGGAAACGGGGGCAAGACCTACGACGCTGCATTGGCCAAAGCGGTGCGTCACTTATACGTCCAGGCTGGCTATCCTGCGCCGGGATCGGAGAACGTGGAGTTGGCAGAGGCAATGCGGACCGCGACCGAGGCACGCGACAGTGCCCGCCAAGCCCGCCAGCGGGCGTCGGCACAGGTCGCGACGGCGCGGAAACTGCCCAAGCTGAAGCGCAAGGCAGCGGTCGAGGAGGCGGAGCAGGCGCTGAAGTCTGCCAAACGAGATGAGTCACGTGCTGCCGCGTCACTGGCTGCCGCGCGGAAGGCCGCGTGGACGCCGATGCCGATCGGCGAGGTGGTCTTCGTGTCAGGTCTGCCTCGTCGGGTTGACGCGGTGAACGTCAAGCTGGGCCAGGACCTGGCGGGCTCGTCAGCCAGCAGCGGCCCCGAGGCACGTGATCCGGGTGCGTCCACGGGCGCTGTGGTGCTGTCCGGCGCGGAGATCAGGATCACGGCCACCGTGTCGGGTGCGGAGGCAGCGCTGCTGAAGCAGGGCGGACCGGTGCAACTGACCGCCAGCGACGGCACGAGCGTCGAGGGACACGTGGCCCGGTTGTGTGATCAGGCATCTCGCCCCCTCGGAAACCAGACCACCGGCACACCCGATTGTGCGATCGCGATTGGCCTCAACGATCCCGAGCGCGTGAGTCCCGACGCCCTGATCGGTAACATGCTGGCGACTTTCCAGGTGGGTAGGTCGTCGCCGGATGCCCTGGTGGTCCCCGTGGCTGCGGTGTCCGCTGATTCCGCCGGGCGGGCTCGGGTCGAGGTGGTGGACGGTGAACTGGTCAAGGATGCCCCCGCAGCCGACCAGCCCACCCGGGTGGTGGTCTTCGAGCCGGGCCTGTCGGCCGAGGGGTATGTCGAGCTCCGATCCTCCACGCCCACGCTCAAGGCTGGAGACCTGGTGGTGGTGGGGCGCGCCGTCACCGCGGAAACCACGCCGACACCGGAGCCGACTAGGTGACCAACCAGCCGATCGCGGTGTTGCGTCATATCGCCCGCTCCTTTCCGGGCCCGCCCGGTGTTCTGGCGGTCGACGGCGTCTCGCTGGATATCTGTGCTGGCGACTACCTGTCGATCATGGGACCGTCTGGCTCGGGCAAGTCCACGCTGCTCAATCTCCTCGGCTTGCTCGATCGACCAACTCTCGGGAGTTACGAACTCGGCGGGGTCGACAGCACGGTCCTGAGCGACAAGGAACGTTCTCGGCTGCGCGCGACCATGCTGGGGTTCGTTTTCCAGGCCTTCCATCTGCTCCCCGACAGGTCGGTCTTCGAAAACGTGATACTGGGGATGGCCTATTCGGGGGTAGGCCGGTCCGGTCGTGTCGAGCGTGCCGAACGTGCGCTTGCTGAGGTGTCGATGACGCACCGGTCCGAATTCCGCCCAGGCACGTTGTCCGGCGGAGAACGCCAACGGGTGGCGATCGCTCGGGCGATCGCCACCCGACCCCCGATTCTGCTGGCTGACGAGCCGACCGGGAATCTTGACCAGGGCACCTCGACGGAGATCCTGGATATGCTCGGGGACCTCCACGATCGTGGGCTGACTCTGATTGTGGTCACCCACGACCCCACAGTGGCAGCCCGCTCCACCCGCGCGTTCGTGATGCGGGACGGACGACTCGTAGACGGACCATGACCGAGGAGCGATTCGCGCGTCGACGTGACCGCTTCCTCACCTCGGACGTCCTCCAGGAAGCCGTCCGGGGCCTGTCCGGACGCCCCGGACGCTTGGCGCTCGCCGTGGTGACAGTCATGCTCGGCATCGGGGCGCTGGTCGCCACCATCGGATTCGCCCAGACCGGCGCGCACCAGCTAGCCAACCGGTTCGACGCCTTCGCCAGTACCCGCGTGGTGGCCGTGCCGGCGCAAGACTCCCAAGACGGGCATGACCTTGCCGTGATGCCGTGGGACGCCGATGAACGCGCCAACCGGTTGAGCGGCGTGATCGCTACCGGCCTGATCGCACCGGTGGACACACGAGGGGTGACGTTCAAAGCGGCCCCGCTGAACGACCCCAGTGCCGTCTCGCTCACTCCGCCGGCCATCATTGCCGCTACGCCCGGTCTGCTCCAGGTGGTCTCGGGAACCCTTCAGCAGGGAACCTACCTCACCGCCTTCCACCAGGATCGCGCGGAACCCGTTGCGGTCCTCGGGGCACGGGCCGCCGCCGCGCTCGGAGTTTCCCGGGTGGACAACCAACCGGCGATTTTCCTGAATGGGGCGGCCTTCACGGTGATCGGGATCATCGACAATGTCGCACAGCATCCGGAACTGCTGGATGCGGTCGTCGTCCCGTCCTCCACAGCGCGGCGCTGGCTGGGACTGAGCGTCGCGGGAGAACTCGATGTCCAGATCCGACTTGGTGCCGGCGACGTGGTGGCCTCGCAACTTGCCACCGTACTGAACCCCAACGACCCGACCGGCTACCTGATCACCAAGCCGGCCGCGCACAGCGTGATTCGCAACCAACTGTCCCAGGACGTCAACGCCGTCTTCCTGGGGCTGGGAATGATCGCGCTGGTGATCGGCTCCCTGACCACCGCGGCAGTCACGTCGCTATCGGTGATGGAACGGCGCGGGGAGATCGGCCTCCGGCGAGCGCTGGGTGCGACCCAGGGGCAGATCGCGGCCCAGTTCATCGCCGAATGCGGTATCAGTGGGCTGCTGGGTGGGCTGATCGGCAGCGGTGCCGGCGTACTGGTCATCGTGGCCACCTGCGCAGCCAACGACTGGACACCCGTGCTCGACCTGCGCATCGTGGCCGCCGCAGTCGGGGTCGGAATGCTCGCCGGCGTCGGCTCCGGAATCCTGCCCGCACTCAAAGCCAGCCGCATCGAACCTGCGACCGCGCTCCAGTCCGGAACCTGAAGCGTTCGGTTGTCGGTGACCTCGGTTTGGCGCGGGACTGCTGACATGGGTCCGGGGACATCGTCGTCGGGGTTGATCTGGCTGGGCGATATTGATCAGCACCCGGCGCACGACACGACCGCCGGCTACCACGCCGCACTCGGCCGGCAGCCGCGGCCCAACGGCGGCGGGGCGGCCAGGGGCGGCGTCACGGCTGACGCTGCAGGCTCAGTGCGCAAGCGCGCGCAGTCGTCCGTGTCCTGGCTGGGCGGGATTCACGGGCCGGCGGCCAGGTGCTGGTGCTTTCGGCGGGTAGACCGACGATGTGGGGGCCGGTTGTCGCTCGCTATACCGAGACTGACGGTCCTTGAGGCCGGGTGGGGTGCTGGCAGTGGCGATGCCGAAGCGGCGCGGACGGAGTTTCGTTTGGTGTGCGTGCCTGGGCCTTCGGGCCTACGGCCTGGATGCCCCGCAGTTCAGCAGCTGCCTTGAGAGCTTCGCTGGGGTCGGCGTTCCAGCTGGCAGCTGTCGACGCGAGCGCCGAGCGGATGAGACCTGCTGGTGCCGGTGTCAGTTCGTTGATGAGCGCCTCGCCGCCCGGCCAGCGCTCAGGTGGTGCCGCTGCGAGGGCGAATATCGCACGGTTTAGATGGTGCGGGCCGTCGCTTGAGGCCCATTCGATGAGGTGGAAGGTGAGAGGAGCAGCCTCGGCGATCGCCGCGCGGAGCACCTCCGTGCGTTGGTCTGTCAGCAGGGAGGCGGGGTCGGAGGTCTCGGGCAGTTCCGTGTAGCGCGCATCGCCTCCCTTTGCGGCTACGAGCCAGTAGTCACGTTCCGCCGCTGCTCGTCCGGCGTGGTCTGAGTCGGTGGCGATGACCGGGCGAGCGTGCCACTTGGCGAGTTGGGTGGCTTGGGGTTCGGTGAGTGCGGTGCCGAGGGGTGCGACGCCGGTGTGGGTGCCGTTCATTGTGAGGGTGATGGCGATGGCGTCCATGGGTCCTTCGACGAGGACGGGGATGGTGCCGTCGACGGGTCCGGTGGCGTAGAGCTGGTCGCCTTTGTGGAACAGCGGGGTGTCGCCGGTGTTGAGGTATTTCGGGATGCGCTTGTCGTCTTCGGCTGCTGGGTTGCGGCGGCCGACGAAGCCGAGGACTTGCCCGTTGTGGGTGATGGGGAAGACGAGTCGGTCGCGGAAGCGGTCGATGAGCCGTCCTGTGGAGGCTGTGGTTGCGACGCCCGCGGTGAGCATTTCGTCGTCGGTGACGCCCTTGGCGCGGAGGTGGTGAACGAGTGTGGTCCAGCCGTTGGGGGCGTAGCCGGGGCGGATGGTGGGGTGGCCGGTGATGTCTTGCTGGAGGCGTTCGGTCAGGTAGGGCTGGGCCCAGCTGCCGGGGAGTCGTTGCTCGTAGTACTGGGTGGTGAGTTCGTTGATGTGGGCGAGCCGTTCGGGGGTGTAGGGGCATTCGTTCCAGGCGTCGCGTCGGTCGAGTTGGCATTGGATTTCGGCGTCGGTGGGTTCGGGTGGTCCCATGGTGGCGCGGACCATGGCTTCGAAGGCGAGGATCCGATCGGCCTCCCTATCGACGGTCTCTTCGTCGGGTTCTAGGTCCTCGATCCAGGTCTCTTCGTCCGCGCCCGCTGGTGGGATGTTGTTGGGGTGGAGCATGTCGACTTGGGGTGCAGTCGGCGTCCAGCCTTCGTGGAGGTCGGCGGGGGGTTCGTGGTCGGCGGGGTCGGGCCGGACGTCGGCGTCGGGGGGTGTTTGGGTGGCGAGGGTGAGTCGCCATACCCATGCTTGGCAGTCGTCGCCCGCTGATTGTTGGTTGGTGGGGGCGGTGGTGAGGAGGTTGTCGAGGGTCCAGCCGCGGCGCAGGCCGTGGTCGATGGCGGTGACGAGGGCGGGCCACCAGCTGCTCTTCTCCAGCTGGGCGGCACGTTCCTCACCGACGGCGCTACGAAGGTGCGGGGTCCAGTCGGTGGTGAGGTGCTCGCTGCTGGTGGCGTGGTGGGCGACGGCGGGGGTGAGGTGGCTGCTGAGTCGCCACCAGAGCGCGGCGGCGGCGTGGTCGTCGGGGAGTGGTCCCTCGCCGGCTGCGTGGTGGATGAGTTGTCGGATGTTGATGCCGGCGCTGGAGAGGCGTGCGACACGGGTGGCGAGGGTGGCCAGGTAGGGGTCGCGTCCGATTTGCGGGTCGAGGCTGGTGAGCAGCGGTGCCCATTCGTCGATGGCGGCAGCGTTCAGGGTGGCGATCTGTTGGGTGAGGCGGTGTTGCCAGCGGGCGGAGGCACCGTGGTGGTGGGGTTCCCCGGTGGGTCGCCGGTCGGTGGCCGGGACGTGGGTGGCGGCCCGCCATACCTCGATGTCGGCGACCAGGGATGCAGGTGGGAGAAGGTCGTCCCCGACCCATGCCGGACGGGTCCCGTCTGCTTGGGCACGGGTCTGAACCTGGGTGGCGAGTTCGATGACGAGGTCAGCGCGGGCAGCCAGGTAGCCACCCCACAGCCGGTGGTGGTGGAGGTTTGTCGGGATGGGGCGGAGCCAGGGGAGCGGTCCGTGCCCAGTCGTGATGGTGTTGTCGAGACGTGCGGTGAGGACTGCGGCCGGGTCACGGCCGGTGGTGAGTGGGTCGGCTGCGGCTCTGGTGAGGGCCTCGATGGAGTCGCGCCGGTCGGCTTCGATGGTCAGGAGTTGCGCGAGGAGCGCGGGCCAGGCTTCGGCTTTTGTGACGTTGGGTATGACGCGTTCGGCGGCGAAGGCGAGGGTGTGTCGGTCGGCGTCGCTGGCGATGTGTCCGGCGGCGAACACGATGGCGTCCTGGTAGCGGTCGCAGGCGTCGCTGAGCCGGACGGCTGGATCGGCGGCGTGTCGGAGTTGGGTGGTGGCTGACAGGGGTGATTCGTCGCGGGCGAGGATGCGTTCGAGTTGGTCGGTGGGGGTGGCCGGGTTGATCGTGTCGGGGTGGATCAGGCTGTGCGGGTCGCCGTCACCGACCGTGGTCAGGTAGGCGGTGTTGCTGTGCCGTCCGCGGGTGAGCATCGTGTAGGCCTGTTGCCGGGTTTCGTCGCCGGTGAGCAGGCCGTGGCAGGTGTCGGCGGTGACGCCTTGCGCGGTGTGGGTGGTGCAGGCGTAGCCGAGTTCCGTCCACGATTCCAGGTAGTCGGAAGGCAGGGTGATGTGCCGGCCGGATTGGGTGTGTCGTGCCTGGACGCCGTGGGTGGTGAGGGTGTGGATGGTCCAGCGGTCGCCGTTCTTTACCCAGTCGGTGGCGTTGATGCGGAGCCGGCGGTCGTTGCGGCGGGTGATGATGATGTCCCCGACGCTGGCCCGGTTGCCGTCCGCCAGTTGCACCTCGGCGGTGGGAGCAGTGCCGGCGAGGCGGTGGTTGCGGGCGCGCTGGTTCAGTTGGGCGACGAGGTCGCGGGTGGGTGCCAGCATGACGGAGTCCTGGCCGTGCTGGCGGTCGTCGGCCCAGGCGGTGAACAGTTGCTCGGTCATGCTGTCGGGGTTGCCGATGCGGACCCGGTGGTGGTCGAGGTAGAAGCCGAGAGCTTCGGGTTGGCCGTCACGTAAAGCGAGGGACGCGGAGCCTTCGGCGGGGTTCGTGAACCGGACGAGTTCGGTGAGCCTCAGGGCGCCGTGGGTCGCGTCGATATCGCGTAGGACGCCGCCGGCGCCGATCGCGGCCAACTGTTGGTTATCGCCGATCAGCCGGACACTGCCGCCTTGTTGAAGGATATGGCTGGTGACGGTGTCGAGGGCGAGGGTGTCGGCCATGCCGGCCTCATCCACGATCACCAAGGTGTCGGGGCCGATCTGATCAATCCAGGCAGGCGGGTCGCCGTGGGTCAGGTGCCAGGCGAGTTTGGCGAGGGTGTCGGCGTGGGCGTCGATCTGCTCACCCAACCCGGCAGCAGCGACCGCCGAGGGTGCGAGGCCGATCACGGTGCCGCCGCTGCCGGTCCAGGCCCGCGCCAAGGCTTGCATCGCTGTCGTTTTCCCAGCGCCGGCGGGCGCGATCGCCAGCTGGATGCGTGCCCCCGAGGTGGCCATTTCACGCACCAGGGCGATCTGGCCGGCGTTCAACTCGACCCCGTTCGCGGCCGTTTCGAGCAGCGCCACATCAACCGCGGCCGCCGGGACGGTCCGGCCGTCGCGGCGTCCGGCGTTGGCCACGATCCGCTGCTCGGCAGCAAGGATCCCGGTCGAGGTGAACAAGCGAGAACCGGCCACCGTGTACACAGACTGGCCGTCCGCACGACGCAACGGGGACGGTTCGCTGATGCCGTCTGTCGGTGGGCTGAGGGGCACCGAGTAGCGATCCAACACCAACCCGGTCAGATGATCAGCGGCCGCCGCGACCCGCTCGGCCGGCACGTGGTGGCCGCGGACCTGCCGCAATGCTTCAGCATGCACGTGCCAGATCTGCCAGGCCGAACGGTCCCGTTCCACCCGTGCCGCGACCCGTCGAGCAGCCTCATCGAACCACGCCGCTGTCGCCAAGTCGGGCACGGGCTGGGCGGGATGCAGGACGTCGCGGATCATCGCCTGGATGGCGTCGTCACTGCCAAGGACCTGCCGGGCCTGGGCGTGCCAGGAGGCGCGTTGCTCGGCGAGGCTGCGTGGTTCGTGCTTGGCGTCGCGGGTCTCCAGCGTGGCCTGCTGGGCCAGGCTGATCGCCTCCACCGGTGTTGGTGGCCGTCCATGATCGATCTGGAACTGGGCAGCCAGCTCACCCTGACGAGCCACGATCCGATGCCTGCGCGACGACCAACGCTCCAACAAAGCCGGGTCGACGCCGACGATCTCCCGCACCGGACGCTTCCGCGGATCCGGCTGCGGACGGGCCTCGAACCGCACCCCCACCGTGGCAGCAAGGTGCGCTTCGAGAGCGGTGTTGTAGGTCTCGGAGGCAGCCGTGATCGCCTTGTACAGCACTCGGCTGTCGATCGACAACCAGCGGCCATCGGTCACGGTCTGCACCTTGTTCACGGTCGCGACATGCGTATGCAGGTCCGGATCACCCGCCCTGCTATCCCGATGAGTGAACGCCGTACCGATCAGGCCGCGGACATCAACCTGCCGGACACCATTCGTCCCCGTCCGGGTGAACAATGCCCGCTGCTCGATGAACCGCAAGGCGTCCGCGACCGCCGCCTGGTGAGCGCGTTCGATCACCGCAGCCAGCGCCGGTTCGGCGACCGCCCACAGCGCCGAGACCGACTTCACCGCCGAAAACGTCAAGTCGAAACCGGCCACCGCCGTCGTCCGCTGCCGCGATAACCGGGCAATATGCGCCGCCAACTCCCGCTCATCCAACGGGGCCCGACCGAAGTCCCGACGGAAGAACTCCCGACCAACCTCGGTCCGGATCCGTGCCCGCTCCCCGATACTGATCGCCGCGTCACGAGGACGGCCAGCAGCCTTGTTGACAGCAGCAAAACGGCGGGCGACCTCGACCCGGAACGCGCTGACATCATCGCGGTACACCTTGAACGGCTGCCCCAACCGGACCGCCGCCAACACCTCAGCCTCCGTCGCCCCCGGACGGGCCGCAGCAGCCCTCCCGTGCTCGTCGGCGAGAGGATGATGCCCCGAACCGAACAAGGCCTGCATCTGCTCCGCGGTGACCAGATCACCAGCGTTCAAACCGTCGATCCCAGCCATACCGGACCCGACCCACCGGCCCGGAACCTCGCCCTTCTCCGTGTAATACGAGGCCAGCCCGGTACGACCCTTCTCCGTCGAATCCATCGCAGCCACCTGCCGGGTCAGGTAGTCATACCCCGACCCGGCCGTGATCCGATGCAACGACATCGTCATACCCCCCTAGGCCAGGGGCTAGGGAGATTAGGACTAGATCGCTTCGTCACGGCTTCCCACCCCGAAGCGGCCGGGCCACCTGCCTCGCCGCTGACAGCGCCAGCTGCGAAGGTCGACCCCGAGGCCGGGGCCTTTGACTCTCGGGTGGAGGGCCTCGTGCGGAGCCGGGCGAGTGAAGTTGACCCGGAGCGCGACAGACCAGATAGTAAGTTTGTCAACTAACTTAGTTAGGAGCTTCGCGTGGGTAGTCCGACGAGTTTCGACGCGGTGCTCGGGGGATCTGAGCAGCGCTACCTGGATCATGGCTATAAGGGAGTGCGTCACTTCCTTTCCGTCCGTGGAGGGCCGCCGACCGTCGCCGACGTAGGCGGTCCGGAGATGAGCGCGAGGGTTGAGTATCCGCAGAGCTGGTCCACGAAGCCCGATGGGGCGATGGCACCACATCTGTCGACACTGGACGCCATGATTCTGGGTGCGGGGGTGGCCGAGCGGAGGCTTCGTGCCTTGAGGGTCGACGTATCCAGGTGTCATCTGTCGCGGATTGGCATCCGAGCAGCAGGCTCTCCCATCGAGGATCTCTCTGCAGTTCCGGTTGGATATATCGACAATTTTGACCATGGCGACTACGAATGCGACGTGCATCTTGGAGGGATGCGAGTGTCGACAAGTAGCCGTCTTGAAGGTGCGGCAAAGCCACCTGATCACTGTGCGGGACCGTCCGATGCGAATATCGAGGAACCTGAGCCCATTCAGTTCGCGCGCCGAGACATACAATCTTCGATTCTAAAACTAGACCTTGGTGAGCGGCGCCTTCTCTCCACGCATATAGCTTTGTCATTGACGACGGACGCGCGAACGTCGATTCTTTCGGTCCGAGGTCACTGGGCTACGTATGTGGACTTTCTTAGAATCGCAGCACAGGCAGCGCAGGTGCTGATCTACAGCGTCGACGGTGTGACTCGAAGCGCGTCTAGAAACCTGTGGATGCGCACTGCGACCTTCAGTCATGATCCACGCCTTCCACATGTCAGTGGAACATCTGAGTTAGCCACTAGTATCACGAAGTGTCGAACGATCAACCGAGGATGCGAAGCGTGGAGAGTTTTCGATGCCTCATTTCTACTAGATAGGTCGTTCTTGTGCCAAGGTTCGCTCGCCTATAGGCCATAGGTTGTGTTGAGCGTGCGGGCTCGTCGTCAGTGGCCGGTCTCCTGGAACGTCCTTCGAATAGCCATGTGATATGGTATGCGCCTTTCATGCAAGACGTTTGCATCGATGAAGATCTGCCACATGTCGCCAAGTCTAGCCACGAGGTCTCGTCGCTCCGTGGTCGCCTGGGACATAAGTTGAATTCCGGTGAAATGTGCCACAAGGGACTGAGCGAGATTCTCTAAGGGAAGCTGTGTGTCTAGGATGCCCGTGGCGCGGGCCTCCTGGAACAGATGCGAAACGCCGCTGGTCCACGCAGCGTAGCTACGGGCTGAGGCCTCCCTCACTGCGCCCTGACCGAGAGCGAGATTGATGCCAGCGCGAACAACAACGTCGTCGATGAGTAGTTGGGCAATCGCGCGTGAGGCGTAGATGAGTTGAACCAGCGGATCTGCCTTGTCGGCCATCGCCTCCTCGACCTTGGTGTACATCCTGTCATGCTGCTCCTGGATGACCGCTAACGCTATTTGTTCTTTCGTCTTGAAGTGAAAGTACATGGAGCCCTGTGAAATCCCTGAAGAATCAGCGATCTCGCCAAGCGTGGCAGCGGCATATCCCTTGAACTCAAAAACTTTCGATGCTCCCGCGATGATCAACTGCTGGGTCCTTCTGCCTCGGTCCTGAGCTGGGGTCCGTCTCGTCATGCCGTCATCCTTCCGGTTCATCTGTCAGTCGGTCGTTTAGGTCGAAGCTCAGGCGGATACAATATGATGGGAATACCAGGCAATATCTGACTTCGTCAGAATCGGGTGAGATAGTGAGTGATGATCGAACTCTGTCCACAGCTTCCGGGTATTGAGCCACGAGTCGGTTAATACTAACTCAAGCTTGTGGGGAGGGAATCCCATGTGAGCTCCAGTGAGCTTCATCGTCTCACGACTAACCCGCTTAGCAGGGCGCCTGAGGCTGGCGCTCAGAATATCGTCGGCCAGCTCTGACAGCGACACGGGATTCGGCTCGGCAACATGATAGAGATGGGTCCTTAGTGTCGGCTCCTCTATCATTGCGCTGATGATTTGGGCGAGCCCCGTACGGTTGATGACGGAGGCGACCGGGCGTGGTTCGCTGAGGGTTCCGCCCGCCCGCATGATGAGCTTCAGATAGGGGGCTAGAACCCATCGGTCTCCTTCGCCTAGCACGAAGTTCGGACGAATGACAACACCGCCCACATCGAGAGTGGATCGTTCTGCGGCGAGCCGGCTTGCGCTCAATCGCGATCTCGGCTGCGGGGCTGTCTCCTCCGACAGGCCGGAGTGGAAGGCCGTTCCGTAGACGCCCGCCGTGCTCACGTAGATCAGGCGTCCTACGCCCAGCTGATGAGCCATCTGGGCAAGAGATTGTGTTCCGTCGGCGTTGGTGCTCTGCTGCAGCTTCTCGTTGCTTCCGGTGTAACTAGCGGCGTGTATGACCGCTTCGGCTCCGCTGAGCAAGCGGCCCAGGGCGTGGCGATCGTGCAGGCCCGCTTTCGACGCCACGGTCTCTACCCCGGGGGGTACATGTCCTGGCCTCCTTATGAGAAGTCGGAGGTGGTGGCCGGCTCGGAGCAGCACATCGACGACGGCACTGCCGACGAACCCATGGGCGCCAACGACGGCGATCAGCTTGGCTGACATGTCGGCTCCCTCCGCAACCGTGTGCCGCAGTCCGGGTTGCCCCTGACATCGATCCCACGGGGTGATGCTGTTAATGTGGTCCCTCCTGACGAGCGTCGCGGTCGCATGGGGGAACCTCCAAGTTACCAGCGGAGCGCAGCATGTTGACGTTTTGGAGAGGGGGCGAGGCCCGGTCGGGTGCCCTCGGGGTGATGGACTGGCCGACCCGTGACGCTCGGGACTCTCGCCGGTGCTCGCGGCCACCGTCGTGACCGGGACGGAAAACGATGAATCGCCTTGTTGCTGGGAACCTGGGGTGTCGCGCCGACCGCCGAGTATGTCAGAGGCCAGCACTACCGACTGAACCACTGCCGGCGCTGGTCTGTCGATTCGCTGATTTGACCATCTGGATTAGCCGGCCATTGCAAGGTCAATCCGACCATCGCATGCGCCAGCGACGTTGTCCGAGTGGGTCGCGACCAGGACGGCGCAGCCTCTGTCTGCGAACGCGCGAAGAGCTTGGACGACCATATCGGCGTTACCGCGGTCGAGTGCGCCAGTCGGCTCGTCCGCCAGGACGATGGAGGGGTTCTTGACGATGAGTCGTGCGAGTGCGACGCGTTGCTGTTCACCACCGGAAAGGCGGTAAACGGGCTCCGTTTCGCGTCCATGGAGGCCAACCTGCCTCAAAGCGTCGCTGGCGAGCGGTGCTGCGCGACGTGTAGAGCGACGTTGCGCGGCCGTGGCGATTGCAAGATTCTCGGCGACGGTGGCGTTCTCTACGAGCGCGTAGTTCTGGAACAGGTATCCGACAGTATCGCGTCGGAACCGCCGAGCTGCGGCGGCATGGAAGGAGGTGATGTCGTGGCCGTTGACGAGGATAGAGCCAACGGAAACTCGTTCAAGGAGTCCAACGCAGTTGAGCAGCGTTGACTTGCCTGAGCCGCTGGGGCCGGTCAAGGCGACCATCTGGCCAGCTTCTACCGTGAAATCGAGATTGCCCCAAAGGACCCGTCGGCCGAATTGTCTACTTAGGCCACGGCCGACGATGGTGTCGAAAGACGAGTTCGCAGTGAGGTCTCGGTATCTAGTCATGCTTGGGCCTCTGGCGAGCGAGTAAGGATAAGCCGTCTGGTCTTGATGTGAAGAGCGGCAAGAAAGAATATGAAGTTCGCTCCTGCGAGCCCAGTGAGAAGCGCTGGTTGCCAGCCTCCGAGGAGGAATGTATCCGCTGGATTGTTCGGTGTTGCGTCGGTTCTGTCTGCTAAGAGCAACGGGAGGGTCTGGGACGCCGACCATCCTAGCGTGAGGCAGGCTAGTGCGAGTTCTCCGGCCAGGATCACGATATGCGAGCGCGCGAAGCGCCAGCCGCTGATGAATCTTGCGAACGTGCGTTGGGCATTCTTTCGAGTGTAGATCTCCGTCAGGCCGACAGCGGTAGCGAGAAGTACGCCGAGGGCCGCAGCCACATTGAATGCGTGGATCCTCAATTCTCGAATGAGGTCGCCGTACATAGCTGCTGCGTCTTGTGCTGCCGGCCTAAATCCGAGAATAAATGGGCTGATGCCGGCGGTCGCGGCGCCGGCAACTGCCTGGCTCATGTCTTCGAGGACAACCCCGCCCTGGCTGGCGAATGCGGTATAAGTGTCGGCGTCAATGACGCTTGCGGCAGCATTGACAACAAGAATGGTAGGCTCGTTAAGTAGCGCATTCTGGTCGTGAACCACAGGGTTCCCATAGGTGAAGGCGCGAAGACCGGAGGCTCCATTCGTTGTCACTATAGAAACGGCGTCAGGGCGGCCAGCTGTTGAGTCTGCCCACTCTTGAGTGGCTCGGATCGCCAGTTCTTCTTGGGCTGCCAAGGACGGTGGCAGTACGATCAGGATGTGATCACCTCCGACATCGAGAATGCGCTGGCCATCCGCATTGCGGATGTCTTGTGCCTTGAGGTAGTTGTCGTTGACGATCAAGAGATCCCCGGCCGGGCCGCCAATAAGTCGCTCGAACCGATCTTGATAGGCGAGAATCATCCGGCCAGCGGTCTCCTCTGTGGCGAGCCACTCGCCAGTACGGATTGACATTTCGTCTGTCTCATTGGAGGTCATCGAAGGGTTGAAGTTGATATAGACCGCTTCGCCCGCGGTGCGCCACATGTCGCGACTCTCCTGATATGCGGACAACTGGTTCACTGCCAAAGCCGATAGAATCACGCTACCTACTGCCAATGCCATGGCTGGCAACCTCACCAAGTAGACACCGAGCGTGGCCCACCGAGCAGGTATCCGTCCCTTCAGTGACTCAAGGATCGGCATTCCTCGTGCAATCGCTAGAGCGATTGCATGGGTCAAAATCGCGACACCGATCAATCCGCAGAGCGTGCACGCGGTCAATATCGCGAAGGGAAGCCACTGATTGTACTGATTGTAGAGGCCGAGGGTGATGATCGCAATGATAGTCACCGCGACAAGGGTGAGTGTCGCGAAGCGTAGGACCCATCGGAGATCGCGTATGAGCAGGTTCGCGTAGTTGGCTCCATGAAGCCGCTGGACAGCGTAACTTTTCACCGCAGCGATCACGCTAGCGGTGATCAGGAGCGCAACGAGAAGTCCCGAAACCAGCACACTTAGCCCCAATGGCTGGTTTCCAAGCCACCGTATAATGCTGCTGGCGTCGTAGTATGCTCTCGACTTGACCTCGAACCCTAGGTCACGAAAGCGCTCCATCACTACCTCGGACACAAAATGGTTGCCGAAGACTAGGTAGTATCCTCGCGCATCAGTCGCGACAAGATCGTGAAAAGGTCGTACAGTTGTTCGGATGTCTTGCGTGAAGGACGGATATCCGTACCGAAGCCAGGCGGACTGAGTCGCAGCCTGGTCCCCAACCGCGAGGTAGAGATATCTCAGTCGGCCCGGTTCGCGGATGTCGTCTATCGAGCGTCCAATGGCGACGCCGTGATCTTTAGCAACTTGCTGAACTGCCGCGACGACTTGTGGGCTTGGTGCTGACTGAACGCCCGACACGTAGATTAGGGCCTGTAAGGAATTTTCGGGGCGTGTTGGCTGTTCGGCCAGCTGTGACGGTGATTGAGAGATGGACTGAGGAGCGGCTTCAGGCGAGGTATGGGGTCTTGCTTCCGCTCCTAGATGAGCGGT
>NZ_JASGEF010000053.1:0-103536 GCF_047606665.1 Micropruina sp. | reverse complement strand
GCGGCGCCACCGCCGACCGCAGCGCCGGCGGCAGCCGCCGCGGCGCCGCCGGCGATCAATCGGCGGCGGGAGAACCCGGCCGGCGCGGAGGCGTCCGGACCGGTCGTGGACGGCCCCGGCTGCGGCGGGGCAGCGCTGCCCGAAGGATCGGCGTGCGATTCCTCAGTCATCTCCTGCTCCGTTCACAACCGGGGCCGTCCGGCGCCCCATGCCGAGCGCCATCGGCGTCACGTGGCCGTGGCGACCTTCTCGGCGATCTTCTGCATCGGCTGCTGCAGGGCGAGCACGGCCTGGCTCAGTGCCTTGCGGTGCTCGTCGCGATTTGCAGCGGTCCAGGCCAGGTAGCCGGTCGGCGAATCCTTGGTCCGCAGCTTGCCCAGGGCGGTGTCCACATTGCCGAACTGGGCGACGACCTGCTGCAGCAGATCGGGATCGATCTTCTCCAGTCCCGGCTGCAGGTAGCCGAACGCCTGCCGGGCACCTTCGAGATTGGCGTGGAAGTCGTACAGGTCGATGTGGCTGTAGGCCTCTTCTTCGCCGGTGATCTTGCCCGACTGCACCTCTTCGAGCAGGGCGGCCGCACCGTTGGCCAGATCTTCCGGCTTGAACTCGAGCGTCTTCACCACATCGACCAGTTTGCCGACGTTGCTTTCCAGCTCGGTGGCGTACTTCTTGGTCGAATCGGTGATCTTGCCGGCCTTCCACAGATCGCGCTCGACGGCATGGAAGCCCGACCAGCCGACCTTCTCGTCCAGGTTGGACGCCCGCATGTCGATCAGGTAGTCGAGGTTGCCCTTGTTGTCGTCGACCTTGAAGCCGGGCATCACGAAGCCCTCGACGTCGGATTCGATCTTCTCGTAGAACGGGCGGCCCTGGATGTAGGCGGTCTTCGCGGCGTCCACATCGCCGGCGTCGACGGCCTTCTTCAGCGCGGCGACCGCCCCTTTGAGTCCGTCGGCCTGGGTGCCCACCCAGACGGCGTAGTCCTGGGCGCCCTGGTTCAGCAGGGTCGCGGTGCTGCCGGTCGGTGCGGCGGCGGCCTGTCCGGTGACGGTGAACGGCTGGGTCTGCGGCGTGGCGCCCAGGCAGTACAGCGTGTACTGGCCACCGTCGATGGTGACGGTGAAGCTGGAGGCGGGCAGGCCGGGCGCGAGGTTCTCCTTCTCGCCGAGGATCTTCAGCTCGCTCTGCAGCTCGACCTCGGTGATCGCGGTCGAGCTGACGTTCTCGACGGTGAAGGTGATCGGTCCGGCCGGCGCGGTGGCGAAGTCGGCAGTGCAGGTGTCGCCGCCCTCGCCGCCGGTCAGAGTCACCTTGACCTGGGCGACGCCGTTGACCACTGGAGCGCCGCCGGTCGATGCCGATGCGGACGGGCTGGTCGACGTACTCGGCGAGCTGCTGGCCGAGCACCCGGCCAGGCCGGTCGCCAAGGCGAGAGCGGCACCCAGGCCGGCCACCGCGTGGGACTTATGGGACATTGAGATTCCTCCTTGATTCGGATTCGGACGCCGCGGCCACCGGCTCGGGCGGGGTGAGTCGGCGCTGGGCGCGCACGGCGAGGAACAGGACGACCAGAGCCGCCAGCAGCAACAGGACGGGTAGCGTCCGACCCCAGAAATCGCGCTCCACCTGCTCGGCACGGACGTGCCGGGCGGCGTCCGCGGCGGCCTGCACACGGGCGTCGTCCACGGTCAGCGAACCCGACCGGAGCTGCGTTCCGTTGCTCAACCTCCCGTTGAGGTTCAGAGTTCGCGGATGTTCCAGCCCGCCGCCGCTGATCGTCGCGGTGGTGGCCTCGGTCTGGGTGAAGTCGAGCACTTCGTTGGAGGTCAGCCACAATCGGCGTTCCCCGGTGCGTGACCAGCTGGTGGTGAACGGGCCCTTGGCGAGTTGCGGGTTGATGCCGACGGGGAGGCGTCCGCCGTTGACGGCAACCAGTTCGTCGAGGGTCAGAGTTGCTGGCAGGGCCGCGGAGCTGGCCGGTTCGAGCGCCTGCTGGTAAGCGACGGCGTCCGGCACGCCCCGATGTGCCTCGGGGACGCCGCCGGTCAGCGGCATCGCCGACTCGGCGGCGCCCACCGTGACAATGGCCTGGCCGGTGTCCACCTGGACGCTGCCAACCATTTGGCCGGACTGGTTCAGCAGTGCCGCGGCCCCGAGCGCAGGCAGTTGCGCCGGACCGAGGACGCCGAACAGCACCCCCGCGGTGACCGCAAGGACGCCGGCGACCCCGTACCGCAGGCGCACCGCGCCGGACGGGCTTGGCCGCCACTTCCGCGGCCAGTAGACATACAGTGCCATCGGGACCAGGTAGGCGAACCAGGCGACCACCTGAATCACCCGCGGGTCGGGTGGAATGCCCAGGACGCCGGTGAACAGCGCGCCTTGGACCGATCCCGGCGGCGCCAGCCAGGACAGGTCGACGGTGGTGGCCTGGCCGGCGTTCAGCCAGCCGGCACCACGCATCTTGCCCAACGCGTTCACCACCAGACCTGCCGCGACCAGCAGCAGGAAGAGGCTGGTGACCTGGAAGAATTTGCCGAGGTTGATCCGCATGCCGCCGGTGTAAAGGCCGTAGCCGATCACCGCCGCAGTCAGAATGCCCAGGGTGGCTCCGGTGGCGGCCAGGTCGGCGTTGGTGGACGCCGAGAACGTGGCCAACAGGAACACCGCGCTCTCGAAGCCCTCTTTGAGCACCGCCAGGAACGCCATCACCACCAGCGCTCGGCCGGTGCCGGAGCCCAAGGCGTGGTCGGCGGAACTTTCCAGCTCGCGCTTCAAGCCGCGGGCGTGACCGTTCATCCACATCAGCATGCCGGTGACGAAGACGATGGCGATGACGCCGATGATCGCCTCCATGCCTTCCTGGGCGTCCTGCGGCAGGCTCGTCTCCACCGTCCGCAGCCCGATGCCGACACCGAGGCTGAGCAGGATCGCGGCTCCGACACCGACCAGCATCGGGGTCAGCGAGTGTCCGTTGCGGCGTAGGAACGCAGCGACGATGCCGACGATGAGGGCAGCCTCGAGCCCTTCACGCAGGCCGATGATGAAGGTAGCCAGCACGTTGTTCGCCGTCCGCGGGTGATGGTGGGTGGCACTCGCGCGGTCTCAGCTCCCGTTGGGCCCGTGCGGGTGGTTAGCTTTGCCTAACCTTAGCTACCGTATTGCCTCCGGTGTGGAGCTTCGGGATGAGACTCGCGATCCGGACGCCGGCGCCGCCGCCCCATAGGCGCCAAAGGTGCCGCTCGGCAGCGCCGGTCAGGCGTCCGGAGCGGGCAGCATGCGCATCCGATAGGTGAGCTCCGGACGGCCGGTCCGGCCGTACACCGGTACCCGTTCGCACCCGCCGGTGTCGGCCAGATGCTCCAGATAGCGCCGGGCGGTGACCCGCGAGGCGCCGATGATCTCGGCGACCCGGCTGGCCGAGAGCCCACCCGCTGCGGAGCGTACCGCCGCCCGGACGGCCACCATGGTCTCCTTGGACATGCCCTTGGCCAGCTGTGGCCCGGCCGGGTCGCGCAGCGCGGCCAGCGCCGCGTCGATCTCGCCCTGGTCGAGCACCTCACGTTCCCCGGTGGTCGCGGCGACGAACGACGCGTAGTGCAGCAGCTTGGCCCGCAGTGTGGCGAACGAGAACGGCTTGATCACATAGTGCAACGCACCGCTGCGGACTGCGCCGCGCATCGACGGTACGTCGCGGGTGGCGGTCAGCACCATGATGTCGGGTCCATCCGGCATGGTCTGCAGTGCCCGTGCCACCTCCAAGCCGTGCATGCCGGGCATGTCGAGATCGAGCAGCACCAGGTCGACCCCGCCGATGGCGCACCTCTCGACGGCGCTGCGCCCGTCGAGTTCGACGCCGACCACCTCGAAGCCGGGGACCCGTCGCACGTACAGGCTGTGCCCTTCGGCGACCACCGGCTGGTCGTCCACCACCAGCACCCTAATCATCAGGTCATTTTTCCAAATCGCGCGGCGGCAGCGGAATCCTGACCTCGAACCTCGACGGGTTCTGCCGGACGTCGATCGAACCGGCCAGCCGGCGCACGGCGCCGGAGACCAGGGACAGTCCCAGGCCTCGCCCGTGTGGCCGGGCATCGTCCTCGGCCGGCTTGGTGCTCCAGCCGCGGGTGAAGATCCGGTCCAGATCCGCGGGGTCGACGCCGACGCCGGAGTCGCTGATCTCCAGCACCAGTGTCGGCACCAGGTCGTTCCGGACGCCGCCGGCGGCGTTGTCCACTCGCCCGGCCACCCGCACCCAGCGCTCGCCGGGAAGGCCGACGACGGCGTCGATGGCGTTGTCCACCAGGTTTCCGACGATCACCAGGACGTCCGGGCCGCGGTCACCGGTGTTCGGCACGTCCAGATCCTCGGCCAGCAGCAACTCGACGCCGTGCTCGTGGGCCTGAGCCGATTTGCCTAGCAACAGCGCCGCCAGCGGCTCGTCCTGGACGGCACGGGTGACGGCCTCGATCTGGGCTCGGTTGCCGGCGACGGTCGCTGTCGCATAGGCGATGGCGTCCTGGCCCCGGCCCATTTCGATCAGCATGATCACGGTGTGCATCCGATTGTCGGCCTCGTGGGCGCGGCTGCGCAGCATCTCGCTGAACGACCGCAGCGAATCCAGTTCGCCGGTCAACCGGACGAGCTCGGTGCGGTCCCGCAGCGTGGTCACCCAGCCGAGGTCTTCGCCGTCGAAGACAGCGCGCTCGCGGGTGACCACCAGCACCCGGCCGTCTTCGACGAATTGCTCGCCGTAGCACTCCCGGTCCGAGGTCATCAACTCCATCAACTCGGGGTCGAGCCACAGATCCTCCACCCGCTGGCCGGGTTCTATCTCGGGCATCCCGATCAGGTCGCGGGCGTCGTCGTTGATCAGCATCACCGTGCCGTCCTTGCCGGCCATCACCAGGCCGGCCCGCAGCGAGTGCAGCACGGCCTCGTAGTAGGTGTGCAGTCGCCGCAGTCCGACCGATCCCAGGCCGCGGGTCTGTCGGTGCAGCCGCCGGGCGATCGCCCAGGACCCCAGCAGGCCGACCGCCAGCGCGCCGGCGGCGAACGGGATCACCTGGGCTGCCCGGTCGAACGCGAGCTGGTTGACCGATGCCATCGCCACCGCCACCGACACCAGGGCGACCACCTGCCCCGTGCCGTCTCTGGCCGGAACTACCACGCGGACGGACGGGCCGAGGGTGCCGGTGAAGTCCTCGACCACCGTGCCGCCCTCGCGGGCTGGAAGCCAGCTGCCGTTGTAGGCGCCGCCGACGCGTTCGCCGGTTGGATGCGTCCATCGGATGCCGTCGGGGGAGATGACGATGATGAAGAGCAGATTGTCCGCGGCCCTGATCCGCTCGATCGGCTCGCGCAGCACCGCCGGTGGGTCGGGCGAGCCGGCTGCCTCGACGAGCCATGGCGAGCCGGCCAGTGCTACGGCCGCCGCCTCGGCACGGGCTACCGCCTCGGCCCGCGCGGTGTCGGTGGCCGAGCGGACGGCCAGCACCCAGATCGGCGCCACCGTGATGGCCAAGACCAGCAGGATCAGCGAGAAGATCTGGACGGAGAGGCTCCACCGATCCTGGGCGCCCGACCAGAGCCCCCGGTGCCGACCCCGGACGCGAGGTTCGAATCGCCGGGAGCCGACCAGCGCCGGCACCGTAGCCATGCGCCCAACTATGGCAAACCCGGACGCCGCCCGTCGGTAGCCTCGGCCAGCGTCCGGACGCCTGTGAACCGGTCGTGGCCATCGGGACGGTTCTCCTGGTCATCGGCGCGGTGCCCGGAGGACCTCCGGACGCCTGCGCGCGGCCGGCGCGATCCGGCTCGCTCGCCGCGGGCCGGGAAAAGTTCATTGTGTACGCAGCAGTTCGTATTGTCGGCGGGATGGTCGGAGAAGTACGGTTCCCCGGAAACGGACGGCGCATCGCGCGACATGTGCGAATGCGTCCGGACGAAGCGTCCGGTGACCCCACATCCACCGTTTCCCAGGTTCTTCAAAGAGGAAGAGTGCAGCGATGCTGGCAATGTTCGGCTTGATCATCGTGGCTGGATTCATGACCTTGATCATGACCAAGAAGGCCACCCCGTTCACCTCGCTGGTCCTGGTGCCGCTGGTGGTCGGCATCGTTGCGGCGTTCGTCGCCGGCGGGTTCACCTGGACGGACATCTTCAAGTTCGCCATCGCCGGCATCACCAGTAACGCCGATCTGGAGATCACCGGTGTCGCGGGTACCGCGGTGATGCTGCTGTTCGCGATCCTCTACTTCGGCCTGATGCTCACCGCCGGTCTGTTCGACCCGGTGGTGGCGTTCATCCTCCGGGTGGTCAAAGGCGACCCGTTGAAGGTGCTGGTCGGCACCGCGGTGCTGTCCCTGGCAGTGTCGGTGGACGGCGACGGGTCGACTACCACACTGGTGGTCTGCTCGTCGATGATCCCGGTCTACCGCAAGCTGAACATGAAGATGATGGACCTCGCGGTACTGGTCATCCTTGCCAACTCGATCATGAACCTGCTGCCCTGGGGCGGTCCCACCGCCCGGATCATCACTGCCCTGAACGTCGACGAAGGCGAGTTGCTGCGCCGGATCATTCCCGGAATGGTGCTGGCGGCGCTGTGGGTGCTCGGCGTGGCCGTCGTCCGCGGACTTTCCGAGCGCAAGCGGCTGGGGGTGGTGGAGATCACCCCCGAGGAACTCGCCGAAGTGGGCAAGACCACCCACCCCGAGGACGTCGACCTGGGCCGTCCGCACACCATCTGGTTCAACTTCGTGCTGACCATGGTGATGATGGTGGTGCTGGTGTTCGGTGGCGAGCTGCCGTTCATCCCGAAGGTGAACGCCGCCCTGATCTTCGCGATCGGCTTCGCTCTCGCGATCGTGATCAACTACGGCAACCTGGTCGATCAGCGCCGGGTGGTGGAGAAGTACGGCTCCTCAGCCGTCCAGGTGATCATCATGGTGCTGGCCGCCGGTGTCTTCATGGGTGTGCTGGCCGGCACCGGGATGAGCGGCGCGATGGGCCAGGCGCTCTCGGACTGGGTGCCGGACGCGCTGGGCGCGCATTGGCCGCTGGTCACCGCGATCGCCTCGGCGCCGGGCACCTTCCTGCTCAGCAACGACGCCTTCTATCTCGGCGTGCTGCCGGTGCTGAACCAGGTCGGCGTGCAGAATGGGTTCACGGCGATGGACATCGCCATCGCGTCCACCGCCGGACAGGCCTTCCATCTGCTCAGCCCGCTGGTCGGCTTCATCTACCTGCTGCTCAACCTGACCGGGGTGGACATGGGCAAGTGGCAGCTGACCTCGGCCAAGTGGGGCATCGGCACCTTCGCGGCCTTCCTGCTGGCCATGTTCACCATCGGCGGCGTCCCCCTCTGAGCCCGGACGGCGCGGACCGCGCCGGCGTCCGGGCGTCGAACCGGTGGGCGAGCCCGGAGGCCGCCAGCACCGCCGCCGAGAACCACAGCGCGCCGGCCGCACCCAGCCAACCGGTCCCTACCGCGGCCAGTGTCGGCAGCACCACCTGCCCGACCCGGTTCGAGACCAGGCGCAGCGCCAGCGCGGCCCCGCGGGAGGTGGCCGGCACCGATCGGACCACCAACGTCATGGTCAGCGGCTGGCCGATGCCGAGCAGGAACCCGCCGATCAGGGCCGTCGGCACCAGCACCGCCATCGACGACACCGGCAGGGCGATCACTGCCAGCGCCACTCCCGAGCCGACGGTGCTGGCGGTGACCAGCAGATCGTGACCCCAGCGGGCGGCGAGCCGTCCGATCCCGATCCGCGAGGCCAGGGACGCCGCGGCACGCAACCCGAGCAGCAGCCCGACCGCGGTGGCGTCGACGGCGCGGTCGTGAGCCACCAGGGGCAGGTAGGCGGTCAGGATGTCGACGGCGGTGAGCAGCGCCATGCTGGTCAACAGCGCGCTGGCAATGCCGGGACGCCGGGTCAACTCCAGGCTGCCGATTCGGTCGGCCGGATCCGGCGCGGGCCGACGAGGGGCGTTCCGAGTGCGGGCGGTGAGTGCCAGGCAGACCGCCAGCGGGATCGCCGCCGCGGCGACGGCGGCGGCCAGCCCGGCCGCCCACGCCGAGCCGGCAACGCCGACCTGACCGGGTCCGAGCGCGAACCCGGCCAGCAACGGGCCGAGCAGCTGCCCGGCCGAAACCGAGGCGGTCATCGCGCCGAAGCCCCCGTCCAGCTGGTCGTCGGTGGCGATCGTGGCGACATGCCCCTGCGCGCCGACCATCAGCAGGACGTGGGCGAAGCCGAGAGCCGTGGACGAGGCGGCCACCGCAAGCGGATCGGCCGCCAGCGCCAGCCAGCCGATCGAGGCCGCGCACAGCACTGTGCCGATCACCAGCAGGGTCAGGGTGCGGCCGGTGCGGTCGGTGAAGCGCCCCAGCGGCATCGCCGCCAGCACCGACAGCGCCGCGAAGGCGGCGGCCGCGATGCCGACCTCGAAACCGCCGCCGCCCATTGCGATGGTCCGGTAGGAGATCAGCGGGCGGGCGGCGTGCAGCCCGGTCTGGGTGACCACCAGAGTCGCCAGCAGCAGCACGAACTGGCGGCGTCCGTTGCCGGTCACCTGTCGCCCGCGCGGAGTTCGGCGACGACGGTCCCGATCAGGCTGCGGTCGACGTGCTCGAGCATCAACCCCCGAGCGGTCGCCGGGTCACCGGCGGCCACGGCGTCGGCGATCGCGGCGTGCTCGGCGCGGACCCGTTCGACGTGGTCGCCCGGTCGGACGCGGTGGCGTAGGCCGAGCAGACGGTAGCGGTCGGACCGGTCCCACAACCCGTCCAGGATGCCGATCAACGACGGGTTGTGGGACGCCCGGTAGATGGCCCGGTGAAAGGCGCGATGTGCGTGCAGCGATTCAGCGGTGGGCTGGGCAGCGACTGGATGCAGTGCGTCCAGGGCGGAGGCGATCGCGGCCAAGTCGGGGGGCCCGCGGCGTTCGGCGGCCAGCCCGGCGGCGAACGGGTCGAGGACGCGGCGCAGGTCGAGCAGGTCTTGGGCCTCGGCTGCGGTCAGCTGGGTGACGGCGGCGTCCCGGTGCGAGCTGAGGGTCACCAGGCCCTCCCCGGCGAGCTGTTTGAGGGCCTCGCGCAGCGGGGTGGTGCTGATGCCGAGTTCGGACGCGAGCCGCTCCTGCCCGATCGGGGCGCCAGGGCCCAGTTCCTCCGCCAGGATCCGCCGTTTCACCTCGGTGTAGGCGAACTGGCTCTTGCTGGGGATCGGGCCACTCACTCCGGCAGCCTATAGCCTATAGGCTCGTCTGGATCCCCGGTCCACGCCTACCGGCGGGGCGGACGGACCGTTGGCGGTTGTCCCGCCTACCGCAGACACTCGCGGCAGTCTCAATCAGTTGGGTTCAGCGCCAGCAGCCGTCGGTGGGCACCACCATCGGGGTGCCCGAGGCCGGGTCGTCGATCACCAGGCAGTTCAACTCGAACACCTCACGGACCAACTCCACGGTCAGCACCTGGGCCGGTGGACCGGCCGCGATCAGCCGTCCGGCCTTCATCACCACCAGGTGACTGGCGTAGCGAGCGGCCTGATTCAGATCGTGCAGCACCGCGACGATGGTGGTGCCGTCGCGATGCAACCGGGCGAACAGGTCGAGCATCTCGATCTGGTGGGTGAGGTCGAGGTAGGTGGTGGGCTCGTCCAGCAGCAGCACCGGGGTCTGTTGGGCGATCGCCATCGCTGCCCAGACCCGCTGCCGCTGGCCCCCGGACAGTTCCGCCACTTCGCGGGTCGCCAGCTCGGCGACGTTGGTGGCGGCCATCGCGCCACGCACGGCGTCTTCGTCGGCCGGCGTCCACTGCCGGACCAGCTTCTGGTAAGGGAACCGTCCCCGGCTGACCAGATCAACCACCGTGATGCCGTCCGGGGCGATGGACGACTGCGGCAGCAACCCGACCTGGCGGGCGAACTCCTTGGGCTTGTAGGCGTCCAGCGCCTGGCCGTCCAGGGTGACCCGACCCTCCGCCGGGCGCAACAGCCGCGACAGCGAGCGCAGCAACGTGCTCTTCCCGCAGGCGTTCGGGCCGATGATCACGGTGAACTCCTGGTCGGGGATGTCGACGGTCAGCCCGGTGCTCACCACGCGCTGGTCGTAGCGCAGCGTGACGCCCTCGGCGCGCAGCCTCGGGGCACGCAGGGATTGCTGTGCGGGGACGGTCATCAGCGGCTCCTCGCTTCGTGAACCAGCAGGGTGAGCAGATAGACACCGCCGAGCACGACGGTGACGATGCCGACCGGGACGTCGGCCGGCAGGACGTGCTGGGCGATCAGGTCGGCACCGAGCAGCACCACGGCCCCCACGGCGGCGGACGAGACCAGCGGAATGCCCGCACTCCCGGTGAGCCGCCGGGCGACCTGGGGCGCGGCCAGCGCGACGAACGCGATCGGTCCGGTGCTGGCGGTGACGATCGCGACCAGCGCGACCGCGAACAGCACCAACCCGATCCGAGACCGCTCCACCGACACGCCGTGCGCGGCCGCCGCATCGTCGCCGAGCTCCAGCTGGCGCAGGCTCGGCACCAGCAGCAGGCCGGGTGTGCAGAGCACCAGCCCCCCCATGGCCGGCACCAGGGCGGGCCAGCCGAGCAGCGCGATCGAGCCGGCGCCCCAGATCGCGGCGGCCATCGCGACGTCTTCTTGTGCCCGCAGCAGCAGGAACAGGTTGGCGGCATGCAGCATCGCGGTCACCGCGATGCCGACGATGATCAGCCGGAAGCCCTGCATGCCGCGCCGGTAGGCGAGCAGGTACACGACCACGGCGGTGAGCAGGCCGCCGACCAAGGCGCCCGCCGAGGCCGACACGGCGCCGGCACCGATCACGGTGAGGGCCAGCAGGGCGCCGGTATAGGCGCCGGTGGCGAAGCCGATCACGTCCGGGGAGCCCAGCGGGTTGCGGGTCAGCGACTGGAAGATCGCGCCGGAGAGGGCCAACGCGGCGCCGAACACCAGCGCGCCGAGCACCCGAGGTAGTCGCCAGTCGCGCACCACGGTCGAGGTAAAGCTCCCGTCGGTGGCGAACAGCGCCTGGACCACCTCGGCCGGGCTCAGCGGCAGATCGCCCAGGCCGAGCGCGACCACGGCCAGCACCAGCGCGATAACGCTGACCACCGTGGCGACCAGCAGGCCGCGCCGCGGCGCCCAGCCGCCGACCAGCGGGATCGGGAAGCTGCCCTGCCGCGGGTCGGATGTCCGCGGCCGATCCTGGACGCCGGCGCTCACAGTTCGCTCGCCTTCCGCTGCCGGACCAGGAAGACCAACACCGGCGCGCCGACCAGGGCGGTGACGATGCCGGCCGGCAGCTCGCCGGGCGCGATCGCCACGCGTCCGAGCACATCGGAGAGCAGCAGCAAAGTCGGGGCGGCGACCACCGAGTAGCCGATGATCCAGCGCTGATCGGGCCCGACGATCCACCGGACGGCGTGCGGCACCATCAGCCCGACGAACGAGATCGGCCCGGCCAGCGCGGTGGCGGTGCCGGCCAGCAGCATCACCGCGGTCACCGCGAAGATCCTGGTGCGCAGCACGTTCGCGCCCAGCGCGGCGGCCAGGTCGTCGCCCAGCGCGATCGCGTTCAGCGACGAACCGATGGCCAGCGCGATGCCCAGCCCGACCACGGTGAGCGGCGCTGCCAGGGCGAGCAGCCCGGCGTCCCGATCGAGCAGCGAGCCGGACTCCCAGGCGGTCATCCCGGCGAATCGCGCCCGATCGGTCAGGGTGATCGCGCGGGTGATGCCGGCCAGGACGGCACCGAGGGCCACGCCGGCCAGGATCAGCCGCACCGGACTGGCGCCGCCGCGTCCCAGCGAGCCGATCGCGTACACCAGCAGGGACGCCCCGAAGGCCCCGACATAGGCCAGGGTCAGTGTGCCGGCGGCGCCGGAGATGCCGAGCAGTCCGGTGCCGATCGCCAACGCGAAAGCGGCGCCGGCGTTCACCCCGAGGATGCCGGGATCGGCCAGTGGGTTGCGGGTGACCGCCTGGATCAGCGCGCCGGCGACACCCAGCGCGGCACCGGCGACGAGCGCGATCAGAGTGCGCGGGACGCGGAGCTGGTTGACCACCGCCGCGTTCTGCCCACCGCGGTCGCCGAACAGGATCTGCAGCACCTCGAGCGGCGGAATCGAGCGGGCGCCGACCGCGAGACTGACGATCACGGCCGCCGCGAGCGCGGCCAGCAGCACCAGCAGTCCGACCGCACGGACGGCGGGGGAGCGCCGCTGCGTGATGGGTGCGCTCGCGGCCTCGGGGCGCGGACGGAGGTCGGTCACGGGGAGATCATAGGCTAGCCTTACCTAAGTTCCTCCACGGGTGCGATCCGTGGCGATCGCGACCCATTCCACATCAGATCAAGCGAAGGAATCCGATGCGTCTACGAGCATTCGCGGCGGCCGTGGTGGCCACCCTATTGGCCGGCTTGGCGGCCTGCTCCTCCGGTCCGCAGGCGAGCCCGTCCGCGTCGTCCGCGGCCCCGAGCGAGTCGGCGTCCGCGCCGTCCGCCTTCCCGGCGACCATCGCGACCAAATTCGGCGACGTGACGGTGAAGGCCAAGCCCACCAGGGTAGTCGCGCTGGGCTGGGGCGACGCCGAGACCGTGCTGGCGCTCGGCGTCCAGCCGGTGGGCGCGTCCGACTGGCTGGGCTTCGGCGGCGAGGGCGTCGGACCGTGGGCGAGGGGCCTCTACACCACGGCGCCGGAGATCATCGGCACCATGGAGCCGTCCTACGAGAAGATCGGGGCGCTGAAGCCGGACCTGATCCTCGATGTGAAGAGCTCCGGCGATCAGGCTCGCTACGACCGGCTGAAGAGCATCGCGCCGACCATCGGCGTCCCGACCGGCGGCGACAGCTACCTGACCAGCCCGGAGACGCAGCTCACCATGATCGCGACCGCGCTCGGTGAGAAGGAGAAGGCCGCGGCCCTGCAGAAGGAGGTTGCGGACGCCTTCGCGGCGGCTGCCGCGGCGCACCCCGAGTGGAAGGGCAAGACCATGACGGCCGCCACCAAGTCGGCGAACAGCTGGGGCGCCTACATCGAAGGCAGCGAGCGGGTCACCTTCATGCAGAACCTCGGCTTCGTGCAGAACCCGAAGATCGCCGCGATGAAGCCGGACGCCACCGGATTCTCGGTCAGCCTGTCCTCGGAGAAGCTGGACGACATCGACGCCGACGTGGTGGTGGCCTTCCCGATCTTCATCAAGACCGAACAGCTGACCGGTGACGCGGCCTGGAAGGCGGTGCCGGCGGTCGAGGCCGGACATGCCGTGGTGATCGACGGCGACCTGTCGCAGGCCTACTCGCTGGGCACCACGATGGCGACCAAGTACGCCATCGAGAACCTGGTGCCCAAGCTGGAGGCCGCCCTGAAGTAGCCGCCCGTCCCTGGCGTCCGCTTGCCCGCGACGGCCGAAGCCGAAAGAGTCCTGCCATGAGGTTCCTCTTCCTGGGCGCGGGCGCGATCGGCACCTACGTCGGCGGCAGCTTGGCCGCCGCCGGCGAGGAGGTCAGTTTCATCGAACGGCCGCGGACGGCGGAGACGATCGCCTCGACCGGGCTGAAGGTGCACACCGCCGGCGCCACCCGGCTGGTCAACAACGTCACCATGTACGGCAGCGCCGCGGACGCCCTGGCGTCCGGACCGTACGACATCGGGGTCTTCGCGCTGAAGTCGTTCGACACCCAGACCGCGCTGGACGAACTGGTCGCGACCGGGCACGAGGTGCCCAGCATCCTGTCGCTGCAGAACGGGGTGGACAACGAGCCGACCATCGCGGCCACCCTGGGTGCCGACCGGGTGCTGGCCGGCACCGTGGCGACCGCGGTGAGCAAGCCGGGCGTCGGCGAGGTGGTGGAAGAGAAGCACCGCGGCATCGGGGTGGCGATGGGCCATCGGCTGAGCGAGCCGCTGGTCGCTGCCTTGGAGCGGGCCGGGCTGTCCGGACGCCTGTTTGCCGACGTGGGTTCGATGAAATGGTCCAAGCTGCTGACCAACCTGACCGGGAATGCCACCTCGGCGATCCTCGACCGCACGGTCGCCGAACTATTCTCTGACAAGCGCAGTTACGGCCTGGAAGTGGCCGTGCTGCGGGAATGCCTGGCGGTGATGAAGGCGCTCGGCCATCGCGTCGTCGATCTGCCGGGGACGCCGGTGCGAGCCCTGGCACTGGCTACCAGGTTGCCGCGGCTGATTGCTCAGCCGGCGTTGACCAAGGCGCTCGGCTCGGGCCGCGGCGACAAGATGCCCAGCTTCCACATCGACCTGCACAGTGGACGCGGACGCACCGAGGTCTCCTTTCTGAACGGTGCTGTTGCCCGCTACGGCGCCCAGGTCGGCGTCCCCACCCCGGTGAACGCACTGCTCACCTCGACCCTCGAAGCCCTCACCGCCGGCGAGCTGAGCATCGACGTCTACCGGCACAATCCGGACGCCCTGCTCTCCCGCCTCCGCTGACTCGGGGACGGTTCTTCGGCGTTCGAATCCCGCACATTCGGGGACGGTTCCTATTCGTGCGAACGTCGCACATTCGGGGACGGTTCTCCCGTGTTCGAAGATCGCACATGAGAGAACCGTCCCCAGACGTGCGAATTCCGGATCTGAAAGAACCGTCCCCGACGTGCGGACTTCGCATGCCAGAGAACCGTCCCCGATGGTCACGTGGCGGCGATGACGTCCGCGACGAGTTGTTCGGTGCGGATGTCGTCCGCCGCAGGTGAGAAGCCGAGCCGGACCACAACCAGCTTTTCCGACGGCACCACGTACAGCCGCTGGCCGTCGTGGCCGCTGGCCCAGTAGGCGTCCCGTGGGAGTCGCCGGTCGACCTGGGCGCCGGCGGCGGTCAGGTTGGTCCACCAGCCGGCGGCGTAGTTCGGGTCTTCCGCGGACGTCGGCGTGACCGCGGTGGTGGTCTGCCGCATCCAGCCCTCCGGCAGCAGCCGGCGTCCGTTCCAGATCCCGTCGGCGAGCGCGAACTGACCCAGCGCCGCCCAGTCCCGCGGGGTGGCCCACAGGTACGAGCTGCAGACTGGCGTCCCGGTGGCGTCTGCCTCCCAGATCGCGGACGCCAACCCGAGTGGGGCCAGCAGCTCGGCTCGCGGCAGATCGGCCCCGTGACCGGTCTTGGCCCGCAACACGCCGCAGAGCAGGGTGGTCGAGCCCGAGGAGTACTGCTGCGCCGTGCCGACCGGATGCGCCAGCGGCTGCGAGGCGACGAACGCCGCCATGTCGGGCTGGTCGTAGAGCATGGCGGTGATCGTGGTGCCCAGGTCGTAGGTCTCGTCCCAGGCGAGCCCACTTCGCATCCGCAGCAGGTCCTCAATGGTGATCCGCGCCCGCTCATCGGTCCATTCCGGACGCAGCCGATCGTCGGCGAGCCGCACCCGGCCCTGCGCCGCCAGCACCCCGGTGAGCAGGCTGGTCGCGCTCTTGCTCATCGACCAGCCCAGCTGCGGGGTGACGGCGGTGAATCCGGAGGCGTAACGCTCGGCCACGATCCGACCGTCCCGGACGACGACCACGGCACGGGTGCCCAACCGAACCCGGCCCGCCGGGTCGAGCTCGTCGCCGAACGCCCGCGCCAATGCGGCCTCCAAGGCGGGCGCGGCTTCGGGTTGGGGCTGGCCGGAGATCGGATTGTTCTGTGCCGAGATCGGCGTCGCCGGACCGAACGACGGACGCCCGCCGGCCAGTGTGCAGCCGAACCCCTCGACCGGCCAGGCCCGCTGGGTGGCCAGACCCCCGAGTACCGAGGCCGGGTAGCTGTCCGCGGGCGTCCCGAACCGGATGTACGGCACCAGCGGGTTCGGCGGCAGATCGTCGCTGACCGGCCGGTGAGCGATCGTGTCCAGGGCGCAGGCGTTGTGTGCGGCGTACCCGGTGCCGGTCCGCAGCAGCGGCCGCTCGTACCAATACCCGCCGACCACAGCCGCCATTGTCAGCACCACGAGGCCCAGCAGGATCTTCAGCCATAGCCGACCGCGACGACGCATGGCCGGAGGCTACTCCCGCCTATTGTCGCACGTCAGCATCCGAAAGGTCAGATTTCGGACGAGTCAGCGATATCAGCGCAGCAGCCGCAGGATCGCGCGTCCGACGGCCTCGTCCTGTGGACCTTCGGTGAGCCGGAAGCCGGCCGCCCTTACCAGCGGATGTCCGGCGGCGATGGCATGGCCGTGCCCTGCCCAGGCCAGCATCGGCAGGTCGTTCGGCATGTCGCCGAAGGCCGCCACATCAGCCGGGTCGATGCCCAGCCCGGCACACAACGCCGCTAGTCCGGACGCCTTGGTGACCCCCGGCGCGCTGATCTCCAGCAGCCCGTAGTCGCCCAGGTGCGAATGGGTCATGGTCAGCCGGTCGCCGATCACCGTGCGGCCCCGGACAGCGAGCGTGTCGCTGTCCAGGTCGGCGTGGAAGGCGCACAGCTTCAGCACCGGCAGCTCGATGGCGGCCAGCTCGGCCAGCGGCGCTCGTTTCAGCCATTCGCCGCGCTCCTGCGGCAACTCCGGTTCGCAGCCGAAATGCTCGCCCCATTCGAAGGCGAACACCGTGCCCGGAATCGCGTCCCGCAGGTCGGCGGCCACCTCCACCGCCAGCTGCGGGTCGAGCCCGTGGACGACGGTGTGCCGCCGGCCGTCCAGGTCGAAGACGCCTGCCCCGTTGCTGACCACCACCTCGCGATGGACTCCGGGCAGGTCGTCCAGCACCTGCAGCCAGCGGGAGGGCCGTCCGGTCGCCACCACCACCGGGACGCCACACGCGGCGGCTGCCGCCAGCGCCAGCCGATTGACCTCGGAGACCTGCCCGACCGGGTCGAGGAAGGTGCCGTCCAGGTCGGTGGCGATCAGCCGGACGCTCACAGCCGCGAGTTCGGGGACGGCGTTCCAGCGCCGTTCGACGGCGAGGCCGACTGCGGCGAAGGAGAACCCGACTGTGGGGAGGGCGACCCGGATTGTGGGGACGGCGATCCGGACTGTGGGGAGGGCGACCCGGACTGGGGCGACGGGGAGCCCGACTCCGGCGACGGGGACGCCGACTGAGGCGGCGGCGATCCGGTCGGCGGCACCGGTGGCGGTGGGCTCTGCTGCGGCGACTGCTGGAAGATCAGAATCGCGATCAGCACCGCGAGCGCGGCCAGCAGCAGCATCAACAGCCAGGACGCCAGGATCGACACCCAGCCGGCACGGTCGTGCCGTCCGGGCCAGGGCAGCGGCCACACCCGGGCCACCCCGGGACGCGCCCGGTCGATCCAATGCAGCCGATAGTCGGGCCCGGCCGGCCGGCCCTGCAGCGGCAGTCGAGCCAGCTGCACCTCGTCGAGAATCCGGGACGCCTCGGCGATCGCGGCGGGGGAGCCGTCGTAGGCCAATGCCACCCAGGGCGCCAGGGGCGCGTCGTCGGGGTCGACCGGGTCGTCGTCCTCGTGGTGGTATTTGTGACCCAGCCGGCCCTCGTCCTGACCGTGTCCGCCGCGCGCCACCACGGTGTCGATGTGCAGTTGGTTGACCACGCCGGCCAGCCGGTCGCGGGCCGCCGCATCCTCGGACGCCCCCTGCGACAGCAGGATCAGCATCACTGGCGTGCTCGCCTCGTCGTGCCCGGCGAAGGCAACCCCGGACGGCGCGGCCACCAGCCGGGCGTCCAGCCAGAAATCGCCCACCTTGGGCGGATCGTCGCCGAGCAGCGGGGTCAGCGGCACCGTCCCGTGCGACTGCGGGTCGCCGGGTGCCGGGTTCTGCTGCTCGGACATCGGCTCCCATCTCATCACACCTGGCCAACCGCCGGCCGGGCACGCAATACCGCCCATTCTGCCCGATCCCGGGCGTCCGCCCGATGCACAGAAGACTGACAGCACCGGCCGGTAAGGTGGCTGCAGACCGGCGGGCCAGGCCCGCCCCAAGGTGCATTCGGCGAGCAGGAGAGACGCGTGTCCAATCCGATCCAGGCCCCCGGTCAGCCGCAGGGGAATGCCCAGCAGCCGCAAGGGAACCCGGCCACCCGCGAGGCCGCCCGGCTGCTGGGTGAGGCGATCGCCCAGGTGCAGCGGGTGATCGTCGGCCAGGAGCACATGGTCGAACAGCTGATGGTCGGCCTGCTGGCCAAGGGGCACGTGCTGCTCGAAGGCGTCCCCGGCGTGGCCAAGACGCTGGCTGTGCGCAGCTTCGCGACCGTGGTCGGCGGAGACTTTTCGCGCATCCAGTTCACCCCCGACCTGGTGCCCTCCGACATTGTCGGCACCCGGATCTATTCGGCCCGCCAGGAGAAATTCGACATCGCGCTGGGCCCGGTCTTCGTCAATTTCGTGCTGGCGGACGAGATCAACCGCGCCCCGGCCAAGGTGCAGTCGGCGATGCTGGAGTTGATGGCCGAACGCCAGGTGTCGATCGGCGGCACCACCTACCCGGTGCCGAAGCCGTTCATCGTGATCGCCACCCAGAACCCGATCGAATCCGAGGGCGTGTACCCGCTGCCCGAGGCGCAGCGCGACCGCTTCCTGCTCAAGGTCGACGTCCCGTACCCGCGCGGCAACGAGGAGTTCGAGATCCTCCGCCGAATGAGCGTCCAGCCGCCCGAGCCGACCAACATGCTCACCCCGGAGAAGATCCGCGAGCTGCAGGATCAGGCGTCCAACGTCTTCGTGCACAACCTGGTCGCCGAGTACATCGTCCGGCTCGTGTTGGCCACCCGGACGCCGGCGGAGTTCGGCATGCCCGATTTGACCCCGGTGATCCAGATCGGCTGCTCGCCGCGCGCCACCCTCGGCCTGGTGGCCGCCTCGCGTGCGTTGGCGTTGATCCATGGCCGCGACTATGTGCTGCCCACCGACGTCCAGGCTGTCGCCAAGGACGTCATGTCGCACCGTCTCGTCCTCGGCTTCGACGCGGTCGCCGACAACATCGCGCCCGCCCAGGTGGTCGAGCGGATCGTCGCCATGGTGCCGCCGCCCACGCCGGTGTGGAACCAGCAGCAGCGCGATCAGGCGCACAGTCAGCACCGGCACAACCCGAGCTACCAGAACTGACGAGGCCGTTGTCCCCGCAGATGCAATTCGAGCCGCCCGCCGACGACCTCGGCGTGGTCGAATCGGTGCTGCGCGAACCGACCCGCGCCAGCCTGCCGCTGCACAAACTCGCCCCCGAGGCGGCGCTGAAACGCCTCGAGCTCACCATCGTCCGGCGGTTGGAGGGCTTCCTGCACGGCGATCACCGCGGGCTGCTGCCCGGTCCGGGCTCGGAGACCAACGATGCCCGACTCTACGTGCCCGGCCAGGACGACGTCCGCAAGATCGACTGGGCGGTGACCGCGCGCACTCAGGCGCCGCACGTCCGGGACACCATCGCCGACCGCGAACTTGAGGTGTGGGCGCTGCTCGACGTCACCCCGTCGATGAACTGGGGCACCGAGGGCGTCACCAAACGCGACCTGGGCATCGCGGCCATCGCCACCGTCGGCTTTCTGTCCCAGCGGATGGGAGACCGCTTCGGCGGCCTGATCATGCGTCCGGACGCCATCGAGCGGCTCCCCGCCCGGTCGGGCCGGACGGCGCTGTACGGGCTGCTGCGGCGGATGCTCGACGAGCCGATCGTGCCCGACCACAGCACCGGGCGGTACACGCTGGCCGCCGGGGTCGAGCAGCTCGCCCGGCTGCAACGCCGTCGCGGCATGCGGATCGTGGTCTCCGACTTTCTGTCGGCCGGCGACTCCGAGCTCGACCCGAACGTCAAACCCGACTGGGAGCGGCCGCTGCGCCGGTTGGCCGTCCGGAACCAGGTGCTGGCGATCGAGGTGGTCGACAAGCGCGAGATCGAGTTTCCGGACGTCGGAGACATTCTGATCCGCGACCCCGAGACCGACTTCCAGCGCTACGTGAACACCAGCGACGCCTCAGCACGGGCCCGGATGGACGCGGCGTCCGCCGCCCAACGGGAGCGGATCCGGATCGCGCTGCGCCGTGCCGGGGTAGCGCATATCCAGTTGCGCACCGATAGAGACTGGGTGCAAGACATCGCTCGTTTCGTGCTGGCCTACCGCCGGGTGGCCGGCATGTTGCATCAACCGCCCCAGGGGGTGAGCACGTGAATCTCGACCAGATGTTCCTGAATCCGGAGCGTCTGTGGTGGTTGCTGCTCGTTCCGGCCCTGGTCGCCGCGTACATCTACCTGAGCAGGCGGAAGAACCGCACCGGCATGCGGTTCACCAACACCTCCATTCTCGGTGCGGTGGTGCCGGTGCAGTCGCAGTGGCGGCGTCATCTCGCGGTCGCGTTGTCGCTGCTCAGTCTGGTCGCGCTGACCATTGCCTGGTCGCGGCCCAGTGGCATCGACCGGGTGCCGCGCGAGCGGGCCACGATCGTGCTGGTGTTGGACATCTCACAGTCGATGGCGGCCACCGACATCAAGCCGAATCGCCTGGACGCCGCCAAGACCGAGGCGAAGCAATTCGTCGCCTCGATGCCGCCCAGCTACAACGTGGCGCTGGTCAGCCTGTCCGGTAATCCGGCGTCCCGGCTGCCGCCGACCACCGACCGTGGGCAGTTCAACCGGGCGGTCGACGCGCTCACCCTGCAGGACTCGACAGCCGTCGGCGACGCGATCAACGTGGCGATGGCCACCCTGCAGTCGGCGCCGAAGGGAGCGGACGGCTCGATTCCGCCCGGTGCCATCGTGCTGCTCTCCGATGGCCAAAACACCGCCGGTCGGTCGCCGACACAGGAGGCGGCCGAGGCGGCCAAGGCGAAAGTGCCGGTGTACACGATCGCCTACGGTACCGAGAACGGCTATGTCGACCTCGACGGAAAGCGTGAGAAGGTGCCGCCGGACAAGGCGCTCTTGCAGCGCATCGCGAGCTTGACCAACGGTCAAGCCTACTCTGCCGAGACCGCGGGCCAGTTGGACTCGGTGTACAAGAACATCCGTAGCGAGGTCGGCTACGAAGAGGTGCGCAAAGAGATCACCGCGACCTGGGCCGGGTACGGCCTGGCCTTCGCGGTGGTCGCCGCCCTCGCCGCGGTCTCGCTCGGGGCAAGGTGGCCATGATGATTCCGATGATCGCGTTCCTGGAGCCCGACCGGCTGTGGTGGCTGGTGCTGATCCCGGTCCTGCTGCTGCTCTACCTGGCGCTGCTGCGGCGAAAGAGCATTCGTAGCCGGACCGCCGGCATCTCCAATCTCGACAAGGTGCTGCCCAAGCAGCAGGCCTGGAAGCGGCACATCGCGGTGGGCGCCGCGGTGCTGTCGCTGGGCGCCCTGAACGTCGCGTTCGCCAAGCCCAGCGACCAGGTGGACGTCCCGCGGGACCGCGCAACTATCGTGTTGGCGATCGACGTGTCGCGCTCGATGATCGCCGAGGACGTCCAACCCAACCGGCTGGACGCGGCCAAGACCGCAGCGAAGGACTTCCTCGGCATGCTGCCGGCCAGGTTCAACGTGGCGCTGGTCGCGTTCGCCGGGACGGCCTCGATCGTGGTGGCGCCGACCACCGACCGTGGACTGGTCTCCCGCGCGATCGAAGGGCTGCAGGTGGCGCCGTCCACCTCCATCGGCGAGGGCATCTACTCGTCGCTGGACGCCATGGCGCTGGCCCCGGTCGACCCGGACCACCCGAACGACCAGGCGCCGGGCGCGGTCGTGCTGCTCTCCGACGGCTACACCAACATTCCGCGCTATTCGGCCCCGGCCGCGGAAGAGGCCAAGAAGCGCGGCATCCCGATCTACACGATCGCCTACGGCACCGAGGACGGCTATGTCGTCGATCGTGGACGCCGGGAGTCGGTCCCGGTCAACCACGAGGAACTGCAGAAGGTGGCCGACATCTCCGGCGGTAAGAAGTTTGCCGCCGGGTCGGCGTCCGAGCTGAAGGACGTCTACCGCAACATCGCCCAGCAGATCGGCTTCGTGAAGGAAGAGCAGGAGGTCACCGAGGTCTACACCGGCTATGCGCTCGGGTTCGCCGTCCTGGCCGCCATCGCCGTGATCTCGCTGGGTGCCCGCTGGCCCTGATGCCCTTCGCCCCTGATCGGACGGCGCCGCCCGGATCCCCGGTTCGGGCCGGTTCCCCCCGCGCAGCCCGAATCGCATACCCGGTATCTCCCTCCCTAACTACTTCTGCCCTCCCACATGCGGCAGGGCAGAAGTAGTTAGGGAGGGCCTTGTCAGGCAGAGTTTCGCGCGGACGGCGTCAGCGTCCCTCGAAGGTCACCGGTGCATCGTGGAGATAGCCGGCGGCCGCGCGCCGGGCGTCCGAGGTGCGGGCCAGCATAGCGACCACCGGATGCAGCCGGTCGGCGGCCGCGCGGGGATCGGTGAGCGCCAGCCGGGCGTTGGCCAGGCTGGCCTGGACCGCGAGTGGCGCCTGTGCCGCGATCCGCTCGGCCAGCGCGAGGGCGGCGTCCAGTTGGGTGCCGTCCGGCACGATCTCCTGGACCAGCCCGATCCGGTGGGCCTCGGACGCGTCGAAGAAGTCACCGGTGAGCAGCCAGCGCATGCCGTCGCCCCAGCCGAGACGGGGCAGCCGCAAGGTGGCGCCGCCGAAGGCCATGATTCCCCGCGCCACCTCGAGTTGGGCGAACCGGGCCCCGGCGGCAGCCACCACGACGTCCGCAGCGAGCGCGAGCTCGACACCCATGGTCAGGCAGGTGCCCTGCACGGCTGCCACCACCGGCTTGGCGACCGGCTCGGTGGTGACGCCCCACGGGTCGATCGTGCCGGGTGGCAACAGTTCCAGGTTGCCCGCGGCCAACGACGGGCCGATGTCGGTCAGATCGAGGCCGGCGCTGAAATGCGCCCCGATCGCGTGGACGACGCCGACTCGTAGCGAGGTGTCGGTGTGCAGCAGCGTGTAGGCGTGGGCGAGGCCGTGCAGCATCGCCAGGTCGGCGGCATTGCGTTTGTCGGGGCGGTTCAACCCGATCAGCAGCACATGCCCACGTCGCTCGACCAGCACCCGTTCGTCGCTCACGTCGTCCATCCAAGCCGGACAAGGGCATTTTGTCATCGCGCGGTTGGCTCACGGGTGGCAGCTGAGGCAGAATAGACCCGCTCCGCGAGCCGAGAGATGCAGGGGAAGGCAGCTACTCGGCCCAAGGAGATGACCATGGTGACCACCCAAGGAGTGGTGCAGATCCACTCTGCGCCGTCCGCGTTGTGCCCGCATGTCGAATGGGCCGTGGGCGGCGTCGTCGGCGTACCTGTCCGGCTGGAATGGACGCCGCAACCGGCAGAACGGGCGTCCTATCGCAGCGAATATTCCTGGACGGGTCCGGCCGGGACGTCCGCACGACTCGCCAGCGCGCTCAAGGGCTGGCAGCGGCTGCGTTTCGAGGTCAGCGAGGAGGCCACCGGCGATTCCGAGGCCGTCCGGTACTCCTACACGCCGGCGCTGGGCGTCTTCCATGCCACCCTCGGCCGCCACGGCGACGTGATGGTTCACGAGGACCGGCTGCGGGCCGCGCTGGCTCGTGACGCCCTCGGACGCCGAAGCCTCCACGAGGCGGTCGCCGATCTCCTCGGCACCGCCTGGGACGACGAGCTCGAGGTCTTCCGCCAAGCCGGCGACGGCGCCGACATCCGCTGGCTGCATCAGGTGGTCTGACTCGCGTCCCTACCCGCTAGGCAGGGCCTAGGGGGTAGGGACGCGGGACGCCGGGGTTCGGAACCGTGTGCAGCGGGTCAGCGGGTGATGTTGGCGTTGGTGACGGCGATCGCCACATTGGCGCCACCGAAACCGAACGAGTTGTTGATCGCGGCCAGGTCGCCTTCGGGCAACGGACGGGCCACGTTCGCGGCGATGTCGATGCCGAGATCGGGCTCCGGATTGTCCAGGTTGATGGTCGGCGGAATCATCCGCTCGCGCAGCGCTAGCACGGTCGCGAGGGTTTCCAGGGCGCCGGCACCACCGAGCAGGTGGCCGGTCATCGACTTGGTCGAGGTCACCACGCACTGATCGACGGCGTCGCCCAGGGCGTGCCGGATCGATCCGGCCTCGGTCACGTCGCCTTGCGGAGTCGAAGTGCCGTGGGCATTCACGTGCCTGATGTCGGATGCCGCCAGTCCGGCGTCCACGAGTGCCTTCTGCATGGCGCCGTACTGCCCGGCACCGCTCGGGTCGGGCTGGACGATGTCGTGGCTGTCGGCGGTGATGCCGGCTCCGGCCAGCGTGCCGTAGCTCTTCGCTCCGCGGGCGTTGGCGTGCTCCAGGGTCTCGATCACCAGCACCGCCGAGCCCTCGCCCATCACGAAGCCGTCACGTCCGATGTCCCATGGCCGGGAAGCCTTCTCGGGCTCGTCGTTGCGTCGTGACAACGCCTGCATCTGCCCGAATGCGGCGATCGGCAGAGGATGGATGGTGGCCTCGGTGCCGCCGACCAGGGCGATGTCGGCCCGGCCCAGCCGAAGCTGGTCGATGGCCAGTGCGATCGCCTCATTGGACGACGCACAGGCCGACACCGGGGTGTGCACCCCGGCCTTGGCGTTGATCGCCATGCCGACGTTCGCCGCCGGCGCGTTGGCCATCAGCATCGGGATGGTGAACGGGCTCACCCGGCGATAGCCCTTGTCGCGGTGGGCGTCCCAGTTGTTCAGCAGGGAGTGCAGGCCGCCGATGCCACTGGCCAGCGACACGATCAGCCGGTAGGGGTCCACCTCGTTTTCGGTGCTCCAGGTCAGGCCGGCGTCTTGCCAGGCCTCTTGCGCCGCGATCAGCGCCAACTGGGTGGATCGGTCGAGTCGGCGTGCCTTGACCCGCTCGATGACGGTGGACGGATCGACCTTCACATGGGCGGCGATCTTGACCGGGAGTTCCTCAGCCCACTCCTCGGTGAGGCGGCGGACTCCGGAGGTGCCGGCCAGCAGACCGGCCCAGGTCGATGCCGCGTCGTCGCCCAGCGGGGTGGTGGCGCCGATGCCGGTGATCACAATCTCAGGCATGTTTCTCCGAGGTGTTCGGGGACGGTGATGGAGGGGTGCCCGGGCCCACCTTCAGTGGTGGACCCGGGGCACACGACAGCGCAGGTCAGCTGTGCGCCTCGACGTAGGCCACGGCGTCGCCCACGGTCTTGAGGTTCTTGGAGTCTTCGTCGGGAATGGTGACGCCGAACTTCTCCTCACAACCGACGATGATCTCGACCATCGCCAGCGAGTCGACATCGAGATCGTCGACGAAGGACTTGTCCAGTTGGACGTCCTCGACCGGCACACCGGCAACGTCGTTGACGAGCTCAGCCAGCTGAGCGCGGATCTCTTCGGTGGTGGCCATAGGGTTTCTCCTTGTCGTAGGGCCTTTCCGGGGGTCCCCGGAAGATCATGTTGGGTCAGGGCAGAGTGACGACCTGCCCGGCGTACACCAGGCCGGCGCCGAAGCCGATGAGCAGGGCGGTCTGCCCCGAGGTGGCCTCGCCCGAGGTGAGCAGGGCGTCCATCGCCATCGGTATCGAGGCTGCTGAATTATTGCCGAATTGTTTGATGGTGCGCGCCACCATGACGTGTTCGGGCAGTTTCAGATGCCGCAACATGGCGTCGGTGATGCGGTTGTTGGCCTGGTGCGGAATGAAGACGTCGAGGTCCGCCGGGGCGAGACCGGCGGCGTCCAGGACGTTCTTGGTGGCCTCGGTGATGAAGCCGCTGGCCCATTTGAACACCGAGCGGCCATCCATCGCGAGATAGGGACGCTCGCCGGAGGAGACGGCGTGGCTCCACTCGACGGTCTGGGTGATCGCGTCGTACTGGCCGCCGTCGGAGCCCCAGACCACTGGTCCGACGCCGTTGGTCTCGCTGGGACCGACCACGACCGCGCCGGCACCGTCGGCGAACAGGAAGGCGGTGCTGCGGTCATGGATGTCGGTGAACCGGCTGAGCTCCTCGACGCCGATCACCAGCACGTAGCGGGCGGCCCCCGAGCGAACCAGCGCCTCGGCCTGGGCCAGGCCGTAGCAGAAGCCGGCGCAGGCGGCGGAGATGTCGTAGGCGGCGCCGGTGGTGCCGAGTTGATGGGCCAGCTTGGCGGCCATGCTCGGGGTCTGGTGGAAGTAGGAGACGGTGGCGACGATCACGGCGCCGATCTGGTCGGCAGCGACGCCGGACCGCTCGATCGCGGTGCGGGCCGCGGCGAGCGCCATCGACTCGACGTCCTCGCCCTCGCCGACCCAGCGGCGCTCGGCGATGCCGGTGCGCTGTTGGATCCACTCGTCGGAGGAGTCGATCCAGGTGCACATCTCGGCGTTGTCGACGACACGGGAGGGCACGAAGGAGGCTACGGAGAGCAACTTCGCGAACGGCGCGCCGGCGCCGGCCGTGATCGACGTGGTCACGCGGCCACCTCCGTGTGGTCGGCCATGAAGGCACGGGCGTCGGTGAGTTGATCCGGAGTGTTCAGGTTGAACAAGGCGGCTCCCTTGAGGTTGCGCTTGGCGATCCCGGTCAGTGTGCCCGACGGCGGCAACTCCAGGACGCCGGTGACGCCCAGTTCGGCAAGCGTGTCGAGGCAGAGATCCCAGCGCACCGGATTGGCCACCTGGCGGACCAGCCGGCGCAGCACCTCGGCGCCGTCGTCGATGACGGCGCCGTCGGCATTGCTCAACAGCCGGGTGGTCGGAGCGGCGGTGCTCAGAGCGGACGCCAACTCATCCAGCGCGGCGACCGCCGGCCGCATGTGCACGGTGTGGAAAGCGCCGGCCACGCTGAGCTGGATCAGCCGAGCCCGAGCCGGCGGATTCGCGGACAGCTCGGCGAGTTGCTCGACGGTTCCGGCGGCCACAATCTGGCCGCGTCCGTTGTTGTTGGCGGCGGTTAGCCCGGCCGCCTCGATCGCGGTGCTCACCTGCTCGGGGACGCCGCCGACGACGGCCATCATCGACGTCGGCCGCAATGCGGACGCCGCCGCCATCCCACGGCCACGGGCGGCGACGAAGGCCATCGCATCGGCGGGCGACAGCACTCCGGCCAGCGCCGCGGCGGTGATCTCGCCCACGCTGTGACCTGCGATCGCGTCCGGTACCGGAGCCTCGGCGAGCAGGGCGCGTCCGCCCACCAGGCCGGCGGCGACCAGCAGCGGCTGGGCGATGTCGGTGGCCCGGATCTGCTCAGCGTCCGCCTCGGTGCCGTAGTGCGCCAGATCGATGCCGGCGACCTCGGAGAGTGCGCCCAGTTCGTCCCGGACGGCGGTGTCCTCCAACCAAGGCCGGAGAAAGCCAGGGGTCTGAGCACCCTGACCGGGTGCGAGGATTGCTAGCACGGGAATACTCTTGCGCGAATCCGGGCGGGAAGGACAGCGGGACGGCACGAAAATCGCACAGACCTTCTTGTGGGGTTCTCACAACACCGCTCACAGTCGGACGGGGACTGGACCCGTCCTGCTTTGTGGTACTACGACGCCAACAGCCGGCCGAGGGTGACTGCGAGCCGGAGCACGTAGGCGCTGCGGGCGTCCGCCGGGTGATAGCCGGACACCTCGGCGATCCGGCGCAGCCGGTAGCGCACGGTGTTCGGATGGACGAAGAGGGCGCGCGCGGTGGCCTCCACCGAGCCGCTGTTGTCCAGGTAGGCGACCAGGGTCTCCAGCAGATCGGCACCGGCGTCCCGGAGCGGCCCGTAGATCTCCCGGGCCAGGATCCGCCGGGCATGGCCGTCGCCGGCCAGCGCCCGTTCCGGCAGCAGGTCCTCGGCCGCGACCGGACGCGGGGCGCTCGGCCAGGCGTCCGCAGCACGGACGCCTGACAGCGCGCCGCGGGCCGACGTGGCGGCCTCGACCAGATCGCTGACCTCGGGGCCGACGACGATGTGGCCAGGCCCGAACTGGTCGGCGACTTCGGTGATCACCGACAGCGCGGTTCCGGCGGTTCCGGCGTGCCCGCCGAGGACGACCACCAGCCGGTCGCCTTGGGTGGAGGCCAGCAGATCGAAGCCGCGCTCGGCGACCACCCGGCGCATCGCCTCGACCGCCTGGTCTTTCGCGGGTGCCTGGCCGATGGTGACGGTGATCGCTGCTGGGGAGCGCCAGCCCAGCGTGGAGGCGCGGGACAGCACGGTTTCGTCCGCCTCCCCGCGAATGACGGCGTCCACCACCAGCGCCTCCAGCCGGGCGTCCCAGCCGCCGCGGGCCTCGGCGGCGCGGGCGTAGACCTCGGCCACGCCGAACGCGATCTCGCGCGAGTACTGGACGATCGCCAGGTACACCCCGGAGCGGTCGCCGCGCGGCACCAGCCGATCGAGCTGGCTCTCGACGGTGTCGATGGTGGTGCGGATCAGGTCGACGCTCTGGTGCAGGGTGATCCGGCGCTGCAGCGCGCGAGGTGCGGCGTCGAAGACCTCCGAGGGGTTCACGTCGCGGCCCTCGTCGGCGAACCAGCGGATGAATCCGTCGATCCCGGCGCGAGCCACCAGTGTCACCCAGGAGCGGTGTTCGGCGTCCAGGTCACGAAACCAGGGGTGCCGTTCCTCCATCTCAGTGAGCGCCGCGGCAGTGAGATCGGCGGACGCTTGGACCAGCCGCTTGGAGAGCGCCGATCGCTGCCGGCCGGACTGCGGCCAGCCGCGTCCGATCCCTGGAATGGCGGCCACCGCTCTCCCTTCGTCCCCGACACCCTAATGGCCTGTCGCCCCTAATACTTGCCCCTGGCCGCTTTCGGGCAGGCACCTCGCTTCGTTCTCCTCGGTCACGTCACGACCTAGTGTGGACCGCATGGATCCCGTCGTCGCGCTGCGCGAGATCGCCTACCTGATGGAACGCGAGCGCGCCGACAGCTACCGGGTGAAGGCCTTCCGGCGAGCCGCCGAGATCGTGGACGTGATGCCCGCGGACGAACGCGCGAGCCACGCCGCGTCGGGAAGCTGGAAGCAGGTGCGCGGCCTGGGCGCCACCTCGGTGACGGTGATCGAGCAGGCGCTGCGCGGCGGCGTCCCCGACTACCTGGCCGGCAAGCGGGCCAAGGCCCGTCCGCTGGTCGAGCCGGAACCACGGCTGCGGTCGCTGCTCAAGGGCGATCTGCACACCCACTCCACCTGGTCCGACGGCGGCAGCTCGATCGAGGAGATGATGCTGGCCGCCCAGGCGCTGGGCCACTCCTATACCGCGGTCACCGACCATTCGCCCCGTCTGCGGGTGGCTCGGGGACTCTCCGCCGAGCGGCTCGCCGATCAGCTCGACCTGATCGATGATCTGAACGAGGCCATGGCGCCGTTCCGGGTGCTGCGCGGCATCGAGGTGGACATCCTCGACGACGGCACGCTCGACCAGTCGCCGTTCCTGCTGAACCGGCTGGACGTCGTGGTGGCCAGCGTGCATTCCAAGCTGGCGATGGACGCCGAGTCGATGACCCACCGGATGGTGGCGGCGATCGCGAACCCGCGCACCAACATCCTGGGCCACTGCACCGGACGGCTGATCGAGGGGGAGCGGGGCACCCGCGGGGAGAGCGCCTTCGACGCCGAGGTGGTCTTCGAGGCGTGCCGCGCCTTCGGGGTGGCGGTCGAGATCAACTCCCGTCCGGAACGCTGCGACCCGCCGGACTGGCTGCTGGAGCTGGCCAGGGACGCCGGATGCCTGTTCAGCATCGACACCGACGCCCATGCTCCGGGGCAGCTCGAGTTCCTGGTCTACGGCGCGGCACGGGCCGAAACGGCCGGCATCGACCCCGACCGGATCGTCACCACCTGGCCGGTGTGGCGGCTGCTGGATTGGGCAAAGAGCTGACTTCGAGACCCGATCCACCCGTCGGGACGCCGTGGCGCGGACACAGTGTGGTCCAGACGATGTGCTCGGAAGGGAAGATGGGGCAGGATGGACCCCAATCACCCGGTGGTGCCCATCGTTGCGCGCCGGGCCGTGCATGAGAAAGGACTCCCCTGTGGCCATCAGCGACAACGTCGGCCCGATCCTGAACGGGCTGCCCACGAGCCTGCCTGACATCGACTCGGAGGAGACCGCCGAGTGGTTGGAGTCCCTGGACGGGATCATCGACGAGGGCGGCCGGAACCGTGCCCGCTACATCATGCTCAAGCTGTTGGAACGCTCGCGTGAGCGCCAGTTGGGCGTGCCCTCGCTGACCGTGACCGACCACATCAACACCATCCCGCCGGAGAGCGAGCCCTGGTACCCGGGCGATGTCGAGCTGGAGCGGAAGTTCCGCCGTCTGGTGCGCTGGAACGCCGCGATGATGGTGCACCGGGCCAACCGGCCGGGCATCGGGGTCGGCGGCCACATCTCGTCCTTCGCCTCGTCGGCGACGCTGTACGAGGTGGGCTTCAACCACTTCTTCCGCGGCAAGGACCACCCCGGCGGCGGCGACCAGATCTTCTACCAGGGCCACACCGCCCCCGGCATGTACTCCCGCGCCTTCCTCGAGGGCCGGTTGGAGGAGGCCGACCTGGACGGCTTCCGCCAGGAGCACAGCCACGTCGTCGACGGCCGGGTGCGCGCGGTGCCGTCCTACCCGCACCCGCGGCAGATGCCGAACTTCTGGGAGTTCCCCACGGTCTCGATGGGCCTGGGCCCGATCGACGCCATCTACCAGGCGCAGTTCAACAAGTACCTGCACAACCGAGGCATCAAGGACACCTCGCAGCAGCACGTCTGGGCGTTCCTCGGCGACGGCGAGATGGACGAGCCGGAGAGCCGCGGCGCGCTGCAGCTGGCGTCCTACGACGAGCTCGACAATCTGACCTTCGTGATCAACTGCAACCTGCAGCGGCTGGACGGGCCGGTGCGCGGCAACGGCAAGATCATGCAGGAGCTGGAGGGCTTCTTCCGCGGCGCCGGCTGGAACGTGATCAAGGTCGTCTGGGGTCGCGGCTGGGATCCGCTGCTGGCCGCCGACCGCGACGGTGCGCTGGTCAATGTGATGAACAACACCCCCGACGGCGACTACCAGACCTTCCGGGCCAACGACGGCGACTACGTCAAGGAGCACTTCTTCGGACGTGATCCGCGGGTCGCCAAGATGGTCGAGGGCTGGGACGCGGAGAAGATCTGGAAGCTGACCCGTGGCGGTCACGACTACCACAAGGTCTACGCGGCCTACAAGGCGGCGCTGGAGTTCACCGGCGCGCCGACGGTGATCCTCGCGCACACCATCAAGGGCTACTTCCTGGGCTCGCACTTCGCCGGCCGCAACGCCACCCATGGCATGAAGAAGATGGCCCTGGACGACCTCAAGCAGTTCCGCGACCGGCTCGACATGCCGATCACCGACGCCGTCCTCGAGGCCGATCCGTACCGTCCGCCGTTCGTCAACCCGGGTCCGCGCGACGAGCGCATCCAGTACGCGCTGGAACAACGCAGGACGCTGGGTGGCGGCCTGCCGCAGCGGCGGAACAATCCCAAGCCGATCAAGCTGCCCGGCGATTCCGCCTATGCGTCGGTGAAGAAGGGCTCCGGGCAGCAGCAGATCGCCACCACGATGGCCTGGGTACGACTGTTCAAGGACCTGATGCGCGACAAGGAATTCGCGCCGCATGTCGTCCCGATCATCCCGGACGAGGCCCGCACCTTCGGCCTGGACGCGTTCTTCCCGACGATCAAGATCTACAGCCCGCACGGCCAGACCTACACGCCGGTCGACCACGAGCTGATGCTCGCCTACCGTGAGGCGAAGAACGGCCAGATCCTGCACGTCGGCATCAACGAGGCGGGCTCGATGGGCGCGTTCGCGGCGGCCGGCAGTGCCTACGCCACCCACGGCGTGCACATGGTGCCGATCTACATCTTCTACTCGATGTTCGGCTTCCAGCGCACCGGCGACTCGATGTGGGCCGCCGCCGACCAGCTGGCCCGCGGCTTCCTGCTGGGCGCCACCGCCGGACGGACGACGCTTGCCGGCGAGGGCCTGCAGCACATGGACGGGCACAGCCACATCCTGGCCGCGACCAACCCGGCGATGCGCTGCTACGACCCCGCCTACGCCTACGAGGTGGCGCACGTCATGCAGCACGGCCTGGAGACCATGTACGGCGAGAACCCGCAGGACGTGATCTTCTACATCACCTTGTACAACGAGCCGATGGCGCAGCCGCGCGAGCCCGAGAACATCGATGTGGAAGGCATCAAGAAGGGCATCTACCTGCTCAAGGAAGGCTCCTTCGAGGGTGTCGGCGGCGACGCCCCGCGGGCACAGTTGCTGGCGTCCGGCGTCGGCGTGCCGTGGGCGCTGGAGGCGCAGGAACTGCTGAGGCGCGACTGGGGTGTGGTGGCCGACGTGTGGAGCGTCACATCGTGGAACGAGTTGCGGCGCGACGGCCTGGCCGCCGACGAGCACAACTTCCTCCACCCCGAGCAGGAGCGACAGGTGCCATTCGTGACGCAGCGGCTGCAGGGACGTCCGGGTCCGTTCATCGCGACCTCGGACTACATGCGGCTGGTTCAGGACCAGATCGCCCAGTGGGTGCCCGGTGAGTTCCACTCGCTCGGCGCGGACGGCTTCGGCTTCTCCGACACCCGCGCGGCGGCGCGGCGGTTCTTCCACATCGACGGTCCGTCGATGGTGGTCCGGACGCTGCAGGCGCTGGCCGCCAAGGGCCAGCTGGATGCCTCCGCACCCGGTCGGGCCGCGGAGAAGTACCGGCTGCTGGACGTTGCGGCCGGCGCCTCCGGTAGCGCGGGCGGCGACGCCTGAGTGAATGCGTCGTGGGCCGGTGTTCCGCTGCTGCGGGTCACCGGCCCACTGCCATATTCTGCGCTTTCCGTCCGGTGCGGAAGTCTGGCAGGCTAGGCCGCGACAGACGTTGTGTCGCGAGAGTGGAGAGTAGGAAGCAGGTGGCCCGCACGGATGGCTCGGCAAGCGCCGCGGAGGTGACTGCCCTCGGGCTGACCCGCGGCCTGGCGGTGCAGGAGCTCGGTTGGGACGACGACGTCGACGAAGTGCTGCGCGATGCGGTGATGGACGCCATCGACGGCGACCTGCTGTACGAGTCCAACGAGGCGGTCGACGTGGTGCTGCTGTGGTGGCGCGACAGCGACGGCGACGTCGTGGACGGTCTGGTGGACGCGCTCACCGACCTGTCACCCACCGGCTGTATCTGGCTGTTGACTCCGAAGGTGGGACGTCCGGAATACGTCGATCCGACCGACGTCGCCGAGGGCGCGCTGACCGCGGGCCTGGTGCTGGCCAATCCGGCGTCCGTTTCGACGAACTGGCAGGCGCAGAAGCTGGTCCGCCCACGGGGAAACCGGCGATAGCTGGCACAATGGGGCCGCCGGAGAGCTGCGGGCGCATAGCTCAGTTGGTTAGAGCACCTCCCTTACAAGGAGGTGGCCGGGGGTTCGAGTCCCTCTGCGCCCACCACCGAGCCTCGTTGTGCTCTCCCTGCGAGCCGCCGGGTTCGGACTCGACCTCACCCGCGCCTACCACGGTGATCCACGACGACCGCTGGTGGAACCCCCGCCGTCGCAGACCAGGCCCGCTACGACCTCGCCGCCGACCCTCGCGGCTCCAGCGATAGCAGCGATTCGGTCTTGTATCCCGGATGCACGCTGGCGTCGATGCCTTGGCGTGCGCCGAGCGTAACGAGCACCTCGTAGAGCGTCGTCTTGGCGTGTTCGCTGAGTACTCGGTGATCGCCGCTTCCTGGACTTCTGCTGCGGCACGCAGGGCGGTGAGCATGTCGCGGCCGGCCGGGGTGAGGTAGAGCTGCCTCCGGCGGCGGTCGGTGGTGCTGCCGGTGAGAACGACGAGCTCCTTGCGCTCCAGTGCGTCGATGAGCGCGACGAGCCCGCTCTGGAGCGCGCGCAGAGCTTGTCGGCGAGCTCCCGCTGGGTGGTCACGGGCATCGGCTTCTTCGGCGGAGTCAGCGCCTCGATCGTGCTCGCGATCGCGGGACTTGTCGGCTGGGCGCGGACCCAGGTCGCCGGACACACTGGGTCCGACGGCCGCTCCTACCACTCGACCATCCCGTCCAGGACCCTTGTCGGTGATCGTCGGTCCCGGTGTGAGCCGTCCGGACCTCGCACAGATTGCCGTGGTCCTCGGGCCGTCCACTAGGGTCGAAGACCGTGACCGCACTGACCCTGCTGCCCGCCGTCGATGTCCAGAACGGCCAGGCCGTCCAGCTCACCCAAGGTGTGGCCGGCTCCGAGAAGGTGTTCGGCGACCCGCTCGCCGCCGCGATGCGCTGGCAGAACGCCGGTGCCGAGTGGCTGCATCTGGTCGACCTGGACGCCGCCTTCGGGCGCGGCTCGAACGCCGAGATCATCGCGTCGATCACTGCCCGGCTCGATCTCAACGTCGAACTCTCCGGTGGCATCCGGGACGACGCCAGCCTGGAGCGGGCATTGGCCACCGGTTGTCGTCGGGTGAACATCGGCACCGCTGCGTTGGAGAACCCGGAGTGGTGCGAGCGCATCATCGGCGAGCACGGGGACCGGATCGGCATCGCCATCGACGTCAAGGGCAGCAAGCTCGCCGCTCGCGGCTGGGTGCGCGAGGGAGGCGATTGGGCCGAGGCGGTCGATCGGCTGTCGGCGGCCGGCTGCGGCACCTTCGTGGTCACCGATGTGAAGTCCGACGGCATGCTGACCGGCCCGAACCTCGACCTGCTGCGGCAGGTCTCTGCGCAGACCGACGCCCAGGTGATCGCCTCGGGTGGCATCGCACAGCTGGACGACCTGGTCGCGCTGCGCGGACTGGTGCCGCTCGGCGTCACCGGCGCGATCATCGGGACCGCCCTCTACATCGGCAATTTCACCCTTGAGGATGCATTGGCTGTCGCCACGCAGTAACCCGCCCGTATTGGGGTACTAGATTGGGGAGTAGGAACGGAGGCGACGATGCCCACACCGGCCAAGAGCCATGGCTGCACATGGCATTGGCTGTCCGAACAGGACCTTCCCGAGATCGCCGGCCTGATCGTCGCCGAAGAGCACTTCGGCGACGCGACCCATCATCACGACCTGCCGGCGCTGGAGGCGGCGGTCGCGCGAGGCATCGTCCGCGATACCGAGACCGGCGTGGTCTTGCGCAAACCCAGCGGCACCCTGATCGCCTACGCCTGGATCCGCTTGCCGGACGCCGGTGAGCCGCCCAACCGGCTGCGGCTGCACGGCGGCTGCCATCCGGCATGGCGGGACGAGGGCGTCCAGGAGACCATGTTGCGCTGGCAGATCGAGCGCGCCGAGGAGTGGCAGCTGGAGGGCGACGAGAGCGAACCGGCCGAACTGTCAATGCTGATCTCGGTCAGCAACCTCTTCCTTGCCGAGACGTTGTCCGACTGCGGGTTCCGGCCTCAGCGCTGGTATCACGCGATGCGCCGCAGCCTCGCCGAGCCTCTCCCGGACGGTCCCCGCCCGCTGCCCGGTGTCGCGCTCGAACCGTTCGGGGCGCACTGGAGCGAGCCGGTGCGGCTGCTCTACAACGCGACCGTCAGCCATCCCGCCGACCTGCTCGAACCGGACGCCTGGGAATGGGGCCTGGCCGGCGCTGGCATCCGCGACGCTTGGTCGTGGGTCGCGGTGGTCGACGGGCAGGCGGTCGGCTGGGTGTTGAACGCCGAGACCAGCCTGGCCGGCGAGTTCGCCGGCTGGACGGAGTACCTCGGCGCGGTGCCGGAATGGCGCAATCACGGCCTCTACCGGACGCTGCTCGCCCGCAGCCACCAATCGTTCGTCGAGGCCGGCCTGCTCACCGCCGGAATCGGCATCGAGACCGAATCCGATCAGGGTTCGCGACCTTACGCAGAACTCGGGTACGTCGGCGTCGACACCATGGTCTGGTACGTGCAACAGCTGGGCACCGATACAATCGGGGCCGCGCACGATGGACGAGCAGCAGATGGGACGTAGATGAGCGGGCACTCCAAATGGGCCACCACCAAGCACAAGAAGGCAGCGATCGATGCCAAGCGGGGCAAGCTCTTCGCGAACCTGATCAAGAAGATCGAAGTGGCGGCGCGCGTCGGTGGCGGTGACCCCGGCGGGAACCCGACCCTCTACGACGCCATCCAGAAGGCGAAGAAGAACTCTGTCCCCAACGACAACATCGACCGCGCCGTCAAGCGCGGCTCGGGTATCGGCGGCGAGGCGGTCGACTACACCGAGATCATGTACGAGGCGTACGGTCCCGGCGGCGTGGCGATCCTCATCGAATGCCTGACCGACAACCGGAATCGTTCGGCCTCTGACGTGAAGGTGGCGGTCACCCGCAACGGCGGCACGATGGCCGACGTCGGCTCGGTGTCACGGATCTTCGACCGCAAGGGCATCGTAGAGGTGGCCAAGTCCCAGGGCGGACGCCAACTCGACGAGGACGATCTACTCGAGGCGACGCTGGAGGCCGACCCCGAGGACGTCTCCGACGAGGGCGAGACCTTCAAGGTGATCTCCGACCCGAGCGCGGTGGTCGACGTGCGCAAGGCGGTCCAGGAGGCCGGGCTCGACTACGAGTCGGCCGAGGTCCAGTTCGTGCCGCAGTACACCCAGGCCATCGACGGCAAAGAGGCCGCCGAGAAGCTGTTCCGGTTGCTCGACGCGATCGAGGACGTCGACGACGTGCAGACCGTCTACTCCAACGAGGACGTCCCCGAGGCGGTGCTCGCCGAGCTGGAGTGACCTCCAGCCGGCCGGGGCGTTCGGAACGGCGCGCCAGCGCGGTTCCCGGGGCGGGCTGGCGGCGTCCACTAGTATCCGAACATCTGTTCGGCTGACGGGAGTTCATCGGCATGCGTGTTCTGGGCGTCGACCCGGGCCTGACCCGTTGCGGTGTGGGCGTCGTGGACGGCGTGGCGGGCCGCACTCCGACCCTGGTCGAGGCCGGCGTGATCCGGACTCCGTCGGACGCCGACCTCGGCCTGCGACTGCTGGCCATCGAGACTGGCCTGGAGGAGTGGATCGGGCGGCATCGCCCCGACGTGGTCGCGGTCGAGCGGGTGTTCAGCCAGCACAACACGATGACGGTGATCGGCACCGCACAGGCGGCCGGGGTGGCGCTGCTGGTCGCCGCCCGACATCGGCTGCCGGTCCGGCAGCACACTCCGAGCGAGGTGAAGGCGGCGATCAGCGGTTCGGGACGCGCCGACAAGGCTCAGATCGGTGTGATGGTGACACGGGTGTTGCGGCTCGCCGAGGCACCGAAACCGGCCGACGCAGCGGACGCCGTGGCGCTCGCGGTCTGCCAGCTGTGGCGCGGTGCCGGCCAGGCCCGGTTGGAGGCTGCGGTGGCGGCCGGACGACGCCAGCGACACAGGAGGGGCGCATGATCGCTCAACTCAGCGGAACGGTGATCGCCGCCGGCGCCACCTGGGTGGTGCTCGACCTCAACGGCTTCGGCGTCCGCGCCCAGTGCACGCCGGCGACGGCGTCCGCGGTCCGGATCGGACAGCCGGCCACGCTGGCCACCTCGCTGGTGGTGCGCGAAGACTCGCTCACCCTCTACGGTTTCGCGGACGCCGACGAGCGGGACTGCTTCGAACTCGTCCAGTCGGCCAGCGGCATCGGGCCCAAGATCGCCCAGGCCGTGGTGTCGGTGCTCAGCCCGGACGCCCTGCGGGCCGCGATCGCCGCCGAGAACATTCCGGCGCTGACCAAGGTGCCGGGCATCGGCGTCAAGGGCGCGCAACGCCTGGTGATCGAGCTGAAGGACAAGATCAACACCCTCGCCGCGGTCGGCAACCCGGCCACGTCGTCCGCCACCGCGCCCATTCAGTGGCGTGACCAGGTGAAGGGTGGACTGGAGGGTCTGGGCTGGTCGTCGCGCGACGCCGACCGGGCCTGTGACACGGTCGCCCCGCTGGTCGACGACGACCCGGCAACCCCGGTCGCGGTGCTGATGCGGGCCGCGCTGCGGAGTCTGGCCAAATGAGGGGGCGCGGCCAGATGAGTGAGCGAATCGGACGGGGTCTGGCGTGGTGAGTCACGAAACCGACGAGGTAATGGATCCGCACGTCCACGATGGCGAGGCCCTGGCGGAGTCCGCGCTGCGCCCCGGCAGCCTGGCCGAGTTCGCCGGACAGCCGAGGGTCAGCGACCAGCTCGGCCTGGTGCTGGACGCCGCGCGGCACCGTGGCTCGGTGCCCGACCATGTCCTGTTGTCCGGGCCGCCCGGACTGGGCAAGACCACGCTGGCGATGATCATCGCCGCCGAGGTGGGCTCGCCGATCCGGATCTCCTCCGGCCCGGCCATTCAGCATGCCGGCGACCTGGCCGCGATCCTGTCCGGGCTGACCGAGGGCGAGGTCTTCTTCCTCGACGAGATCCACCGCATGTCACGGCCGGCCGAAGAGATGCTGTACCTGGCGATGGAGGACTTCCGGGTCGATGTGGTGGTCGGCAAGGGGCCTGGTGCGACCGCGATCCCGCTGGAGATTCCCCCGTTCACTCTGGTCGGCGCCACGACGCGGGCCGGTCTGCTGCCGGGCCCGCTGCGAGACCGGTTCGGCTTCACGGCGCAGCTCGACTTCTACGAAACCGACGCGCTGCGCTCGATCGTGCGGCGCTCGGCAGGCCTGCTGGGCATCGCGCTGGAACGCGGCACCGACGAGGTGATCGCCTCCCGCTCGCGCGGCACCCCTCGGATCGCGAACCGGCTGCTGCGCCGCGCCCGCGACTATGCACAGGTGCGTGCCGACGGACGCCTGAGCGCGGCCGTTGCGCGGGCCGCCCTCGAGCTGTACGAGGTGGACGAGCTGGGCCTCGACCGGTTGGACCGTGCGGTGTTGTCCGCGCTCTGCGAACGCTTCGGCGGCGGTCCGGTCGGGGTCTCCACCCTGGCCATGGCGGTGGGGGAGGAGCGCGAGACGGTCGAAGAGGTCGCCGAGCCATTCCTGGTCCGGCAAGGCTTTCTGATGCGAACGCCGCGTGGCCGCGTCGCCACCGTCCGCGGCTGGGCCCACCTCGGCCTGACCATGCCGAACTCAGCCGAACCGGACCTCTTCGGCGCCGACGGCTGATTCGCGCTGGGCAAGGCCGTCCAGGCGACGCCGCGACGACACCGGCAGAGCCCGTCATCCGGGCTTTCCACGGGATCTCCGACCAGGACGCCGTGGTTGGCGCAGGAGATCCGGGCATCCGCCCGGTTGGTCGGAGTCGGGGCAATCGGGACGCCTCGGCTAGAGTTAGGCGTCGTGTGGCTGAGCCACCGATCAATCGTCTAACGAAAGAATCCACATGGGTGACATGGGTAGCACCCTCCTGATGCTTGTGCTGATGGGGGCCGCCTTCTACTTCCTGTTGATCAGGCCGCAGCAGAAGCGGGCCAAGAAGCAGCAGGAGATGACCAACTCCCTGGCGCCCGGCACGCGCGTCATGCTGTCGTCCGGCGTGTTCGGCACCATTCGCCATCTCGGTGAGCGGCAGGCGATCATCGAGATCGCTCCCGGCATCGAGATGACCGTGGTCAAGCAGGCGGTGGTGAAGACCCTGCTTCCCGAGGACGACGAGTTCGAGTACTCCGACGACGATCAGGTGAGCGACGACGAGCCGGAGGGGTCCTTCGACGACGTCGAGGGTTCGCCGTTCGACAACATCCAGCCGTCCGACTTCATCGATCCGAAGCCGTCCGACGCGCGCGCCACCGACGACGATCCGACCGATCAGTCCAGCACCCAGAAGTGACCCGCGAGGGCAGAGCGAGCCGTGGCAACGACAAGTAAGCACCACAGCCACCCATTGCGCACCCTGATCGTCTTCTTGGCGTTCAGCGTCGGACTGGTCGGGCTGATGGCACTGGGTGGTGTGTGGACGCCGAAACTGGGCCTCGATCTCCGGGGCGGCACCACCATCACGCTGACTGCGAGCAATACCTCCGGCGAGGGCTCGATCGATCCCGACAGCCTGGAGCAGGCCCGGACGATCATCCAGCAGCGGGTGGACTCTTTCGGCGTCGGCGAGACCGAGGTGACCACCTCGGGCGACCGGCAGATCGTGGTCAGCGTCCCGAACGTCCAGCAGGACGAGCTGGTGCGTACGGTGGGCCAGACCGCCCAGCTGTACTTCCGGCTGGTCTACGCACAGGAGACGGTGGCCGATCCGTCGGCTCAGCCCACGGTCGAACCCACTGACCCCGCTCAGCCCAGCCAATCCGCTCAACCCGCCGAGTCTGCTCAGCCCAGCGCCGAGCCGTCCGCCTCGCCCAGCACGAACGGACGCCCGCTGCCCAGCCTGCCCACACCGGTACCCAGCCCTCGGCCCACCGCACCCGGCGCCACCCCGCTGACCACGCAGCAGGTGCTGGACTGGCAGCCGTCCGAGCGTGACCAGAGCGAGTACACCGACTTCCAGTGCGGGGATCCGTTCCCGGATGTCTCCGATCAGCCGCTGATCACCTGTGACAAGGCTGGCACGACGAAGTTCCTATTGTCGCCCACCGTGATCTCGGGCAAAGATCTGGTGAAGGCAGCCGCCGGAATCCCGCAGGGCCAGGTGAGTTGGGTGGTCAACCTGGAGTTCAACAGCACCGCGGGTGCGACCTTCGAGACCGTCACCGAGGCGCTCGCCACCAAGACCAGCCCGCAGAACGAGTTCGCCATCGTCCTGGACGGCGACGTGATCAGCACGCCGTATGTCAGCACCACGATCGCGGGCGGGAAGGCCGAGATCTCGGGGTCGTTCACCCAGAAGAGCGCCACCGAACTGGCCAACGTGCTGAAGTATGGCGCGCTGCCGCTGGCCTTCGACGTGTCCAGCGTCGACACCGTGTCGGCCAAGCTGGGCGGCGAGCAGCTCGACGCGGGCATCATCGCCGGCATCATCGGCCTGGCGCTGGTGGTCGCCTACAGCCTGCTCTACTACCGGGCGCTGTCGATCGTGGTGGTCAGCAGCCTGGTGGTCGCCTTCGGCATCACCTACGCCTTCATCGTCTTGTTGGGTCAGGCGATGGGCTTCGCGCTCAACCTGCCCGGTGTGGCCGGCCTGATCGTGGCGATCGGCGTCACCGCGGACTCGTTCATCATCTACTTCGAACGAATCCGGGACGAGGTCCGCGACGGCCGGACGCTGCGCACCGCCATCGAGGTCGGCTGGGTGCGGTCCCGGCAGACCATCCTGGTGGCGGACGGCGTCTCGCTGCTGTCGGCGATCGTGTTGTTCATCCTGGCGATCGGCGCAGTGAAGGGCTTCGCGTTCACCCTCGGCCTGACCACCCTGATCGACCTCGCGGTGGTGTTCTGGTTCACCAAGCCGTTGGTGTCGCTGCTGGGCAAGACGACGTACTTCGGCCAAGGCCGCAAATTCTCCGGCTTCGAGCCTGAGCATCTGGGCGCCAAGCATCAGCCGCCGCTGCATCGGCGGCGTCCGGCCAGGCCCGTCGCGGCAGCGACCAAGGAGGCGTGATGAGCACCACGAGCACCCCGGAGGCACCCGCCGAGAAGAAGGACGTGCCCGCCAAGAAGGAGAGCTTCGCGCATCGGCTGTACACCGGCGAGGTCAGCTACGATTTCGTCGGCAAGCGGAACCGCTGGTACATCTTCTCCGCGGCCCTGTTGGCGCTTTCCGTGCTGGCGATCGCCGTGCTGCACCTGAACCTGGGTATCGAGTTCAAGGGCGGCGCCGACTTCAGCGCGCCTGTCACCGTGGCCGAGCAGACCACCGATCAGGTGCGGACGGCGGTCGAGGCGCTCAACCTGCCCAATAACGACGATGTCAGCGTCACCACGGTCGGCGACGGCGAGGTCCGCGTCCAGACCCGGTCGCTGAGCGTCGATGAGGTAGGGCTGGTGAAGGCGGCGATCGCCAAGGCCGTCGGCGATATCAGCGTGGACGAGGTCGGCTACAGCCTGATCGGGGCGTCCTGGGGCAGCATGATCACCCAGCAGGCGGTGATCGCGCTGGCGGTGTTCCTGGTGCTGGTCTCGTTGCTGATCTGGGCCTACTTCCGCAACTACAAGATGGCCATCGCGGCGATCGTCGCGTTGCTGCACGACCTGGTGGTGACCGTCGGCATCTATGCGCTGGTCGGCTTCTCGGTGACGCCGGCCACGCTGATCGGCGTCCTGACGATTCTCGGCTATTCGCTCTATGACACCGTGGTGGTCTTCGACAAGGTGCGCGAGAACGTCGCCGACCTGAAGAACAGCCGCTCGACCTACTCCGAAGCCGCCAATGCAGCCGTCAACCAGGTGCTGATCCGATCGATCAACACCACGATCCTGGGCGTGCTGCCGGTGGCCGCGCTGACCTTCACCGGCGTGTTCATCCTGGGTACCGGCCCGCTGAAGGATCTCGGTCTGGCGCTGCTGGTCGGCATGATCGCCGGCGCCTATTCGTCGATCTTCATCGCGGCGCCGTTGCTGGCCCAGCTCAAGGAGGCCGAGCCCGAGATGCGTGAGCATCGCGAGCGCTTGGCCCGCCGGGCACAGCGGCAGACCGCGAAAGAGGCGGCGACGATCACCAAGAAGGCGGTCGTGCTGCACGACGCGGACGGCCCGCTCGCCGAGGTGGACGAGGTCGAACCCGAGCGGCTGGGTCTGGTCAGCGCCAACGAGTTGGCCCGCCAGCAGCGGCAGCAACCTCAACGCAGTTCCCGAGCGAAGCGAAGGAAGTGACGATATGTCGAGCGACGACAACAAGAAGCTCATCCTGGACCTGATCGCGGACATTCCCGATTTCCCGAAGCCAGGGGTCACTTTCTACGACATCACCCCGTTGTTGGCCTCGCCCGCCGGGCTGCGGGCGGCGGTCACAGAGTTGGCCGCTCTGGCACCGGACGGGATCGACGTGGTGGTCGGCATGGAGGCCCGAGGCTTCATTCTGGCGGCGCCGGTCGCCCTGGAGCTGGGTGCCGGCTTCGTCCCCGTCCGCAAGCCGGGGAAGTTGCCGGGCAACCTGTATTCGGAGCAGTTCGCGCTCGAGTACGGTCACGAGACCCTCACCATCAAGACCGACGCCGTCCTTCCGGGCGCACGGGTGCTGGTGATCGACGATGTGCTCGCCACCGGCGGCACGGTGGGCGCGACCGCCGCGCTGGTGCATCGGCTGGGTGCCGAACTGGTCCACGTGGCGGTGCTGATGGAACTCGACTCGCTTCCCGGCGGCGAGAAGCTCGCCGAGCTTGGCATCGGGTATTCCTCGGTCGTCACCATCTGATCGCCTCGACCATCTGATCTGTCCGTCTGGTCACTGGGGACGGTTCGTTCGGTCACCTGGGACGGGTTCTCTTGGCCACCGCTCACCCCGTCCTGGCAACGCGGAATGCGCGGATGCGTGACAACCGGGGACGAGCAGTATGATGCAGTCCTGCCGAAGGGAAACCGGGTGAGCGACAGCATCCATGGTCCGTATGGGACGGGCAACGGCCTGCCCGGAGAGCCTCGCGCGCTGGCCCGTCCGGCGGCCGCGCGCGACCAGCCGCGGATGCGGATGCGGCACGCGTTGGCCAGGCTCGGAGCCCCGAAGAACAGCCAGGCGGCGGTGCTCGACCCGCTGGTGAAGACGTTGCGGGCCAATCATCCCCGGGCCGACCTGACCATGATCGAGCGGGCCTATCGGACGGCCGAGCACTATCACGCGGGCCAGTTCCGCAATAGCGGCGATCCATTCATCACCCATCCGCTGGCGGTGGCCACGATTCTGGCCGAGTTGGGCATGACCGAGACCACGTTGTGCGCGGCGTTGCTGCACGACACCGTCGAGGACACCTCGTACACGATGGCGCAATTGACCGCCGACTTCGGCTCCGAGGTTGCCACCATGGTCGATGGCGTGACGAAGCTCGACAAGGTCACCTACGGCGACTCTGCGAAGGCCGAGACGCTGCGCAAGATGGTGCTGGCGATGAGCCGCGACATCAGGGTGCTGGTGATCAAGCTGGCCGACCGGCTGCACAATATGCGCACCCTGGGGTTCCAGCGCCAGGACAAACAGGTGGTGACCGCGAACGAGACCCTGGAGATCTTCGCTCCGTTGGCGCACCGGCTGGGCATGAATGCCATCAAATGGGAGCTGGAAGATCTCGCCTTCGCCACACTGCACCCCAAGATCTACGACGAGATCGTGCGCATGGTCGCCGCCCGCGCCCCGTTGCGGGAGAACTATCTGCGGCAGGTGATCGACCAGGTGCGCGACGATCTGGCCGAAGCGAAGATCAAGGCCACCGTCTACGGGCGTCCCAAGCACTACTACTCGATCTATCAGAAGATGGTGGTCCGCGGGCGGGACTTCTTCGAGATCTACGACCTGGTAGGGCTGCGCATCCTGGTGGACGCCCAACGCGACTGTTACGGTGCCCTCGGTGTGCTGCATGCCCGGTGGATTCCGTTGCCGGGCCGGTTCAAGGACTACATCGCGACCCCGAAATTCAACCTGTACCAGTCGCTGCACACCACAGTGCTAGGGCCCGACAGCAAACCGGTGGAGTTCCAGATCCGCACCCACGAGATGCACCGGCAGGCCGAATACGGTGTCGCCGCTCACTGGAAATACAAAGAGGGCAAGGGCGCCGGCGCCAACGACCTGGCCTGGGTACGACAGATCACCGAATGGCAGCGGGAGACCGAAGACCCGGGCGAGTTCCTGGACACCCTGCGGTTCGAGATCAACACCAACGAGGTCTTCGTGTTCACCCCCAAGGGTGACGTGATGTCGCTGCCGGCGGGTTCCACGCCGGTCGACTTCGCTTACACCGTGCATACCGAGGTCGGCCATCATTGCATCGGGGCGCGGGTCAATCAGCGCCTGGTGCCTCTGGAATATGAGTTGAAAAACGGCGACCAGGTCGAGGTGCTGACGTCCAAATCGCCCAATTCCGGCCCAAGCCGCGACTGGTTGAATTTCGTGGCCAGCCCACGAGCGCGGACGAAGATCCGGCAGTACTTCATGCGGGAGCGCCGCGAGGAGTCGATCGAGCAGGGCAAAGAGGCGCTGGCCAAGCAATTGCGGCGGACCGGGCTGCCGGTGCACCGGCTGCTGTCCGCCGAGCATTTGGCCGCACTGGCCCGGCATTTCCGAGTGCCCGACACCAATGCGCTCTATGCGGCGATCGGGGAGGGGACGGTCGGCGCGCAGAATGTGGTCGAACGGCTGATCGCCGCCGAGGGCGGTGCCGAGGAGGCCGCCGAGGCCAGCGTCGAGGACCATCCGGCGCTCACCGCTCCGGTCCCTGGCCGGCGTCCGAACCGCCGGAGCACCGACACCGGCATCGTGGTCGAGGGCCATTCCGATATGTGGGTGAAGCTCGCCAAATGCTGCATGCCGGTGCCGGGTGACGAGATCCTCGGTTTCATCACACGTGAAGAGGGCGTGTCGGTACACCGGGTAGACTGCACCAACGCCGACAATCTGCGGCAGAAGCCCGACCGGTTGGTCGAGGTGAGTTGGGCGACGCCGTCCGCCGACTCCAGTTTCCTGGTCGCCGTGCACGTCGAAGGCCTCGACCGCGCTGGCATGCTGTCCGACGTGAGCCGGGTGATGACCGAGCACCACTCGAACATCCTGTCCATGTCGGCCAGCACCAACAAGGAACGGGTCTTCACCATGCGGCTACAGTTCGAGACCCCCGACCCCACCCATCTGGCGTCCCTGACGAACGCGTTGAAACGCATTCCGGGCGTGTACGACGCCCATCGGGTGAAGAGCTGAGCCACGCCGCAACTCCTGTCCGAAGAAGCTCTGTCGAACTTCGGGGACGGTTCTCGAGCGTGCGATTTTCGATCGTTCGGGGACAGACCCTGGCATCGAGGTCCGTCCCCAGAGGGTTCGGAATTCGCATGAGAAGAACCGTCCCCAGCGTGCGAAGTCGGCTGGACGGAGATCCCGGCGTTCGCCGTGATGACGGGTTGGGTGATCAGTCGGCGGCGAGGTAGACCCAGGCGGACGTTCCGGAGCCCAGGGTGACGGCGGCGCGGACGTAGGCGTCGACCTCGTAGGCGTCCGCTTGGGCCAGTTCACGGTCGTCGAGTTCCAGGTAGGCGCCGGCGACGACGTCCGTGACCGAACCGGGACGTAGGATCGGGTGCCGGTCCGAGCCGCTGGTGGCGATCACCTCGGGGTCGGTGATGGTCAGCCAGTCGAGCCGATAGCGGGGCAAGGTGTCGGCGACGGTGACGACAGGACGCCCGAACAACGCCTGCTGGACGTTCTCCTGCCGCAGCGTGCCGTAGGAGAAGACGCGGTGGACCACGATCAGCGGGAGAAGTCGGCCAGCGTGGCACGGGCCTGGTCGAGCCAGGTCTGGTAGGTCGCGATCGAGTCCCGCGCCTTGTCGGCGGCCTTTGCGTCGCCGCGGGCCTCGGCCTTCGCGATCTTCTCGGTCAGCTTGTCGATCTCGTTGCTGAGCATCGCCACGGTCTCCTCGGCGCGCGAGCGGGCCTCGGGATCGGTGCGCTTCCACTCGGCGTCCTCGGCGTTGCGGATCGCCGTCTCCAGGGCTCTGACGCGGTTGTCCAGCCCCCGGATCGACTCGCGCGGCACCTTGCCGTAGCTGTTGTAGGCGTCCAGGAAGGTGCGGAACGCGGCCCGCGAGGCAGCCACGTCACGCACCGGGACGACCTCGGCCTCGGCGGTGGCGAGCAGCGCCTCCTTGGCCTCGAGGTTGGCGCGGAACTCGGCGTCCTGCTCGGACAGGGTGGCCTGCCGGGCGTTGAAGAACTGGTCCTGCAGTGCCCGGAACTCCGTCCACAGCGCGTCGTCGACTTCACGCGGGGCGGCACCGGCCGCCTTCCAACGAGCCATCAGGTCACGGAAGGCGCCCGAGGTCGGACCCCACTCGGTGGAGTCGGCGAGGACGCGGGCCTCGGCGATGATCTGCTCCTTGAGCCGGCGGGCCTCGTCGCGGCGTTCGGCCTGCTCGGCGAACTGGGCCTTCCGGCGGCGGGTGTAGGCAGTGCGGGCCGCGGAGAACCGATGCCACAGGGCGTCGTCGGTGGCCCGGTCGATCCGGGGGAGTGCCTTCCACTCGTCCAGCAGGCTGCGGAACCGGTTGACGCCGCCGCGCCAGTCGTTGCCCTGTGCCAGCTTCTCGGCCTCGGCGACCATGCCCTCTTTGGTGGCCTTGGTCTCTTCGGCCTGCCGGGCACGCTCTGCCTTGCGAGCCTCGTTCGCCTGGGCCAGCACGGGGGCGAGGGCCTCCAACCGAGCCAGCAAAGAGTCCAGATCGCCGACCGCATTGGCGCCGGTTACGTTGCCGCGCACAGTGCCGATACTGCCGCGGGCCTCCTCCGGCGAGAGCGCACCCGAGGCAATGCGGCGCTCCAACAAGCTCACCTCGAGCTCGAGCGCCTGGAACCGCCGGGTGTAGAAGGCTAGGGCCTCTGCCGCGGGCACGTCCGGGATCTGTCCGACGGCGCGCTCTCCCTCGGCGGTCCGGACGTAGACCGTCCCGTCGGGGTCGACACGACCGAAGTCGGCCGGGCTGGTAGAAGTCATGGGGACATCTTGCCGCATGCCTGTGTGGTTTGGCCTCGCGCCCGCGCGCGTGGCGCGAGGCCCCTGGACCGTGGCGGTTCGCGCTCGGATCACGCCCTCTCGGCTGCGATGTTTGGGCGCCGGGTCCGGTGACGAGGTCGTGCCAGCCATCGGACGGTCAGCGAGGCGGCCCGTGCACTAGTCTGACGGGGTGTTCCTGGCCTCCTTTCCTGCGGGTCCGTGGCAGGCCAACTGCTATCTGGCCGCCGCGGCAGCTGGAGCCGAGTGTGTGATCGTCGATCCGGGCGTGGACGCCTTCGACGGGGTTCGGGACGCCGTGGCCGATCACGGACTGACCCCGGTCGGTGTCCTGTTGACCCATGGCCACATCGATCATGTGGCGTCCGCGACACGGGTGGCCGACGAGTGGGGCGTCCCGGCCTGGATCCATGCCGACGACCGCGAATTGCTCACCGATCCGGCGGCCGGCCTCGGCCCGTCCAGCGCCAGCCTGCTCGCCCAGGTGCTCGGAGAGGTCGAGTTGGCCGAACCCGATGACCTGCGCTTCTTCGAATCGGGCCTGGACGTCGCCGGGCTCACCTTCGACGTGCTGCACGCCCCCGGTCATCGTCCGGGCTGCGTGATGCTCTCCACCCGGCTGACCGGCCACGACCAGCTGGACACGGTGGTGTTCTCCGGCGACGTGCTGTTCGCCGGGTCGATCGGCCGGACCGATCTGCCTGGCGGCGACCACGCCATCATGCTGAACACCCTGCGCGGCCCGGTGCTCGACCTGCCCGACACCGCCGCCATTCTGCCCGGACATGGGCAACAGACCGTGATGGCCCGGGAACGGGCCACCAATCCGTATTTGCAAGCCGACTATTTAGGTGGTGTCCGCACCCGATGAGCCGTCCGAAGCCGCTGAGCGGCTTTCCCGAATTTCTGCCCGCCCAGCGGATCGTCGAGCAGCGGGTCCTTGCCGCGCTCGCCGGCACCTTCGAATTGCACGGTTTCGGCTCGATCGAGACCCGTGCGCTGGAGCCGATGGCGCAACTGGCCCGCAAGGGCGAGATCGACAAAGAGGTCTACGTCGTCCGCCGGCTGCACGCCGAGGGCACCTCAGACGCCGAACTCGGCCTGCACTTCGACCTGACCGTGCCGTTCGCCCGCTATGTGCTGGAGAACTCGGGGCACCTGAATTTCCCGTTCCGGCGCTACCAGATTCAGAAGGCGTGGCGGGGCGAGCGGCCGCAGGAGGGCCGCTACCGGGAGTTCCTGCAGGCCGATCTGGACGTCGTCGGGCAAAGCGCGCTGGCCGCCCACCACGATGTCGAGGTGGCGCTGGTGGTGCTGGAGGCCTTGGAGCGACTGCATACCGATTTCGGCGTCCCGCCGGTGCTGATGCGGGTGAACAACCGGCGGCTCGCCGAAGGCTTCTACCGCGGGCTCGGCATCGACGATCACCTGGCTGTGCTGCAACGCGTCGACAAGCTAGACAAGATCGGTCCGGACGCCGTCCGCGCGCTGCTCACCGGTGAGCTCGGGCTGAGCATCGAGGTGGCGGCGCAATGCCTGGAACTGGCCACCATCTCGGCGCCGGACGACTCGTTCGTCGAGCGGGTGCGGGCGCTCGGCGTCCGCAACGACCTGCTGGACGAGGGACTGGAGCAGCTCGCCGCGGTGGTGCGCGCCGGCGCCGCGGCCGCCCCCGGCCGGATCGTCGCCGACCTGAAGATCGCCCGCGGCCTCGACTACTACACCGGCACCGTCTACGAGACCGAGCTGAGCGGCTACGAGCACCTCGGATCGGTCTGCTCCGGCGGACGCTACGACTCGCTGGCCTCCGACGGCCGGACCACCTATCCGGGCGTAGGGCTGTCGATCGGCGTCACCCGCATCCTGGTGCCGCTGCTCGGCAAGGGGCTGCTGACCGCGTCCCGCAGCGTGCCGACCTGCGTGCTGGTCGCGGTCGACTCCGAAGAGACCCGCGGCGAGGCCGACGCCATCGCGGCCCGCCTGCGAGCCCGCGGCATCGCCACCGAGGTGGCGCCCAAGGCCGACCGGTTCGGCAAGCAGATCCGCTACGCCGACCGGCGTGGCATCCCGTTCGTCTGGTTCGCCTCCGGTGAGGTGAAGGACATCCGCTCCGGCGAGCAGGTCGCCGCCGATCCGGATGCCTGGGAGCCGCCCGCCGACGATCTCGCACCGAAGGTGAGCGCACGATGAAGTCCCTGCCGGTTCCCCCGTTGAATGGCACGTTGGAGCGGTACCGGGCCACGGTCGACCCACTGCTGACCGAGGCCGAACGGGCCGCCACCGCCGCCCGTGTCGAGGCGTTCGCCCAGAATGAGGGCCCCGTGCTACAGGCCGAACTGGAGGCGTACGCCGCCGTCGAGGACGCCGCCGGCCGCAGCTGGCTCTCCGAGGCCTGGCTGGACGGTTACCTTGCCTCGCGGGGTCCCATCACGCTGACCAGCAACGTCGGCTTCCTGCTGAACTGGCCCGGCTCGGGGTCCGGTGTCGAGCGGGCCGCGGACCTGATTCACCGGATGGCGTCCGTCCATCTCACCTGGCTGCGCGGCGAAATGCCGGTCGAGTGCACCGCCCGCGGCGACGAGCTCGACCCGCAGCAGCTGCGCTACCTGGCCGGTGGGCTGCGGCATCCCCGTCCGGGAACCGACGAGTTCGTCGAAGGCCCGGCCGGGGCGGCGGAGCGCGAGATCGTGGTGTTCCGGGCGGGCGCCCCGTACGTCCTGCGGATAAGCGAAGCAGCTGGTCAGCCGTTGAGCGTCCCGGCCTTGACGGCCGCCCTGGCCGGCCTGCTCGGACGGGCCCCCGGAGATCGCGTCGGCTTCACCCACCCGTCCTATTCGGGCAGCGAGCCGGCCGCGGCCCTGCTGGAGCGGCTGCTGGCCGATGAGGCGAACGCCGCCGCCTATGAGCGGCTGGCTCGGGCGTTGTTCGCGGTCAACCTGGCCGACGATGGCCTGGATGCCGACGGTCACCTGCAGCGTGCGGTCTTCGGGCTGGGCCGCACCTGGGTGTACAAGCCGGCCACTTACGACATCGACCTGGCCACCGGACTTGCCTCGGTGCACATGGAGCACACGGTGGTGGACGGCGCGACACTGAAGCGGGTGGTGGCACTGGCCCAGCAGGTCGTCCCCGACCTGAGCCCGGGCGTCGCGCCGGAGGGGGAGCCGCTCGGCTGGCGGTTGGACGACTCTCTCGCCACCGACATCGAGCACGCGGCCCAGCGGTACGCCGAACAGGCTGCTGACTACCGGGTACGAACCATAGCGGTATCGCTGCCGGCACCCGAGCGGCCCTCGTTCAAGCTGAGCCTGGACGGTGCCCAGCAGTGGGTGATGCTGTTCGCCCAGCTCGCCTACCACGGCGGCGCGCCGCGCAGCACCTACGAGGCGGTCGACATGCGCGAGTACCAGGCCGGGCGCACCGAATGCCTGCGGCCGGTGACCACCGAGGCGGTGGCGCTGGCCCGGGCGCTCCAGGAAGGCGACGCCACCCCCGAGCAGCTGTTCTCCGCCATGGCCGCGCACAAGTCGTGGGTGATCGCCTGCAAGACCGGCAACGGCATCGACCGCCACCTGTTCGGGCTGCGGCTGATGGCCGCCCGCAGCGGCGCGACGCCGGAGTTGTTCGCCGACACGGCCTATGTCCGGCTGACCACCGACTTCCTGTCCACCACGTCGCTGGGCGATCCGCATCAGATCGTCCGGTTCGCCTTCGCCCCCACCAGCGCCGGCGGCATCGGGATCAGCTACAGCAGCGACGCCGGGGTGCTCGAGTTCTGCCTGAGCTACCGGGCGTCCGAACACGACGACATCGACGCCTTCGCCGCTGCGCTGGTCGACGGCACCCGTTCCCTGGGCGAGTTGATCACCCGCGCATCGTAGGGCGTCGGTCGAGCCTGTCGAGACCGTGGGAGATTTCGGCAAGCTCTCAACCAGCGGTGGGACGCGATCTCGTCGGTCGAGCTTGTCGAGACCTTCGGAGATTCCGACAAGCTCAACCACCGCCGACCGCAGCGCCGCCTCTGCCGTCACTCCAGCAGCGGGGTGAGCGCAGCGACGAACGGGGCGAGCCGGTCGGTGACGTACCCATCCAGGTCCACGGCCGGTCGGTCCTGGGCGGCCCAGCGCGTCGTGGCGCCGACGACGACGGCCAGCAGCGCCTCGACGACGTGCTGCACGAGCTCGGGGTCAGCGTCCGGCCGGCGCGTCCGCCCGTGCGCGATGAGCAGGTCGGCGAGGTCGCTGGTGCGCAGCGCGACGTCGGCGCGCAGTTCGTCGTCGCCGCGCACGATCTGCCAGCGCAGGGCGAGGGCATCGTGTTCGGCACGCGCGAATCGCAGCGCCGCCGCGATCGCCCCCGCCATGGCGGGCACGATCGGGCCATCGCCGCTGGACGCGAGCGCATCGCGGAGGCGAGTCACGCTCGCATCGAACTCGTCGGCCATGAGGTCGCGCTTGGCGGGGAAGTAGTGGAACAGGGTCGTCCGGCTGATCCCGGCGGCGTCCGCGATCTGTTGCAGCGAGGTGGCCGCGTAGCCCTGGCGCAGGAACAGCGCCCGTGCGACATCGCGGATCGCGGCGTGCGTGGTTTCGCGCGGACGCCCTCGGCTTCTCCCGGTCACCGTCCGATTCTCGCGCACCCCTGGGAATAAGTGAACTGTGGTGAGATAATCTGTTCGGTGAGGGCGCATGGCGCCGACGTTCGTCGCGGAGCCCTCGCGGGAAGGACGCCACCAGTGCCCATCACGACTCTCGATCCGGCCGCCGCTCTCATCGTCGTCGACCTGCAGCAAGGCACGACCGCGGCACAGACCGCGCACCCCATCGAGGGCGTGATCGACAATGCGGAGCGCCTGGCCGCGGCCTTCCGGGAACGGGGCCTGCCGGTGGTGCTCGTCCGCTACGACCCCGCGCAGGCTCCGGTCGGCCGCACCGAGCTCGGGGGCCGGATGCCCGAGGTCCCGCCCGGCTTCACCGATCCCGTCGCAGGGCTGCCGTCCGGGCCGGGCGACCTCGTCGTCACGAAGGGGGGCTGGAGCGCCTTCGCAGGCACGGGGCTCCACGACCAGTTGGCCGGGCTCGGCGTCACCCAGGTGGTGCTCGCCGGAGTGGCGACGAGCTTCGGCGTCGAGTCCACCGCGCGTGCCGCGTACGACCTCGGCTATCACGTGACGGTCGTCACCGACGCGATCACCGACCGAATCCCCGACGCGCACGAGCGCTGCGTCGCCGGAGTGTTCCGCGTCCTCGGCGAGACGGGCAGCACCGACGACGTGATCGCTCTGCTCTCCGCCTGAACCGTCCATCCATCAACTCCCGAGGAGCACTCATGAGATCCGTCCACGTCGTCGCCCCCGACACCAACGCCTGGGTCGAGGTCGACCAGCCCATCGCGGGCCCCGCCGACGTCCTGCTGAAGATCAAGGCCTGCGGCATCTGCGGCTCGGACGCGCTGTACAGCCACAACGGCGGGATCCCCCCGCGCATCGGCGCGACCCCGCTGGGCCACGAGCCCGCCGCCGAGGTCGTTGAGGTCGGCGAGGAGGTGGAGGACATCGACGTCGGCGACCACGTCGTCATCGACACGATGGCGTTCACCGACGGGCTGCTCGGCTCCGGCGGCGCCCAGGGCGCCCTCTCGGAGTACGTCGTCGTCAAGGACGCCCAGCTCGGGCGCCAACTCAAGGTCATCCCCAAGGAGGTGCCGTGGACCGTCGCGGCGCTCAACGAGCCGATGGCCGTCGCCTACCACGCCGTCAACCGCACGAAACCGCAGCCGGGGGCCAAGGTGGTCGTCTTCGGCGCTGGGCCCATCGGGCTGGGTGCGGTGCTGGGCTACCGGCGCCGCGGCGCGTCGCACATCGTCGTGGTCGACATCCTGCCGGCGCGGCTGGACAAGGCGCTCCAGATCGGTGCCGACGCCGTGGTCAACTCCGCCGAGGAGGACCTCGCGGCGCGGCTCGTCGAGTTGCACGGCGATGGCGCCACGATCTTCAACCGCGGCACGCGGGCCGGCACAGACGTCTACCTCGATGCGGCCGGTGCGCCGAGCATCCCGCCGACCGTGGCCGGCATCGCCAAGCAGGGGGCGACCCTGGGTGTCGTGGCGGTGCACAAGCGCCCCGTCGAACTCGACTTCGGCCGCATCCTCACCTCCGAACTCACGCTGGTGTGGTCGATGGGGTACCCGACCGAGATCTTCGAGGTGACCGACGACATCGTGGATAACTGGGAGAAATATGCCGTGATCGTCAGCGACCTGCTTCCGTTCGACATGGCGCTGGAGGCTCTCGAGCTCGCGAAGACGCCCGGGGCCGCCGACAAGGTCATGGTCACCTTCGACTGATATGCACTCGTCGTCTCACGTGGGCAGGGTGAAGCGCCGCCGGGCTAGTGCGAGGTGTCCATCCACCGGTCCAGCGTGGGGGTGTTGGCGAGCAGGTTCTGGGTGTACTCCTGCTGCGGACGATCCAGGACGTCGGCGGCCAGCCCGGACTCCACCAGGCATCCGTTCTGCAGCACCAGAACACGGTCGGCGATAGAGCGGACCAGCGCCAGGTCGTGGGTGACGAACAGCATCGAGATGTGCCGCTCGGCCTTGATCGAGTTGAGCAGCTCGGTGATCGAGCCCTGGATCGACACGTCCAGTGCCGAGGTGATCTCGTCGCAGACCAGGATGTCGGGTTCCACCGCGATAGCCCGGGCGATCGCCACCCGCTGGCGTTCGCCGCCGGAGAGCCGGTTGGTCCGCAGCGACATCGCCGACTCGCCGAGCTGGACGTCCTCCAGCAGCTGCGCGGCCCGTTCCCGTGCAGCCTTGCCCTTGGCGATACCGAACAGTTCCAGCGGCCGGACCAGGATCTGCTCGACGGTGCGGCGCGGATTCAGCGACAGGTACGGATTCTGGAAGATGTACTGGACGCGGCGGCGCTGCTCCGCGGTGCGCTTGCGGGCGGCGTGGGCCAGCGGCTCTCCGTCCACCGCGATGGTGCCGTCCCAGTTGTCGTGGATGCCGCCGACACAACGCGAGATGGTGGTCTTGCCGGAGCCGGACTCGCCGACCAGGGCGACGACCTCCTGGACGGCGAGGTCGAAATCGACCCCGTGCACGACGTGGCTGGTCCCGTAGAAGATGTCCAGGTCGGAGACGGTCAGGATGATCGTCCGGTCCCGTTGCGGGTCGGTGTCGGCCACCACCCGATCGGTCGGATCCCAGGGCGGCAGCGCGTCGGTGTGCAGGCAGGCGGCGAAGTGGCCGGGTGAGACCTCCACGTCGGGCGGCTCCTGTGCGGAGCATTCCGGGGCGGAAAACTGGCAGCGGTCGTTGAACCGGCACCCGGGCGGACGCTTCCCCGGCGCCGGGGTCCGTCCGGGAATCCCGGTCAGGGCGAACGGACGATGCAGGTGCGGGATGGCGTTCAGCAACGCACGGGTGTAGGGGTGGCTCGGGTCGGTGAAGATCTCCTTCACCGGCCCGATCTCGACGAGGCGACCGGCGTACATCACCGCCACCCGGTTCGAGATGCTGGCCACCACCGACAGGTCGTGGGTGACGTACAGGGCGGCGACGTCGAAGCGGCGGCACAGCTCTTCCAGGGTGCGCAGCACCATGCCCTGGGTGGTGACGTCGAGGCCGGTGGTGGGCTCGTCCAGCACCAGCACCTGCGGACGCGGCAGGAAGACCATGGCCAGCGCCACCCGCTGCACCTGCCCGCCGGAGAGCTGGTGCGGGTAGCGGCGCAGGAACGCCTCGTCGTTGGGCAGCCCCACCTCGGGCAGGATCTGCCGGATCCGCTCGCCGCGTTCGGAGGCCGTGCCGATGTCGTGCAGGTCGAGCAGCTCGCGCAGCTGGGCACCGATCCTGATCGACGGGTTCAGCGCCGAACTGGGATCCTGCGGGACGTAGCCGATCGTGACGCCGCGGATGGCGCGCACCTGGGCCGGCCCGAGCTCGCGCACCTTGTGTCCGGCCACCTCGATGTCGCCGCCCGAGATGGCGGCCCCGGTGCGGGCGTAGCCGAGCAGGGCCGTCCCGGTGGTGGTCTTGCCGGAACCGGATTCGCCCACCAGGCCCAGGATCTCGCCCGCCTTCAGGGTCAGGTCGACCTGGTCGACGACGTCCACGCCGCGGGCCGGCAGGCTGATCCGCAGGTCCTCCACCCGGCAGCGCAGGTCTTCGGTGACGGTCTGGCTCATCATGCCCCCTTCGCGGCCCGCTGGCCGATGCCGTCGGCGATCAGGTTGGTGCCGATGGTGAACAGGCCGATCAGGATGACCGGCGCCAGCACCCCCCACGGCTGCACCAGCAGCGCCAGCCGGTTCTCGTTGGTCATCTGGCCCCAGTCGGCGGCGCTCGGGTTGCTGGCGAACCCCAGGAAGCCGATCGCGGCGACGGTGCCGATCGAGTAGGTGAGCCGCAGCCCGGTCTCGGCCAGCAACGGGACCACCAGGTTCGGACCGAGCTCGAACACGGCGATCCGCCAGCGCGGCTCGCCGATGGCTTCGGCGGCAGTGACGAAGTCGTTGTTCACGTACGACAGCGCGACGCCGCGGGCGACCCGGGCCACACGGGGAGCGTGCGCGATGCCGACCAGCAGCACGATCATCCACCAGGTGGGCTGCTCGACGGCACTCAGCACGACCAGGGCGATCAGGATCTGCGGGAAGGCCAGCAGCACGTCGTTGCCGCGCATCAGCACCTCGTCCAGCCAGCCGCCCAAGTAGGCTGCCGCGACGCCGACGATCAACCCGAGCGCAACGCCCAGCACGGTGGCCAGCACCGCGATCATCAGCACCGATTGGCCGCCGTACAGCACCCGGCTGAGCACATCCTGGCCGAGGTAGTCGGTGCCCAGCGGGCCGCCCTCCATGGTGAACGGCTTGCCGACGATCTCGTTCTCCCCGTAGGGCGCCAGCAGCGGACCGAGGACGGCCAGCACCACGACGGCCAGGGCGATGATCGACCCGGTCACGATGCGCGGGTCACGCAGCATGCCTTTCATTTCACCATCCCCGTCCGGGCCCGCGGCGTGAACAGGATCGACAGCACGTCGGCGACCAGGTTCACCGCCACGTAGACGGCGGCGATGATCATGGCCAGCGCCTGCACCATCGGGAAGTCGGAGTTGCGCACCGAGTCCACCAGGGTGGCGCCGATGCCCGGGTAGTTGAACAGGTACTCGATCAGCACCACGCCGCCGACCAGCCAGGCCAACTGCAAGGCGGTTACCTGGATCGTCGGCACCACGGTGTTCGGCAGCACGTGCCGGCGCAGCACCAGGTCTTCGGGGACGCCCTTGAGCCGGGCGAGCTCGACGTAGTCGGAGTCCATCGCCTCGATCATCGTCGAGCGCAGGATCCGGGCCAGGTAGGGCACCACCGCGATGATCAGGGTCGCCACCGGCAGGATCATCGACGCCGGACGATCCCAAGGCGCGCCACCCACCGGCATCACCGTGACCGCGGGCAGCCAGTGCAGGACGCTGGTCGAGAACAGTGCCACCAGCAGGATGCCGGTGACGAACTCGGGCAGCCCGGCCAGGGCCAGGGTGACGAATTGCAGGGAGTTGTCCAGCAGCCCGCCCCGCCAACGAGCCGCCAGCATGGCCAGCCCGATCGACATCGGGATCATCAGCACCGCGGTGATCAGCACCAGGAAGGCGCTGTTGACCACCCGGTCGCCGATCAGTTCGGCGACCGGCAGGCCGTTGGCCGCGGAAAGGCCGGGATTGCCGCGCAGCAGGTCGCCCAGCCAGATCAAGTAGCGCTGCCAGGTCGGCAGGTCGAGGTGCAGCAGCTGCTCCAGCGCCGCCACCCGGTCCGGGCTGACGTCGTAGTCCTTGCCGAGGATGGCGCGGACCGGGTCGCCGAGGGCGTTGGTGGCGAAGAACACGATGATCGACACCGCCAGCAGCGTGAGGACCGCCATTCCGAGACGGCGCAGCAACCACTGCGTCCAGGCTCGGGCCGGGCTGCCCACCCGGCGGGCCGGCGATCCGGCCGGGGTCTCGGCCAGGGCCAGCTGTTCGACCGCGCTCACGATGTCACCGGCCTGACCCGGTTGAACCGGAAGGCGGAGACCGGTTGTTCACGCGCGGGCTCCAGCCCGGTGACGAACTCGCTGTAGGCGTCCACCTGGTTCTGGAAGCCCCACACGATGTAACCACCTTCCTCGTATTCGATCCGCTGGGCGTCCTGGACGAGTTGGCGCCGGCGGGCCGGGTCGACCTCGCGCTGTGCGGAGCGGATCAGGCCGGCGAATTTCTCGTCGTAGAAGTGGGTCTCGTTGTAGGGCGACGATTTCAGCGCGCAACTGGCGGCCTGCGGCAGGTAGAGGCGGGTGCTCCAGAAGTCCTGGGCGAAGACCCAGGAGAGGTACTGGTCGCCGAAGAAGATGCCGCCGTCGACCTTGTTCAGCCGGACGTCGACGCCGGCCTTCTTGGCCTGCTGGACGAACAGACTGGCCGCTTCGACCGCGCCCGCGCCGACCCCGGTCGAGGTGACCAGTTCGACCTGGAGGTTCTCGTAGCCGGCCGCCTTGAGCAGCGACCGGGCCTGCTCGACGTCAGGCGTGCGCTGCGGCAGCTCGTCGCCGATGTAGTCGGGGTCGAACGGTCCGTACAGGTCGTTCGCGACACGTCCGAAACCGTTGAACGCCTGGTCGATGATCTGCTGCCTGTCGACGATCAGCCGCATCGCCTGCCGGACCCGGTTGTCGCTGAACGGTTTGGCGTCCACCCGCATGGTGAACGGCACCCAGCCGCCGGTCTCGGAGACCAGGGCCTTGGCCCCCTGGCTCTCGATCGCCCCGGCCAGGTAGGTGGGCAGGTTGTCCAGGGATTGCACCTGCCCGGCGAGCAGTGCGTTGACTTTGGCGGCGTCGTCGCTGAAGTTGAGGATCGCCAACTCGTCGAAAGACGCCTTGACGTCCCAGTAGTCGTCGAACTTCAGGAACCGGCTGCGTTGACCTGGGACGAAGATGTCGTATTTGAACGGGCCGGTGCCGATCGGGTGCTTGACGTCGAAATCCTGGGGCACGATGCCCAGCGCATAGCCGGCCATCACCGCGTCCAGGATCGCGTACGGCGACGTCAGCTTGAGCCGGTAGGTGCGGTCGTCGAGCACCTTGCTGCCGGCCAGGTCGGCGATCCCGGCGATGTCGGACGCCTGGGTGGCCGGATTCTTCGGGTCCAGCATTCGCTCCATGCTGGCTTTGAGATCCGCGGCGCGCACCGGGCGCCCGTCGTGAAAGAGCAGCCCTTGGCGCAGCCGGAACGTCCATTCCGTCGCGTCGGCGTTGGGCTCCACCTCTTCGGCCAGGCCGTTCTCGATCTCGAAGGCGGAGTTGAACCGCATCAGTGGCTCGAAGAGCTGCCGCACCCGGGCGATGTCGGGGTAGCTGACCGGAAAGTGCGGGTCCAGGGTGTCCTTCAGGCCGCCGCCGGTGGTGGCATGCACCAGTTGCAGATTCACCGCATCGGACGAGGGCGCCGTGCAGGCACTCAGGCCCAGTGTCGCACCGGCTACCGAGGCGGCCCCCAACTGCAGAAATCGTCGTCGATTCATCCCCGTTGACAAGACCTCGCCAGGATTCGAATTCATCGTCACCTCCGTCAAGGTTGTCGCCAACCTAGGCCACATCAGGCCCGATGTCACAACTTTGCGGCTCGGACGGAGTGTCGATGTGCGTCGATCCGGCCGGCTTCGGCGAGTCGGACGAGGGAAAGATCGGCGTCCGTCGGCGCCATGTCCGGGGTGTTGCGGACGCCGGAACAATGCGAACCAGATGTGCGTGTCGCACACAAAACGTGATTAATACGCCAGTTCGATAACATGCTAGAGTCGAGCCATGTCGGTGGGTTTTCAGGCGGGTTTGTTCGGTGCGGAGGCGGTCGAGGTTCCGTCGCTGTCCGGACGTGTCCGCCGGGTTCCGCTGAGCCGGGGCGCCTGGCTCGATCTGGCGCCGGGCTGGGTCCAGGGCGCCGACGAGGTGTTCCCGCGGCTGATCGAGGCGATCCCGTGGCATGCCGAGCGGCGCGAGATGTACGACCGCACCGTGGACGTCCCGCGGCTGCTGTGCATGTACGGGGTGGGCGACGACCTGCCCGACCCGGTGCTGACCCAGGCCCGTGACGAGCTGAACCGCTACTACGCCGCCGAGCTGGGGGAGGAGTTCGTCACCGCCGGCTGCTGCTACTACCGCGATGGACGCGACTCGGTGGCCTGGCACGGCGACCGGATCGGACGCAGCCGCACCGAGGACACCATGGTCGCCATCGTGTCGTTCGGCTCGCCGCGGCAATTATCGCTGCGTCTGGTCGGCGGACGGCTGCACGGCGCCTATCCGTTGGGTCACGGCGACCTGATCGTGATGGGCGGCTCCTGCCAGCGCACCTGGGAACACGCCATCCTGAAAACCGCCAAGCCGGTCGGGCCGAGAATCAGCGTCCAATTCCGGCCCTACAACGTGTTTTGATCAGCAGCGGGGACGCTGAGCCGCCGGTCGAGCACGGCGAGGCCGACCCCGAGCGCGGTGAGCATGGCGCCGAGCGCCACCGGCAGCTGGACGGTGTGCGCAACCAGCGCACCCGCCGCGGCGGTGCCGGCCGAGCCGGCGGTGATCTTCAGTGCACCCACCCAGACGAACACCTGGCCCCGGACGGGCAGCGGCGAGTACTCGCTGCGCGCCGCGAGTGTGGCGGCGAAGAACAACGAGTTGAGGACGCCGGCTGTGACGTAGGCGGCGGCCGCGATCCAGATGCCGGGCGCGAGCAGTACCCCGATCAGCGCGATAGCGACGAGGCTCGCGAGCAATGGCATGGCGGCGTCGGGATCGCTGCGCAGCGGGCGGATCATCACCAGCACCGATCCGGCCAGCCCGCCGAGCCCGTAGCAGGCCGCCAGGGCGCCCGCGGTCGCCGGCTCGACGCCGAACAAACCTGCGCTGGCTACGGCGGTCACCGGCAGCACGCCGACCGACAGGGCCACGATCATGGTCAGGTACAGCGTCCGGCGCAGCGCCCCGGTGCGGGTGATGATCTGCAGGGTCCGGACGGGGTGCGGCACGTCGGCGTCCGTGCCGTGCGGCGCGGCATACGGCAGCAGTCGGACGATGAACGCCGCCAGCAGGGTGCCGCCGGCCAGCACCAGAGCCGCGACGGTCGCGTTCGTCCAGGCCGCGACGACGGCAACCACAGTGGGGCCGATGGTGCCGCCGATGCCGTAGGTGGCGACGTCCCAGCCCTGGGCGCGACGCTGCGCGACCAGATCCGGCCCGGCGATCGCCGGCAGCCGGGAACTGATCCCGCCGGTCAGCAGTGGGCCGATCACCCCGGACGCGATCAGCAGCACCGCCGGGACACCGACCCAGCTGAACGGGTAGCTCAGCACCGCCGCGGCGAGCAGTCCGCCGTGCAGCACGCAGGCCGCGGCGAGCACCGTCCGGCCGTCGCGGGCCACGTCCAGGCTGCGGGCGACGAACGGGCCGACCATGTGCGGCAGGGTGAGACAGGCGCCGAGCAGCCCTGCCGTCCAGCCCGACCCGCCGGAGGTGGTGACCAGCAACACCACGGCCACCACGCCGCCGCCGTCAACGGTGCGGGCCAGCGTCGCCGCGATCACGTGCCGCGCCAGGCCCCAGCGGACGGACTGGGTGGCCGGGCTCTGGCCGGTCGAACTCATGGCGTCGGCTGCAGGCCGAGCCTCTCGATGAGAGCGATGGCCTCGGCCCGCGTCACGTCGTCCAGGCCCCGAATCGGCAGCGGCAGGCAAGAGCGGGTCGCCGGCCCGTAGTGCTCGGCGACGGCGGCCATCACCCGCAGGCTGCCGACCCTGCCGAACAGCTCCCACAACGGCCGCAACCGCTCCGATTCGGCGACCGCGGCTGCCGCGTCGCCCCGCTGGACGGCTCGGGTGATGGTCAGCGCAGGCTGCGGCAGGGTGCCGCCGATCACCGAATACCAGGCCTCGCAGCCCGCGATCAGACCGGTGGACGCCGCCGGATCGCCGGAGATCCCGATCGTCACGTGGGCCGGAATCCGGGACCTGATCTGGGCTACCCGCGCAGCGGCGGCGTCCGGATCGTCGGGAAGCTCGGGGATCTTGATGGACGCCACGTTCGGCAGCGCGGTGACTCGCTGATAGAGGTCGTCGGTGAAGGTGACATGGGTGGTGCCGGGGTTGTCGTAGACGATCAGCGGCACCGACAGGTCGCGGGTGACGTCGGCATAGAGCCCGTACACGTCGTCGTCGGTGTGCGTCTGGTAGGTCATCGGCGCCAGCAGCACGCCGGCCACCCCGGCGCTCTGGGCGTCCTCGGCGAGCGCCTGGACGTGGCTGGTGCGCAGCGCGCCGATCCCGGCGAAGACCGGGACGTCGCCGGCATTCTCGATCGCGATCCGCAGCGCCGTCCAGCGTTCCTCGCGGGACAGGTAGGCGTACGAACCGGTCGAACCCAGCGCGGTGATCGAGTCCACGCCGGCGTCGACCAGCCGACGGATCAGCCCCGCGTAGGCGGTCCCGTCGACGGAGTCATCGCGCAGTGGGGTGAGCGAAAGCGCTCAGTCCGGTGAACAGGTTCATCGCGAAGCCTTTCGTGAGCCGGTGATCTCGGTACGGTCCAGTGCCCCGGCGAGATCGGCGATCAGGTCGTCCGCATCTTCCAGGCCGACCGACAAGCGCAGATGCCCGTAGGTCTGGAAGCCGGGTGGGTAGCCCTCGCTGCCGCCGCGGGTGTCGGGGCCGACGTGCACGATCAGGCTCTCGTCGTGGCCCAGCGAGAACGCCGAGGTGATCACCCGCAGCTGTGCGACGAACCGGTTCTGGCTGTCCCGATCGCCGTCGATGGCGAAGGCGAGCATGCCGCCGTAGCCGCGTCCGCCGAACTGGCGGGTGGCCAGCTCGTGCTGGGGGTGGCCGGCCAGCCCTGGGTACTCGACGTAGGCGATCCGCGGATCGGCGTCCAGGAAGGCCGCGATCCTCTCCGCCGAAGCGAGCAGCTGCCGCAGCCGCAACGGAAGGGTGACGGAGCCGCGGGTGATCAGCCAGGCGTTGAACGGCGAGATCGCGCCGCCGACGTCCACCAGGGCGTCGTGCCGGATCCGGTCGACCAGGTCGGCGCGTCCGGTCACCACACCGCCCATCGCGTCGCCATGGCCGTTGATGTACTTGGTCAGCGAATGAATCACCAGATCCGCGCCGTCGGCGATCGGACGGTACAGCGGCGGGGGAGTGAAGGTGCCGTCGACCGTCAGGATCGCGCCGGCCCGATGGGCGACGTCGGCCACGGCACGGATGTCGGCCACCTTCGTGGTCGGGTTGGCGATCGTTTCGACATGCACCAGCTTGGTGTTCGCTCGCACCGCAGCGCGGACGCCGTCCAGGTCGGCGACATCCACGAAGGTGGTCTCGATGCCGTAGCGCTGCGGCAGCAACTCGGCGAACAACCGCCACACCGCCTCGTAGGTGACGTCCGAGACGACCACGTGATCGCCGGACTTCAACAGGGTGAAGAACACCCCGTGCAGCGCCGCGACCCCGGACGCGAAGCACACCGAGGCCTCGCCGCCGTCCATCGCGGCCAGTTTGCGTTCCAGCGCCTGCTGGTTCACCCCGCCGTTGCGGGTGTAGGTGAGTTGATCGGTGGCCGACCAGTCCATCGACGCCGGATCGTCTGGCAGCCGGTACGAGTTCGCCATCACCAGCGGGGTGCGGATCGCGCCGGTGCCGGCGTCGATGCTGTTGCCGCCGTGCACCGCCCAGGTGCCGAAGGCGACGGACGCCGGATCGTGCTTGTCGGGGGAGTGATTCATCGGGGCTCCTGTGGGGATGGGCGGGAGATCAGCCGGCGGGCGATCGCGACGTCCGGGCCCAGCCGGATGAGCTGGGCAGTCAACTCATCGGCAGCCGCAGTCAGCTCGTCCTCGGTCATCGGATCCAGCACGTCGAGAATGAACAGTGCCGCCGAGGTGGCCCCGGTCAGTTGGGTGCGGTGGCCCTGACGCCAGTTCCAGCGGCGGCAGGTGACCCCGGCGTCATCGGTCCAGACCACCTCGCCGACCTCCGGATGCTCGATCGTGGTCGTACCGTCGACGACCGTGTCGAACGGCTCGGTGCCGTCCGACCGGATCAGCCGAGGAGCGCCGGAATAGCGGCGCAGATCCTCGCCGCCGATCGGCAACTGATGAAGCACCGAGATCGCGTTGTAGATATCGGTGAGCCGATTGATCCGAGGCAGCCCGGCGACGGCCCGCCGGGTCAGCGCCTCGACGCTGGTCCGGGTGCGCTGCGGCTTGGCGCCGAAGCAGCGAAAGGCGTCCCGCCAGGACGCGATGTGCGGCAGATCCTCCACCCGTGTGGTGGCGGTCGCCTCAGTCGCCCACTCTTCAGCGCGGGTCAGCAGCGCCTCGCTCTCGGTGTCTCCGTCACCGGGTTCGAGGCCGTCCACCGCGATCAACAAGGCGCGATAGTCAGGACGCAGCGCGAACACCTCGTCGGCGACGCTCGCGGCGGCCAGGAACGCCTCAAGTTCGGAGATGTCGGGCATGGGTCATTCCTATCGCGAACGCGCTCGTTTCGACTCGTCCGCGGCTGCCGTCATAGGATCGAACGGACGCACCCGCACCGTCTATGCGGGGCAGAGAAAGGAACATCGCCATGCTGCGGACCCATACCGCTGGAACCCTGCGCGCCTCCGACATCGGGGCGACCGTCACTCTCGCCGGCTGGGTAGGCCGCCGGCGCGATCATGGCGGTGTCGCCTTCATCGATCTGCGGGACGCCTCGGGCGTCGTCCAGGTCGTCGTCCGGGACGAGGTGCTGGCGGCGTCCGGCGCCCACGAACTGCGCAACGAGTACTGCATCCAGGTGATCGGCGAGGTCGAGGCGCGCCCCGAGGGCAACGCCAACCCCGACCTGCCCACCGGTGAGATCGAGGTCGCGATCCGCGAGCTCGAGGTGCTCAACCCGTCCGCGCCGCTGCCGTTCCAGATCGACGAACGGGTCAGCGTCGGCGAGGAGGCCCGGCTCAAGTACCGCTACCTCGACCTGCGCCGTCCGGCCCCGGCCCGTGCCATCCGGCTGCGCTCCCAGGTGAACGCCGCCGCCCGCCGGGTGCTCGAGGCTCGCGACTTCGTTGAGATCGAAACCCCGACGATGACCCGTTCCACGCCCGAGGGTGCCCGCGACTTCATCGTGCCGGCCCGGCTCGCGCCCGGCTCGTGGTACGCCCTGCCGCAGTCCCCGCAGCTGTTCAAGCAGCTGCTGATGGTGGCCGGCATGGAGCGCTACTACCAGATCGCCCGCTGCTACCGCGACGAAGACTTCCGCGCCGACCGGCAGCCCGAGTTCACCCAGCTCGACATCGAGATGTCCTTCGTCAACCAGGAGGACGTGATCGCCCTCGGCGAGGCGCTGGCCACGGAGATCTGGTCGCTGATCGGCGTCGAGCTCGCCACCCCGTTCCCGCGGCTCGCCTACGCCGAGGCGATGGACTCCTACGGCTCCGACAAGCCCGACCTGCGCTTCGAGGTGAAGCTCACCGAGCTGACCTCGTACTTCGCCGACACCCCGTTCCGGGTCTTCCAGGCGCCCTACGTCGGCGCCGTGGTGATGCCTGGTGGGGCGTCCCAGCCGCGGCGCACCTTCGACGCCTGGCAGGAGTGGGCCAAGCAGCGCGGCGCCCGCGGCCTCGCCTACGTCACGATCGCCGAGGACGGCACCCTGGGCGGTCCGGTCAGCAAGAACATCTCGGACGCCGAACGCGCCGGTCTGGCGGCGGCTGTCGGCGCCAACCCGGGTGACTGCATCTTCTTCGCCGCCGGCGCCAAATCGTCCTCGCAGGCGCTGCTGGGTGCGGCGCGCAACGAGATCGCCAAGCGCTGCAACCTGATTGAGGAAGGCAGTTGGTCGTTCCTGTGGGTGGTCGACGCCCCGCTGTTCAAGCCCACCGGGGACGCCGTCGCCGAGGGTGATGTGGCGGTCGGTGCCGGCGCCTGGACGGCCGTGCACCACGCCTTCACCTCGCCGAAGGACCTGGACACCTTCGACAGCGACCCCGGAAACGCGCTGGCCTGGGCCTACGACATGATCTGCAACGGCAACGAGATCGGCGGCGGCTCGATCCGTATCCACCGCCGCGACATCCAGGAGCGGGTGTTCGCCGTGATGGGGCTCGCCGAAGAGGAGGCGCAGGAGAAGTTTGGCTTCCTGCTGGACGCCTTCAAGTTCGGTGCCCCGCCGCACGGCGGCATCGCCTTCGGCTGGGACCGGATCGTGGCCCTGCTGTCCGGCTCGGAGTCGATCCGCGACGTGATCGCCTTCCCGAAGAGCGGCGGCGGCTACGACCCGCTGACCGGGGCGCCGGCGCCGATCTCGGTGCAGCAGCGCAAGGAGGCCGGGGTGGACGCGAAGGCCATGGTGAAAGCAGAGTCTGCCGCAGGGTGACAGCTGAGCTGAGGAGTGGGGAATTGTTTGGCGACCGTTTGCCGGGGGTCAGCTGGACGGTGTGGGTGATGTTGAGCCCGGATGAGTCGACTCGCAGTCCGTCCCTCTGGTCAGAGTAGGCCGGGTGGTGTATTGTCCACTTCACCACACGTCCACCCCAGGTAAGTGTTCTTCGGAACAGAGGGAGCGTTGACGAACTTCAAGTACAGCAAGACCAGTTCAGGAGCGTGGAAGACGCGGGTCTGGGGGAGCTTCGTGGTGACCGAGCCGACCGCACGTCTTCAGGCACACATCGACGGCTATGGATGGTCAGACGGTGCTCGCCGGACCACGAATGGCACGTCGTCCTATGACTTGGTCATGTATGGCGACACCACTTACGCCGATTCAGTGTCCATTCGGGTGTGCTGGGAGGGACTTTTCTGGTGGAATTGCACGGAGAAGACTGTCAATCGGTGACATCGCACTGGACGGTCTGACAGGGTGCTTACCTGCACTGACATCACTAGGGTCTACCAGTCTCGGCAGGTTCTTGGTCCCGTCTCGATAGAGGTCCGGCCTGGGGAGCAGGTCGCAATCATGGGCCCTTCTGGAGCGGGAAAGAGCACTTTGCTCTATTGCTTGGCGGGCTTGGAGACCCCCAACTCAGGCACTGTGACGTTCCTCGGAAAATCGTGGATGGATATGTCGGTGGCCGACCAGCGCGCACACCGACTCCGACGGATGGGGCTGTTGTTCCAGACCCACGACCTGCTGCCCGAGTTGACGTTGCTCCAGAACGTCGCGTTGCCTCTTGAGTTCTCCGGCTCATTGAAACGAAACGCCGAGCGGCGTTCTGCCTATTTGCTTGGGCAACTTGGGCTCGCCCATCTCCAGCACAGCCGTCCGAACGAGGTCTCCGGTGGAGAGGCGCAGAGGGCGGCGTTGGCTCGTGCATTCGCCATGGAGCCGCCGGTTGTTCTCGCGGATGAGCCCACAGGCTCGCTCGACTCTGCCGGTCGCGATGCTGTATTGGAGGTTCTCGGAGAACTCACCCAGCAAGCCGGGATTGCTCTCGTGGTCGTTACCCATGACCCGGTCGTGGCGGCTGCTCTGGGGAGGACGATCACCATCGTGGACGGGGTGCTCGGAGGGCTGCCGGATGCTGGCTGAGGTTCGGCTGTTTCGTCGACTCCTGTTCGGGACGCGCGGTCGTGACCTGGTTCGCTGGGTGTCCGTGGTGCTTGCCGCAGCGCTGGTGGGTACCACTGTCGCGCTAGGCCTATGCGTGGCGCTGCTGGGAGGCAAGGAGAGCACGATCGCGGCGCGAAGAGCCCCCCTGAGCAGCGAGTCGCGGTCAGGACTCCAGCTTGCCGAGAGCATCACTACTGTTGATGGCCGGCAGTGGACGAACGTGATCGTGTCAGCGACATTCGTAGATCAGCCTCCCCCGCCAGGACTGAGCGAATGGCCGCGACCGGGCGGGCGGGCGGTATCTCCGGCACTTGACAATCTCCTTGCCCGCAGTTCCGGAACCGATGCTGGGGCTGGATCGATAAAGATCGGCCCGGAAGGTCTGCTCAATCCCGCTGAGTTGTACTCCTACACCGTTTTGGAGAAGGGCCGATCCGTAGGATCCTCGTTCAGGCAGGTCAGCGGGTTCGGTAGGCAGCCCACGCCGACAGGTTCCGATGGGGTCGCTGCAATGGTGGTCGCTTTGGTCGCCATTCTGGCGCTGCCATCGGTGATGTTCTTTCGCTCTGCTTTCGGATTCTTGCTGTCCAGTCGATCGAGACGGTTTGGTGTCTTCCATCGGCTGGGAATCCCTATACGGAAGGTCGCGAGGATGTTCGCGACCGAATGCGCGCTCCTGACCGGCGTCGGGCTGAGCTTGGGGTTCATGCTGTTCAGCCAGGTCCAGGGGCCGCTGGGGGCCAGTCGGCTCCTTCAGGTGACCTGGTGGCCGTCCACCGGGCACCTCCCGGCATCGCTGTCGATGACCATCGTGGCTCTTGCGGTGGTGGCGGCCTTTCGCGCGGCCTATCGGCTGGTGCTCAAGCCGGGGCAGAGCCGGGCCCGCGCCGTCACCAACCCTGGGTCGCGCGTTCCGTCCCGGGTTGCGCAGACCATGGTGACGATGTCCACGGCGCTCCTACTGGGAATGGTCATCTACTGGCTGACCAGTCCGACCACACTCCGCCAACCTGAATCGTTGACATGGGCTGTTCTCGTTGCGGTAGTGGTTGGGACGGTCGGACTTCTCATCGTCATGCCGACCTGGGCTCAAGCTGCCGCCTTTTGGGTCGCTGAGGTTCTGCGGCACCCAGGCCCGAGACTGGGCGTTCGGAGCGCAGCAGCATTCGCGAACGCAAGCGGCCGGCTACTCACCGCGCTCACGCTGTTGTGCGTGCTCACTGGCGTTGCAACTGGCTTCATTTCGGGAGTAGGTCGATGGGGCGTCGGTTACAGCGCCACGCGTGTGCTCGAGGTCGACGAAATCAGCTTGCTGGATCCAGGTGTGGCAGCTCGGCTCATGAGCGAGCTACCGGCCCCCCATGTCGTTGTTGGCTACGAGGCAGCCAGCAACGCTGTGATCGTCTCGGGCGACTGCCAGGGTGTGGCCGCGTTTGACCGCCTCGTGCGCGACGAACCGCGATTGTGCGTTGAGGACGACGTGCAACTTGGGGACGAGCTCGGTGCCGGCACACTGACTTCCGGCCAGTTCCGTGTCAGCCCCGGCGCAGCCCCGATCCCTGTTCCTGCAGGCGAACGGGTGACCGATGTTCGCTGGTCAGTCAAGCTGCCCGAGAAGTATCAACTCCAGCTCGCGGAAGCATCGGGGTCGTCGCTGGTCATCCCACTGCTCAGTCAAGATCGAGCGGACGCCATCGTCGGCTTCATGGCATCCGAGTTTCCTGAGGTTCCGTTTCGCGCGGGCGCAAAGGATACCGACTCGCTGGAGATCTACACTCGCTACTCGGCGCTATTCACGGTCGGGTTCGGGACTGCGGTGATGCAGGCGGCTGCAGCGCTGGCCTTCGTGGCCCTCGAACTGGCGTGGTCCTATGCGCGGCAGCGCGGCACTCTTGCCGCGATCGGGATCGGGCGTCGTCATCTACAGATCGCCGCTGGCACCCAAACCGCGTGGAGCGTGGTGGCCGCGCTTCCCGTCGTCGCGTTTGGGATCCTTGCGGGGGTCGCGGTGAGGAGCTATTTCGGTACTGCTGACCTTCTGGAGCCGGCGATCGGAGCCGCAGTCCTGATGCCCTGGATGGTGGCAGTCATTTTGGCATTCCTGGTCGGCGCGCTTGCCGGCGTGGCCCATTTTGATCGGACGATGGTCTCCGATGCCTAGATCGCGGCCATCGAAGCAGGGGGGGACCGGACGGGCATGGCACGTCTGCGAGGCGGCAGACGATCAACCCCGACGAGCGGGTCGGCGCGCCTCAGGCCTGGGCCGGCTCGGCGGTCTTGGGTGCGGACGCCAAGCCTGTGGTCAAGGCCGCGGCCACCAGCTGACGCCCGCGGGCCTCACCAGGTGATCGCCAGCTGGTCCAGGAATGCCTGGACCAGCGCGGCGTCGCCCTGGATGGCGCGGTTGCGGCCGCGATTCCACAAGGCGGCGTAGACGCCTCGGGCTGTCCCGGTGATCTGAGCGTCGGCGTCTTCGGCGGCACCGACGCGGGAGGCGCAGCCGTCCGGACCGAGGGCGACCGTCCAGGCGCCCAGGCCGTCGTCGGTGCGGACCGCGATCTCGGCCGGCTCCGGACGTCGCGGGTTGTACGTGGCGCGGGGCGCGAATCCGAGCAACAGCTCGTCGATGCCGTCGCGGGCCAGGGCGGGGGAGAACCACAACTCGTCCGGACGCGGCGGACGGCCCAGTTTCGCCGCCATCGCGTCGATCGCATGGATCGTCGTCTCGTGGCACTGCCGACGCGTCCAGGCCTGCCGCGGTGCCGGCGCGTCGAGCAGGAAGAACGGCACGTCCAGATCGGCGGGTGCCGCGGCCAGCGCGTTCAGCAGGTCGACCAGGCCGTCGTCCAACCACTCCAGCAGATCGGACGCCTGCGCCGCCTCGGCCTCAACGTCGGAGTCCGGACGCGCCGGGACGCCGCGCACCGTCGCAGTCGCCCAGCGGTGCACCAGGCCCTGGTGGGTGACCAGGTCGCGCACCGTCCAGCCGGGACAGGTCGGCACCGCGGCGTCCAGTCCGGCGGCCGTCGCGTTGTTCCGCAGCACCGCGGCAGCGTCGCCGATTCCCTCACCGAGATCACGGAATTCGAGCGTGTTGGGCATGCCGCTACGGTAGGCCCTCCGGCTACCCGGAACCGGCCTCGGACGCCTCGCGAAACACACCCTGACCACGCCGATCGGGGGACCGGTCGGGCGCCCCCGATACTCGCCGCCGACGGCCCACAGCCCAGCCCCGGATTCGACCACGGCTATCGCGCACCTCTCGCCGGTCCTGCTCTGGCTGTTCGGAAGCTGGCGATCTGGGCGATCAGCCCGTCCGGCTCATACGCCAAGCGCGAGGCCGCCAAGGCGTTCAACTGGCAACTGCTCGCCTTCGTGGTCGGCATCGCCGCGCACCTGGTCGGCGGTCTGCTGCCCGGCGACGCCAACCTGATCGCCCGGATGCGGACCGTGATCTGGGTGGTGCTCACCGTCTTCGGCACGGTCGGCGCCGCCCGTGGCAAGTAGTGGCGCAACCCGGCGCGGACCCTGGTGCCCGGTGCCCTGGGAAGTTTTGCCCGAGCGCAAACGTTGATAGACTGACACGCTCGTCCAGGGCTGGCCGCCGTGGCAGCGGTTGATCGTGACGGGCGAACAACTCAATAGGGGGTGACTGGTTTCGACTCGGGACGGTAGTCCCAGGAGAAGCGGGCCGAGGATCCAAGGACATCTCGTTAACGATTCTTGGAAAACCAATAACTGCCGAAAACACTCGCGCAGACTTCGCTCTCGCTGCCTGAGCAGTGACCGAAGGGTCAGCCGGACGTAGCCTTCCGTCCGGTTACTGGCCTCGTATAGAAGGCTTGCTGAGCCGCCTGGGTTCCAGGGGCGGCTCGGGACTTCACTGGAACTGGGCTTGGCTACCACGTGTTGACGCGAGGGTAGGAGCCGAGAAAACCGCCTAGTCAACTGCGCCCGGAGAAGTCCTGGTTCACCTTCTGAGGACGGGGGTTCGACTCCCCCCACCTCCACCCAAGTGCCTCACGGGAACACGCGACATCCGACGATGCCGGGTGTTCCCGTTTGGTCTTTTCGCACCGGGACCGTGCGCTTTCTGGGTGTAACTCTGATCGAAGAGAAACGTGATGCGTGTGCGTTCATGGCACGTTGCGGCGCAGTTCGTCCAGCCACAGCGTCGCTGAGACGTCGGACGGCATCCGCCAGTCGCCGCGCGGCGACAGCGAACCGCCCCGGACGACCTTGGGACCGTTCGGCATCGCCGAGCGTTTGAACTGGGCGAAGCCGAAGAAGCGGCGCAGGAAGACTTCCAGCCACTTCTTGATCGTCGGCAGGTCGTAGGCGACCCGTTCGTCCTCGGGGAAGCCCTCGGGCCAGTCGCCGCGGGCGGCGTCCGACCAGGCATGCATGGCCAGGAAGGCGATGGTCGACGGCGCGGTGCCGTGCCGCAGCACCTGATAGAGGGTGAAGTCCTGCAGGTTGTAGGGGCCGATGGACGCCTCGGTCGACTGCGGCTTCTCGCCCGACGCGGTGGGCACCAGCTCCGGGGTGATCTCGGTGTCCAGGATGGCTTGCAGGGTGCGTCCGACCTCGTCGGAGAACTGCCCGGAGGCGATCACCCAGCGGATCAGGTGCTGCATGAGCGTCTTCGGCACGCCGCCGTTGACGTTGTAGTGGCTCATCTGGTCGCCGACGCCGTAGGTGCACCAGCCCAGCGCCAGCTCGGAGAGGTCGCCGGTGCCGAGCACGATGCCGCCGCGCTGGTTGGCCAGTCGGAACAGGTAGTCGGTGCGCAGCCCGGCCTGGACGTTCTCGAAGGTGACGTCGTAGACCGGCTCGCCGTCGGCGAACGGGTGTCCCATCTCGGCGAGCATGGTCTTCGCGGTGCCGGTGATGTCGAGGGTGGCGAAGCTGACGCCGAGCGATTCGGCGAGCCGGGTGGCGTTGTTCTTGGTGTGGTCGGAGGTGGCGAAGCCGGGCATGGTGAACGCCAGGATGTCGGTGCGCGGACGCCCCAGCCGGTCCATCGCTCGGGCGGCGACGATCAGGGCGTGGGTGGAATCCAGACCGCCGGAGACGCCGATCACGATCTTCGGCTGGCCGATGCTGCGCAGCCGCTGTTCCAGCCCGCTGACCTGGATGCTGTACGCCTCGTAGCAGTCCTGGGCGAGCCGGTCCGGGTCGGCGGGCACGAACGGGAAGCGGGCGACGTCCCTTCTCAACCCCAGGTCGCCGGACGGAGCGCCGAGTTCGAAGCCGATCCAGCGGAAGCCGTCCACCCGGTCGGCGTGGGCCCGCCGGTTGTCGTCGAAGGTGCCCATCCGGAGCCGCTCCTGGTGCAGCCGGGCGATGTGGACGTCGGCGATCGAGGCCCGCGGACCGTCCGGGAAGCGCTCAGACTCGGCCAGCAGCGCGCCGTTCTCGTAGATCATCGTCTGGCCGTCCCAGGACAGATCGGTGGACGACTCGCCCTCCCCCGCGGCGGCGTACACGTAGGCGGCCAGGCAGCGCGACGAGTTGGCGGCGCACAGCTGGTGGCGCTCGACGGACTTGGCGACGGTGATCGGGGAGCCGGACAGGTTGGCCAGCACGGTGGCGCCGGCGAGCGCGGCCTCGGCGCTGGGCGGGATCGGCACCCACATGTCCTCGCAGATCTCCACGTGCAGCACGAAATGCGGGACGTCGTCGGCGGCGAACAACAGATCCGGCCCGAACGGGACGTCCCTGCCGGCCACCCGGATCTCGCCGGTCACGTCGTCGCCGGGGGCGATCTGCCGGCGCTCGTAGAACTCCCGGTAGGTGGGCAGGTACGACTTCGGCACCACCCCCAGGATCGTGCCGCGATGGATGACGACCGCACAGTTGTAGACGCGATGCAGGCTGCGCAGCGGAGCGCCGACCACCAGCACGGTGCCGAGGTCCGCGGACCCCTCCACGACGGACGCCACCGCGGCGTCCGCGGCGTCCAGCACAACGTCCTGGAGCAGCAGATCCTCGATCGAGTAGCCGGTCAGGCACAGCTCGGGGAAGACGGCCAGCGCGACGCCCTCGGCGTCCAATTCGCGGGCACGCTCCAGGATCGCGGCCGCGTTGACCTCCGGCTGCACCATGGCGATCGGCAACGTGACGGCCGCCACCCGGGCGAACCCATGGGCGTACAGATTGTGGAAGTCCATTCCGCTCCTTCTCGCGTCCGAGGCCAGGTTCAGCATGTCAGATGCGGTCCGCGAACCGTCCGCCACCGCGCATCATTGTCGCCGGGGAGTGACACACCCGATCATCAGCGCCCAGTCGACCATGCTCGCGCCGGGTGGCTATGAAGCCGTTCGTGTTTGAATGGCCGCGTGAGTTCTACCGACGATGTCGCCGCAAAGCTGGTGGCTCGCGCCCGAGACAAGGGTTTCGCGCAGTCGTCGACGCTGGCTGTCGGACAGTTGCTGAGCGTTCTCGCGGCGAGCAAGCCCGGCGGGCGAATGCTTGAGTTGGGCACGGGTGTGGGGCTGGGTGTCGTACATCTGCTTCGAGGCATGTCCGCGACGGCGACGCTGGTCACAGTCGAACTGGATCCGGTTCTTTCGGGTATCGCGCAGGACGAGATCGATGACCCGAGGGTCGAGTTCGTCGTGGCCGAAGGGGGCGAATGGTTGGCTTCTCGAACGGAATCCGGCAAGTCGTTCGACCTGGTGTTCGCCGACACGTGGCCCGGCAAGTTCAGCCACCGCGACGAGGCGATGGCGCTCGTCGCGCCGGGCGGGCTGTATGTCGTGGACGATCTGCTGCCGCAGCCTTCCTGGCCGCCCCACCACCAGGCCAAAGTCGACGGCTTGACGAACGAACTTGGTGAGCTTCAGGGATGGGCGACGGTGAGGATCGACGACGCGACGGGCGTCATGATCTGCACCCGACTCCCGTGACCCGGTCACCCGGAACAGGCGCCGTGGTCAAGTTGCAGGCCTACCACGCCCGCTGGGCGATCGAGTACCGACGGGAGGCACGTCGAATCCGACGGGTGCTGGGGGATCAGATCAGAGGTATCGAGCACATCGGAAGCACGGCTGTGCCCGGCCTGATAGCGAAGCCGATCATCGACATCGCGGCCCAAGCAGCTGCGTCACGGGACGAGTTCCCACAGTGCCGACACCGGTGCCCCGTACAACCGGTCGTCAAGGCGATAGCCCGCATCGGTGGTGTTGAGGACCACGCCGGCGACGAACTTCTCACCGAGGTGATCGCGGAGCCTCCGTAGTCCTTTAAATTGCTTCGCGTTGAACGAAGACGCCGATTTCACCTCGATGCCGATCACCTGTCCGTCGCCGAACTCCAGCACGATATCGACTTCGTCGGTATCGCGGTCGCGCCAGTGGTAGACGTCATAGCGTTCAGCGGACCAGGTCCGTTGGCGCAGCAGCTCAGCTGCCACGAACGCCTCGAGGAATGATCCGAAAGCCTCGCTGTACTGGAAGCGGGCGAGTTGCTGTGGCGAGACGCGGGCAAGCCACATTGCAAGCCCTGAATCGATCACGAACGTCTTGGCGCGACCGATCTCGCGCTTGGTGAGGTTCGGCGTCCATGGAGGCAGGCTCGCGACCAACCCGACGTCGTGAACGAGGTCGAGGTATCCGGTGATCGTCCGCGGCGCCACCGCCGTCTCTTCGGCAAGCTTCGCCTTGACGAGTTCAGCGGACTGCCGGCCAGCGAGGGTCCGCAGTACTGCAGCGGCTCGGGCCGGATGCACCTCCTTGCGCAGCTCCGTCAGGTCCCGTCCGACGATTCCCTGAAGGTAGCCGTCCATCCACGCATCGCGGATCAGGCCGGACGCACTCCGTACCTCGGGATAGGACCCGGTGGCCAACATCTGGGCATAGTCGGCTCTAGACCATTGCGACCTCGTTGAAACGAGGTTGGCAGGCTCGCTGAGCACCGCTGCCGGGAAGTCGTCGGCAGTGCCCCGAGCCTCGCCTCTGCTCAACCCGTAGAGAGTGAGTCGAGCCACGCGACCGGCCAGACTGTCGGCAGTGCCACGCACACGCAGCAGGCTGGACGAGCCGGTGATGATGAACCGGCCTGGACGCCGGTCCCGGTCGATCGACGCCTTCACCGCCAAAGTCAGCTCGGGCAGGCGTTGGATCTCATCGATGACCAGGAGCCCGGACCCGCCCTGAGCCACGAAACCGACCTGGTCGGCGACGGCTGCCAGGCGGGTCTGTTCGTCATCGAGGTTGACCACGACCGCGTCGTCCCCGGCGAGCCTCGTCGCCAGCGTGCTCTTGCCGACTTGGCGTGCGCCTTCGATGATCAGACCGGGGAAGTGCCGCAAGTACTCAGCTGCGCGCGGTGCGACGTGGCGCTCGAGCAGGGTCTCCACGCAGCCAGCCTACGCGCAACTCGCCGTTTTGCGAGCGTGAACTTGCCGTTTTGCGAGCGTGAACTTGCCGTTTTGCGGCACTCAACCCGCCGATTTGCGAACCGTGCCTCGCAGATGTCGCCGACACCTGTCCCAGTCGGCCCTCGCGGTCAGGGGCGCCCGCCGTCGTCTGCCGGATACGCGCGGCCGCCGCGGCAGTTCGGCCGGATGGCGTTCCGCGTGCCGGACAGCTTCTTCGAGCCGCTGCCCGAGGAAGAACTCGCCGCATGGGAGTGAGCTATCTGCTCGACACCCACGCCGTGCTGTGGCTGCTGGGTGATCCGCAGCGGATGCCGTCCAGGCTTGTCGACGAACTTGCCGATCCGGGGACGCAGTTGTGGGTTTCGTCCGCATCGGCGATGGAGATCGCGGCCAAGGTCCGGATCGGGAGGCTGCCGGTGGCCGAGCCACTGATTGCAACCTGGTTCGGTCGCCTGGGCGAGATCGATGCCGATGAGCTTCCGATCACCGCCCGGCATGCACTGCTGGCCGGATCGCTCACCTGGCACCATCGGGATCCGTTCGATCGGTTCCTTGCTGCGCAGTCGATCACGGACGGGATTCCGTTGGTGACCATCGACCCGGTGCTGCAGGCATTGCCCGGCCTCATCACGCACTGGTGAGGTGTATCGCTGGTCGAGCTCGTCGAAACAGGGTCTCGACAAGCTCGACCAACGGGGTCCCGACAAGCTCGACCATCGGGAATCAGGGCGCGCTCAGGCTTCCGCCGGCCCTCCGGTGGCTACCCAGGCGCCTGGGGGCGCGTCGGGCAGGCCCTCGTCGGTTTCCTCGGTGGCGAAGATCTCCAGCCCACGGGCCTGGTAGTTGGTGAGCGCGGCCGGGCCGTCCAGGGTGCAGGTGTGCACCCAGACCCGGACGGCCGGGGGCAACCCCGAACGCTCCGGTAGCGACCAGGCGGCAGCGATTCCGTGTTCCAGCACCGGGCCGCCCAGCCGGCGTCCGAGGGCATACTCGGCGAGCCCGAAATAGCGGATCTCGACGTGGCTGCCGTCCGATTCGACGACCGTTTGCAGCTGGATGTAGCCCAGCGGCACTCCCTCCCCGTAGAGGATCCAGAACTCGGTGCCGGGCGCCGACAGTTCGTCCGTCCATTGCCGGCGTGACCAGCCGAGCCGGTCGTTCCAGTTCCAGTTCCCGCCGACCAGCCCGTAGAGGAACCGGGCGTATTCGGGAGTGATGCCGTCGGCGCGTTCCAGTCGGACGTCCGCGGGCAACGGACGCGGCGCGTCCGCGGCGGGCTGGAACATCTGCAACGACCAGGTGGTGACTTTCATGGGGACAAGTCTGGGGGCTGGTGTTCGAACCCCGCCGCACCTCGCCGCGGTGAATAACCGATTACAACGGACCAGTTGTCGCGGGGATCCCGCCCCAGGCGTGTAATCTCCGGCCCACATCGGGTCCGCCCGATGGTGCTTGTCGGGCAGTGCCCAGGTCGGGACGACTGGTCGAACAGGCACGTTCCTGCCACACCCCGCCTGGCCGTGTTCTCAGATCCGAGGAGTGCTCCTATGACGGCAACGACAGAAACCATCGACAAGGGGACACGCAACCGTGTCTTCTTCGGCAGCCTGAGCGGTAGCGCCATCGAATGGTTCGACTTCTTCCTCTACGCGACGGCCGCCGGCCTCATCTTCGACAAGCAGTTCTTCCCCGCCGGCGATCCGGTCACGTCGTTGATGCTCTCGTATCTGACGCTCTCGCTGACGTTCTTCGTCCGGCCGCTGGGCGGCGTGGTGTTCGCCCACATCGGCGACAAGGTGGGCCGCAAGAAGACGCTGGTCATCACCATCTCGCTGATGGGCGGCGCCACCGTGGCGATCGGTCTGCTGCCCACCTTCGACCAGGTCGGAATGCTGGCCCCGACCCTGCTGGTGCTGTGCCGGATCGTCCAGGGCCTGGCCATCGGCGGCGAGTGGGGCGGCGCTCTGCTGCTCGCCTACGAATACGCCCCCAAGAACCGCCGTGGCCTGTTCGGGGCCGTGCCGCAGACCGGCATCACCGTGGGCATGCTGCTCTCGACGATCGCGTTCGCCATCGTGACGGCGCTGCCCGGCAACACCTTTGAGGCCTGGGCGTGGCGGGTGCCGTTCCTGTTCAGCATCGTCCTGGTGCTGCTGGGCCTGTGGATCCGGAACGGTCTCGAAGAGACCCCGGCCTTCCGCAAGGCGCAGGAGCACGGTGAACCGCCGAAACTTCCACTGGCCGACACGCTGCGCGACCACTGGCGCTCGGTCCTGGTGGCGGTCGGCGCCAAGGTCATCGAGACGGCGCCGTTCTACATCTTCGCCACCTTCGTGGTCGGCTACGCCACCATGGACGCCCTCGGCTACCAGCGGGTCACGGTGCTGAACGCGGTGACCGCGGGTGCGGTGGTGAGCACGGCGGTGATCCTGGTCGCCGGACGTCTCTCCGACTCCCTCGGACGCCGCCGCGTGTTCACGGCCGGTGCGGTGCTGGTCGGCATCGTCACGGTCCCGTTCTTCACGCTGATCGACGTCCGGCAGCCGTGGGCGATCTACCTCGCGGTGATCCTGGGCCTCGGCGTGGCCTGGTCGCCCACGACGGCGACCATCGGCACGCTCACCTCGGAGATCTTCTCCACACGGGTGCGGTACACCGGCGTCACCCTCGGCTACCAGATTGGAGCGGCGCTGGCTGGCGGCACGGCGCCGCTGTTGGCCACCTGGATGCTGCGGGCGTTCGACGGCTCATGGGTGCCGATCGCGACCTATCTGTTGGGGTGCGCGGTGTTGTCGATCGTCGCGGTGGCGCTCTCGCCGCGGATCACCCGGATCGAGACCGCCGCGCTGCTGGCGCGTGGTATCGACCCCGATATCCACGCCCACGAGGAGACGGTGCTGAAAGCCTGAGCCGCCACGTCCGATACCGACGGCGCCGCGACGGAAACCCGTCGCGGCGCCGTCTGTTTCGTGATCCGCCGAAGCGGTGGAAACCCTCAGTCCCCGCCGCCTCCGAAGTCCCCGAATCCGCCGAAGTCGCCACCGCCGAAGTCGCCGAATCCGCCGCCGTCGGACACCGACGAGAAGTCGCCGTCGAAACCGCCCGGGTCGCCGAACGCGCTGCCGGCGTCCGCGCCAAGGGTGTCGATGGTGCCAGCGTCGAACATGTCGCCGGAATCGCCGAAGGCGTCGCCCAGCGAGCCGATCTCACCGACCCCGTCGAAGCCGTCCAGGGCCGAGAACATCGCCAGTGTGAACATGGCGTCGCTCAGACCCCAACCCATCACCCCTAGCCAGACGAGGTCGAAGTCGTCGTCGTAGCCGTCGGCGCGGGCATGCGCGGCAAGATCGCCGAAGACCTTCACCCAGTGATCGGCGACGCCCAGCACGATCGCCCAGGGCAGGTACTTGGAGAAGACGCCGGCCGCCTCCTCGTAGGAGAACTGCTCGGCCTCCGCGGTCGCCAGGTAGCGCTTGAAGCCGAGGGTCTGGATGCGCAGCGCCGTGCCCTCCGCGGTCCGGACGGGACGCTGCGTCGTCCGGGCGCTGATCACCGCCGCGCCGACAGCGGCGACCGCGCCGGCGGCCATCGCGGCGCCGATACCGGTGCCGAAGCCGAGCAACAGCAGCAGGCCGGCGACGATCCACACCACTCGCACCGGCTGCATGCCGGTGACGTGCCGGAAGTAGCCGCGTCCGTAGGACTGATTGGCCAGCATGTACTGGCATTCCGAGAACGCGCGGTTGCCCTGCAACGGCAACTCGGAGAGCCGGACGTCGGGCGAGACGATGAACAACTCGTGCAGGAACTCGCGTTCGATGTCGTCGAGCGCGTCGTTGGGTGGCGTGTCGGCGGCGTGCAACGCCCAGTCCTTGCCGTTGCGGGACCGCGGACTCTCTACCACGGTGACGCTGAGATGACCGCGGGCGGCCAGGTCGATGATGGTGGCCATCACGTCGCGGGTCTCCGGCGCACCGTCCACCACCGTGCCGGCCAGGCCAGGACGGACGCCGCGCGGCGGGTTGAACGCCACCGCGACCTCGCCCGAGTACTCAGCACCACCCGGTACCGGAACTCGGGTATCGGCCTGGCCCGCCAGCGGCGCCAGGCCGGGAATCACGCCGGCGAACATCTCGTCGGCGAACTTCCGCCGCTGCGCCCGCCACGCCCACACCAGCAACGCCGCGACGCCCAGCATGGCAACGATCCAGGTCAGATACATGCCTCCATAGTGGCAGGTACGCGTGCGGCACAATGGCCGGCATGTCGGCGATCACCGTGGAGACCCCGCACGGCCCCTCGCGGCTCACCGTGCACCTCGCCCCGGACGCCCGCGCGGTGTTGCTGCTCGGCCACGGCGCCGGCGGCGGGATCGGCGCCTTCGACCTGGTCACGCTCGCCGCACAGCTGCCGCCGCAAGGAATCACCGTGGTGCTGCACGAGCAGCCCTGGCGGGTGGCTGGAAAGCGGATCGCCGCCCGCCCCCCGATTCTGGACGACGGCTGGCGCCCGGCCCTTGAGGCGATGCTGGCGCGGTACCCAGGGGTGCCGCTGTGGGTCGGTGGACGCAGTGCCGGTGCGCGGGTGGCCTGCCGCTGCTACGACGAGTGCCAGGCCGGCGTGGTCTGTCTGGCGTTCCCGCTGCACCCGCCCGGCAAGCCGGAGAACTCGCGGATCGCGGAACTCGCCGGGGTCACCGGACCGGTGCTGGTCGTTCAGGGCGAGCGGGATCCGTTCGGCTCGCCCGAGGATGTGCGGGCGGCGACCCAGGAAGCCGGGGGAGCGCAGCCCCAGATCGTCGCCGTGCCCGGCGCGCACTCGTTCAACCGAGGTGCCGCGACGCGGGTCGTGACCGCGGTCGCCGAGTTCCTGACCTGACCATCCCGAAAATCGCTGAATCGATTGCTCAGGAGCGTGCGACACGCCGGTGGAGACCAATCGAGTCGGCGATTTTCGGGATGACGCCGGCCTACCCCCGTTGGGTGAGCCTCGCTACGGCGATTGCGGCCTCGATCAGGGTGATCATCTCTGCCGGTTCGCTCGTCGCCGACGCAGGGAACACCAGGACTCGCCAGCCCGCCGCGGTGATATGCGACCAGCGCCACCGGTCACGGATGAATGCTTCGGGATTGTTGTGGAACTCCTGGCCGTCGATCTCGACGATCAGCCGGCGTTGTTCGAAGGCGATGTCTGCGAAGTAGGTGTGATCGAACGCCTCGATCCGATGATTGGTGACCCAGCCGGTGATGCCGGCGGCACGAAGTGCCCGGTGAGTGGCGCGCTCGGCCTCTGACCAGGGCTCATCGCGGGAGTCGATGAGCAGTTCGCGGCGCAGCAGGTTGCCGCGACGGCCCGCCGTGAGCTCGAGCGCCTGCCACAGCACGGGCAAGGTCACCGCACGCAACCGGAGCGCCTCGTCGATCACCCGACCGCCCAGAGCGGGCAGCAGGTCGAGCACGGACAAGGCCGGGGTGGCGATCCGCACCGCCCCGCGTTCGACGATCAGATCGGGCGGGACGATGCGGTGCTGAGCGCGGTAGTGCTGCCAGGCGGGAGACGGCCGACGCACAGCGACGTCCACCTGGTCGACGGCACAATCCGGCCACCACAGCAGCCGGGCCGCAGCGGCTCCCACCACCACGCAGTCCGGCTGGTAGCGGGTGGCGGCCAGTGCGAGAGTCTCCAGATCGGGTGCGGGCGCGGTATAGATGCCCGGAAGCACCGCGATCAGTTCCCCGGTGTCGAGGCAGTGGTCGATCGGCCGACGCAGTTCATGGTGGTCCCGCCGGCACAGCACGCGGTCGCTGGCGAGCACTTCGGAAAGCAAGGTCTTCACACTTAGAAAGCACAATTTCGCCCCCGTTTTGTGAGCGGGCAAAGAAAATCTCACCAGATTCTCAGTCAGCCGGGACCGTGGGTAACCCGGCAGAAACCGCCGATCGATGTCGGCTACTCCACTCTGACAAGGGGATTAGCCTCCGTCCAACAGACGGAGGGGCCCTCAGGTCACCAGCCGGCGCCGTAGCACTGGAAGGTGGAGAGCAGGCCGGGGTGTTTGGCGGTGGCCGCTGCCAGGGCGTCCGCCGGGGGCCGGCCGCGGGCCAGCTCGGCGTGCATATCGGGCAGGATCGCCGCCGCCACCTCGTCGGACACGCTCGCCGGGGACGCGATCACGCAGCGCGCGCCGGCATGCAGCCAGGCGGTGGTCAGGCCGAGCAGTTCGTCGCCGCGCCGGATCGTGGTCGCGCCCACCTCGCAGGCCGACAGGATCACCGTCTCGGGCACCTGCGGCAACTGGTCCAGGTCGTAGCCGAACCATGGCCCGTCGACCAGTTCCAGGGTGGAGAACAGCGGGTTGTCGACCACGTGATGGCCGTGCGCGGCGAGGTGCAGCAGATCGACCCGTCCGGCCAGCTCACTGACCTGGGCGGCGGCAGCGGACGGCCCGGTGAGCACCACCGCGCCCGGCCAGTGTGCGGACGCCACCGTCACCTCGTGCTCGGCGCGGGCCAGCCGAGGCCCGGCCACCAGTCCGGCGGTGGCGAGCTCGTGCGGTGCGGCCCGCTTGGTCACCCACTCCGAGGCACTGCGCGGAATTGTCACGGCGTGCCTGGCGAGGGTCGGCATCAGCGTCCAGGCGATGCCGGAGAAGATGCCGGTGGGGTTGATCACCACCCGATAGGTGCTGAGCTGCCTCCGGATCGGGTCGAAGAGTGCGGCGTCCAGGCCCGCGACGCGTTCCCGCAGACCGGCCAGGACGCTCCGCGCCAGCGTCGGCGGCAGATCGGCGGCGGCCATGTCCAGATCGGCCGGAAGGCCCGAGAGCGCCGTCCGGATGTCGTCGGTCGGGCCGATCCGGACCAGCTCCGCGGCGTCCGCGGTGACCATCAGCAGCCAGGCCCAGCCGCCGGTCGCCAGCGGCGCGAGCAGGGTGGCATCGGTGGCGCGCAGCTCGGCCTGCAACCGGTCGAACGGCACGATCGGCTGCACCGTCGCCGAGCCGCGATCGGTCCAGGCCCGCCGCCGCACCCGATCGAGCAACTCGGCCTGCCGTTCGGCGTCCGGCGTACCAGGTTCCGGACGCCGCTGCGCCAGCACCCGCAGCTCGGTCAGGTCGGCGGAAGCCTCCGGGTCGGCCGGCGGGCGCAGCGGGACGATCCGGGTCGAGACGGCGTCCAGCCACTCCACCCACTCGTAGGCCAGCTGAGGACGCTCGGTGCCCACGGCCAGCGCCAGCCCGCGCTCCGCCAGCCGCTCGCCGTGACTCACCGTCGCGGTCTGCAGGTCGAGGCTGCCGAAAGTGGACTGCCACTGATGCAGCTCGTCCAATCCGGCCCGGAGCACGCGCAACGCATCGCCCGGACGCCGCTGCGCACGGGCGCGCACTTCGTAGGCGAGCAGCCGGGTGCTCAGGCTGGCGTCCCGAGGCACCCGTAGCCGGACGGACGCCTGGCGCTCGGCCAGCGCTGCCTGGGCGGCGTAGACCCGCATCCAGGTCGCGTCGCGGCGCAGCCCCTGCCGGCTCAGCCGGACAGCCAGCTGGCTCGCCTTCTCGGCCGAACCGCGACCCCGCTCGATGATGCTGGCGGTCTCGACCGCCTCGCACTGCAGCGTGCGGGCAGGCGCGCCGCTCTGCACGAAATGCCGGCCCGCCCGCTTCGACAGCCGGGCGGCCGTTGTCGGATCGTCGACCACCCAGGCCCGCGCGAGCGCCAGTTCGGCTTCGGCTTGCGCACGCCGCCAGCCCATGCGTCCGAACAGTTCGGCTGCCTGCCGCAGATTGCGGCGACCCTCGTCGTGCATGCCGGCGGCCAGCAGCGCCTCGCCGCGATCCTGGTCGGAGATCGCCGCCAGCTGCAGTGACACCGCTCGCATAGCCCCGGCCTCGGCGTCCATCAACTGCAGACCGCGCGCCAGCTGGCCGCTCATCATCACCGAATAGGCCAGGTTGTGCCTGGTCTTGGTCGCCAATATCTCCAGGCCGGCCTCGTCGAGGGCGACGGCGGCGGCTTCGAAGTCGACCAGCGCGGCACCGATCGAGCCCTGCGCGAGATGGACGTTGCCGCGGTTCATCCGGGCCCGCCCGGTCTCTTCGACGCTCTCGGCGAGCATCGGAATCGCCTGGGTGAAGTCGACCAGCGCCTGCCGCATCTCGCCCAGCCGGGTGTGGATGAGCGCCCGCTGCGCAAACATCTTGCCCACTTCGACCGGCGGCAGTTCCTCGCCTCGCCGCAGGGCCTGGTCGAGCAGGCTGAGCCCGGCCTGCGGATCGCCCAGCTCCGCCTCGACGAAACCGAGGGTGCCTTCGATGATCGCGCGAGTGGTCAGATCATCGGTGCGCCGCAAGGCCTTCAGCAGCAATTGCCGAGCCTGTTTGAAGCGCCACGCGGTGTTGGCGGCCCGAGCACGTTCATGTAACTCGAGGGCCGTCAACATCCCCTCATGGTGCCACGATGTCCGTTACTGACGTAACAGCGACCCAGGCCCGTTCCATGACGGTGGAGCGGTGGGCTTCCTCGTCGGCCGGCATGGTGCGGAACAGGTGATGGGCGATTTGCCCGGCCACCAGCGGCGCGGAAAAAGATGTCCCGCTCCACACCGCGAACTGACCTGTGAAGTCGTCCGGATCGATGCTCTCGCGAACGTGCCCGTCGTATGTGATTCGAGCCAGCGGCAGGTAGCCGCCCTGGAACGCCGGAATCGTGCTCACCACCGACGCGCCGGAGGCCCATGCCCGCACCCACGGACCGGTATTGCTGAACAGCGCCTCGGTCGAGTTGGGGTTCAGCGCGCCGACCGAGACGATCGGCAGCCGGAACGCGTCCACCTTCTCGGCCTCGCCTTCGGCCGGACGCCACGGGCCGAGCGCGGCCGGATACTGAGGCCGGGCGGTCGACTCGTTGCCGGCGGCGCAGACCACGGTGACGCCCATCGTGCCGAGCGAGCCGAGGAGTCCGCCGAGCAGATGCTCGGTCAGGGTGTCGTCCTGCGATTCGTGGAAGAAGCCGAGCGAGAGACTGAGCACGTCGATGCGCAGGCCGCCTTCTTCGCGGTCGTAGTACTTCCGCACCAACTCGACCAGCCCGATCAGCGCGGTCAGCACCCGGTTCTCTGGCACGGGTCCTTCGGAGTTGACGATCCGCCAGGAGAAGATGTCGGCGTCCGGGCAGGCCTGGTGGATCAGTCCGGCGATGAACGTGCCGTGGCCGGAGTTGGTGTCGAGTTCGCCGTCCAGGGGTCCGGACCGGTCACCACCCACTTCCGGGTCGGTGTCCGGGTCGAGCGGGATCAGGCTCGGCGTGTCCTCGGTGACGATCTGGTCCAGCCACGGGTGCTTGCCGATGCCGGTGTCCATGATCGCGACGTGAGGCCGCACCGAGCATTCCTCATGCCGGTAGGGCGGGTGCCCCACGAAGACGACCGGCTGCCGACCGCCCGAACCCTGCCGGGCGTAGCTGGTCGGCGCACCATGTGGATCCCACACTGGGTGTGGGTCCCAGACCGGGTGTGGGTCCCAGACCGGGTGTGGGTCCCAGACCGGATGCGGATCCCAGACCGGCGAGGTCATCATCAGGTGATCGAGGCCGACGCCGATCAGGGCGTCCACCCCGGCCTCGGCACGGGCCAGCTGCAGCAGCACCCAGGCGTCCGGCGACGAGGCGGCAACCCCGGGGCTGACGCCGAGCAGCAACCGGGCCATGCCGAGCGTGATCCGCTTCGCCGGGTCTTTGGGATCGGGCACGGTCGTCCGAGGTGCGTCGAATTTCTCGTCGACCTGGACGGTCCAGCCCTTCAGCCTGCCCACCTTGCGCAGGATCGGTAGGACGTCGTCGAGCCGGTCCAGCGCGACCAGCAACGACGTCCCGACATAGACGGTGGGTCGCGGGCTGATCCCTTCGACCTGCATCGCCGTTCCTGGATCGAGCACCCGCCCGGACAGCGGGTCGATCATCGAGCGCGGTGGCACGACCGGATCGCGGTCCATGGGGTCGCGCTTCGGACGACGGGTGATCTGCGGCTCGTCGGAACGCTCGTCTTTGGGGTTCGGGTAGTCGCTCACAGGAATCCTCCGGTCGGGTTCAGATTTCGAACAGCGTGGTGCGGAAGGCGCTGTCGGAGTCGGCGCCGGCGAGGTCGAGCCGGGTGAGCCCGTGTGGGACGCCGGTGAACTCGAAGCGTCCATGGGTGCCGACCGATGCGGTCTGGGTGCCCTGTTCCTGCCACAGCGACGCCGTGAGTTCGGCCGTTTCGCCGGTGGCGTCGGCGGTGCGGGTGACCCAGCCGTCGATCCGGCGGTGACCGGCGTCCACGGGGCTGATCCGCAGCATCACGGTGATGCCGACCGCGGTGAACTCCATCACCAGCTTCTGATCGTCGCCGCTGCGGACGCCGGCCAACTGCTGCGAGCGGTAGACCATGGTGAGCAGTTCGTACTCCAGGTCGAGGTCGTCGACAGCCAATGCCACCAGGACGCGCTCGGTCAGCCCGGCCGGCGGGGGGTCGAGTTCTTCGTACATCCTCTTGACGGCGACCAGCAGGGGGTCACGTTCCTCGGCGTTCACAGTTGGCCACCTTTCTCCAGCGAGCTGCGCAGTTTGTCGAGGCAGCGGCGCCGGGTCGGGCCGATACTGCCGATGGGCATCCCCAGGCTCTTGGCGAGCCCCGCATAGTCGGGACGGTCGTCGAAGGCCACGATGCGCAGCAACCGCTGGCACCTGTCATCGAGCGCCCGGACGTGGATCCACAGAGCCGTGTCGGCCAGGTCTTCCAATGCGCTGGTCTCGGCGGCCGCGGACGGCGGCAGCCCGGCGGCGAGCTGCGTATCCTCGACCGCCGTGGTCTTGCCGTCGGCGGTCTTGGTGCGCCACGCCGTCCGGCGAGCCGTGGTCAGCAGCCAGCCGCCGATCGCGGCCGCCTGCGCCACCTGGTGCCCGTTGCGGACGAGTGCCAGCCAGGTGTTCTGCACGGCGTCCTCCGCCGCGGCCTGGCTCAACCCGTAGGCCCGCACCGTATGCCACAGCACCGGCGTCATCAGCCGGACGAGCTCGTCCAGGGCGGCGGACTCGCCACCCTGCCAGCGCGAGAAGCATGCGGCGGCCCGAACCCAGACGGATGCCTCCGTCGCGTCCGAGCGTCCCGCTACATCCGATGCAGCCATCAGCGTCCCTGTTCCCACGTGCGTCAGGAGACACCTGGTGTCCCGTTGATACTGCGCAGTGCGAGAAATGGGCACTGCTCACCCGAAGGTGTAGTCAGAACCTACCCCTTCGGGGGTGGCGAAGGCAGGGCAGACTGGACCGCATGAGTGAGACTTCGCGGATTCCGCTGCCCTCCATCAGCTCACGGGCCTGGGAGCATCCGGCCGATCGCGGTGCCCTGGTGGCGCTGCGCAAACTGCGCGGATTCGACGTGATTCTCCGGCAGCTGTCGGGCTTTCTGAACGAACGGGCGGTCCGGATGCTGCTGCTGGGCTCGGCGGTGCGGGCCGACGAGCGTCAGTTCGCGCGGGTGTATCGGCTGTACCGCGAGGCCGGTGAGGTGCTGGACGCCGGTGAGCTGCCCGAGTTGTTCATCCGGGCCGACCCGGCGATCAATGCCCTCACCATCGGCCTTGATCACCCGGTGATCGTGGTCAACTCGGGCATGGTCGATGTGATGGACGACGACGAGCTCCGCTTCGCGCTGGGGCACGAGCTCGGCCATGTGCTGAGCGGGCACGCCGTCTACCGCACCCTGTTGAGCGTCCTGCTGGCGTTCTCGACCTCGCTGTTCGCGTTGCCGCTGGGCGCGCTCGGTGTCCGGGCGGTGATGGCGGCGCTACTGGAGTGGCAGCGCAAATCGGAGTTGTCCGCAGACCGGGCCGGCCTGCTCGCCGACCAGCAGCCGGAGGCTGCGTTGCGGGCCCATATGAAGATGGCTTCCGGCGGCCGGATCGACGAGCTGGACGCCGGGGCGTTCCTGGCTCAGGCGGGGGAGTATCACGCCAACGACGACGTCCGGGACGTGCTGCTGCGGGTGCTCATCGTCGAGAGCCAGACCCACCCGTTCGCGGTGGTCCGGGCCGCCGAGTTGGATCGCTGGGTGCGTTCGGGCGGCTACCAAGAGGTGCTCGACGGGCAGTATCCGCGGCGCGACGACGACCCGAACGCCAGCATCTCCGCCGAGGCGTCCGCTGCCGCGCGGCACTACGGCGAGGAGTTCGCCAGGCTCGACGAGAGTCTGGGTCGGATCTTCGCCGATCTCGGTCAGGGGCTGGGTCTGGCAAGGGACTGGCTGGCCGACCGGTTGCGCGATCTCAGCACCCCGAGACCGCGCGACGATCGGGGCCGCGGAGACCGAGGACGTGATGAGCGGGACGACCGCGAGCGGCGGTCGGACCCGCCGGATTGGTGACCGCGCTGAGAAAGGTCGCCGCTGCCCAACCCGATTTCGCCACACTCGATTTCAGCTAAAGCGTTTCAGCATTCGGTGTTTGGCAATCGAGTGCGGAGAAATCGGGTTCGGTTGCTCAGCCCAGCGGATCCGCGAGGAAGCCGAGCGTCCTGCTCCAGGCCAGGGTGGACGCCTCGGCGTGGAAGAACGGTGGATTCGGATGGTCGAAGGCGTGCTCGGCTCCCTCATAGGTGTCGAACTCGACCGGGGGCTAGGCCTCTGCGAACGTCACGGGCAACCAGGTGTGGCACGGGCAGGGTGTCGGTTTGACCCTGTTCCGACAGGGCACGTAGTCTTGACCCTCGGTGCCCATGGGCCTGTCGGCAGTACGGTTCGTCCGGATCGCCCGCCCGTGCTGGCACAGCATTCATCGAGATCGAAGAGAGTGGGTCAGGCGTGTACGCGATCGTGCGCAGTGGCGGCCGCCAGCACAAGGTTGCAGTCGGCGACGTCCTGGAGATCGACAAGGTCGAGGCCGCGGTGGGTGACAGCGTTGCGCTGACCCCGCTGATGGTGGTCGACGGCGAGTCCATCACCACGGAGGCCGAGAAGCTTGCCAAGGTCAGCGTCAGCGCCGAGGTGCTGGGTCAGACCAAGGGTGAGAAGATCCGCATCCTGAAGTACAAGAACAAGACCGGGTACAAGAAGCGCCAGGGCCACCGGCAGAAGTACACCCAGGTCAAGGTCACCGGAATCGAAGGCTGAGGTAGCACGAGATGGCACATAAGAAGGGCGCATCTAGCTCTCGCAACGGGCGCGACTCCAATTCGCAGCGGCTCGGCGTGAAGCGTTTCGGCGGCCAGGCTGTCAATGCCGGCGAGATCCTGGTCCGACAGCGCGGCACGCACTTCCACCCCGGTGAGGGCGTGGGCCGTGGCGGCGACGACACCCTGTTCGCGCTGCGCGCCGGCGTCGTCGAGTTCGGCACGCGGCGTGGGCGCAGGGTCGTCAACGTGGCGCTCGCTGAGTAGCTTTCGCCGGACGACATAGACAACGTCACCAAGGGCGGTCCCCGACGGGGCCGCCCTTTTCGTGCTGCCCGGAACCATCGCCGTCGTGCAAGCTCGGTGGGGATCTCTCATCCGCGTCGTGGGTGTCGACGCCGGGCGCGTGGCCGGGGCACGATGGGGCTGGTCAGCTGGCATGAGGAGGACGATGGAGCCCACCGGAGTGCGAGAGATGCGGCGCCACGAGCGTCGGCTCCGCGAGGTTGCGGAGCTGTACTGGGTCGAGCGTTGCTCCCAGGCGGACATCGCCGAGCAGCAGTCGATCAGCCGCGCCACCGTCTCCCGGATGCTGGAGGAGGCCCGCGAGCGCGGCATCGTCCGCTTCCACCTCGCCGACGCGCACGATCGGATGCCGGAGTTGGAGGAGGCGCTGCGCGCCCGCTGGAGTGCCGCCGGACGCGGCGTCCGGTTCCGGGTGGCGTTGCAGTTCAAGCGGAATCTCGCCGAGGACGACTACGTGCTCGGCAGGGTCGCCACCCGCGCCATGGCGGCCGAACTGCGGGCGCGCGATCGGCGCACCGTGGCCGTGGCGTCCAGCCGGACGATGGCGCCGGTGGTGCCGTTCGCTGAGAGCTTGGGTCCGCTGGAGCGGGTCAGCGAGTTGCTCGGGGTGTCTACTCGGAGTGCGTCGGCGCCGGTGGGAGAGCAGTTGGCGGTCGCCACCGGCGCCGGCTATGACGCTATCGCCAGTCCGTTCGTCCACCGCGAGGTCGAGCGTGCCCAGGCGGCGCGCCGGTCGGTCGAGTTGGCCGGTGCCCTGGGCCGCGCTCGGCGGGCGTCCGTGGCCCTGGTCGGGGCGAACTCGACGCAACGCTTCGACGGCACCGGCGGCTACTCGCCGGTGCCGTCCGGTCTGCTCGCCGAGGGCGCCGAGCGGGGTGCGGTCGGGCACGTCTGCGGATGGTTCCTGGACGCCGCCGGCGCGCGGGTGCCGAGTTCCCTGGACGAGCTGCGGGTCGGCATCGAGCCGTCCGAGTTCGTCACGATCCCGCACCGCGTGCTGCTGGCTTGGGGTGTGGCGAAGGCCCCGATCATCGCCGCCGCGGTCGCCGCGGGCCTGTGCACCACCGTGGTGACGGACGCGACGACCGCGCGGGCCCTGCTCGATCCGGTCAGCTCGGCAGGATGAACCACAAGGTGGTGGTGATCGCCATGCAGATCAGTCCCATGATGGTGACGCCGACCGTCCAGGTGCGCAGCATGGTGATCTCGCTGATCCCGAAATAGCGCGACAGCACCCAGAATCCGGCGTCGTTCACATGAGAGAGGCAGACGCCACCGGCGGAGATCGCCACCGCCAGCAGCGCCACATGAGTGGCGCCGACCTGCGTGAGGTCGACCGAGGTGGCCAGCAGTGCCGCCACTGTGGTTACCGCCGCCGTGGTCGTCCCAAGGGTGGCTCGCAGCACGACCGCCAGCACGAAGCCGAACAGCAGCAGCGGCACGTGCAGGTCCTCGAAGGTCTTGACCAGGGTCGCGCCGATGCCGGCCGCGCCGATCACGCCGCCGAAGGCGACACCGCCGCCGGTGGACAGCACGATCTCGCCGACCGGCCGCAGGCCGATCCGGCCCACCTCGGTGAGGCCGGTGACTTTGCGCTCGTCCTTCGGTAGAAGGGCCACATAGGCCACCACGGTGGTGATGATAAGCGCGAACTCCGGGGTGCCGACGAATCGGAGAATGTCCCGGATCACCGCACCTGCGCCGTCCGCGCCGGTGAAGGTCTGGGCGATCGTGGCCGCAAGGATCAGCACCACAGGCAGCAGCAGCACGCAGACCAGGCGGGTCAGCAGGTTCGGCACGGTGGTCTTGGTGACCAGATCAGGGTGGCCGCTGGAATGCTTGCCGCCGACCCGGTCCTCTTCGCCCAACTCCAGCAGCCCGCCTTTGGCATCGATCAACCGCACCTGCCGATAGGCCCACAGGCAGCCGACTACCGCGCCGGGCAGCATCGACAGCAGGCCGAATGCGACCAGCAGGCCGAAGTCGGCGCCGAGCGCGGAGGCCACCGCCACCGCGCCGGGGTGCGGCGGGATCACCGCGTGCACGGCGAGCGCAGAAATGGCCATCGGCAGAGCGAAATAGGCGACATTGCGGCCGGCCTGCTTCGCCACCGCGATGGCAACCGGGGCCAGCAGGATGACCGCGGTGTCGAAGAAGATGGTGCTGCCGACCAGCAGGCCGGCAAGGGAGAGCGCCAGTGCGCCGCGTTTCGCGCCGACGAGCTTCAGCAGTCGCAGGCCGAGCAACTCCGAGCCGCCGGAGCGGGAGATGATCTCGCCGACGATACAGCCCAGGCCGACCAGTGGCAGGACGTGGGCGAGCGACGGGCCCAGCGCGGCGGCAAGCACGTGCAGCATGCCTTTGTCGCCCACCAGCGGGATGCCGAAGACGAGCCCGAGCACGATCGCGACCGACACCATCGCGATGAACGGGTGAACTTTGAATCGCACGATCAGCAGCAACAGCGCGCCGATGCTGATCAGGATCGAGATGACTGCGAACGCAAATTCCATGGATACGGCTCCTTTGCCTTGCCCGGCCACCGGCCGCGGTAAGTCAACGGCCTCAGGCCACCGGCTGGCGAGCGCGACCCCCGGAATCGCGCCCAAGTCGGGCAATCTGCACAAGTTGGCGGCGATTTCGGCAAGAGTCCTGGCGGTGCGGCATGGTTCGGACACCATGAGGGGCAACCGGGACGGGCAGTCTGGCTCGACGACGAGCAGCCCGGCTCGAGGAGAGGAAGTGATGGCACCCACCGCCTACCTGCATCATGTGGCGTTCGTGGTCTCCGACCTGAACAAGACACGGGAGTTCTACGTCGACCTGCTCGGCTTCGAAGAGATCCACCGGCCGACCGACTTCATCTTCCACGGCGCCTATTTCAGGCTCGGCGACGCCGAGATCCACGTCGTTCGGGAGAAGACGCCCGGACGGCTGCGGGACAACGCACCCAACTGGGAGACCGACGAACTGCAGACCGGGCTGGTGCATCACATCGCGATCATGGTCGATGACTGGCGGCCGCTGCTGGCCGCCGTTCAGGCGCGCGGCATGGACCGAGTCGGCGGCTTCCGGGTCCGTGACGACTTCGTCGAGCAGGTGTACATCGCCGATCCGGACGGCAACATCATCGAGCTGCTGCAGCAGCACGACGAGGCGAGCGGACGCCGCCGCCGACAGCAGATCTACGACGAAGGCATCGCCGTCCCGGTGGCGCCCGGCTATCCGCTGATCGATCCGCGGGAGCGTTACGGCGAGCCGTGATCCTCGGCGTCCCTGTCCAGCGGCACGCCGAATTGTGGGCGGCCTGGCGCGGCGCGGACGGGGAGGTGGGGCCCGGATTCAGCCGATCAGCAACTCGGACTCGGCGTACGCTTTCGGCGTCTTCCCGAAGTGTCGCCGGAAGGCGATGATGAAACCGTTGGTGCTGGTGAAGCCGACCTGTTGAGCGACCCCACAGACCAGATGTCCGCGGGCCAGCAGGTCCACCGACAGGTTCAGCCGAAGCCGGGTTCGCCATTCGGAGAAGTTCAGCCCGGTCTCGTTGACGAAGGCGCGCCTCAGGGTGGTTGCGCCGACGTGCAGATGGCCGGCCCAATCGGCCACCGTGCGCTGGCAGCGCGGCTCGGCCCGCAAGCCTGCGGCGACGGCGCGGGCAGCCGCGGTGCGAGGCTCCGGCAGCGGCAGCCGAGGCTCCGTGAGCAGGGCGGAGAAGACCGTCGCACCAGGGTCCGCGCCGCCGCGCAGGCCGGCCAGCAGCAAGCGGCGGCGCCGGGTGGTGATCGCCACCGGGGTTGCCGTGGTGAACGGCAGCGGCCATTGCGAGGCCTCGAAGTTGATCGGCTCCACCATGCTGTCCGGGTCGAATCGAGCGGAGTGCCACACGCCTGCGGGAAGCCACAGGCCGGACTCCGGCGACAGAAGATGGGTGGTGCCATCGGCGCAGACGTGCGCGCGGCCGACCGGGACGAAGAGGAATTGGTGGAAGCTGTGCCGGTGGGCGTCGTGACCCTCCGCGCTGACGTCGTCGTCCGACAGGAACCTGAAGCCCGCGTCGCTCGGACGGAGGTCGACCGCCAGCGCGGAACCTGCTCGGTGAGTTGGACCGGCTGAGAAGACCGTTGTATCGGCGCTCATAAGGCGAGGCTAACCTAAGTCGCGGTCGTCGTTCGCTGGTGTCCGGCGAGCTCACACGGTGCGGGAGGGCATCCCATTGAGGTTCGCGCGTCGCGGAAGCGTCACCGAGTGGTTCCCGGACGGGCCGGGAGCGGGCCGCGGACACGGCGAGGATGCGGCGGCCAGGGAACCGGAATTGCCGCGGGCCCGGTTGGCCAGGTCCGGCGCGATCCTTCTGGGTGGGCTGGCCCTGACCTTCGTCGTCCTCGTGCTGAGCGTCGGGCTCGGGGCTCGTGACATTTCCCCGGCCGAAGTCGTCTCGGTGCTGCTGCATCCCTACGACGACTACTACAACGCGCACGTCCTGTGGACCGAGCGCATCCCCCGCACCCTGCTCGGGGCGCTGGTCGGCGCGGCACTGGGGGCGTCCGGCCTGATCATGCAGGCACTGACGTTGAACCCGCTGTCCGATCCGGGGATCCTCGGAGTCGAGGTCGGCGCCTCGTTCGCCGTCGTGGTCGGCATCGTGGCCTTCGGCATCGGCGATCTGCACGGCTATTTCTGGTTTGCGCTGCTCGGCGCCGGAGCGACCGCAGCCCTGGTGTACCTGGTCGGCACCCGAGCCGCCGGCGGCTCGGCGATCGGGCTGGTGCTGGCCGGGGCAGCCGTGGCGGCGCTGCTGGCCTCGGCGATCTCCCTGCTGGTGGTTCGGTCCGCGTCCACCGCGGCGAGCCTGCGGTTCTGGTCGGTCGGCCAACTGACCGGCCGTGCCGAGGTGCTGCCCGAGGTGACCCCCTTTCTGGCGGCCGGCCTGCTGCTGGCGCTTCCGCTGGGCCGCACGCTCAACATCCTGGCCCTCGGTGAGGACGCCGCGGCCGGCTTGGGCGTCCGGGTGGGTCGGGCGCAGTTGCTCTGTGCCGGCGTCGCGGTGCTGCTGTGCGCGGCCGCCACGGCCGGCGTGGGCCCGGTCGCCTTCGTCGGCCTGGTCGGCGGACATCTGGCCCGGATGCTGGTCGGTGCCGACCACCGGGCCTCGCTGCCGGTGGCGACGGTCGCCGGCGCGGTGCTGCTGTTGAGCGCCGACGTCGCCGGACGCCTCGCACCCGGCTCCGGCGAGTTGGAGGTGGGGATCACCACCGCGGTGATCGGCACGCCGTTCTTCATCTGGCTCGCCCGGCGTCCGAATCTGGTGACCCTGTGACGGCGGGAGCGACCGTGGTCGGGGCCGGCGGCGACGTCCGAGAGCGGACGCGTGCCGCTATGCGCGCCGCCCGGCGTGCCGACCAGCGGCGCGCCGTCGGCTGGATCGTCGGCCTGGCGGCCGGCCTGGTGCTGCTGCTGGGGGCCTCGATCCTGTTGGGCGGCTCGGCCAGCATCGCCTGGTCCGAGATCCCGCCGGCGCTGCTGGGGCGTGGTCGGCGGCTGGCCCGCTATGTGGTCTTCGAGACTCGGCTGCCACGGGCGCTCGGTGCGGCGCTGAGCGGGGCTGTCTTCGGGCTGGCCGGGCTGTTCTACCAGCGGGTGATCCGCAACCCGCTGGCCACGCCGGACATCATCGGCATCTCCTCCGGCGCCAGCGTCGGCGCGGTCGCCGTCATCGTGCTGACCCCGAGTGCCGGGTTGGGCGTGCAACTGGCTTCGATGCTCGGGGCGACGGCGATGATCGCCCTGGTCGGGCTGCTGAGCTGGCGCGACGGGCTGGATCCCTACCGGGTGATCCTGATCGGGATCGGGATGAGCGCGGTCGCCTCCGCCGCCACGACCTATCTGCTCACCCTGGCGTCGCTGCAGGGCACCGAGATGGCGACCCGATGGTCGACGGGGAGCGTGGCGGGCCTGACCTGGCCAGAGGTGGCGCTGCTGGCGGGGCTGGTGGCCGCGGGCGGGATCGCAGCCGTGCTGTTCGCTCCCGGCCTGGCGGGCATCAGCCTCGGCGACGACCTGGCCCGCGGCCTCGGGACCCGAGTGGGGCAGGTGCGGATCGGCGTCCTGGTCGCCGGGGCCGCACTGGCGGCGCTGACCACCAGCGTGGTCGGGCCGATCGCGTTCGTGAGCCTGATCTGCGGCCCGATCGCTGCGCGACTCGTGCCGCGCGGCCCGCAGGCGGCGCTGACCATGCTGCTGGGAGCCGTCCTGGTGGTCGGCGCGGACACCCTGGCCCAGAACGCCCCGCTCATCTCGCCGGTTCCGACCGGGGTGCTGACCTCCGTCATCGGAGCACCGGTGTTCATCTGGCTGATGCTGCGCGACCGGACGGAAGCAGCGCTGTGACCGCCGACCGGACGCATCGCGGGCCGGCGACCACGGCCGGCGGCGGCGCTGAGTTGCGCGCCGAGTCGATAGCGGTCGGCTACGGCGAACACGTCGTCATCCCCGACCTGAGCCTGACCCTGCTGCCTGGCGCGGTCACCGCGCTGATCGGGCCCAACGGCTGCGGCAAATCGACCCTGCTGCGGGCGCTGGCGCGGCTGCTGGGGCTGCGTTCCGGGTCGGTGCTGCTGGACGGTCAGGACATCCACCGGTTGCCCACCAAGCAGGTGGCCAAGCGGCTGGGCATCCTGCCGCAGTCCCCACGGGCGCCCGAGGCGATCACGGTGGGCGACCTGGTCTGGCGGGGGCGGCATCCGCACCAGCGCCTCGGTCAGCGACGCACCCGCGCCGACGAGGAAGCCGTGCTCGACGCGCTGGACGCCACCGGCAGCGGCGATCTGGTGGCTCGCCGGGTCGACTCGTTGTCGGGAGGGCAGCGGCAGCGCGTCTGGATCTCGATGGCACTCGCCCAGCAGACGCCCTACCTGCTGCTGGACGAGCCGACCACTTTCCTCGACATCGCCCACCAGCTCGAGGTGCTGGACTTGCTCGTCGACCTGAACCGCAGCCGGGGAACGACCATCGTGCTGGTCTCGCACGACCTGAACCAGGCGGCACGCTACGCCGACGTCGTCGTGGCGATGGCCCAGGGACGGATCATCGGGCAGGGGCCTCCGGCCGACATCGTCACCGCCGACCTGGTCGCGCGGGTGTTCGACATCGCCGCTGAGGTGATCGCCCATCCGGTCACCGGACGGCCGCTGGTGCTGCCCCTCGGCCGGCACGACCGTGCACCTGCCCCCGACATCCCTTGACCAACCGCTATCACCTATGGAGGAAGAAGATGCGAACCGAACACCGCACCGGCCGGAGCCGGCCCCGGAAGCGCACTGTGTCGCTGTTGGCGGGAGTCGTCGCGGCCCTGCTGACCGCCTGCTCACCGGCCGCCGTCCCGTCGCAGACCGCGGCGTCACCGAGCAGCTCGGTGGATTCGATCTACCCGCTGGTCCAGAAGAACGCCTGGGGCAGCACCGAGTTGCCGAGTCGTCCCACCAGGGTGGCCGTCGTCTCGGGCGGGGACCGGGACATCGCCTACGCGCTCGGCCTGACGCCGGTCACCCAGCCCGTCTACCCCGGCGCCTACGTCTCCGAGTACGTCGGTGACGCGGAGAAGAAGCTCGGCATCACCAATCCGGTCAGCTACGACGCGACGGACGGCACCGACTTCGAAGCGATCGCCGAGGCCGACCCCGAGGTCATCCTGGGTGTCAACCACTACTCGATGGACGACGACTACGCCAAGCTGACGAAGATCGCGCCGGTGGTCACCACCTCCACCAAGGACGAGATCGACACCCTCACCTGGGACGCTCGGGTCCGCCGGGTCGCCGAGGCCCTCGGGCTCCAGGAGAAGGGGGAGGAGGTGATCGCTGCCGCTCGCAAGGTGGCGACCGATGCCGCCGCTGAACATCCTGACTGGAAGGGGAAGACCTACACCTACGTGGTGGTCCACCCGAGCCAGCTCACCTACGCGTCCAACTCCGACGCCGACGCGGGGGTCTTCGAGGATCTCGGCCTGGTCAAGGCACCGAACGCGAAGAACTACAACGCCAAGAAGGACGCGGTCAGCCTGGAGAACGTCGACCAATTCGACGCCGACCTGTTGCTGATCAGCTACCCGTTCGGCAACGAGGGCGTGATCTCGCGGTCCGCGCTCCAGTCCAACAAGCTTTGGCAGGCCATTCCTGCGGTGAAGGACGGCCGCTGGGGCGTGGTGGACGCCGAGAGCGGCCTGGCCTCCGACGTGGCCTACCCGTCGGTGCTCGCCTACCCGTGGGTGGTCGAAAAGATCGTTCCGCTGCTGGTGGACGCAGCCGCCGGCAAGGGCGGCGCCTGACCGCCCGCTGGTGCTGAGGAAGCGCTGACCAGGACGGCGTCTCGCTGGTTGAGCTTGTCGAAACCCCTTGCCACGGGGTCTCGACAAGCTCGACCAACGGAGGAGCAGGTCTCGACAAGCTCGACCAACCGACGAGCAGGTCTCGACAAGCTCGACCAACCGACGAGCAGGTCTCGACAAGCTCGACCGACGGCCGATCAGCGCCTCCCCCAAGCGCCCGGAGGAAGTTCAGCCGACGGTCACGACGCCGTCGACCAGGCTGATCCTCCGCGGTGCGCGTCCGATCGAGTCGGGCCGGTGGGCGATCACGACGACGACCCGGTCATGGGACAGTTCGCCCAGGGCCCGCTCGATCCTCCCGGCGGTGACCGGGTCGACCTCCGCGGTCGCCTCGTCCAGGATCAGCACCGACGGATCCAGCAGCGCCACCCGCAGCAACGCCACCAGCTGGCGCTCGCCGGCCGAGAGAGCCGAGCCGTTCTCGCCGACGGGGGTGTCCAGTCCGGTGGCCAGCCGGTCCAGCCAGTCGGCCAGACCAAGCCTCCGGGCGATCCGCTGGGCGTGGGCGCGTCCGGCGGCGTCCATCGAGACGCCCGGCGCGAGGGCCAGATTGTCGGCGATCGAACCGGTGGTCAGCACGACCTCCTGCGGCACCAGGACGAGCTGCCGCTCCCGGTCCCTGGTGGATGCCGCGGCGACGTCCGTCCCGCCGAGCAGGACCCGACCGGTGTGCGGTCGGTAGAGGCCGGCGAGGATCTTGGCCAGAGTGGACTTTCCGGACCCGGTCGGGCCGACCAGGGCCACGCGTTCCCCGGGGTCGAGCCGCAGGGTGACACCGCGCAGGGCGTCGCGACCCGGACGGTATGAGTAGCCCACATCCTCGACTTCGAGGGCTCCACGGACCAGCGGAACGCCGTCGGTCACCGTCGGGCAGGTGCTTTCCAGGAGTGCGAACACCCTGGCCAGACTCGTCCGGGCCGCCCGCAGTTCGCCGATGTCGAGCACCAGCGTCTCGATGTCGGAGAAGGCCGAGCGGGACGCGAACAGGAAGACCATCGCGCCGCCGACGCTGAGCAGCTGCTGCTGGACCCCCCAGCCCGCGAACAGCAGGACGACGATCACGGTCAGGCCGCCGGCGGGACCGAGCCCGCTCAGCCAGCGGTCGGTGCGCACCTCGGTCATCCGGGCGGCCAGCAGCCGCCGGTTGTCCTGCGCCAACCGGGCGACGACCCGCCGCCGTGCCCCCAGCATGGCGATCTGCTCGCGCGCGGCGACCACCTCGGCGACCGTCGCCGACATCCCGGCCTCGGCCGCGGCCACCTCCTGATAGGTCGCCGAGGCGCGACGCGCGAAGGCGGCGCCCAGCAGCGCCGCCGACAATACCGCCGTGGCCAGCAGCACCACGGCCAGCGGCCAGGAATAGCTGACCAGCAGACCGATCGTGACCACCAGCAGCACCGCCGAGCTGAGCAGCTCGGGCAGCGTCGAACCGACGAAGTCGGACAGATTGGCGATCTCGCCGGTCATCCGGCGCAGCAGGTCACCACGGCGATGGGTCTCCAGGAAGCGCAGTTCGGCGTGCGCGACTCGCGAGGCGGCCGCCTCGCGCAGCGTCCGCACCACGCGCTCACCGACCGCGACGACCAGATAGCTGCCCCAGGCCGAAAGGACCCAGCCGGTGAGCGCGAAGACGGCGAAGAGACCGGCGCCGCGGAGTGCGCCGGGCAGGTCGGCGGCGATGATGGCGTCCGTCACGGTGCCGATGGCATTGAGCCCGGCGACCCCGCACCCGGCAGCCGCCGCGGTCACCGCGGCCGAGCCGAGAATGCGGGACCGGCTGCCCGCCAGCCAGGGCATGGCACGCCGGACCATGCGGTGCTCGTCCGGCCGGTCGGAGAGCGTCGCGGCCCCGGGACGCGGGGCATCGGCGGCGTCGGTGTCGATCTGGGTCGTCGTCATCGCAGCCGCCCCAGGTCGAGGACGAGGTCGGCGGCGTCCGCCACCGACGGGCGATGGCTGGCCCACAGCACGATGTGCCGGTGGGTCGCCGCACGCATCCTGGCCAGCAGCTGGGCCTCGGTGTGGGCGTCCAGGGCGGAGGACACGTCGTCGAGCAGCAGCACCGGCCCCGGCCGCAGCAGGGCGCGGGCGATCGCTAGACGGGCCCGCTGCCCGCCCGACAGTTGCGCACCGCGTTCACCGACGGCGGTGTCCAGCCCGTCCGGCAACTGTGCGAGCACCTCGTCGAACACCGCGGCGTGGCAGACCTCCAGCAACCGCGATTCCGGTACGTCTCGCGATCCGGCGCCGAGCAGCAGGTTGTCCCGGACCGATCCGTGCAACAACAGCGGTTGCTGCGGAACGAGGGTGATCGCCGGAGCGCGCCCTTCGACGTCCAGCGCGGTCAGGTCGTCCTGGTCGAGGCTGATCGTCCCGTCGGCCGGCACGGCTCCCATGATGGCGGCCAGCAGGGTCGACTTGCCGGCACCGGTCGGCCCGGTCAGCAGGCACCAGTGGCCGCGCTCGACGGCCGCATGCACCGGTCCGGCCTGCCACCCGGAGCGGCGGACCAGGAGACCGGCGAGCCGGAGCCCGTCCGGGGACGTCGGGTCCGCCATGGGCCCGCCGCGTCCGTCGGCGGTGCTGCCGGACGGCTGCCGGCGTAGCCGGAGGACGGCCGCGATCCTTTGCGCGGCGGCGAGGGCTGCGCTGTGTTCCCCAAGGCGGCTGGTGGCGGCCGTGGTGGCGCGTTCGACGGTGCCCATCCACATCGCGAAGGTGGCTATCTGTCCCACCGCGAGTCCGCCGTACAGCGCCGACCAGGAACCGATCACCAGGCCGGCGGCGACGCCGAGCTGGGGCAGGGCCTGGCTGCTGGACGTCCACAGGGCGCGGAGCCGAGCGACGGACAGCCGGCTTCGGGTGATCTCGGCGCTGGTGGCGTGGTGCCGTTCGAGCAGCCGGTGCTGGCCGCCGAAGCCCCGGACGGTGAGCGCGGTGGCGAGCAGCTCGGCGACCTGTTGGCTGCGGCGGCCCTGCGCGGTGGCGAGGCGCGCCATTCGGGGCCGGTCGGCGCGGGGGAACCCGATGCTCACCACCAGCAGCAGGGCGGCACAGGCGGCGGTGACGGCGAGCAGGCCGGGGTCCATCGCAAGGATCGCCGGAACCAGCACCACCACGGTCGTCGCGATCACGATCCAGGTGGCCAGGCCGTGCAGCCAATGCAGCACCGTGTCGACGTCGTCGACCACCCGTTCGACGAAATCGCCGACGCCGTCGAAGGCTTCGGTGCGGGCCCCGTGTGTCGCGCCGATCGCGACATCGAGCATGGTCTCCCGGAGGTCGGCGGCGATCCTCATCTCGGACGCGTTGGCCCACCAGATCCAACCGCACAACCCGACGAACTCGACCACGACGGCAACGGTCAGCACCGCGCACCAGTAGGACAGTGCCGCCAGGTCGGCGCCGACGACGCCCTGGTCGATGGCCTGACCGATCAGGTAGGGGATCGCCAGGAAGGCGAGCTGCCGGACCATCGAGCAGGCCATCGCGGCGGCAAGTGGCCCCGACGCCCGTCGCAGACAGGCCCGCAAGAGTGGTGCGGCACTGGTGGGCCAGGCGGCGGAAGCTGTCGGGGTGCGGCCGTCCGAATGCGCGGCGAGCGTCGGGCTTGGCACGGTGTTCTCCTCGTGGGCCGGGCTGCGGGAGCGGAGGCCGACGGCCGGCTCTGCCCTGATCTGCGGCCACGCTAGGACGGGCTCGGGTGCGCCGGTGAAACTGGCTGACTCTCCTGTGCAAGGCAGAGTTCGGCACGGGTCGTTGAGTTGGGTGCCGAGGACTCCGCGATGACTGCCGAGCGCGGTCGGCCGCCTAGGGTGGGGGTCGACCCGCCAGCGCTCACAGGAGTTTGCATGCCTCGTACCTGCCGCGAACAGCGGACCTTCCCGATCAATGTCCGACGCCTGAGGGTCGCCAGGATCGTCGACCTGAGCCCGGGGCTTCGCCGGATCACCCTCACCGGGGAACAGCTCGGCGCCTTCTCCACCGAGGACGGAATCGCCGTGCCGCCGCTGCGCAGCGAGGGTTTCGACGACCACGTGAAGGTGATCGTGGCCGGTCCCGGCCAGGATGCGCCGGTTCCGCCGATCCAGGTGCCCGGCCACTTGAACTGGGCTCCGCCGGGGGGCCGTCCGCACGCCAAGGACTACACGCCGCGCCGGTGGGATCCGGTGGCCGGAGAACTCGACCTGGAGTTCGTCCGGCACGGCGACGGTGCCGCCGCGCGGTGGGCCGAGACCGTCGCAGTGGGCGATCCGGCCTGGATCGCGGGGCCGAAATCGTCGGCGCTGTTGCCGACCGGGATCGACTGGCTGCTGGTCGCCGGGGACGAGACCGCTCTCCCGGCGATCGGGCGATTGCTCGACGAGGTGCCGGACGACCTGCCGCTGCGGGTGCTGATCGAGGTGCCGGACGCCCGGTACGAGGTGCCGCTGCCGCAGCGGCCGCTGGCGGTCGTCCAATGGGTGCATCGCGGTGCCGCCGCGCCGGGCACCTCCGGCGTGCTGGCAGACGCCGTCCGGAACCTGGCCTGGCTGGACGGACAGGTGTACGCGTGGGTGGCGGGCGAAGCCTCGACCATCAAGCCGATCCGGACCCATCTGAAGAACGACCGCCTGCTGCCACGGGAGCAGTTCGAGGTCACCGGGTACTGGCGACGCAGCGAGCGGCACGCCGTCGCGGACACCGGCCCCGTCCCGCCTGGTCACGACATTGCAGACGTGGCCGACGACGAACCGGACGTGCACGAGCAACTGCACCGGCTCGCCGACCTGGTCGGGCCGTACGCGTTGCGGGCGGCGGTCACCTGCGGGCTGATCGAGGCGCTGGACGGGCAGACGTCCGCCCTCGACGAACTGGCTGAGGCGATCGGCAGCCACCGGCCCACCCTCGAGGCGCTGGTGCGGGTGCTGGTCGCCCGTGAGGTGCTGGAGGAGGTGGCCGATGCCGCCGGCCCGGCGCGCTACGGGTTGGGGCCGATCGGCCAGGAGATCGCCGAGGACGAGCACTCTTTGCAGGAGTACCACCTGGACGGTGCCGTCGCCGCACGCGATCTGGTCATCGGCGGGCTGCGGGGGACGCTGGCCGACGGCCGCGCCGCGGTCGGCGCCGATGGGCGGAACCTGGCGGCCCGGCTGGCCGGCGATCCGGCACTGGCAGCCGACTGGTGGCGGGCGGAGCAGGACCTGTTCCGCTGGCCGGCGCCGTCGATCGCCGAGCGCTACGACTGGTCACAGCACGACGCGGTGGCCGGATTGGGGGTGCGCTCGGTGGAGGCGGTGGTCGCGATCGCCCGCGCGCATCCGCGGATCCGGCCGATGGTGGTGGACCTGCCGTCGCAGCGCGCCGGGGTGGAACCGGAGTTGCTGGTGCCCGATCTGGCCGGACGCCTGGAGTGGGTCGAGCAGGCGCCGCTGACGCCCCCTGCGGACGGCGGCACTGTGCTGCTGATGGTGCAGGCGCTGGAACGCCTTGCCGACGAGGACGCGGTCGCCGTAGTCCGGTCGCTGCTCGGCGGAGGACCGCGGGAGATCGTCCTGGTCGAAGAGGTCTCCGACGAGCTCGCGCACGAGGAGGAGTTCGCGGAGGCGGATCTGCTCGCCCGGTGCGCCTTCGGCGTCGGGATCCGCTCTGCCGACCGGGTGGCCGGGCTGCTGTCCGCCGCCGGCGCATCGACCATCGAGGTCGTCGACATCGGCTGGGACCGCAGGCTCTTCAGCATTCGCTAGAAGCGAAGCCAGCGTCGCCTGGGACGCCGAAAGGGCCCGGTTCTCCGAGGGCTGAAGAACCGAGGCGACGCGGATCGAGGCTAGGGTTCATCGGCATGGACGACCAGGACGCGAACGACCGAATCCGGGTGATCGGGGCCACCACCAACAACCTGTGTGAGGTCAGCCTCGACATTCCGAAGAAGGCGCTGACCGTCTTCACCGGCGTCTCCGGCTCCGGCAAGTCGTCCCTGGTGCTCGACACCGTCGCGGCCGGCGCGCAGCGGTTGGCGAACGATTCCTATCCGGCCTTCCTGCGGGCCCGGTTGCCGCAACTGCCGGCGCCCGACGTCCAGGCGATGTCCGGGTTGACCTTCACCGTGCTGATCGACCAGCGCCGGTTCACCCCGAACGCCCGGTCCACCGTCGCGACCGCCACCGACCTCGCCCCATTGCTGCGGCTGGTCTTCTCCAGGGCGGGCGTGCCGTCCGCGGGCTATTCGGCGTCCTATTCGTTCAACGATCCATTGGGCATGTGCCCGGCCTGCGAAGGCATCGGCACGGTCGTCGACATCGATGTCGACGAGCTGATCGATCTCGACAAGACCATCGACGAGGGGCCCGTCCGGTTCTCGAACTTCCGGCCCGGGGTGTACCGCTGGAAGCGGTTCGCCTACTGCGGCTTCTTCGATCGGTCGAAGAAGCTGC
>NZ_JASGEF010000052.1:0-16164 GCF_047606665.1 Micropruina sp. | reverse complement strand
CTGCCACAAGGTCAACACCCGCCTGCACCGGCTCACCAAGCGGCCACCGGTCGAGATGCTCGCCGAGGAAGCCACCCGACTGCACCCGGTCCCCGCGGTGCCGCACACGGTGGCGTTCGGCACCACCAGGGTGGTGCCCGCGAACACGCCGATGGTGACCTTCGAGTCAGGCCAGTACTCGGTCCCACACAAGCTCGCAGGCCAGTCCCTCCTGGGCGCCACGGTGTGGGTCCGCACCCAAGGAGTCGGGGTCGACGAGCAGGTCGTCATCGTCCACGTCGGCACCGACGGTCCGGTCGAGGTCGCCCGCCACGCCCGGGCCACCCCGGGCACGCCGAAGATCAACGACGAGCACTTCCCGCCCCAGCCCGAGGGACCGCTGGATCGTCGGCCACGTGCCAGGAACGCCGCGGAAACGGAGTTCCTGGCTCTGGGCGAGGGAGCCGCGTTGTGGCTGGTCGAGGCAGCCGCCGCGGGCACCACGAAGATGCGGGTCAAGATGACCGAAGCACTCGCGCTGGCCAAGCTGTTCGACCCCGTCGAGGTCGACTGGGCACTCGGCCACGCAGCCGTCCACGGCAGGTTCGCCGAGGCCGACCTGTCCTCGATCCTCGACCACCACGCCAGCCGACCAGCCGCCGGTGAGCACCGGGCCAGCGAGGACGCCTCGCTGACCCAGGGCACTAGCGCATGGGCACAACTCGGCCAGCAGCTCAGCCAGCGCACGGACGTCGACAACACGGGCGGAGTGATCGTATGAAGACCGCGTCCGCGCCGCCGCTGCCGGCGGATCTGGAGGAGCTGTTGCGTCGGCTTCGGCTGCCGCACATCCGTCGCCACGCACCGGAGATCGTGGCGACCGCGAAGGCCCAACGCTGGGAACCCGCCGAGGTGTTGAAGGCCCTGTTCGCCGAGGAGGTCGCCGGCCGAGAACGCTCCGCACTCACCACCAGGCGGGCGGCCGCGGGGTTCCCGACCGGGAAGACCTTCGACGCCTGGCAGCCCGAGGCATCCTCGATCCCCGCACCTACCCAGCAGGCGCTACGCACGTTGGAGTGGGTGCACCGGGGAGAGAACCTCGTTGTGTGTGGGCCGTCGGGAACCGGGAAGACGTTCCTGCTCGAAGCCCTCGGGCAGCAGGCCGTCGAGCAGGGGTTGAAGGTCGCCTGGTTCACCCTGGAAGACCTCGGGGTCCTGCTCAGAGGGCACCGTGCCGACGACACCGTGTCCAAGGCGATCGCTCGGATCCTGCGAGCCGATCTCGTGGTGGTCGATGACATCGGGCTGCTGCCGGTTGCCGCGGACGCGGCCGAGGGGCTCTACCGGCTCGTCGACGCCGCCTATGAGAAGCGCTCGGTCGCGATCAGCTCGAACCTGCACCCAGCCGGCTTCGACGAACTGATGCCCAAGACGGCCACCGCCACCGTCGACCGACTGCTGCACCACGCCCACGTCTGCCAGACCAGCGGCGACTCCGTCCGCCTCACCCAGGCACTCGCCGGCCAGGGGGTGAGACCGTTGAGCTGACCACCCCTGGTCGGTGGTGGCCGCAGCCCTTGGGCAGATCCCATGGCCACCACCGGGCAGATCTCGTGACCGCCAGCGGGCAGGTTTCATGTCCGCCACTGGGCAGTTCTCAATGGCCCTTGACAATTCGACCTCACCCCGGTACGCGACCGCACCGGGGCGGCACGGCTGCTGGACATGGTCGAGGGCCGCTCCAAACAGGCACTCAAGACCTGGCTCGCTGAGCGGCCCGCAGGCGTGGCGCGACAGCATCGAGGTGGTCGCGATGGAGGGGTTCACCGGTTCAAAACCGCCACCGTGGAGGAACTACCCGAGGCAGCGACCGTGCTGGACCCGTTCCACGTCGTCCGCCTGGCCGGCGACGCGCTTGATGAGTGCCGCCGCCGGATCCAGCAAGCCATCCAGGGCCACCGCGGCCGCACGACCGACCCGCTCTATGCCGCCCGCCGCACCCTGGCCACCGGCGCCGACCTGCTCACCGAGAAGAAGACCCGACTGCACGCCCTGTTCGCCGACGACGCCCACGTCGAGGTCGAGGCCACCTGGGGCATCTACCAACGCATGATCGCCGCCCATCGGCACCCCGACCGCCACCACGGCCACGCGCTGATGGTCAAGCTGATCGTTTCAGTCAGCACGGGCGTCCCCATAGCGCTGGTCGAGGTCATCAAGCTCGGCCGCACTCTCACCAAACGCAACGCTGACGTGCTCGCCTACTTCGACCATCCGCGCGGACCAGCAACGGCCCCACCGAAGCCATCAACGGACGTCTCGAACACCTCCGCGGTTTCGCCCTCGGCTTCCGGAACCTGACCAACTATGTAGCCCGCAGCCTCCTCGAAGCCGACGGTTTCAGAACCCAACTACACCCCGGATTCGGATGAGCCAGAAGACTGTCATAAGATGCCGCAATGGCAAACTGCACCCTGGGTCGCCATGACCCAGGGTGCAGTTTGATGAATAGGGGGTTGGCCCCTACCGGCTGCTGGCTGAATGCCGCGTGCGATGCAGCCGATCTCGACGTGAGGTGCCCTTCTCGTCGATTTGGCGCCGGTAATGGTAATAGTAGCCATCGCCACCCCCGACTTTGGCCTTGTTCAAAACGATCCCGAGGGTCAGGCCGTTCACATGATCCAAAGTGGCGACTGCGTCCCCCAGCTCGGGTACGGTGATCGCACCGCTACCAGCGACGATCAGGGCGCCGCTGGTCATTGTGGAAAGGACCGCCGCATCCGTCACGGGCAGGAGGGGAGCGGCATCGATCACGATCGTGTCGTAGTGGAGGTTGACCTCATCGAGGAGGCGCTTCATCGCATCGGAGGCCAGCAACTCGGCAGGATTGGGCGGGATCTCGCCGGAAGCGATCACATGGAAGTCCCCGCTGCCAACCGGCTGAACGACATCTTCGATGCTGGCCCGGCCGATCAGCACGGTCGTGAGCCCAACCGATCCTTCGACGTTGAGGTACTTGGCGACGGTGGGCCGACGCAGATCAGCATCGATCAGCAACACCCGTTCGCCACTTTCGGCGATCGCGATCGCCAGATTGATAGAGGTCATTGACTTCCCCTCTCCGGCGATCGAAGAAGTAACGACGAAGGAATGCCTGTCGGTGCTTCTCGCCACGTCGAGGAACTGCAGGTTTGTCCGCAGTTTGCGATAGGCCTCCGCACGCAGCGAGTGGGGATCGCCGAACATCACCAGGGGGTGCTCGGAAGCGTCGGCATCGAAAGGAATCCTGGCGATCACCGAATGGTCGGTGGCCCGCGCGACATCGTCCTCCGTGCGGATCGACCGGTCCAGCCTGTGCCGCAGCACCGCCTGGCCGAAACCGAGCAGGATGCCCACGAGTAAGCCGACCGCGAGATTCAAGGTGGTGCGCGGCGTCGTTCGTTCGAGGGGTACGGTAGCGGGCGTCACGATGGTGGCGGCCACCGCCTGCTTGCCGTTCGTGTCTGTGGGTGAGAGTTGATCGACTGTGGTCACCAACTGCTCGCCGGCGACTTGGGCGATCTGGGCACTCAACTCCGGGTTGCCGTCGACAACCGCAATCTCGATGATCGCCGTGTTGGTCGGAATCGTCGCGGTAACCGACTCGGCCAACTTGGCTGGAGTGACATCGAGCCCCAGCTTGGTGATCACCGGCTGCAGTACCGTCGGCGTCGTGGCTACCTGTGCGTACGAGCGGACCTGGTTGGTCGCGTAGTTGGCGCCCTGCAACAACTCGGACGCCGAGTCGCCACCACGGACCGAGATGAAGACAGCGGTGCGTGCGGTGTAGGTGGCGGGTGTCACCAAAGTGATGGCTGCGGACGTCGCGATGGCGAGCAGGATGACACAGACGATGCTGATCCAGTATTTGCGCAGCACGGCAACGTAATCGCGCAGTTCCATTCTTGGATGCTCCTTGGGGGGTGAGTCCATGCTTAGGGGAGGAAGCATGGGTGCAAGCTGACAGGGCAGCTAGGCGCCGTCAGATCGTATCGCGGATTTCGGCGATGACCCAATCCCAGGATCCGTGCCACATGGCGCGGGCCGACGGTGACGCGGCATGATCACTCTCGTGGCTAGTGAAACCGAGGACGGCCGGCTCCGGGTGCTCAGCGTGTGCATCGGCAACATCTGTCGCTCGCCGGTGTCGGAGTTCCTGATCCGTCACGAGTTGGGAGATCGGGTTCGGTCCACCAGTGCGGGCACCCGTGCCCTGGTGGGCGAGCCGGTGCACCCGCCGATGGCGGCGCGATTGGACGAACTGGGAGTGGCCCACGAGGGGGGCGCACGGCAGGTCACGGAGTCGGTGCTGCGGGAAGCGGACCTGATTCTGACCATGACGCGGGAGTTGCGCTCTCGGGTGGTCGAACTGGCTCCGGCAACGGTTCGCCGCTCCTTCACGCTGGCTGAGTTCGCGGCGATCGTCACCGCGGCCCCTCGCCCGGCCGTCGCCCCGAGTGGACGAGCCGAACTGGTGCCGATCATCGCCGCTGCGGCGGCACAGCGATCAGTCGCAGCAGGTCGGGGTGCTGAACTGGACATCGCGGACCCGTACGGTCGCAGCGATGCCGACTATGCGCTTGCCTTCGACGAGATCCGCCGTTGTGTCGCAGCGATCCGCGCCGCGTGGAGTTGAGCGCCGATCGCGTCTGACGGTGGCAGAGTGGGCGCAATGAAGCTGTCTGCGGTGGTGCTGCTCGCAATGACCCTGGCGATGGTGGGATGCGCTCGCCAGGCCCCGCAGGCCGAGGCCCCGCAGGCGTCCAGTCCGGCCATGGCGCCCATTCGGGTGGGCGTCAGCTCCGATCCCACGATCCAGGTACTGGGCGAACTCTATGCGCAGGCGCTGGTCGCGAAGGGGCATCCCGCCAGTGTGGTCGACGCCGACGACGATGTCAGCGCGCAAGTGAGCCGGCTGATGGCAGACGAGTTGGACGTTGTGCCAGGGTTCGCCTGGAGCGCGGCGCAGGAGCTTCAGATCAACGCGGACGACCCGCGGAGTTTGGTGTCCGATCTGGCGGTGGCACTGGATGGTGAGGCGGCGGTGCTGCGGCCGTCCAAAGTCGATCGGGCCTGGCGCTATGTCTCCACACGAACCGGCGCCTCACTGCTCGACCTGTCTGCGACGACGACGATCGTGGCGCCGCAGCGTTGGCGTGCGGCCCCGGACGGACCGTCCGGACTCGCCGCGCTCTACGGCGCTGAGCCGAAGGTCACCATCGCGGCCGATGCCGACGAACGGCTTGCCCAGGCACGGGACGGTGCCATCGCGGTCTTCGACGGCACCGAGCCGCAGGGATCGGACGCCGCGATGAAGCTGGTCGACGACCCCAAGACGATGATCGCGTCCGATCCGCATGTGGCCTTGCTTCGCCTCGGCGTGGCCGAGGACGAGACGGTGCTCGAGGTTGTTCAGACGTTGCACGACGTGCTGGACAACGCCGCGATCGTCGAGATCCGGACGCGTGCCGCCACGAACAGCGTCCCTGCCGCGGTCGGAGAATGGCTGGCGGCGCACCCGGTGCGGTAGACGCGCGGCGCGGACGTTTCACGGACGGCCGTGGGCGTCCCGCCGCAACGAGTCGTCAGAATGCGGTCGGCCCAGCGGCCGGGATGCGGATGGTGAACACCGTCCGTCCGGGCCGGGAGTTCACGGACGCCGTCCCGTGATGGGCGGCGACGACCGCGGCCACGATCGCCAGGCCCAGCCCGGTCGATGGCCCGCCCTGCTTACGGACCCGGCTGACCTCGGCGCGGGTGAATCGTTCGAATACCGACGCTTGCAACTCCGGGGGAATGCCCGGGCCGTCATCGGTCACGGTGATGGTCACCATGCCACCGGTCACCGCGACGGCGGTCTGCACCTGGGTTCCGGGAGGCGTGTGGGTGCGAGCGTTGGCCAGCAGGTTCGCCAGCACCTGGTGCAGCCGGTAGCGGTCGGCGAGTGCCACCACTGGTTCGTCTGGCAGCGACAGCGACCATCGGTGGTCGGGGCCGGCGGCGCGGGCATCGCTGGTGGCGTTGAGCACGATCTCGGTGACGTCGGTGGGTGCGAGGTCGAGTGCCGGCCCGGAGTCGAGGCGGGCGAGCAGCAGCAGATCTTCCACCAGGCTGCTCATCCGATCCGACTCGGATTCGATGCGCCCCATCGCGTGAGCCATCGCCGGCGACATGTCGGCCCGCTCCCGGCGGGTCAGCTCGGCGTAACCGCGGATCGCGGCCAGCGGATTGCGCAGTTCGTGCGAGGCGTCCGCCACGAACTGCCGCAGCTTCACCTCGGAAGCATGCCGGGCCGCCAAGGCACCCTCGACGTTGTCGAGCATATGGTTGAACGCCAGGCCGACGCGTCCGACCTCGCTGACCGGATCGGTGTCGTTGGGGCTGACTCGGACGATGCCCTCCACCTCGCCGCTCTCCAGCGGCAGATTCGAGACCGCGGTCGCTGTGGCCGCGAGTCGGTTCAGCGGTGCCAGGCTGGTCACCACGACACCGCGTGCCACCACCACGGCGGCCGCGATCACCACCCCGGTCAGCAGTGCCTCGAAGATCACCAAGGACGTCATCGCACTGGTCAGCTGGCTCAGCGAGATGCCCGCGATCGCTCGAAACGACCCGGACGACTGCACAGTGACCCGGTAGAGGCCGTAGTCGGTGAGGTGGATGGTGGCCTTCTCGCCCGAACCCAGCTGCACCGCCGCCAGCTGTTGCGCCGCCTCGTCCGACAGCGTCGCCGCCCGGACGCCGCTGTTGCTCGCCCGGTCGACCAGGATCGATGCGCTGATGATCGTCTCGCCGTCCTGCGAGGCAAGGATCGTCCCGATCTCCTGGCCGCCGAAACCGGGGCCACCGGTCATTCGGCGCACCGCTCCGTCCAGCCGGCTGTCCATCTGTCCGATCTGAATGTTGTAGGCGGCCAGTGCCACGACGGCGCCGAGCCCGACCGCCACGATCGCCACCAGAGCGGCGACGCGGACCACCAGCCGCCGTCCGAGAGTGCCCTTGGCGAGCGGTCGGACGGCGGCCGGCGGCTGTGGCGCCTGCGGGGGGAGAGGCGCCGGTGGGGAGATGCTCATTCCGCTGCCGGTTTGAGCACGTAGCCGGATCCGCGCAGGGTGTGGATCATCGGCGCCCGATTGGCGTCGATCTTCTTGCGCAGATAAGAGATGTACAGTTCGACCACATTGGCCTGGCCGCCGAAGTCGTAGTTCCACACCCGGTCGAGGATCTGCGGTTTGCTCAGGACGCGCCGCGGATTGCGCATCAGATAGCGCAGCAACTCGAACTCGGTGGCGGTCAACTGGATCTCGTCGCCGCCGCGGGTGACCTCATGAGAGTCCTCGTCGAGCACCAGATCGCCGACCACCAACTGCGAGCCCGGACGGAGCGTGGTGGCACCCGAGCGACGCAGCAGGCCACGCAGCCGGGCGATCAACTCCTCCAGCGAGAACGGCTTGGTGACGTAGTCGTCGCCGCCGGCGGTGAGCCCGCCGATGCGATCTTCCAGGGCGTCCTTGGCGGTGAGGAAGATCACCGGGACGTCGGGCTGCTCGGTGCGGATTCGACGCATCACCTCGAGGCCGTCGAAGTCGGGCAGCATCATGTCGAGCACGATGGCGTCCGGACGAACCTCGCGAGCCACCTTGACGGCGTCCAGACCGGAGCCTGCGGTGGCCACCTCCCAACCCTCGTAGCGCATCGCCATGCTGAGCAGTTCGGTCAGGCTGGATTCGTCGTCGACCGTGAGGATCTTGATCGGGGTCCCGTCCGGTCTGGTCAGCGGTTCGTTGCCACCTCGGGTGCTGGTCGTCATAGGGTCAATCTGTCAGTGGCCTGTGGGCCTGGGCTAGGGCTTGGCTGTGGATTGCCTGTGAGAGCCGGCTGGTGCGGGTTCGCTGAGATGACCGACGGGCCCGCTCACGACTCATGGACAGTTGGCGACTCGGGGTCGGAACATTGACGCTGCACGTCTCCCCGCCGGCGGTGGTCGATGGGGAGTCCGGGAACGGTTCTCCGCAGCTCAGGTCTGTCCCCCGCGAATGCGGATTTCGAACGTAGAAGAACCGTCCCCGGACCTGCGAGAACCGCGGGAAGGAAGGAACCGGCTTACGCGGTTTCTGGGTTCCGGTGCGCGTCGCGGTTCACGGGTGCAGGGGGCGTCGGACCACCATCTGGACGACGTCATCGCAGGCCGCGGCGAGGCGTTGGTTGGTGCGCCCGAGCAGATCGGGCGGTGGGTGGCCCTTGACAGTCAGTAGGCCGAGAAGCCGCGCAGCGTGGGATCGGGTGTCACCCAGTCGACGGTGTGCTCGGTCACCCGTCCGGGACGTCCGTGCCGGGTGGGTTGTTCGATCAACGCCCGGATCAGGACGCCAAGCGCTTCGGTCGATCCCTGGGCGTCCACCTCGACCCGTCCGTCCACCAGGTTCCTGGCGTAGCCCACGAGCTGGAGTTGGCGGGCGAGCCCCATCGTCCACCAGCGGAACCCGACACCCTGCACGTAGCCGTCCACCCGGATCACAGCGCGTTCCATGGCATGACCCTAACCCGCGACGCGGCCCCCATCCGGTTCCGGGGACGATTCTCTTTCGGTTCAACGAACCGTCCCCTGAACCGGAACGGAACCGTCCCCGCTGCTCCGACAAGCTGCGGGGACGGTTCCGGACAACGGTGGCGGCGCCACACTCGGGGGATATGGTGCGACGCCGCCGACGTGGGTGCGGGGTGCACCGCGCGTTGTCCAGGCTAGGTGGCGGACGGGGGTGGCCAATCACCCTTTGGGGTAGTTCCGGCCGGCCCGCGCCGAACGAATCGGGGTCAGACGATGTCGGCGATCGTCGCGTTCAGGACGGCGAGCATCGCGTCGGCGTCCACTCCGAGTGCGGCGCCATGGACGCCGCTGCCCAGGGAGACCCGCCGCCCGGTGATCGAGGCGTCCGCGATCACCGGCCACGCGATGCGGGCGCCGAACGGGGTGATGGTGCCGCGCTGGTAGCCGGTGACCTCGCGCGCCACCTCGGCGTCCAGCATCGAGAGCCGCGACACGCCGAGCAGCGCGCGCAACTTCGGCCAGGCGATCGCGGCGTCGCCGGGGACCAGCACGAAGAGGTAGTCGCCGGGGCCGCGCCGGACCACCATGGTCTTCACGATGTCGCGGGGCCGGACGCCGCGGGCGGCGGCGGCCTCGGCCAGCGAACTCACCGGGCCATGCCGGATGACGCTGACGGTCAGGCCGAGCGCACGGGCAGCGGACGCCGCCGGCGGGTCCGATTTACCCGTGCGGTCCTCGGCGCGGTCGTCTCCGTCCGGGCCGGGCGGCCCGGCCGATGCGGCATGGCCGGCGGGTGCGGAGGCGTCCTGCGGCATCGGGTCAGGCGTGCAGGTAGCCGAGCAGGTGGTTGCGTTCGTCCAGCAGCTGGTCGATGCGGTGCTTCACCACGTCGCCGATGGAGATCAGCCCGTGCAGTTCGCCGTCGACCACCACCGGCAGGTGCCGGATGCGTTGGTAGGTCATGGTGTGGGCGGTTGCCTCCAGGGTGTCGGAGGGCGCGCAGGTGTGCACGGTGGCGGTCATGATCTCGCTGACCCGGAGCGCCAGCACGTCCGCCCCGAGAGTGCCGAGCGTGCGCACCACGTCGCGCTCGCTCACGATTCCATCGATGTGTCTGCCGTCGGACGAGACCACCACGGCGCCGATGCGATGCTCGCCGAGCAGCGCTACGAGTTCTTTCACTGTTGCGGAGGGTGTGACCGTGACGACCTTGGCACCCTTGCCTCGGATGATGTCTTCGATCTTCATAGTCGGAAGGTACCCCTTGGGGTTGGGGCAGGAAAGCCGAATCGGCAAACCAGCACGCGGTTCTGTCGCCATCTCGCCGTCCGGTTCCGACTCATTCGAACGGCGATCTGGGCCGGTTCGGGCGGTGATCCGGGCCGGCCGTCCGAGATCCGCCCACGTGCTGGACGCCGCCGGGCCGGCCGGTCGAAGGCACCCAGTATTGTCGGCGCTGCCGATCCGTCGACCCTCGCGCTCGCCTAGCTATTCACCGCTCGCCGAGTTCAGCGAGCGCCAAATAGACGAGCACGAGGGGGGACGGCGGCTACGGCGCCCGCCTGCCGAGAGGAAGGTCATGACGGAACCGTCCCCGATCACCCGTGCGGTACGTGCCGGCATCGACAGCGACCTGACCCATGGCGCCGTCGTGCCGCCGATCTACCTGAGCACCACGTACACCTTCGCCGAGTTCGGCGTGCCGCGGCCGTTCGACTATGCGCGCCGCGGCAACCCGACCCGCAGCATGGCCGCGGACGCCATCGCTGGCCTGGAAGGGGGTGCCGGCGGCGTGGTCACCGCCAGCGGCATGGGGGCGATCACGACGATCGTCACGGCATTGCTGCAGCCCGGCGACCTCCTCGTCGCCCCGCACGACTGCTATGGCGGCAGTTGGCGGCTGTTCGACGCGCTGGCCCGGAAGGGGAGCTTCGAGTTGGTGTTGGCCGACCTGACCGATCCGGCGCTCGCCGAGGAGGTCATCCGGACGCGGCGTCCGACCCTGCTCTGGGTGGAGACTCCCTCCAACCCGCTGCTGCGGATCAGCGACATCTCCGCGCTGTCCGAACAGGCGCACCAAGTGGGGGCGACCGTCGTGGTCGACAACACGTTCTGCACCCCGCTGGGGCAGCGTCCGCTCGAGCTGGGTGCCGACCTGGTGGTGCATTCGGCGACCAAATATCTGGCCGGGCATTCCGACGTCGTCGCGGGCGCCGTCGTCGCCCGTGATGAAGAGCGGGCGCAGGACCTGGCCTGGTGGGCCAACTGCCTCGGGGTCACCGGCGGCGCCTTCGACTCCTATCTGCTACTCCGGGGGCTTCGGACGCTGCACGCCCGGATGGCGCTGCACGAAAGCAACGGTTCCGCTGTGGTCGACCTGCTGGCCGGGCATCCGGCGGTGGCCGCCGTCCATCACCCACGGCTGCCGGGGCATCCCGGCCATGCGTTGGCGTCCGCGCAGCAACAGCTGTTCGGCGGAATCGTCACCTTCGAAGTGCACGGTGGGCTGGACGCCGCCAAGACCGTGATGGAGGCGCTCACCCTGTTCTGTCCGGCCGAATCGCTCGGCGGCACCGAATCGCTGGCCTCCCATCCCGGAACCATGACCCACGCGTCCATGCCCCCGGACGTCCAACTCGCGGCGGGCATCACGCCCGGCATGATCCGGCTCAGCATCGGCATCGAGCAGATCGACGATCTGCTGGCCGATCTGCGTGGCGCACTGGATCGAGTGGTCGCGTCCGCTGGGTGAGCGCAGAAAGCCCCTTGTCAACGACGTGTTGGTTGAGGTCTCGATCAACGAGGGAGCGATTGCTCAGAAGCCGGACGTCACCCGTTTCTTGCCCGGACGTTCGACCAGCGCCCTGAGCATAAACAGCAGATTGGCGGGCCGCTCGGCCAGCCGACGCATGAAGTAGGCGTACCAGTCGGTGCCGAACGGGACATAGATCCGCACCGCGTGACCGAGGCCGGCGAGCCGTCGCTGTTCGTCGGAGCGAATGCCGAGCAACATCTGCAGCTCGTAGGACGACGCCGTCCGGTCGACCCGGTTCGCCTCGGACGTGACGTGCGCGATCATCGCGCTGTCGTGGGTCGCGAACAGCGGACGCCCGGCGCCCTCGAGCAGGATCGTGGCACAACGCTGGTAGTTGCGATCGACGGCGCTCTTGGCCCGGTGGGCGACCTCCGGCGGCTCGGCATAGGCACCCTTGCACAGCCGCACCCGGGTACCTTCGCCGGTCTGCGCGGCGCAATCGCTGCTGGTGCGGAACAGCATCGCCTGCAGAACGGCGCCGGCCCACGGGTAGTCGGTACGCAGGGCCCGGACGGTGCGGAGTGTGGCGTCGGTGGAGGTGTGGTCCTCCATGTCGACGGTGACGGTGGTGCCGGCGCGCGCCGCGGCGGCGCAGATGACTCGGGCATTGTCGAGCGCCAGTTCGTAGCCGTCCTTCAGCAGCGAGCCGAGGGCGGACAGCTTGATCGAGACCTCGACACGATCGGCCAGGCCCTCGGCCGCCAACCGGTCCAGCAGATCGACGTAGCGGTCGGTCACCCGGTCGGCCTGCGCGACGGTGACGGTGTCCTCGCCCAGGAAGTCGATGGTCACCAGCAGGTTGCTGGCCAGCAGTCTGTGGGTGACCCGGAGGCAGTCGTCGATGGTCTCGCCGGCGACGAATCGGTCGACCATCCACCGGGTCAAGGGGAATCCGACCACGATCCGCTTCATCAGCGGGGCGCGGGACAGGCCCAGCAGCACCGTCTTCAGCATCTGGCCTCCTCGACGACGTCAACGGCCCCGCTGTCGGACCGGGCCAGCGTCACGCACCAGATACCCTAGTCGACCGTCGTCACCATGAGTGAGACCCCGCCGGGTGAGGCGTGGCGACCAGGAGAGCCGTCCAGGGTACGCGTGGTTCAGCCCTGGAGGGTGTGCACGAAGCCGATGAAGTCCTTGGATGCCAACGAACTGACCGCCAGGACCGCCTGATCGGCGATGGTGGCGAGCACCGCCGGATCGGTGTTGACCGCCACGAAGGACGCCTGCGCGGCCCGCGCCGCCAGTGCATCCTGTGCGGTGTCGCCCAGGACGACCAGCGGGCCGTCCCCGGCCAGCACCCGTGCCTGGCGACCCAGCTCGGCCCGGTCGCTGACGTAGCCACCGGACGCGAAACAGTCCCAGTCGATGGCGTCCAGGTCGAAGCCCGAGGTGCGCAGCTTCGTCCGGGCCCGCAGCGGCGTGTTCCCGGTCAACAGCCCATTGCGCCAGCCGGCCTGCTGGGTGAGCAGCAGCGCCTCGCGGGCACCGGGGACCGGTTCGCGCGGGGTGTGACCGTAGAACTCCACCGACAACCGATCGAGCACCTCCAGGTACTCGTCGACACGGGACGGAGCCAGCCCCGCGGCCGCCAGGTGGACCTCGGCGAGCCGTCGGTCGGTGAATCCGTCGCGCGGCCCGGTGGGCGCGACCGGCTGGACACCGAGCGCCGCCACAGCCTCGCCGAACAGATCGGCACGCCCCTTCGGGCTGCGGACCAGGGTGCCGTCGATGTCCCAGAAGGCGGTGATCACCCGTGCACTCCAGAGACTCCGGATGGCGCACCAAGGTACCGAACCAGTTCGACGGTGAGTTCGTCCAGATCGTGCAACACCACGGATGCCCTGGCCAGAATGTCGTCCGGTGGTCGAAGGAAGGGACGCGACACCGCAACCACCCGCATCCCGGCGTTCACCCCGGCGATGATGCCGCTGCCCGAATCCTCGACCACGACGGTCCGGGCCGGCTCGGCGCCCAACTCGTCGGCGACCCACAGGAAGGCGTCCGGCGCCGGCTTGCCGCGCGCCGTCCCCTCCTCGGTGGAGCGGACGACGGCAATCAGCTCGCGCACCCCGAGCGCCCGCAGGGCGTGCTCGATCAGGTCGCGCGGCGATGACGAGGCCACCCCGAGCGGCCAGTGCGCGGCGAGCCGGCGCACGGCCTCGCGGGCACCGGGCAGCACCGGCAGGTCGCGGTCGTACCGTTCCCGCAGGCCGTCGATGGTGCGCCGGGCGGCGTCCTCGGGGCTGGCCCCGATCCCGACCACCGTGGACATGTAGGTCGACCACTCCCGTGTGCTCATGCCGGTCATCGCTCGGCTCGCCGAGTCCGGCCATTCCACGCCGTCCTGGGCGGCCAGGTCGCGGCGGACGGCCTCCCACACCTTCTCGGTGTCGGTGAGCGTGCCGTCCAGATCGAAGATGACCGCCTGGGTCACAGCCTTCTTCCTTCCAAATCTTCCAGATCCGTCGTACGCCGTCGCTCAGGCGAGCCCGCGCAGCCGGACCGACAGGCAGGTGACGCAGCCTTCGAGCTTCTCGAACTCGCTGATGTCCACCGGCACCGGCGTGTAGCCGAGTCCGGCCAGCAGTTCGGCAGTCTTCGGCGCGGACGCCGAGATCAGCAGCCGGCCCTCGTTGAGCAGGACGACATGCGCGCCGTCCGGCTCGGGAACCTCCAGGTACTCGTCGAAGACCGTGGGGTCGTCGACGAACGACGGATGCCCCAGCACGGTGCCGTCCGGCAGCGCGGTGACCGCCGACTTCAGGTGCAGCACCTTGGTGATCGGCACCTCGATGACACGGGCACCCAGCGGCTCCAGCGTCGCGGCCAGTTGCCGGGCACCCTCGGAGTTGGTGCGGTCGCCCACCCCCACCCAGACGGTGCGGTCGTGCTTCAGCACGTCACCGCCGTCCAGGGTGCCGGGGCTGGTGATCCGGGCGATCTTGTAGCCCAGGCTGCGGACGGCCAACTCGGCACCCGGAATCTCGGCACGCCGCTCGGGCGCGCCGGGATTCGCGATCACCGCGACATCGGCGTAGGCGACCATGGTGTCCTCGATGAACACGCTGTCGGGGCAGTCCTCGGCGGGTGGGGCCTCAATGGTCTCCCAGCCGTGGGCCTCCAAGGTCGCTCGGTAGCCCTCCCACTGCCGGAGGGCGCGGTCGACATCGATCGGCTGGCGTTCGATATGGGTCAATAGCCCCTCGGTCAGTCGAGGCGAAGGGCGCCGTACGAGAGCTCGCTGATGATGCACGGGGCCCAGTCTGGCGTCTGTGTCGCAACCCGGTGGTACGCCGCGCCGTTCGTGGACAGCGCCGGATCGCCCCCACGCGCCACCCTCGTGCTTTCGGATCGTTAGCATCGAGTCCATGCGCGACCTGGTGAACCTGAGGGTGGACACCACGCGCGAGCTGGCCGAACCGACCGGACCGGCACTGCAGTTCGTCGCCCGGCTCGGCGACCGGGAGCCGCCGCTGGAGGCCTTGCTGGTCGGGGGCAAGTCGGCGTCCGGATTGCTGGTCTACTTCCCGGGGTTCAACACTCCGCTCGGGCCGTGGGAGGCGGCCAAGTGTCGGATGCTCGCGGACGCCTTCGGCGAGCCCGTGCTGGTGACCGAGATCCCGGGGATGAGCCGATTCGGCGACGCCCTGCCGGCGCGGATCCGAAAGCGGATGCTGCGCGGCGAGATCGAGGCCTGGGCCGAGCTGATGGGCGACTATCAGCTCGCTGCCCTGGAGAATGCCGGACGCGGGGTGCCGGCCTGCGTGGACCTGATCGGCTATTCCACCGGATGCTCGCTGGCCGTCGCCGCGCTGCGGCGCTGGCAGGCGGTGGCGCGGGTGCGTTCGGTGACGCTGATCGAGCCGGTGGCGACGCTGTCCCGCAATCTGCTGACCCTGGAATGGCACAACCTGGCGGACGTCCTTCGGCAACCCGCCAGCTACGCCACCAACCACGCCCACGGCTGGGTGATGCGGGCTCGGCGCCGGCAGCTCCGCGAGCCCTGGGTGCGCTACGGGCCGGTGGACCTGGTGGCGATCGCACAGGTGCTCGGACAGCCGCATCTGCCTGGGGATCTGCCGCTGGACGGCTCGCTGATCGTCAATCTGGTCCGCGGCGAACGCAGCGACTTGTGTCGGCGGGACGCCTTCCGCGCCCTGCACGTCAGCGCCCCCGAGGCCGGTGTCACCATCGAGGTGGCCGGGCTCGGGCATCCGCTGTGGCATTCGTTCCCGGTGCTGGACGCGGTGGTGTCGCTTCTGGGCGAGGCGGTTCAGCAGGGCGGCGGCAATGTGATGGAGTCGTCCGCGCTTCGGTAGCCGATGACGATCCGCGTGACCGTGCCGGTGCCGTCCACCAGATAGGCGAGGTACTGATTGGGGCTGGTGATCGCCCACTGGTTGACCGAGATGCCACCGTCGGTCATCACCGTTGGCTTCAGCGAGTCGCCGTAGATCGCCTGGAGGTTGGCCAGCGGAGTACCTACCCGGACGCCGCGCTCGCTGGGAAACGCCGTGCTGCGGATGTCGATGGCGCTGACCCGGCCTCCGGAGGCGTACACCTGGACGTCGCCGAGCAGGTTGGTCGGTGACTGGGAACTGCAGGCCGTCGGCACCTGCTGCAGCACGCCGAGCTCGACGGCGTCCGTCGCGTCGAGACCGAGGGTGACCGGTCCCAGGCCGTCGATGAGGTAGGTCCAGCCCAGCCGGTTCGTGGCGTCGTTAAGCGAGCTGGTCGGTGTTGGGGTCGGCGTCGGGGTCGGCGTCGGGGTGGGGGTGGG
>NZ_JASGEF010000051.1:0-5944 GCF_047606665.1 Micropruina sp. | reverse complement strand
TCGTCGCGCCGCTGTCGAACCCCGATCTCCGCATTGAGATCGAGGCTGTTGCCTACGTCCCACGGGGCGAGTAGCCGGATTCAGCCCGGTAGGTCGTGCGAGGTCGCGAATCCCCCGAAGACGGTGACGGGCTCCGCGATGGACGCCATGATCCCATGCAGCAGCCTCCCGCTCGGTATTATGTTGATCGCCTCAGCGATGTCAGCGGTTCTAGTACGTCTGAAACTGTGGAGCTAAGGGGATTCGAACCCCTGACCTCTTCCATGCCATGGAAGCGCGCTACCAACTGCGCCATAGCCCCGAACGGGCGGCTCGGTGATTCGAGCACGAGCAAGAACTGTAGCCGATCGCCGCCCGTCGCGCGAATCAGAGGTCGGTGGCCGCGCGACCTCTGAGGCCAGACTTGGTCAGGAGCCGGCGCGGCCGAGGATCGCGTCCAGGATCAACCCGCCGGTGTCGTTCTGGTAGAGCCAGATGCCGTTGGTGTGCCCGTGAAAGCTGGGCTCTCCACGTGGCACGTAGCCGGACGCCGGCCCGATGCCCCAGGCGCCCGGCAGCGGTCGCTTGTCGGCATCCAACAGCCGGCAATGCTGGTCGACCAGCCGCGCTCGGTCGCCGTGTTCGGCATGGAGGGTCACCCGCCGGCCATCCGCGAAATACGGCACGGTGCCGGCGGTGAAGCCGAGCGCGGTGATCACCAGATCGACCTCGTGGAGTGCCTCTGGCCGGTAGCTCGCGAGCACCGCCCGCGGCTCGGGCGGTGCATCGCCCAGTTGCCACAGCTGCCGCAGCAACTCGCGGCTGGCCAGCCGCAACCCGCCGAGCCGATGGACCCGCCCGGTCTCCGGACACACGTCGTCCTCGCCCGCCTCGGCGTAGCCGTCCGCGTGTGCCTCCTCGATGGTCGGATAGAACAGCGTGGGCCGGTGCCGGGTCAGATGCGGAGTGCGCCTGGGCCGAGCCGCGGGCCGAGCAGGCGCAGCAGCATCGTGGCTGCGGCGAAGGCGGAATGCGAGCCGCCCACGATCGCCACCCGCGGACTACGCGACGGCAGCAGGTCTACGGCAGCGCGACCCGCGCTCGCGAACAGGGTTGCCGCCGAGATCGAACGTTCGCCCAGCGGCACCTCGACCGGGCTGCCGCCGAGCGCGTACACCACCGTCTCGGCGCGCAACAGACGGGTGACCCCGTCCATCGTGACCGTCACCGCATAGCTGCCGTCACCGCATCGGGCCACCCGCTCCGCACGGGCACCAGTGAGCACCGCCGAACGGCTGCCGCGGGCGAGCCTGGCCGCGTACTCGCCCAGCGTCCCCAGGAACGCCGCCGCGACTGGCAGCGGCAACGCCGAACTTCCGTACCGGGCAACGTGCTCTGCCCGTGGATGTGAACGCAGCGGTCGCAGTGCCGGGCTGTGGTCGAGCACCTCCAACAACACGTCGGCACGAGTGTCGGACTCGATCGCCCACCGTCCCAGGGTGCCTGAGCCGAGGTGTTCGCCTCGTTCGAGCCAGATCACACCGCGTTGCAGCAGCTCCTGCTCTTGGCCGCGTTGGCAGGCGCAGAGCAGGGGCCGAGGCCGGCCGGCCCGGCACCGAGCACGATCGTGCGCAGCAGGGTCACGGCAGCGCCTCGCGTTCCAGTACCACCACGACATGCCGGTGCCGTTGCAGCCTGGACGCCGGCACGTCGAGCGATGGCGGCTCGAAGAACGACCGGCGGATCGCCTCGCGCTTGGCGACGCCCTTGGCTGCGATCACCACTCTTGCTGCATGGTCGAGTGAACGGAAGCCGAGGGTCACGCCCTCAGTCCTGACCTTGGCCGTGCTGGGCGCAAGACGGACGCGGCGTGCCAGAGCGTCGTCCGGCGTGCCCGGTTCGTTGAACCCGATGTGGGCGTTAGCGCCGATGCCGTGCAGAACGAGATCGAGCTGCCCGAGGGACCGCTCGGCGGCAGCCAGCTCGGCATCGCTCGCGGTCGGGTCGAGCGGGACGAAGCGTCCATGGCGAGGGGATCGACCAGGGTCCGACGCAGAAACTGTGCGAACGAACGATCGGCCGCCGCCCCGACCCATTCGTCCATCTGCACCAGTTCGACCCGCGCCCAGTCGACGTCGCGGTGGCGGGTGGCCAAGATCTGGTAGGCCCGCAGCGGCGTCGCTCCCGCCGACAGGATCACCCGTGCGGTCGACTGCTGCGACAGCACCTCGGCGATCTCGTCTGCCACGATCCGGGCCAGCGTCTCGTCGAAGCTCGGCTCGTCCGCGCAGAACATCAGCCTGGGCGCGCGAGTCACCTCGACACAGGTATCGCGCACCGTGATGACCAGGTCTGCGATGTCCAGGCAGGAGACCATGGTGCGTCGTGGTGCTTCCAGCTGAATGCGAGGTGCATCGAGCCGGCGGAGCGTGCCGTGCGCCGTGACCTCCGCCGGTTGATCCTGTAGCTCACGCAGCCGCGCCGAACTGCCGCGGGGGGGCGATCAGCACGTCGCCGTTGTCGCCGACCGCGATCAGCACGTCGTCCAGGCCTCGTGCGATCACCCGATACGGGCTTCGACGAAGGCCCGGACGTCTCGGCAGTCTGCAGTTCGACCCGCTGGGCGTGATCGGCGAGCAGGCCGGAAAAGCGGGCCAACGCGTCGAACGAGCCAAGGTCGTCCCAGCCGGTGTGGGCACGGACGAACGTGCTCGGTACCGCGGTGCGCGCCAGATGCTCGAAGATGCCGCGGTCGAGCGAACAGGGGGCGAACTGGGCAAAGATCTGGTCGCGGGCCGCCGAATCGTCCCATCGAGGCAGCGCTTTGAGCCGTTCGAGAGTCGCGTGGGCATGCGGTTGGAGCTCCACGGTCGCCTGGCGCAGTGCGCTCCACGGAATGACGAACAAGCCCGAGTTCCAGTCGAACCGCCCCGAAGCCAGGTATTCGGCGGCACGCGAGGCGTCCGGCTTCTCGTGGTATCCGGCGCCCCGAAAGGTGTCGGGCGCGTCAAATCACCACATTCCATATAGCCGTACTCGGTCGCGGCGTGCGCTCGGACGCACCCCACGGGGGATTGCATCCATCGTCGTAAGGCGATGGTGGTGATCCAGACCGCGAGGAGTGGCTCACCATCGAGAGGTTTCGCCGTCGGCAGTACTCAGTGTTTCTGGGATTCGATGCCTCGGCGAGCAGAATAGGCAGTAGACAGGTGGGGGATCCATGGGTTCCACAGGAATCACTTGTCGCCGAGGAGGGCTACGCGATGAGTTGGGTGATCGGCGATCGGCTGCCTGGCTTGCGTCTGCCGGACCTTGTCGGACGCTGGGCGGTCGTCACCGGTGCCAGCGGAGGGATCGGCTTCGCCACCGCGGCTGCGTTGGTCGGTGCCGGAGCGCAGGTGGTGCTGGCCGTCCGCAGCCGACAGCGCGGCGAAGAGGCGGCGGCGCGGATCCGGCGCTTGCACGCCTGTGCCGAGGTGTCGGTCGAGTGTGTCGAGTTGAGCTCGTTGGCCAGCATCGCCGAGACGGCTCAGCGAATCGGAGGCCGCCCCGTCCACCTGCTGGTCAACAACGCCGGTCTGGGCGGCGGCGACCCGCAAGCCGTCACCGAGGACGGTTTCGATCTGCAGGTCGGTGTGAACTATCTGGGCGCCTGGGCGTTGACCGCTCAGCTGTGGCCGGCGCTGTGCCAGGCGGGGCAGGCCCGAGTGGTCACGCTCGGGTCCACGATGGCGGCCCGCGGCCGGATCGGGCCGGACTTCGGCTACCCGACCGGCTCGGACTACCGCTCCTACTGTGATTCCAAGCTGGCCACGATCGTCTTTGCGAATGAGCTTCGGCGTCGTGCCGAGCAGGCGCCGGTCGATGTGACCGCGGTGCCGGCACATCCCGGCTGGTGCGCGACGGCGATCTTCGGCAACGGCGGCCCGCCGGCTCTCGTGACCTTTCTCGGCAAGCTCGCCGGCGCCATCCAGTCGCCGGCCGACGGCGCCCAGCCGGTGCTCATGGCTGCGACGGATCCGCACCCAGGCGCCTACTACGGTCCGACCAAGCACAGAGGTTCTGCGGGCCCTCCCGGCGCGGTTCCGCTTCCCGCACCGGCCCTGGACGAGGGCATCGGCACCCGTCTGTGGGAGAGATCGACCGACCTGACCGGCCTCAGCTTTCCGCTCTGAGCCGAGTCCTGCCGCCTTCCGCCAGTCGGCGGGTTGTTCGATGGCGCGGTGCAGGTAGTTGCGGCTCGCAAGGTTGGTGCAGAGGTCGTGGGCGCACTGTAGGGCGTGCCGGGCGGCCGCCGGTTGTCCTGCATCGCGCAGCAGTGCTCCTCGTGCCGCGTGAAATGCCTGGAAGGTCTGAATCGCGGGGTAGCGCTCGGGGAGCGTGTCGAGAACCGCGAGACCGGTGGCGGCATCCGCCGCGCGTCCGATCGCGACCGCGCGAGCGACCTGAGCACCCATGCTTGGCGTCTCGGCGATCAGCGCATCGTAGAGCTGTGCGATCAGCGGCCAGGGCGTGTCGTTCGCGGTGGTGCGCGTCGCGTGGGCGGACTGAATCGCGGCCCCCAGCTCGTAGGGGCCTGGAGTTTCGTGCCGGGGATGCCGGAGGCCGCCGTGCAAGGTGTGGTTGCCGCGGCTGATGAGGTGGTGATCCCAGTCGTCGGGATTCTGCTCGTCCAGAGGCACCAGGACGTCGCCCGCTATCCGGGCGGATGCGCGGGAGTGCAGAAACAGCAGGAGTGCCGCGAGCCCGCGAATCTCATGGTTCTCCGGACATTCCCGCAAGAGAAGCTGGCTGGCGTGGATGGCGTCCTCGGCGATACGGACGGTTGCTTCCTTCTGGTGATCATGGTGAAGCGGGTCATGGCCGGCGTCCCTTCTGTCTGCAGGCCCTCCGATCGGGCCCGTCTACAAGGGGGACGAACGAACGGACGCGTCGAGGACATCGAATCCGGAAAGATGACATCACGACGTGCCGCAGCCCGGATGCGGGGAACTGGTTCGGCAGTATCACGTTCGGCGATTTCGAGCGTGTGTCCTTGGCACCGGGCGTGACGGACGCGGTGTTCTCGGCCACCGCTTACCACTGGATCTCGCAGCCGGCACAGACCGATCGGCCAGCCGCACTCCTGCGGCCGGGTGGCGTCGTGGCAATCGTCGACCTCAGCCAGGTCGACTCGCCCGACGATGGGGGCTTCTTTGCAGCCAGCCAGCTGATCTACCCACGCTATGGACAGGGCCATACCGGACCTCCGGCGCCGTACCGCGAGCAGGTGGATCCCGCCATCCGGCAGGTGCTGGATGCCGATGATCGTTTCGATGCCGTCACGGTGCGGCAGTACGACTGGAACCAGAGCTGCATCGCCGCGGACTATCGCCAGCTCATGCTGTCGTACTCGGTCACCCAGATGATGGACTCCGCGGACCGGCGTGGCCTTCTCGACGACATGGAGGCATTCATCAGCGATCACGCCGGCGGCAGCATCACCCGTCCGCTCGTGGTCACACTGACGACCGCCACGCGGGTCTGACGGCATCCGCTTTCGACGATCCTCCGGGCGTCCGCCGCTGCCCGCCGTATAGCCTCCTTTCATGCCGCAGGATCTCGAGCGCCGGTCCTTCGAATCGGTCGGCGACCTGTGGGAGTGGCTCGAAGCGAACCACCAGGATCATCCGGGTCTCTGGGTGGTGCTGCAGAAGACGAGCAGCCAGCAACCCTCGATCACGTTCCACGATCTGCTGGAAGCCGGGATCGCGTTCGGATGGAGTGAGAGCACCCGCCGCGCGAACGACCAGACCTCGTACCTGCAGAAATTCACTCCCCGCCGGAACAAGGGCACCGCGTCCGCCCGGAACATCGCCATCGCGGAGCGGCTCGAGGCCGAAGGGCGGATGGCGCCCGCGGGCCGAATCGCCCTCGGTCGCTGAACTCGGAGGGGCGGTCTCCGAGAACGAACACCAGAATCGCG
>NZ_JASGEF010000050.1:0-5947 GCF_047606665.1 Micropruina sp. | reverse complement strand
TCGGGGTGACAGGATTTGAACCTGCGACCTCATCGTCCCGAACGATGCGCGCTACCAAGCTGCGCCACACCCCGATGGCCTCCAGGGCCGACGAGCAGTCTATACGAGTCTCGTCCGATCAGCCATTTGAGTCCCGAGCGACGAGCGTCAGCACTGTCACCTCAGGTGGGCAGGCGAACCGGTAGGTGGCGAACGGGGACGATCCCATGCCTGCCGAGACGTGCAGGTGGGACGTCCGGCCGTTCGCGGTGTAGCTGGAGAGGCCCTTGGCGCGAGTGGTGTCCAGGTCGCAGTTGGTGACCAGCGCGCCGTAGTAGGGGACACAGACCTGGCCGCCGTGGGTGTGGCCGGCCAGGATGAGGTCGACGCCGTCGGTGGTCATGGCGTCCAACACCCGCAGGTAGGGGGCGTGGGTGACGCCGATCGAGACGTCCGCCTCCGGCGACGCCGGGCCAGCGACCAGATCATAGTCGTCGCGGCGCAGGTGGGCGTCGTCGGTCCCCCGGAACTCGAAGGTGACGCCGCGGACGGTGATCAGTGTCCGGGAGGTGTTGACGTCCACCCAACCGCGCTCGGAGTAGGCGGCCCGCAATTCCTGGACTGGTAGCGGTCGCTTCTCGTTCACCACGCCGGCGGTCGAGCGGACCAGGTACATCATCGGGGGGCGGAAGCTGGGCTCCTCGTAGTCGTTCGATCCGAACACGAACGCACCGGGGACGTCTCTCAGCCGTCCCCAGGCCCGCATCAGCGGCTGCAGGGCGTCCGTTTCGCTCCAGTTGTCGCCGGTGGTGACGACCAGGTCGGGCTCCAGCCCGGCGAGCGCGCTGATGAAGTCCGTCTTGTAGTGCTGCCGGGCCATCAGATGGATGTCGGATACGTGCAGCAGCCGCAGCGGCGCCGAACCGGCCGGCAGAATCGGGACGTCGCGGCGCCGGACGACGAAGTGCCGGGCCTCCCAGAAGCCGTAGCCGACGCAGGCGACACCGACGGCTGTCAGGCGCCCGAGCAAGGCTCCGATCGTCACCGCGTCTTCTTGGTCGGAGTAGGGGTCGGTTTCGGCTTGTCGTCCTCCTGCTCTTCTTCCTTCTCCGGCTTCTTGGCCGGGCCTGCCGAGATCAGAATGCGGATGCTGGTGCCCCGGACTGCCGCGCCAGAGGGACTGATGCCGAGAAAGGTCCCCTTGGCATAGTTGCTGGTGACGTAGACGACGGACGGGCTGAAGCCGGCGTTGGAGAGGATGGAGCGGCAGCTTTCCTGGCCGTAGCACGAGGGGACATCGATCCGCTTGCCGGCCAGGATGCCGTACGGTGGTTCGACGAACGACTTCCGTTCGTAGTTCTTCAGCGCCGCGGCGAAGGACGGCTTGAAGATGCGGCCACCTGCCTCCTGGCCGGAGCTCCCCTGCAGTGTGCGGTGCGAGTACTTCATGTAGGCGCCTTGAAGGTACCTCGACCGATGTTGCTTCCAGTAGCTGCGGAAGCGACCCTCGTTGGAGTAGCTGATCATGCCGCCGCCGGCCAGGTTGCGGGTGAAACCCACCGTCCAGATGGCCTTGTTGTCGGGCACGGTGCCGGTCTTGCCGGCGATGGTGTAGCCCGGCACACGGGCTGGGGTGGCGGTGCCCGAGCGGAAGGGGCCCTGGAAGACCTTGCTTAAGGCGTCGGCGAGGCCTTCGTCCATGACCCGCTTGCAGTTCGCGCTCGGCGCCTCGAGGGTCGAGCCGTCGGCGGCCTTGATCGATTTGACAATGATCGGATCGCAGCGAATGCCGCGGGCGGCCACGGTGGCGTATGCGTTGACCAGGGAGAGCGGCGTCACCTCGACCGCGCCCAAAGTGAACGATGGGTAGTTGCTGTACTCGCGGGTCAGCGCGTCGCCCTTGGGGTCGACCGCGAGTTCCAGCCCCAGTTCCTTGGCGATCTTGGTGGCATCGCACAGATTGGCAGCCGACTCGAGTCGGGTGAAGTAGCCGTTCACTGAGTTCGTGGCACCGGTGAAGAGGTTGAATGTGCCTGCTACGCCTTTGACCTGGTGGTAGTCGGTGAAGGTGAACGGCCCCTGGCACGACTGGAAACGCATGCCGTGGATCTCCATCGCCCCCGGGACCGTGATGTTGCCGTAGGCGCCGAGTCCGTTCTTGAGCGCGGCGGCAGCGACGAACATCTTGAAGGTCGAGCCCCCCTGGTAGCCGCCGGCGCCGCCCATTTTGTTGCCCACCGCATAGTTCCAGAAGGTCTCGCTCCTCTTGTTGCCCATCTTGTTGCGGTTCTGCGCCATGGAGACGATCAACCCGGTGCCGGGCTCGATCATCACGTTCACCACGTCGACCGGATCGCGCGGGTCGAGGTAGTTCTGGATGGTCTTCTCGGCGGTGCGCTGCACCTTGGGGTCGATCATCGTCCGGATCGTCAGGCCGCCGCGGTACAGAGCGTTCTCGCGGTCTTCGCGGGTGGAGCCGAGGCTCGGAGAGTTCAGCAGGGTGCGTTCGATGTAGTCGCAGATGAACGGGAACTCGGCGTTCCCGCAGCCGTGCAGTTTCGGCTTCGGCTTCGCCAGGCCGAGCTTCTTCGCCTTGGCCGCGGCGGCCTCCTCTGGGCTGATCACCGCGACGTCGCTCTGTGCCATCCGGTCGAGCACATCGTTGCGCCGCTGCAGCGTCACCAGTGACAGGCCCGCCGTGCGCGGGTTGGTGCCGTTCGGGTTGCGCACCATGCCGGCCAGCATGGCGGCCTGCTCCAGCTTGAGCTGGCTGGCGTGGACGCCGAAGTAATTCATCGCCGCGGATTCGACGCCGTAGGAGCCGTCGCCGTAGTACGCGATGTTGAGGTAGAACTCGAGAATCTGGTCCTTGGTGTACTTCTTCTCCAGCGCGATCGCGTAGCGCAGCTCCTGGATCTTGCGGGAGATCGTGTTCTCTTGCGCCTTCGCCACGCCTTCGGCGTCGCCACGGGCGGCCGCGGCGCTGATCTGCGCCATCTTCACGTACTGCTGGGTCAGAGTCGAGGCGCCCTGGGTATTGCCGCGAACGGTGCTGACCAGGGCGCGCATGGTGCCCTGCAGATCCATCGCCCCGTGCTCGTAGAACCGGTGGTCCTCGATGGCGATCTGCGCCTTCTGCATGATCGTCGAGATCTTGCTCAGCGGTACATACTGCCGGTCTTCGTCGGTGTAGAAGTTCACCAGCGTCGATCCGTCGGCCAGCAGGACGCGGGAGCGCTGCGCCTGCGGGGCCACCGTGAGTTCGGCCGGCAGGGCGTCCAGCGCCGTCGCGGTGGTCTTGCCCACCTCGGAGGCCAGCCCGGCCGCCGGTACCACGAGGCCGGCTATCAGCAGGCCGCCCAGCACGCTGACGACCAAGAACATCACCAGCGAGTAGAGCCTCTTCCCCAAGCGCATGGGCTACAGACTACGTGACGTCACCGACAGGCCTGAAGAAGCGACTCCTACAGGTTGTAGTTGTCACCGCGAACCATAACAACTACACTACGTAGTAGTTAGCCCGAACGAGTGACGGATGGTGAACGATCGTGTCGTTGATGGAGATGGACAGCTGGCCAATGTTGGCCAAGTGCCGCGGCATGCAGGACGACCTGTTCCCGGACGGCGCCGATCAGAAGCGTGCGCGGACCATCTGCTATGGCTGCGAGGTGCGGGCCGAATGCCTTGCCGAGGCGCTCGACAACCGCATCGAATGGGGAGTCTGGGGGGGCATGACCGAGCGCGAACGGCGCCGGCTGCTGAGACAACATTCAGAGGTTCGTTCCTGGCGCCGGTTCCTGGCCGACGCCGCCAAGAAGCGCAACTAGCGACGCAAGGTCGTTGACGCCGCTCGGACGGCGTCCGATCAGTTCGATCGGGACGCCCAGATCGCTCAGTTCGGCCACGGTGCGCCGTTCGCGTTCGACCTTTGCGGCCGCCAGCCGGTGCCGACGCAACACGGCCCACTGCGCCTGGTCCGCCGACCTTTCGGCCGCTGCCAACTCCTCTGGTCCGATCGCGACGGTCGTCGTCACCTGATTGACCAGCACCCGGCGCACCGGCAGCCCATCGCTGCGCAACCGTCGAGTCAGCGCCAGCGCCTCGGCGACCGGGCCGGGCCGAGGCGCGGCGATCACCAGGAAGCCCGCGGCGTCGGATGCCAACAGCGCACGGGTCTGCGCGGCGTTGGACTCGAAGGCGAGCACCGCCCGCTCGAACACCCGCAGGAAGGTCCGCAGGTCGCCGAACAGGCGTCCACCGAGAATCGCGTCGAGCGCCCTGGTGGCCAGGGCGGCACCGGCGTCCAGGAAACCCAACGGGCCGCGCGGCAGGCCCAACACCACCCTCAGCAGCGGATTGTGGGCCAGGGACTCCAGCCGGTTCGGACCGTCCAGGAAGTCCAGCGCGGACGCGCTGGGCGGAGTGTCGACCACGATCAACCCCCGATCGCCGGAGATCTCGGCCTGCCGATGCAGCTCGCCGATCTTCTCCATCGCGACGTACTCCTGCGTGCCCGAGAAGGTTTCGGCCAGCGCCTTGTAGAAGGGATTGGCACGAATCCGCTCAGCCTCGGCCGCGTCCACCTGAGCGGCCAGTGCCCGGTCGAAGGCATGCCGGACGTCCAGCATCATCGCTTGCAGGCTGCCGGCGGCGTCCGGCAGGGCGACCGGCGTCGGGTCGTGCGCCAAGGCGTCCAGGCCCATCGCCTGGGCGAGCCGCCGGGCCGGATCGATGGTCACCACGACGACCCGGCGTCCGAGCAGGGCGGCGCGGACGGCGACCGCGGCCGACAGCGTCGTCTTGCCGACCCCGCCGGTGCCCACGCACAGCAGCACCCGCAGACCGTCGTCGCGCAGCAGCGCGTCCAGTTCGGCGCTCACCATGCCTCCAGGGCGGCGGCCAGCACGAACGGCTGTTCGCGAGGGGCCACTTCCGGCTCGAGTTCGGGCAGCCGGGTGAGATCCAGCCCGGTGCGATGCACCAAAAGCGCTTGCCACGCGGTTTGAGCGGCCGCGAAGTCAGCCTCGGCGAGCAGTTCAGCGGTCAGCGCCGCCCACCGTTCGGCGTCGATGCCGTCCGGTGCCGGCGGCAGCGGATCGGGCGCCTCCGGGCGCTCCAGGCAGCGGTTGGCCACCAGCCTCCCCGGCGTCAGCCCCAGATCGCGGATCGCCTGCACGGTGTCGATCGCCTCGGTCACCGGCAACTCGTCGAGCAGGGTGACCACATGGACGCGGCAACCGGGGTCGCGCAGGTCGTCCATCACCGACGCCGCCTGCGCCGCGATCGGGCTGCCGTCGGTCAACTCGGCCAGCGCCTCGCCGGCGCCCAGGAAAGAGCCGATCCGGCCCGACGGCGGGGCGTCCAACACCAGCGCGTCGATGCCCGGATGGGTCTCGGTGAGATGGGTCACCTGCCCGATCAGCAGAATGTCGCGCAGACCGGGCGCGATCCGGGTGGCGAAGTCGACCAGCGGATCGAACCGCAGCAGATCGGCGGCGAAACCGAGGCGATAATTCCGCTGCAGATAGCCGGCGAGCGCCCGACGAGCGTCGATCTGGACGCCGAACAGCCGGCCATTGCGCCGCTGGGCCCCGTGGCCCTGGGACAGTGGCGCCGGCTCGGGTCCGACCGGACGGCCGGTGGCCAGCTGGAGACCCCCGCGCCCCTCGACCTCGGCGACCACGACCTGGGCGCCGTCGCTTGCCAGCCGATGGGCCAGCGCGAGCGCGACCGTGGTCTTGCCGACCCCGCCCTTGCCCGTCACGATGTGCAACGGAGCGCGGGCGGGCATGCGGTCAGCTTAGGTCCGGTCTCGACCGGGCTCGAGCGTCGGAGGCTGCCGTTAGAGCCTGTCAGCTATTTAGTTGGCGTGTTGTGGGTGTCGAGTTCGGTTCTGCCCTGGTTGACGGTGTTGTGGTCGACTCCGGCGGCACGGGCGATGATGTCGATGCCGTCGGGGAATCCGTGT
>NZ_JASGEF010000049.1:0-166538 GCF_047606665.1 Micropruina sp. | reverse complement strand
GAGGGCCGACACGCCGTCGACCCAGGACACGGCAGGGAGATCAGCTGGCCACGGAACGGGACATCACGTGACCACCAGAAAGGAGATCAACTGGCCGCCTACGAGGAGGTTACGGTGGCCATGGACAGTCGACCACGCGATCCGGATGCGGGACGCCGCCCGACGCTTCCGGCACCTGGGCTTCACCCTCGCCGAGCCGCTGTCCTTCGGCCGACGGGTCGACTGGCCGGATTCCCAGCCGTCCACCGAGCTTGCCGCGGCGGCCTGAGATGACCACCGAGATCGTCGTCGCCGGCGGTGGCTACACCGGGTTGTGGGCGGCGCGGACCATCGCCCGCGCCGTCCGGGCCGGTGCGCTTGCCGGCGTCCGCGTCCGGCTGGTGTCGGCCGCACCCGATCATTCGTTCCACGGCTGGACGGCCGAGGTGATCACCGGCCACGTCCGTCCCGAGCATGCCCGGGTGCCGCTGACCCGGCTGCTGCCCGGTGTCGAGATCGTCCATGGCACCGTCGCCGCCGTCGACACCGCCCGTCGCGCGGTCCGGGTGCACGCTGCGGGCGGCGACCGCGAGCTCCGCTACGACCAGCTGGTCGTCGGGGTCGGCAGCCGGGACGCCGCCACCCGCGTCCCCGGACTCGCCGACCACGGCTGGTCGCTGAAGGATCCGGACGGCCTGGCCGCGCTCCGCGCCCATCTGGCCGGCCTGACCGGACGGCATACCGTGGTCGTCGCCGGCGGCGGGTTCACCGGCGTGGAGGCGGCGACCGCACTCGCTCAGCGGCTGCCGCAGGCGCGGGTTCTGCTGGCTCATCCGGGCGCCGAGGCACTGCCGATGCTGCGGCCGCGATACTCCCGGATCGCCGACTACGCCGTGCGGCAGGCGCGGCGATCCGGTGTCGAGTTCCTGCCCGGCACCCGGCTGCGCCGGGTCACCGCCGACGGTGCCGAGCTGGGGGCGGCGGGTTTCGTGGCGTCCGGCACGGTGATCTCCACCGTCGGCCAGACGCCGGTCGCCCTGCCCGGCCTGGACGCCCTCGCCCGCGACGACTCCGGACGCCTGCGCACCGACCGCTTCCTGCGGGTGGCGCCGGACGTGTGGGCCGGCGGCGACGTGGCGGCCGTGCCCCATCCGGCCGGATCGCAGGACTGCCCGGCGAACGCCTTATGGGCGATCTACCACGGCAAGCAGATCGGGGCGAACGTCGTCCGCACCCTGCAGGGGCGCGCGCCGAAGCCGTTCAGCTTTCCCGGTCTCGGTCAGGGCGCCAGCCTCGGGGTCGGACGCGGCGCCACCGAACTGTACGGCGTCCAGCTCACCGGGTGGCCGGCCTGGCTGGCCCGCTGGTTCTTCTTCCACTGGTTCATGCCGTCACGGGCGGTCGCCGTCCGCACCGCGCTGGAATGGGTGACCGGCGCCGGCCAGTCCCACCAGAACGTCCAGAACGGTGAGCCGGCGATCTCCTCGCCGTACGCCGCCAGCTCGGCGGGGTCCTGGTCGACGTTGTCGGGACAGAACGCGTAGTGTTCGGCGACCAGGAATCCGAGCAGCATCGGCACGGTGCCGAACCGGTCCTCCCAGGATCGCAGCACCGTCGTCAGGTCGCCGGAGGTGCGGCAGTTGGTGGCGCCCAGGTCTCGGTCGGATCGGGAAGCGGCGCTGCCGACCACCAGGCCCGCAGCGGTCGCGCAGCCATGGCGCCATCCTTCAACCAACGGGACACGATTCGCCAGCTCGGGAGTACCGTCGATGTACAGCAGCAGGAGGTGCGTATGTCCCCCACTCAGACCGGACCCACCGAACGCGAGGCCCGCAAGGTCGCGGAGGCCGCACGGGAGTCCACGTGGACCAAGCCGAGCTTCGGCAAGGAGCTCTTCCTCGGCCGGCTGCGGCTCGATCTGGTCGATCCGTGGCCGTCGAACAGCCCTGACCAGATCGCTACCGGTGAGGCGTTCCTGGAGCGATTGCGGCCATTCGCCGAAAGCATCGACAGCGCCGCCATCGAGGAGACCGGTTCGATTCCCGACGAGGTCTTCCGCGGCCTAGCCGAGTTGGGCGCCTTCGGCATGAAGCTGCCCACCCAGTACGGCGGGCAGGGTCTCTCGCACCTGTATTACTGCAAGGCGTTGACGCTGATCGGGTCGGCGCATTCCTCGATCGGGACGCTGCTCAGCGCCCACCAGTCGATCGGGGTGCCGCAGCCGGTGAAGATGTTCGGCTCCGAGGAGCAGAAGCAGCGCTTCCTGCCGCGAGTGGCTGCTGGCGAGGTGTCCGCCTTCCTGCTCACCGAGCCCGACGTCGGCTCCGACCCGGCCCGGCTGGCCTGCACGGCGACCCCGGTCGACGGCGGCTATCTGCTCAACGGCGTGAAGCTGTGGGCCACCAACGGCACCATCGCCTCGCTGCTGGTGGTGATGGCACGGGTGCCGGCCGACGAGGCACGCCGCGGCGGCGTCACCGCCTTCGTGGTCGAGGCGGACACTCCAGGCATCACGGTCGAGAACCGGAACGCCTTCATGGGGCTGCGCGGGATCGAGAACTCGGTGACCCGCTTCCACGACGTGTTCGTGCCTGCCGAGAACGTGTTGGTCGGTGAGGGACGCGGTCTGAAGATCGCGCTGACAACGTTGAACACCGGACGCCTTTCGCTGCCGGCGATGTGTGTGACGGCCGCCAAGTGGTGTGTGAACGTGGCCCGCGGCTGGTCGGCGGAACGGGTGCAGTGGGGGCGTCCGGTCGGCCGGCATGAGGCGATCGCCACCAAGATCGGTCAGATGGCGGCCACCACCTATGCGCTCGAGGCGATGCTCGACCTGTGCTGCCTGCTGGCCGACGACGACGCGAACGACATCCGGATCGAGGCCGCCCTGCTGAAGCTGTACGCGTCCGAGAAGGCGTGGGCGATCGGCGACGACCTGGTGCAGATCCGTGGCGGGCGCGGCTTCGAGACGTCCGCGTCGCAACGGGCGCGTGGCGAGCGAGGCATCGAAGCCGAGCAGGTGTTGCGCGACCTGCGGATCATGCGGATCTTCGAAGGATCGACCGAGATCATGCATCTGTTGATCGCCCGCGAGGCGGTGGACGCCCACCTGGCCGTCGCCGGCGACATCATCGACCCGGAGGCGTCCCGCGACGACAAGATCCACGCGGTGGCCAAGGCGGGCGCCTTCTATGCGACCTGGCTGCCCACTCTGGTGACCGGCAAGGGCACGGTGCCGAATTCGTTCGCCGAGTTCGGTCCGCTGGCCGGCCACATCCGTTACCTGGAGCGCACCGCCCGCAAGCTGGCCCGCTCGATCTTCTACGGCATGGGTCGCTGGCAAGGGGCGATGGAGTACAAGCAGGCGTTCCTGGGACGGGTCGTGGACATCGGCGCCGAGCTCTTCGCGATGACCGCCGCCTGTCTGCGGGCCACCGCGGAACGTGCTGAGCGTCCCGAAGGAGTCGAGTTGGCCGACCTGTTCTGCCAGCAGGCCCGGGTGCGCATCGGCGCGCTGTTCACTGCGCTGTGGGAGAACACCGACGGTGCCGATGCGGCGGCGGCGAAGCAGGTGCTTGCCGGACGCTATGCGTTCATCGAGGACGGGATCGTGCTGGCGTCCGATGACGGGCCCTGGGTGAGTCCGGTCGTTGCCGGACCGTCGGAGAAGCCTGACGTGCGCCGGCACGTTGCCCGTCCGGGCGGCTGACCCGGCCGCTACCCTGGCGGCATGCCACCGCTTTGTCTTGCCGCCGTCGGTTTGTTGCTGGTGCTGGTCGAGATTCGTCTCGGCTCGGTGCTGCTGTCGCTCGATCTGGTGGGCTGGGTGATGGCCGCCATGGGCATGAACCAGCTGATCGATGTCGACCGATGGTTCGTCTGGGCCCGCAATATGGCGATCACCGCGCTGGTGCTGGAACTGATCCAGTTCATCTCGCCGGTCGCCGTTCTGACGGTGCTGGTCGCCCTGGGGTTGCGCCTGGTCGTGCTGGCGTTCGTCTACTGCCTGTGCACGGCGCTGCTGCAGCGGCTCGGGTCACGCGACCGCGGCTACGGTGTTGTTCTGCAGGTGCTGCGGTTGGCGATTCCGCTGGTGACGCTGATGGGTGCCGTATTCGTTGTGATTCCGGCCCCGGCGGTGATTCCGGTCGGCTGGCTGTACCCGATCCAGTTGGCCTGCACCGTGGTGCTGGCCGGGGTGATGTGGGCGCTGGGCTCCCGCTACACGTTCACCCGCTGACGTCCCGGAAACGTCAGGTGCAGCCACCCAAGCCAGATTTTGGTGGATATCACCACAGTGGCGAGGTCCGGCTCGCGCTCGAACCGGATTCTGGTTGATATCAGATGTCCGGAGGGTGGCCATATCCACCAAGAAGTGGCTCGTCCGTGAGTCCGGACGACGCATATACCCCTAGGGGGTAACAATTATCAACCAAAATCCGGTTTCAACTCGACCGCCGGCGATGCTTCCGAACAGGCTGACGCCGGTGCTGGCCGCGCACGCGCTGTGGCACGCCGACTATCAGGCCGGCAAGAACAGCATCGACGCCGACACCCGCTTCCGGGCGTCCGGCGAGCGCATCGTGCGAATGCTGCTGCTGCCCGGCCTGTTCGAGAATCCGTACCTCGACCTGCGTCCGAGAAGATCGTCGCCAGCGCCGACAAGGTCGCGGACGGCATCGACGCCCAGTTCGACTCGGTGGTCATGCTGAAGAACGCCAAGGAGACGATCGAGCCGACCGCGCTGAAGAGCTTCAAGCGCAAGACCGTCTACATTCCGAGTTCGATCGGGCACCGGATTCCCGAGCGGAAGCCGGCGCGCGGTCCGACGGTGATGCCGACCAGATCGTAGATCGAGCCGACATGGTTGAAGTACGAGGTGAGCCGGACGAAGCCGTAGGCGACGGCGCCGACCCCGGCGAAGGCGATGACGAACACCAGTGAAACGCTGGCGCCCACCGAGATGGCGATCGCCTGCCAGAGTCTGAGCTTTCCGGTGGTGGCGGTGTCAGAGATGGCTCCTGCTTCCTTGGTGAGTTCTCAGGCAAACCTGCTGGCTGGACCACCCAACGTCAAGCGCCCGGTCCGTGGCTGAGAACTTGTCATGGTCGGGTACCAAACCGGCGATCAGAACAGCTGTGGCGCTACGGGAACGGCGGACGACCGCGCCAGGTCTGGTTCGGCCACCAGATCGCCCGCGGTGAAGGCCGCCGCGTCGCCCGCCATCCGGCCGCTCGCGTAGCCGGACGCGTCGTAACCGCCGCGCACCCGTTCGGAAGTGGTGGCCTGGAACCGCTCCGCCATGAACTCGTCGATCCGGGTGTCACGCGAGGCCAGCACGGGCAGGAACCCGGTCGCGTCGGCGCTGGTGTAGGCGACCCTGCGGACCTCTGCGAGGCGCTCGCCGATCCGTGCGGTGAAGCCCAGCAGGAAGGCGGAGCGGAAGGCCTGCGACCTGGTGCGGGCACCAGGTGGGGCTGCGGCGCTGGCCTCGACCAGTGCCCGTTGCGCCTGCACCAGCAGCGAGGTGAACAGCAACTCCACCGCCTCCAGGTCGTCGGCATAGCCGACCACGTTGGAGAACGCCAGTTCGGCATTGAACAACGACCGGCAGCGGGTGTGCTCCGCGATCGTCTGCAACAGCAGAGCCTTCGCATCGGCATACGGCGCGTCGATCGGGACGCGGATCATTCCCGGCTGACTTTCGCTGGCACCGGCCTCGTCGACCATTGCCTGCTCGATGGCGTGTTTGGTCATCAACTCCTGTGCCTTGGCGGTGAACGCCATCGCCTCGGACTCGTGCTCGGTCGATTCGGCCTTGGCCAGCAACGCCCGGACGCGTTCCAGTATCGGGTTCGCACTCGCCGCCGTGGCGGACCGGCCGATCAGCGGACGCCGGGCGTGCACCCCCGGTGGGGGCGGCAGCAGCTGGTCCAGTTCGGGGATGCGACCCAAGGCCATCGCGAGGCGGAGGATCGCCTTGATGTCGTCGTCGACCGCTCGGCGAGCCCAGGCCATCGCCCAACCCCGAGCGGGCAATTCCGTCGGCAGCTCGGCGGCGGCCCACTGGCGAAGCCACTGCGGATCGTCCCGGGTGGGTCCCTGCCGCGACGCGCGCTCCGCGGCGATGGCGAGACGGATCAGGTCGGCGCCGGCGGTCTTGGCCCGCAGCCGAGCGAAGCGGATCAGCTCGGTCGGCTGCCAGCCACAGCCGTAGATCTGCCGCACCCAGCCGACCAGCACCGGCTCGGCGTCGGCATAGAACCTGGCCGGCTCAATCGTCCGCGCCTGGGGGAGCAGCTCCGTGATCAGCACGCCGTACCTCGCGTCGTCCAGGATCTCAGCCGCGCCACGCGGCCGGGGATCGGGTTCGCGGTATCGACCGAAGGCGCTGTCGAAGAAGCCGCCGGCGTCGCCGAAGGGGCTGGACGGCCCGTTCGACCGCTGCGCCCGCTGCTTATCGCGCGCCCGCTGACGGGCACGTTCCTTGGCCCGGGTGGCCCGCTTGGTCTGGCTCCTGCTGCTCATGTCGGTGATGGTAGTGACGGCGGCCGACAGAATCGTGTCGGCACCCCGTGGCATTGTGATCACGTCATGGCAGACGACGTTCTCGACCGGTTCTCCCCGGCCACCGCGAGTTGGTTCCGGGGCAGCTTCTCCGCGCCCACCGCGGCTCAGGCCGGCGCCTGGGACGCGATCAGCTCCGGGCAGCACACCCTGGTCGTGGCACCCACCGGATCGGGCAAGACGCTCTCGGCGTTCCTCTGGGCGCTCGATCGATTGGCCACCGAATCGACTCCTGAGAAGCTGAAACGCTGCCGGGTGCTGTACGTCTCCCCGCTCAAGGCGCTGGCCGTCGACGTGGAACGCAATCTGCGCTCGCCGCTGGTCGGGATCGGCCACGAATCCGTCCGGTTGGGTCTGGAACCGCCGTCGATCACCGTGGCGGTCCGCTCCGGCGACACCCCCGCCGATCAGCGCCGCAGCTTCGCGCGCGAACCGTCCGACATCTTGATCACCACGCCCGAATCGCTGTTCCTGCTGCTCACCTCGGCCGCCCGCGAGACGCTGACCAGTGTGCGGACGGTGATCGTCGACGAGATCCACGCCCTGGCCGGAGGCAAGCGCGGTGCCCATCTGGCGCTCTCCCTGGAACGTCTGGACGCGCTGCTGGAACGGCCCGCGCAACGGATCGGGCTGTCGGCGACCGTCCGTCCGATCGAGGAGGTGGGCCGGTTCCTGGCCGGTGGACGGGGCGTCAGCATCGTCAACCCGCCCAGCGAGAAGTCCTGGGATCTTTCCGTGGTGGTGCCGGTGCCCGATCTGGGCGCGCTGGGCGAGGTGACCGAAGACCTGTCCGGACCGGCGGCGGGCGACCCGCGGCGGACCTCGATCTGGCCGCACGTCGAAGAGAAGATCGTCGACCTGGTCGCCGCCCATCGCTCCACCCTGGTGTTCGCCAACTCCCGCCGGCTCGCTGAACGGTTGACTGCCCGGCTGAACGAGATCTGGGCCGAGCGGCAGACCGCGTCGGTCGAGCTTGTCGAGACCAAGCGGACGCCGGCGGAGGTGATGGCTCAGTCGGGCAAATCCCAGGGTGCACCGCCGCTGCTGGCCCGTGCCCATCACGGCTCGGTCAGCAAGGAGCAGCGCGCCCAGACCGAGGACGACCTGAAGGCCGGACGGCTGCCCGCCGTAGTGGCCACCTCATCGCTGGAGTTGGGCATCGACATGGGCGCGGTCGATCTGGTCGTCCAGGTGGAGGCGCCGCCGTCGGTGGCGTCCGGACTGCAACGGGTCGGACGCGCTGGGCACCAGGTGGGGGCGGTCTCGCGTGGGGTGCTGTTCCCGAAGTTCCGCGGCGACCTGGTGCAGACCGCGGTGATCACCGAGCGGATGCGGGCCGGGGCGATCGAAGAGCTGCGGGTGCCGTCCAATCCGCTCGACGTTCTGGCACAACAGATCGTCGCGATCTGTGCGCTCGATTCGATCACCGTTCCCGACCTGGAGGCGTTGGTCCGTCGCGCCGCCCCGTTCAGCGGGCTGACCCGTCCGGTGCTCGAATCGGTGCTCGACATGCTGGCCGGACGCTACCCGTCCGAGGCATTCGCCGAACTGCGCCCGAGGCTGGTCTGGGACCGCACCACCGACACCCTGACCGGACGCCGCGGCGCGCAACGGCTGGCGGTGACCTCGGGCGGCACGATTCCCGATCGCGGCATGTTCGGGGTGTTCGTGGTCGGCGAGGGGGTCGGGCGCCGGGTCGGCGAGCTCGATGAAGAGATGGTCTACGAATCGCGGGTGGGCGACGTGATCACCCTGGGCACCTCCACCTGGCGGATCGAGGACATCACCCACGATCAGGTGCTGGTCAGCCCGGCGCCCGGCGAACCCGGTCGGCTGCCGTTCTGGAAGGGTGACACCCTCGGACGCCCGGCCGAACTGGGCAAGGCGCTGGGTGCCTTCGTGCGCGAACTGGGCGGCATGACTCCGGAGACGGCGAAACAGCGGGCCACGGCCGCTGGGCTGGACGAGTGGGCGGCCGACAATCTGGTCGGCTACCTGACCGAGCAGCGTGAGGCGATCCCGCAGCTGCCCAGCGACACCACGATCGTGGTGGAGCGATTCCGCGACGAACTCGGCGACTGGCGGGTGGTGATCCATTCACCGTTCGGCGCCGGGGTGCACGCCCCGTGGGCTCTGGCCATCGCGGCCCGGCTACGGGAATCGCACGGCGTCGACGTCCAGGCCATGCACGGCGACGACGGCATCGTGCTGCGGCTGCCCGATGCGGGGTGGGCTGATGAGGGCTCCCCGGTGCCCGACGTGGTGGAGTCGATCGTGTTCGACCCCGACGAGATCTCCGGGCTGGTCACCGCGCAGATCGGTTCGTCGGCGTTGTTCGCCAGCCGGTTCCGGGAGTGCGCCGGACGGGCGTTGCTGCTGCCCAAACGTCGTCCGGACAAGCGTCAGGCCTTGTGGCAACAACGTCAGCGAGCCTCGCAGCTGCTCGAAGTGGCGTCGGAGTATCCGAGTTTCCCGATCGTGCTGGAGGCGGTGCGGGAATGCGTCCAGGACGTCTTCGACGTTCCGGCACTGGTCGAGTTGATGCGGTCGATCGCGACCCGGCAGGTGCGCACCGTGGAGGTCACCACGCCCCGCCCGTCCCCGTTCGCCGGCTCGCTGCTGTTCGGTTACGTGGCGCAATTCCTCTACGAGGGCGATTCGCCGCTGGCCGAGAAACGGGCGGCGGCGCTCACCCTCGATCCGGCGTTGCTGGCCGACCTGCTAGGTACGTCGGACGGCCTGGCATTGTCCGACCTACTCGATCCCGAATCGTTGACCCGGACCGAATCGGAGCTGCAGCACCTCGTCGAGGGACGCCGGGCCCGCAACCAGGAAGATCTGGCGGACCTGATCCGAATTCTCGGCCCGCTCGACCTGTCCGCGCTCCGGGCCCGCAGCACCGAACCCGAGCAGGTGCCCGGCTGGCTGATCGGGCTGACCGAGCAGCGCCGGGTGATCGAGGTACGCATCGGCGGCGGCACCCGGTGGGCGGCCGTGGAGGACGCCGGACGCCTGATCGACGCGCTCGGGGTCAGCGTGCCGGTGGGCGTTCCTGAGGCGCATCGCGCGCCGGTGCCCGATCCGTTGGGCGACCTGGTGCTGCGCTGGGCCCGCGGGCATGCGCCGTTCCTGGCCACCGAGCTGGCCGGCTGGCTCGGCGTCGGACCGGCGGTGGTGCACGGAGTGCTGAGCAGGCTGGTCTCTGACGGACGCCTGGTCGAGGGCGATCTGCGGCCACCGGGCTGGCTGCCTCCGTCGTCGCCGGTCGAGTCCTCGCCGGTCGAGCTTGTCGAGACCCCGCGCGGCGGCCTCGACTACTGCGACCCCGGCGTCCTGCGGGTCCTGAGACGGCGCTCGCTTGCGGCGCTGCGCAACGCCGTGGAACCGGTGCCGCCGCGGCAGTTCGCGCGTTTCCTGAGCCACTGGCAAGGGGTGACGGCGCCGCTGTCGGGAACCCCGGGTGTGCTGTCGGCGATCCAGCAGCTGGCCGGCTATCCGGTGCCGGCAAGCTCGCTGGAATCGCTGGTGCTGCCGGCACGGGTGCGCGACTATCGTCCGGCGATGCTGGACGAACTGTTGGCCAGCGGCGAGGTGGTCTGGCAAGGTGCCGGAGCCCTGGCCGGGACGGACGGCTGGGTCAGCCTGCATCCGGCCGACGTTGCACCACTGACCCTGCACCCGCCCGGTGAGGTGCCCGGCAATCTGGCCGCGCGGGTGCTGGAGGCCCTTGCCGGCGGTGGCAGCTACCTGTTCCGCACCCTCGCCGAACGGGTCCCGGCCTCGGACGCCGAGCTGTCCGAGGCGCTCTGGCAACTGGTCTGGTCGGGGCACATCAGCAACGACACCCTGGCCCCGCTACGGGCTTTGCTGAGCGGCGGGCGCGCCACGCTGAAGGGCCGGCCCACACCTGCCCGGGGACGGTTCGGACGCCGTGGCCTGCCGCGCGGACCGCTGCCACGGGCGTCCGGCCCGCCCGAGGCGTCCGGACGATGGGCGCTGCTGCCGGCTGTCGAGACCGACCCGACCGTGCTGGCCGCAGCGCGCGCCGACGTGCTGCTGGACAGGTACGGCGTGGTCACCCGCGGCTCGGTGACCAACGAGGAGGTGACCGGTGGTTTCGCCGGCGCCTACCGGGTGTTCAGCGCCTTCGAGGACGCCGGCCAGGTGCGCCGCGGCTACTTTGTCGAAGGGTTGGGCGCCGCTCAGTTCAGCGACCGGCACGCCATCGACCTGCTGCGGGAAGCACCGGCCGCCCCCGCCGCCCTGGTGCTGGCCGCGACCGACCCGGCCAACCCCTACGGGGCCGCGCTGCCCTGGCCGGCGCGGGCCGAAGGCACGAAGCACCAGCCCGGACGCAAGGCCGGCGCCCTGGTCGTGCTCGCCGACGGCGACCTCACCCTCTACGTCGAACGTGGTGGACGCACCCTGCTCTCGTTCACCGACGACCCCGATCTGCTGGCATCGTCCGCCACAGCCTTGGCCGACGCGGTGCACGCCGGCGTCCTCGGCAAGCTCACCGTCGCCAAGATCGACGGCGCGGACGTCCTCGGCAGTGACCACGCGCTGGCCGAAGCCCTCGCCGGCGCCGGGTTCCGGCTGACCCCGCAGGGGCTCCGGCTGAGGCGCTGAGGGGCAGGTCCAGCGGGAGGTCTGCAGAAGTCAGCCCAGAGGTGCTGCAAACATCGGCTTAGACGTACTGCAAACGTCGGCTTAGAGAGCCTGCAAACGTCGGCTTAGAGGTACGGTGGTCTTCATGGACACGACTGCCGTCCTGGGACGCCCCTACCGTCCGCGAGTCATCGACACCGCACTTGAGCGCTCACTGGCCACCGCCGGCGCGGTCGTCATCGAGGGCGCACGGGCAAGCGGCAAGACCATGACCGCACTGCACGCGGCCCGCTCCTACGCCTTCGTCGACGACGCGGAGATCCAGCGCCTGCTGACGATCGCGCCCCGCTCCATTCTCCAGGGTGAGGCACCGCGACTGCTGGACGAGTGGCAGCTGGCCCCTGAGCTCTGGAATCTCGTCAGACGCGCAGTGGATGCCGACCCAGAACCGGGCCGCTTCATCCTGACCGGCTCCGCACTCCCACCCGACGATGTCACTCGCCATACTGGCGCCGGCCGGTTCCTCAGGCTCCGGCAACGGACGATGACGTGGCAGGAGAAGTCGGCCTCGACCGGACGGGTCAGCATTCTCGGACTGTTCAACGGCGAACAGCCGACCGTCGACATGTCAGCAGGCTCCGAGCTCGACGACATAATCGACAACATCCTCCGTCCGGGGTTCCCGGCGATGATCGGGCTCGAGCCGGGTCGGTCCGCGACCCGGCTGCGGGCCTACATCGACGAGGTCGCACGAACCGACATCTACCGATTGGCGAGCATTCGCCATGAGCCGGACGTGGTGAAGCAACTCATCGCCGCCCTCGCCCGCTCCGTCGCCTCAGACGTGTCATACCGGACGCTGGCCTCGGACCTCAGGGCGGTCGCCCCGGCGATCAATGCCGAGACCGTCGGCAACTACGTCGGACTCCTGCAACGCCTGTTCATCGTGGAGCCTCAGCACCCCTGGGCTCCCAAGCTTCGGTCCCGCGCCCGGCTCCGGACGTCTCCGAAGCTCCACCTCGTCGATCCGGCGTTGGCGGCCGCGTCGCTGGGCGCGACGCCGACTCAGCTACGCCACGACCTCGAAACCCTCGGGGTGCTGTTCGAGAGCGCAGTGGTCCACGACCTCATGGTCTACGCGACAACCCTCGACGGTGAAGTCCGCCACTACCGCGACTCCAACGGAAAGGAGATGGACGCGGTGATCACGCTCCCCGACGGCCGTTGGGGTGCCGTGGAGGTCAAGCTCGGAGGTCTGCAGGTGGCGGCAGGCGCCGATTCCCTTCGCAGGGTGATCGCCGACATCGACACCGAAGCGATCGGGGAGCCCGCATTCCGGCTCGTCGTCACCGGTACCGGGCCGACCCTCACCACCGACGACGGCATCGTCACCTGCCCGCTGAGGGCACTGGCGCCGTAGTGACCGCGAGGAACCTCCCGATGGGCATCGGGCAGCCTCTACGCCGACACGGTGCTGGCGACCACTGCGCCGTCCGATGGACGCGAGCCCGCACCATGGTCGAATACGAACGTGACCGCATCGTTATGGGCAACTGTCGCGGTGTCCATCGCCGGCGTCTGCGTCGCGCTCGCCATCTGGTTTGCGTCCCGGCAGCCGCGCCCGGACGACGCACGGCGCGAGATCGAGCAAGGCTTGGAGCTCGTCGACATCGCGCTGATCAGCGGCGGGCCGGCGCGGGCAGTGGACAGCCAGATCGTGGACCTCGTCGAACGGGGGCTGTTGCGCGCGGACGGAGGGTGGTTGCGCGTTTCAGGGACGCCGGTTCCGGACGGGCGCTACGCCGATGCTGTGACCGTCCACACGGTGGAGATCGCCGGGGACGTCCGGCTGGAGACGTTGCGTGAGCAGGCCGGCCCGTTCAGGCACTTCCTCGCCGTGCTCCGGCTCACCAGGCGACGGCTGATCATCTCGCCCGACCGGGTGGCGGGGGCGCCGGCGATGGTGTGGGCCCCGACGATGGCCGCGTTGTTCCTGTGCACGATGGGCATGCTGGTGAACGACGGCAACAGATCCCACGGGCTTCCGGCGTGGGCACCGGCGGCCATCTCGATCGGGGCCTGGGTCGTCGTCCCGCTGCTCCAGCTGGCGATCTGGTGCCGTCAGCCCGGCTACCACGGCAAGGACCCCCGCTCTCGGCTGGGCAGGGACGTCATCGACGAACTCACCGCCCGCATCGGCCCCAGCACGTCGCAGGCGTTCCGGGTGGCCACCGGTGGCTTCGCCGCGATGACCGACGACGCGCTCCGGCAGGCCATCATGGGCACGGCGTCCGACAGCGAATGGGACGCCCGACCGTGGCGCAAGCGGGTCTTCCAGCAGAATGCCGAGAACCGCTACGTATGGAGCGTCTGAACTCGACGGACGGGAGCATCGATCATGCCCGAGGGTGACACCGTCTGGCGCACCGCCCAGCGGCTCAACCAGGCCTTCGCCGGTGAGTCGCTGACCCGCGCCGATCTGCGCTGGCCGGGCGTCTCCACCGTCGACCTCGCCGGGGACACCACCATCGAGGTGGTCAGCCGCGGCAAGCACCTGCTGCACCGGCTCGACTCGGACTACACCATCCATTCCCATCTGCGCATGGAGGGCCAGTGGCGCATCACGGACGCCGCCGCCGCGCGTCCGGACGCCCAGACCCGTGCTTTCCTCAGCACCGTCCGATGGGCGGGGCTCGGGCAGCGCCTCGGCATGCTGGACGTCGTCCGCACCGACGCCGAAAGCACCGTGGTCGGGCATCTCGGCCCGGACGTCCTCGGCCCCGATTGGGACGCCGCACAAGCTGCCGCGAACCTGGCTGCCGCCGGCACCACGATCGGCGCCGCGCTGCTCGACCAGTCCAACCTGGCCGGGGTCGGCACCCTGTACGCGGCGGAAAGCCTGTTCGCCGAACGCCTCAATCCCTGGACGCCGACCGGCGAGCTGACCGACACCCAGCTGGCGAGCCTGGTCGACCGCGTCCACCGGCTGCTGGACGTAGGCCGGCGCTCCGTCGTCCAATCCACCACCGGGAGCACCCGGCGCGGCGAAACCCACTGGGTGCACGCCCGCTCCGGACTGCCCTGCCGGCGCTGCGGCGACACCGTCCGGGTGGCGATGATCGGGCCACCGACGCGACAACGGACGATGTTCTACTGCCCGACCTGCCAAGGTGGCCTCGGACCCACCGACGACGGGCGTCCGCAGCGTCCGCTGGGCCGCCGATGAGCTGGTACGGCTCTTCGGCCACCGGCAGCGGACCGAGGCCTGGACCCGCCGCAGCGAATCCGGCGATGTCGTCGAATTGGCCGCCGCCCCCTATCTGATCTGGTGCAGGTCACCCGCGACCGCCCGCGCGGCTGGCTCGGCAGTTCGATCCGCGAGTGCCTGAGGAGGCGGTCGTCAAGGCCCGCCTCGCGCCCGCCGTACCAATCGAGTGCATCAAGCAGTTCAGCACGAGCAGCGGGATGTTCGCGCCAGCGGACCAACGTCACGCCCGTCGCGACGCCAGGCGAGCGCGGGCGATTCGAAGCGTCTCCTCACCGTCGACCAACTCAACCTTGCCGGAGACGATGTCATCGACACGACGGTCGATCTCTTCGTCCCAGGCAGCGTCAATCTCGGCCTGCTCATCGTCCTCAACCTGCTGAAAGGCGAGCGCCGCGATCTCACGCTCATCCGCGTCGAGTGCCTTACCCGCCGCGATCACCTCAGCCAACTCGGGAGTCATGAGTGCAGTGTGCAGCGGGTTTCGCGGCTCAGAGCCGGTCGCCGAAGCTGTAGGTCACCCGCGGCGTCGCCATCATGTCGGCCACCGCCTCGCGCCAGGCCAGGTAGTGCGCGGTCTCCTTGTGTGCCTGGGTCGCCGGCTGGTCGACGTACTCCTCGTAGAGGATGAACCGGGTCGGATCGTCGACCTGCTGCAGCAGGTCGAAGCGGGTGATGCCCGGCTCCTGCCGGCTGGCGGCGGCGTTGGCCAGCGAGGCCTCCCGGAACGCCTCGATGCTGTCGGCCTTCACATGCACATTGCACACGGTGGTGATCATCGTGATTGTCACGCCTTCCTGGTCGTTCGTTTGTGGGAACCTGTGGTGAACCTATCCAGCGGTTGCGCCGGTCGCCTACTCGACTGCCGCAGAATAGGCCGCGTGACGACGGATCGGGCGATCGAGACCTGGGCGGCCGGCCTGGCCCGCGCCCTCGGCGTGCCGGACGCCTCTATCGTCCGGCTGCCCACCTCGTCGGACGCCGAACTGCTGCTCACCGGCGCACTGGTGATCAAACTGCACACCGTCCGGACTGACCCCGCAGCGCTCGCCGCACGCCTGCAACTGGCCGCCGCCAACGCCCAGTTCGTGCCGCCGGCCACGCCACGGGTGTTCACCGCGCCGGACGGACGCCCGGCGACCATCTGGCCGAAGGTTCCCGTCACCAAACCGGACGCCGACCCGCAGCCGTGGGCGGACGCCGGAGCCCTGCTGGCCGGCCTGCACCGCGTCCTGGCTCCGAACGAGCTCCCCAGGCACGGTTGGCCGGAGCGGATGGAGCGGGCGGTCGAACGAGCCCCGGCCACCCTGCGCGGCGTGGGTGAACGGTTGCTCGGCCAGCTCCGGCGGGTCGAACCGGACGAGCCGGACGCCCTGCTGCACGGCGACTGGCATCTCGGCCAACTGGGCCGCTGGGACGACGGCTGGCGACTGCTCGACATCGACGACGTCGGCGTCGGGGATCCCGCCTGGGACCTGGCCCGCCCGGCCGGCTTCTGGGCCTGCGGGCTGCTCGACGACGCCGACTGGCACACCTTCCTGGACGCCTATCACGCGGCTGGCGGGCCGGCCGTTCCGGCGTCTGGCGACCCCTGGCCGGCGCTCGACCTGCCGGCCCGGTGCGCGGTCTTCGTGGCGGCGGTGCGCGCCTCCCGCAACGACCATGTCCACAGCAGGCGCACAGCGGAAGCCCTGTCCGAGACTTGCCGTCGGATGGCACAGTGATGTCATGTCCTCACCGACCGACCCGATGCCCCGCTACGAGCCCTACGCCGGCGCTGCGCCCGCCGGCTTCACCTGCCCCAAGTGTGCGGGCAGCATGCGCACCGTCGACCGCAACGGCATTCACATCGAGCAGTGCTTGAACTGTCGCGGCGTCTTCCTCGACTTCGGCGAACTGGAGAACATCACCCAGCTGGAGGCCAGGTTCGCCGCAGCACCTCCGCCACCGGCCCCTGGCTACGGATATGGGCCGGAGTGGGGCCATCGCGGCGGTAGCCGCTACCGCCGCAAAGGCCTGGGCGGGCTGTTCTTCTCCAGCTGATTCCAGGCCGTCCGAATCGGCTGGTATCAGCACGGGCCGGTCGTGCACCTGTCGGGTGATGCACATCGTCTGCACCCACAGGAGGCCGCATGTCCCACCCGCGCCGGCTGCTTGCCGTGTTCGTCGGTCTCGGCCTGACGCTCTCTGCCGTCACTGCTGCCTCGCCGGCAACCGCCCGTGCGGCGTCCGGCTGTAAGGCAGGCAATGGCGTCGCCGGTGACCTGAACTCGGACGGACTGGCTGACATCGTGGTGGGGGTGCCGGCCTACGACAACGAGCGCGGCGCCGTCGACATCTCGTTCAGCGACGGTCAGCGGCGGTTGCTGCGAGCCGCCGACCTGGGCCTGCCGTCGTCGCCCGGCGACCGCTTCGGCGCGTCCGTCGCCCTCGGTGACGTCAACGACGACGGGTGCGCCGACCTGGCGATCGGCGTCCCCGGCCGCGACAAGAGCAAGGGCGTCGTGCACCTGGTGAAAGGCAGCCAGACCCACACCCTCACCCTGATGAACAGCTTCACCGGTGCCGCCGCCCACGGCAGCTTCGGCGCACAGGTGGTACTGCTCACCCCGCGCGAACTGACCCCGCTCGGCTGGCTCCGCACCGGCCAGCAACTGGTCGTGTCGGCCCCCACCGCCGACGACAGCAAGAAGTGGGAAGCCGGCCAGGTGGTCGTCCTGCCACTCACCACGACCGGGGCACTGGCGTCCGCGCGGGTGACCCTGACCCAGAACTCACCCGGCGTTCCGGGCACCTCCGAGAACGGTGACCGGTTCGGGTCGCGGCTGGCCGGCCAGGACCGGACGATCGCGATCGGGATGCCGAACAAAGTGATCGGCAACCGCGTCGACGCCGGATCGGTGACGCTGCTGTCGGCCACCGCGGCCAGGCCGACCACCTTCAAGGGTGTCGGCCTCACCCAGAACTCACCCGGCATCCCCGGTAAGGCCGAGGCGGATGACCTGTTCGGCGAGGCGGTGACGATCCGCGACAACTACGTGCTGATCGGTGCCCCAGGGGAGACCATCGGCTCGGCCTACTACACCGGCCAGGTGCATCTGCTGCACTTCGACCCGGCTACCCGGAAGTACCGCTCACTACGGGCGGTGCATCAGAACACGGCGGGCATTCCGGGCAGCAACCGCAGCGGCGACTACTTCGGCACGGCGGTCGCGCTCGGCATCAACACCCTCGACCAGCTCACCGCCATCGTCGGCGCCCCCGGCAAGAAGATCGGCAAGGCTCTCGGTGCCGGCGCGGTGGTGATGTTCCGCGCCAACCGTGCCGGCGGGGCAACAAAGACGATCTACCAAGGCAAGGACGGTATCGCCGGCAAGCCCGAGGCTGCCGATGATTTCGGCGCCGCGGTGGGCATCGTCAGCGGCGATATCGCCGACGGCGAGTCGATGCGCGACGGAATCGTGATCGGCGCGCCCCGCGAGGACATCGGCAGCTCCGAGGCTGCCGGCGCCGTCGTCTACTCACGCGACCTCAGCAACTGGCACTCCCTGAAGCTCACGACGCCCGGAACCGGCACGCCTCCGGCGCTCAGCCTGTTCGGCGAGACCTTCGCCGCCGTCGCCGCTGCCTGACAAGCCAGAGCCGGATCCGCCCCACTGTCCCGAGGCGGATCCGGCTCATCCCCGTGTTAACGTCGCCTGCATGGCGAAACGCGGTGCGGCGACCACGATGATCCTGGCTGTCCTGCTCGCGGGCTGCAGTGGCGATCCCGGCGCGGCACCCGAGCCGAGCGGAACCTCCGGTAGCCCGGCGGCCACCATCACACCGCCACCCGTGAAGGGCACCGTCCGCACCAGCAAGAACACCCCGCTATCGCTGCGCGCCGAACCCAGCACGCAGAGCAAGCGGTTGGCCCGCATCCCGCATCGGACGGCGATCACGTTGACCTGCAAGACCATCGGCGCCACGGTCAGCAACGGCAGCCGCGCCTCCAATGTCTGGAACAAGGTCACCTGGAAGAAGCAGACCGGCTACGTGGCGTCCGTCTTCGTCGACGGCGGCGACTCGGCGGCGCTCAGCCTGTGCCAGGAGCAGACCCCGACCCCGACCACCACCTCGCCCAAGCCGCCGAATGTCGAATCGCTGATCGTGAAGGCCGCCCGTGGCCAGCGCGGTGTCACCGAGCGCTCAAGGAACTGCAATCCCTATGGCGGCTGCATGCCGTGGGATTCCCTCTTTGTCACCTGGGTTTGGAACAAGGCCGGCGACACCGTGCCGCGCTTCACTTTCAGCGGCGACCTGTACTCGTGGGGCAAGAAGCATGATCGAACCCACGACGGGGTTGACGGCGTCGGCGTCGGCGACCTGGTGTTGTTCGGGACCAGTCCGCAGAACACCAAGACCTCAACCCGCGTCGACATCGTCACCGAGGTGCTGCCCGACGGCAGGCTGCGGGTGATCGGCGGGGACGTGAAGAAGAAGGTCACCGAACGAGTCGTCGACACCAAGGGCATCTACGGCTGGGTGGACGCCTGACGCGAACCCATGGGCGGTTCTAGGGCCTGTTACGAAAGTCCGGGTCATCAGCGAGCGCGGTATCCGCGCCCGGTCCGGCAAGGCCGAGGAGGGCGTCATACCGGGTCGTGTGGCAACTGACGAGAACGCAGCCGGTCGGGATGCGGGGCCGTGCGAGCCGGACCGGGTTTTCGTAACAGGCCCTAGACTCCGGATCAGCCGGAGCAGCCGGCCGACGGATAAGGGAGGCCCCCATGCGGTTCGACTTCGTGCCCTCGGGCGAACCCACCATCGGCGTCGAGTGGGAGCTCGCCCTGGTTGACGCCGAAACCCTCAGCCTGGTGCCGCGAGCGCAGCAGATTCTGGATGCCGTCGACGACCCGAAATCGGGTCCGATCCGCCGCGAGTACCTGACCGACATGGTCGAGCTGGTCACCGGCGTCCATCACCGGGTCTACGAGGCCATGGACGACTTGCGCGGCAGCCTGGCCCGGGTGCGTCAGATTCTCGGTGACGGCACGAAGCTGCTGGGCGCGGGTGCCCACCCGATCGACAAGGCGGCCGATTCCGAACCGTTCGACTTCTGGCGCTACAACGTGGTCAGGGAACGCAACGCCTACTGGGGCCGGCAGATGGCGATCTTCGGAACCCACATTCACGTCGGCATCGACCACCGCGACAAGGCCCTGCCGATCACCTACGGCTTAGCCCGCTTCACGCCGTATTTCATCGCGCTGTCGGCGTCCTCGCCCTACTGGGAGGGCGTGGACAGCGGCTACGCCTCGCAGCGGACGATGATCTTCCAGCAGCTGCCGACCAACGGGCTGCCCTACCCGATGGACAGCTGGGACGAGTTCGAGCACTACGCGACCGAGTTGGAGGACGCCGGGATGATCTCGGCGCCCAACGAGATCCGCTGGGACGTCCGCCCGTCCACTTTCGGCACGGTGGAGAACCGGGTGCTCGATTCGGTGCCGACCTTCGCCGAACTGGGTGCGTTCACCGCCTTCACCCAATGCCTGGCCGAATACATGTCGCGGGAGTTGGACGACGGCCGGGCGATCGCCCGGCTGCCGGTGTGGTTCATGAAAGAGAACAAGTGGCGGGCGGCCCGCTACGGCCTGGACACCGACGTGATCACGCCGCGGGTGAAGGACAAACTGCGACCGATCCGCGACGGCATCTACGACTGGCTGAACCGGCTGGAGGACATTTCGGCCGAACTCGGCTGCGCTGACGAGCTGCGCTTCGTCGCCGAGCTGATGGAGACCGGACCCAGCTATCTGCGGCAACGGGCGGCCGGCGACCCGGCGTCCGCGCTGCGGCAGTTGGTGGACGAGACCGGCCAGCCGGCACCGGCGCGACTACCCTTCTCGGCGTGAAACCGTTCGTTCTGCTGGGCACTCGCGACCACGACAAGGCAGCCGGCGACGAATACGAGTCGGTCCGCCGGCATGCCGGGCTGGCTGCGGAGGAACTGATCCAGATCCGGGTCGAGGCCGGGCCGCTGCGCCAGCTGCGGCTCGACGACTACTCCGGGGTGTTCCTGGGCGGTGGCCCGTTCAACGTCTCGGACGCCGTGAAGTCCGATCTGCAGCTGCGGGTCGAGGCCGATCTGCGAGGAGTGGTCGATCAGATCGTCGACGCCGACTTTCCGTTCCTGGGCATGTGCTACGGCATCGGCACCGTCACCGCGCATCTGGGTGGCACCGTGGACCGCACCTACGGCGAGGGCCTGGGCGCGGTCGAAGTGACCCTCACTCCGGAGGCTGCCGACGATCCGCTGCTGGCCGGCGTCCCGGCGTCCTTCGAGGCGTTCGTCGGCCACAAGGAGGCCTGCAACGGCGTCCCGCCCGGCGTCACCCTGCTGGCCACCGGAACAACCTGCCCGGTGCAGATGTACCGGTACGGCGCCAACGTCTACGTCACCCAGTTCCACCCCGAGCTGGACGTCGAATCGCTGGCTCAGCGGATGGCGATCTACCGTCACGCCGGCTACTTCCACCCCGACGACTACACCGCGCTGGTCGAGATGGCACGGAGATCCGGGGTGCGCGACCACCCCCATCGACTGCTGCGGAACTTCGTCTCCCACTACGCCCGCGACTGATCCGCGGATCATCGAGGCCTGGCCGAACGAAAGTCGGCCCCCTGGCCAAACGAAAGTCAAAGCTTGGCCAAACGAAAGTCGGCTGGCATCGTTGAGGCATGATCAGACCTCCCGTCTCGCCGCTGGGCGAGGTGCTTCGACGTCGAGCGGAGCCGCTCGCACGCGAGGCCCTGTCCGACACGCGTGTCGTGCTGATCAACGGCGCCCGACAATGTGGCAAAAGCACTCTCGCCGCCGTCCTCACCCAGAGCTTGGGCGCCGAGTGGCGCAGCCTCGACTCGGCGACCTGGCGCCACGCGGCGATCAACGACCCGACCGAGTTCGTCTCGGGTCAAGGCCCGATGGTGATCGACGAGGTGCAGCGCGTCCCCGAACTGCTGCTGGCGATCAAGGAGACGGTGGACGCCGACCCGCACCCCGGCAGGTTCCTGCTCACTGGTTCGGCGCGGTTGCTCGGTCTCAAGCAGGTGCCCGATGCGTTGCCGGGCCGGATGGAGACGCTCGAGTTGTGGCCGTTGTCACAGGGCGAGATCGACAAGACTCCCACCGAAGCGTTCGTAGACGCCGTGTTCGCTCAAGGCACCGACTTCGTCCATACCTCGACCCAGAGCCGCGCCGACTATGTGAGCCGCATGACCAGAGGGGGTTTTCCCGAAGCCGTCGCGAGAACCGAGCGACGCAGGCAACGTTTCCTGGACCAGTACATCTCCGACCTGATCAATCGGGACGTCCTGCAGGTAGCTGAGATCGAGCGCGCGCAGGACATGCGTCGCCTTCTGCGCCTCCTGGCCGCCCGCTCCGGCCAGTTGCTCGTGCCCGGAAACCTGGCCAACAGCCTGACGATCAGCGCGCCCACCGTTCGCCGCTACATCGATCTCTTGGAAGAGGTCTTCCTGATCAAACGCATACCGTCCTGGTCGCGCAACCTGTCCCGGCGGACGGTAGGCACACCCAAGCTTGCATTCGTCGACTCGGGGATAGCGTCGAATCTGCTGGGCTACGACGCGGCGGGGTTGCAACGTCTGGACAGCCCGCTGGGCGGCCTGCTGGAAGGCTTCGTCGCCATGGAGTTGGCACGGCAACTCACCTGGTCGCACGAGCGAGCCGACCTCTTCCACTATCGGACGAAGGATCAGACCGAAGTCGACCTCGTACTGGAAAGCCGTCAGGGCAAGGTGATCGCCATCGACGTGAAGGCCGCGTCGACCGTACGAGCGGACGATTTCCGTGGCATCAATCGCCTCGCCGACGACCTGGGTTCAGACCTGATCGCCGGATTCGTGCTGTACACGGGTGCGGCAACGGTGCCCTTCGGCCCACGCAACCGCGCCGTCCCGATCGCCGCGCTGTGGGAGGTCTCTTCGGCGTCACCGCCAGGCGTGGACGACTCCGAATCGCTCTAGGCGACCATCGAACTCCTGTCGGACCGGGCAGCGATCGATCGGGTTCAGGAGGGCAGGCATCGGTCGCTCGTGGTGAGGTCGTGGACGCCGACAAGATGCTCTGCTAATGTCACGCTCAATACTTCCGGGTGCGGCTTTGCGCAGCCAACGCGCTTTCGTTGACGTTTTGCGCGGCACGGGGTCATCTCCGGATCAGGCAAGAGCCGTGTGGCTCTTCGCATTGGGGGTGCAGCCATGGTTCGCGCTGGTCGCCGAGTGTTGGTGCGTCTGGCTGTCGCTTTCTTTGTGGTCGTCGCTCTATGTCTTTCGGGTGCGCCAGCGGCACGTGCCGATGTCGCGATCCCGGACGCGGCGGCGCGCGCAAACTCTTGGGTGGACTCGCGGGTCGGATACAGCCAAGCCACCTATTACAGCAACCAGTACGGCCGATACAGGCAGGACTGTTCAGGGTTCGTGTCCATGGTGTGGGGTCTCGGCAGCAGCCTGACAACTTCGACCTTGCCGTCCGTTTCGCACCCGATTGCCAAGGATGACCTGGCGACCGGGGACATCTTGCTCGACAACACCGGTGGCGACGCCCACGTTGTGGTGTTCGATCGGTGGGCCAATAGTGCACGGACGAAGTACTTGGCGTGGGAGCAGACACCGCCGCAGGCCGTATACCACGAGTTGCCGTACCCATACTGGTCTGGCTACGGGCCATACAACCCGTACCGCAAGAATGGGGCCTCCACCAATCAGGCTCCGCAAGGTTCGTTCGATGCCGCCAGCGGCGGCGCCGGAACCGTGTCGGTGAGTGGCTGGGTGTTCGACCGCGACGTGGTGCCCTCTGCAACAGCCGTGCACGTGTACATCGGTGGCCCCGCAGGCTCGGGCGAAGGCCACGACCTGGGCGCAGCGACCGGATCCCGCCCAGACGTTGCTGCGGCCTACACGGGTGCAGGACCCAATCACGGCTTCAGTTCCAGCATCGTCACTGGGAAACGAGGCCGCCAAACGGTCTACGTGTACGCAATCAACCAGCCCGCGGGCGAGAATCCGTTGATCGGGCAGAGAGACGTGGTGATCGGTGACCCGAGCCCGGTCGGCTTCTTCGACCAGGCGACTTCACCAACTCCAGGCAAGGTGAGAGTGGTTGGCTGGGCGTTCGACCCGAACTCACCGAAGAACGCAGTTCGGTTGCATGCCTATGTGGGCGGTCCAGCGGGCCAGGGCGAGTTCCATGATCTAGGAACCACCGGGGTGGCCAGGGCTGACGTCAAAGCAGCCCATCCAGAGACGGGCGAGTCGCAGGGGTTCGACACGACGTTTGCCACCAGCCGGACGGGCACCCAAACGGTGTATGTGTATGCACTGAATCTCAGCGGGACGCCGGGCGACAATGTGCTACTCGGATCGCGCAGCACCACCATCAGCACCGCACCCACCCCAAAGGTGGACGGCGAACTCGCTGTCGGTTCCGTAGTCAGCGCACAAACCGGCACTTGGCCCTCCGGGACCACGTTGAAGTACGTGTGGCTGCGCGACGGCGTTCAGATCCCGGGCGCCACCGCAAGCTCCTACCAACTGGTTGCCGCCGATGCTGATCGCGCGATGTCCGTGAAGGTGACTGGTACCGTGCCCGGGGCAGATCCAGTGGAGGTCTTCTCCGGCCAGTCGCCCAAAGTCCTGACTGTGGACACACCCAAGTACAACGGTGACGTGGCCGTGGGACGATCGCTCCTTGCCGTGCCGCTCTCGTGGACCGACGGGACAACCTTCCGTTACCTTTGGCTGCGGGACGGGGCATCCATCGACGGAGCGACGGGCCAGACTTACACGCCGACAGCCTCAGACGAGGGACATCGGCTGGGTTTGGCCGTCACAGGCACACTGCCCGGATACTCGACGATCACCCGGATCGCGAGCACTGACTTCCGCGTCTTGAAGGTCGGAACCCCCACCATCAGCGGCACACCACGAGTCGGAGAGACCATCCAGGCAGACCCCGGGGATTGGTCCGACGGTTCAACGTTCATCTACAAGTGGCTCAGGGACGGCAGCACTATCGGCGAGGGACGATCACCCACGTATGCGATCGACAAGGCGGACCTGGGTAAGCGGCTGTCGGTCCAGGTCATTGGCTGGGCAACCGAGACCGCCACTTTGGGCTCCACTAGCGATGAGACCAGCTCCGTCGAGCCGCCGCTGACGTTCACGGCGACCCCTACCCCCACCATCACCGGTTCGGCCCGCGTCGGGTCGACCCTAACTGCCTCAGTAGGCGGGTGGCGGCCAGCATCGGCCTACCTTTCGGTGCAATGGCGTCGAAACGGCAAATCGATCAGCAATGCAAACCACCTCAGCTACGTGCTGGAAAGCGCCGATAAGGGCGCCAAAATCTCGGTCACAGTGACCGGAACCCAGGCAGGCTACACATCCGTCTCCAAGACCTCCCGCACGACTGGCAAGGTGACCGCTGGAACCATTGAGGCCAGCACACCGAAAGTCTCTGGAACGGTCAAGGTCGGCAATCAGTTGACCGCGAAGCCGGGCACTTGGACGCCCACGGCAGTGCAGTTCAGCTACCAGTGGTACCGTAGCGGAAAGGCGATCCGTGGCGCCAACCACAACACCTATATTCTGGTGAAATCTGACAAGGGAAAGCGGATCAAAGTGAAGGTGACGGGCAAGCTGGCCGGCTATACCACGATCACCGAGGCATCTGCACAGACCGGCAAAACGAAATGATCGAGGCCTTGAAACAGACATGTCAGCCCCGCCACGGCTGGGCTACACTTCTGCATCCTCAGGTCACTCACTGTGCCCTGATTCGTGAAGTGTGAGACGCCGCTGAATAGTCGTACTGCTCGCTGCCGTATTGCTGCTCGGCGGCTAGGTCAAGAAATTGTGAATTCGCCCGGAACAGGCGGGAAGTCATCATTTTCCACGCCGGATGGCGGGCTCAGGGACGTAGCTGGCAGAACGACTCGTAGTGGTCGGACGTGTAGAACCAGTCCACGGGTTCGGTGCCGAGTCGCGGCTGGCCTCCGGTGACCAGCCGGCGTGGGCCGGGGAACTTCTGTCCGGGCGCCAGGACGGTGTATTCCCGGTAGTAGCCTCGCGGTTTTGCGGGCAACAGGCCCTCCCGGTTGCCGAACGTCCCACCGTCGTCGCGGGGTCGCAGGTAGGGCCCGTCGTTGCGGACGGCGGCCACGGCGTCCGACACCTCGGCCGGCAACCTGCTGCAGGCCGGCGGCTCGGATCGATCCGGCGGCGTCACTGGCGAGCTCGTCACGGGCGTTGCCGAACGGGTGGCCACGGGGCTCCCGGACGCGGTGGGAGCGGCGGCCGGCTCGCCCCCGTCGGCCTGCCGCCACTGGATGCCGGCGAACACCAGCACCACCACCAGTCCGACCACCAGCAGCAGCCGTTGCCAGGAACCCGGCCTCATCCGTCCAGCCCTTCGGTCAGCAGCAAGGTCTCGAAGACCCGGTCGTCCGCCTCGGCGCCGCCGCGCCAGAGCCGCTCGGTGGCGTCGGCGAGCACGTCCGCGAGCCGTAACCAGCCGGTCAGATCGGCGTCGATCAGCCGCTCGGGACGCCACCAGACCAGCGCGATTCGCATCGCGTCCGGCCAGTGCCGGGCCATGTCGTGCAGGCTGTCCGCGAGGGCGTCCAGGTTTCGTCCGGCGGTCGCCGGCAGCCGCAGACCTGCCGCGATCCGGCGTTGCGCCTCGCGGAAGTCGCTCACACCGCCGGTGTCGATCGCGACCACGGCGTAGCCGGACGCCCGCAAGCGGGCGAGCAGCCGGTCGCAGTCGCCCGCATCGGCGAACACCAGCCCGTGACCCTCCAGGTCGAGCACATCGGCCAGACAGGTCCAGGATGAGTCGGTCGTCACTGATCGAGGATGCGGTCCAGCGGAGCCCGGTCGGCCGGTGCCACCTCGTCCACCCCGCGTCGCACCACCAAGACGTCGCAGGAGGCGTGCTCGACCACCTGGTCGGAGACCGATCCCATCAGCAGACCCTTGAATCCGCCCGCACCGCGGGTGCCGACCACCAGGACTCGGGCGTTCTTGGACGCCTTGAGCAGCTCGCGTCCGGCCACCCCGTGCGGGGTCTCCAAGGTGATCTCTACCTCGGGATACTCGGCCCGCGCCCCGGCGACATCGCTTTCGAGCCGTTGCCGGACCGCGGCCTCGAAGTCGTCGGCTGGCGGCACGTAGCCGGGCGTCCAGCTGGCCGGACGCGGCGCGTTGCTGATCGACCAGGCCCGGACGACCCGCACCGGAGCCTTGAGCTGCCGTCCGAGCCACAACGCCCGGCGCAACGCCAGTTGAGAGAAATCGGAACCGTCGCTGCCGACGACGATGGGCAAGGGCGCGTCCATGTCCTGACTGTAGCCGGGCGATTTGACTCGCGTGGTCAAGTGGAGACATGAGCGAACGACCAACTCCCGTCATCGAGGTGCGCGATTTCCGCATGGCCTTCGGCGATCAGGTCGTCATCGACGACCTCAGCTTCGAGGTGCATCCGGGCGAGACCTTCGGCCTGCTGGGCTCCAACGGTTCGGGCAAGACCACCACCATCCGGGCGCTGCTGGGCATCTACCAGCCGACCTCCGGCAGCCTGCTGGTCGAGGGCCGCCGTTTCGATCCGGCGCGCGGGTCGCGGCTCGGCTATCTGCCCGAGGAGCGCGGCCTGTACCGCAAAGAGTCGGTGCTCGACGTGATGACCTATTTCGGACGCCTCAAGGGCCTCGGCCACCAGGCGGCGGACGGTTGGTCGCGCGCCTTCCTGGAGCGGGTCGGCCTGCAGAGTCATGCCAAGGTGCGGCTGGACAAGCTCTCCGGCGGGCAGCAGCAGAAGGTGCAGCTGGGCGTGACGATCATGAACGCGCCCCGCATCCTGATCCTGGACGAGCCCACCAAGGGCTTCGACCCGGTGAATCGCCGGCTGCTGATGGACCTGGTCGACGAGCAGCGCGCCCAGGGCTCCACCGTGGTCATGGTCACCCATCAGATGGACGAGGTGGAGCGGCTCTGCGACCGCATTCTGCTGCTCAAGGACGGCCGCGCCGAGGCCTACGGCACGGTCGCCGAGGTGCAGGACGCCTTCGGCGGCCGCCGGATGCGGGTCCGGTTCAGCGGGACGCTGCCCGCCTCGGCCAACTTCCGGGTGGCGGTCAGCGAACGCAACTACGCCGAACTCGAGCTGCCCGACGGTGTGGAGGCCAACGCCGTCATCCGCGAATTGCTGGACGCCGGCGTCCAATTGCGTGACTTCTCCACCGCCCGGGTCTCTTTGGAAGAGATCTTCCTGAAGGTGTACGGCGACGAGGAGGTGGCCGCATGAACCCGCACAACCCGAACCGGCACAACTTGGGCACGGTGATCTCGTTCGAGTTCCGCCGCACGGTGTTGAAGCCGAAGTTCTGGCTGATCTCACTGTCGGTGCCGCTGCTGATCGGCGTCGTGGTGGGCCTGATCGCGCTCAGCGGCCAGACCACCGCCCAGCGGGTCGAAAGCCAGGACACGGCGTCCGTCACCTTCACCTACACCGACGCGTCCGGACTGATCGATCCCACGGTGGCCCGGACCGCCGGCGGAACCCCGGTATCGGACGCCGCGGCCGCCCGCGCCGCGGTGGTCGCGGGCACCTCGCAATGCCACATCGACTACCCGAAAGACCCCCTCAGCCAGCCGATCGACGTCCAGGGCAAAGACCTTGGACTGTTCGACTCCAGCCGGTACAACGCGGTCGCGACCACGGTGTTCACCACCTCGATCGAGCACAAGATCGGCAATCCCACACTGGCCAAGCTGGCGGTGAATCCGCCGGACGTCCAGCTCGCCACCTTCGCCGACGGCCACGCCACTGCGGGCATCGCCGGCGTGATCGCGCCGGGCATCTTCCTGGTGCTGTTCTACATGGCGGTGCTGATGCTGGGGAACCAGATGCTCAACGTCACCCTGGAAGAGAAGGAGAACCGGGTCACCGAGATGATCCTGACCACGATGAACCCGACCACCCTGATCGTCGGCAAGGTGCTGGCGCTGGTCGGCATCGGCATCGTCCAGGGCCTGGTCGTCGGCATTCCGGCCAGCATCGTATTTGGCCTGCTCAGCGGCAGCATGGGGTTGCCGGAGGCGTCCGCAGGGGTGCCGACGCTGGGCTCGATCCCGATCGACGCCGGTGCGGTCGCGATCGGATTTTGTCTGTTCCTGTTCAGTTTCCTGATGTTCACCGGCCTGCTGGTCGCCATCGGCGCGGTGATGCCGAGCGCCAAGGAGGCCGGCAACACCTTCGGCGTCGTGGTCATGTCGATGTTCATTCCGCTCTACGCGGGCTCGCTGCTGGTCTCCGACCCGCACGGCGTGGTTTCGCAGATCTTCACCTTCTTCCCGTTGACCGCACCGGTGTCGACGCTGCTCCGCAACGCCACCGGCGGCCTGTACTGGTGGGAGGCGGCGATCGCGCTGGCGATCCTGGCGGTCTGCGGCTGGGTGTTCCTGATGGTGGGCGTCCGGCTGTTCCGGACCGGTTCGATCAGCTACGGCAGCCGGGTGAAGATCGGCCGAGCTTTGGGCTGGACAACCGGCCGCTAGCGCATGCGGACGGCCTCCGCTACCCTTACCGTCGGCGCATTATCACGTCGCAGGACATCTTGCCAGCAAAATTTGTGGCGCTAGAGGAAAACAAGCGGAGGATTTCGCATGACGGACCGTCGAGGGTTGAGCACCGCGCAGCAGCAGGCGATCGAGCAGACCGAGACTTGGAGCGCGCACAACTATCTGCCGCTGCCGGTGGTCATCGAATCCGGCGCAGGCGCCTGGCTGACCGACATCGACGGCAACCGCTACCTGGACTTCCTCTCCGCCTATTCGGCGGTCAACTTCGGGCACTGCCACCCGGCGCTCACCAAGGTCGCCGCCGAGCAGCTGCAGAAGGTGACGATCACCTCGCGCGCGGTCTTCTCGGCCACCTTCGGCCCGTTCACGCAGGCACTGTCCGAGCTCTGCGGCAAAGAGATGGCGCTGCCGATGAACACCGGCGTCGAGGCCGTCGAGTCGGCGATCAAGCTGGCCCGCAAGTGGGGTTATGAGAACAAGGGCGTCGAAGAGCGCCGCGCCAACATCATCGTGATGGCCAACAACTTCCACGGCCGCACCACCACGGTGATCTCGTTCAGCAACGACGAGACCGCCCGCCGCAATTTCGGGCCGTTCACCCCCGGCTTCCGGACTGTCCCCTACGGCGACATCCAGGCGATCGCCGACGAGATCGACGCCAACACGGTGGCGGTGCTGACCGAGCCGATCCAGGGCGAGGCCGGCGTCATCGTGCCGCCGAAGAGCTTCCTGCCCGCGCTGCGCACGCTGTGCGCCGAGCGCAACGTGCTGTTCATCGCCGACGAGATCCAGTCCGGCCTGGGCCGCACCGGCACCACCTTCGCCTGCGATCACAGTGGCGTGGTGCCCGACCTGTACATCCTCGGCAAGGCGCTGGGCGGCGGCATCATGCCGGTCTCGGCGGTGGTCGGGAACCGCGACATCCTCGGGCTGCTGCACCCCGGCCAGCACGGCTCGACCTTCGGCGGCAACCCGCTGGCGGCCGCGGTCGGCCTGGCCGCGGTCGAGCTGCTGCGCACCGGCGAGCTGCAGCAGCGCTCCACCGAACTGGGCGCGCATATGCACCACCGACTGCGCGGGCTGATCGGCCACGGGGTGGACGCCGTCCGCGGCAAGGGCCTGTGGGCAGGCGTCGACATCGACCCCTACCTGGGCAGCGCCCGGTCGATCTGCTACCGGCTGCTCAGCCGCGGCGTGATCGCCAAGGACACCCACACCAAGACCATCCGGCTGGCGCCGCCGCTGGTGATCGAGCGCGACGAGCTCGACCAGGCGATCGACGCCCTGGTGGACGCCCTGGCCGAGGCCCGCGCCGACAAGGCCTGAGCGAGACTCCTACTGCAGCGCGGCCATCAACCGGGTGACGTTCTCCACGTAGCGCAGGCCGGGCGAGCGGGCCGACCACTCCTCGGCGGTCAGTTCGCGGCACACCCGGCGGTAGCCGTCCGCGATCCGCTGCAGGTCGGCAACGAACTCCGGGGCCGTCCCGAGCAGGGAGATCTCGTAGTCGAGGCCGAACGACCGGTAGTCCATATTGGACGAGCCGATCACCCCGGCCACGTCGTCCACGGTGAAGAACTTCGCGTGCAGGACGGTCGGCTTCGGATAGAGGTAGATCCGGACGCCGGCCTCCAGCAGCCCCTGGTAGTAGGACGCCTGGGCGTGCTGCACGACGAACTGGTCGGCGCCCTCGGAGACGAACAACTCGACCTCGACCCCGCGGTAGGCGGCGGTGGTGACCGCCTCCAGCAGGGACTCCTCGGGGACGAAGTACGGGCTGGTGATCGAGAGCCGGTGCTGCGCCCGATGGATCAGCGCGGTGAACAGCCGCAGATTCGGCATCGTCCGGTAGCCCGGCCCGGACGGCACCAGTTGCAGCGGCTGGTCGCCCTCGTCGACCTCCGGCTGCGCCACCTCGTCGGCCAGCGACTCGCCGGTCTCACTCATCCAGTCCAGCGCGAAGACCGCTTCCAGCGAACTGATGATCGGCCCGCTCAGCTGGATGTTCAGATCGAGCCAATGCCGTCCGATGCGGAGATTCGCCGGCATCAGATAGCTGGAGTCGATCAGGTTCTGCGATCCCATGAACGCCACCCGGCTGTCGACCACCAGCAGTTTGCGGTGGTTGCGCAGGTCGGGACGCCGCCAGCGGCCCTGCAGCGGCTTGATCGGCATCATCTGATGCCACTGGATGCCGTCCCGGGTCATGGTCTGGTTCATCTGCTTGAAACCGGGATACTTCCGCGAACCGATGTGGTCGTAGAGCACCCGGACGACGACGCCGCGCCGGACGGCGTCCGCCATCGCCTCGAAGAATTCCTCGGTGGCGGCATCGCGAGCCAGGATGTACATCTCCAGGTGCACCCGGTGCTGCGCCGCCCGGACCGCCGCCGTCATCGCCGCCAGCGACGCGGTGTAGTCGCCGAACAGGCCATGGCTGGTGCCGCCGAGCATCGGCATCGAGGTGAGCTGCCGGTTCAGCCGCACCACGCTGTCCAGGCCGTCGGGTAGATCGGCGCCGTCGGGGACGTCGGGCAGCGACACCGCGCGACTGGTGATCGCACGATCGGCACGCTCCTGCACCGCGTAGCGGCGCCCCCGGACGAAGGGGCTGCCGATCACGAAGAAGATCACCAGCCCGAGCAGCGGGGTGATGATGATCAGCAGCAGCCAGGCCACCGACGACGACGGACGCCGGTTGTGCGGAATCGTGGCCACCGCGACAGCCTTGATCGCCAGATCGATGATCGACACGACCATGCCCACCCACGCAGGCCATCCGACCCATTCGGGCATACGTCCTCCCGGCTCTGTGGACCGATCCCTCTGGCTTGGGAGGATACTGGCAGATTGGAAACACGCAGCGCCCGGCCGAAGCCGGGCACTACGTCACGATTGGCTCAACGCCGGGGTCGGCCCCCGCCCTGCCGCTGCGGAGCGGATCAGGCCTGCTTGATGGCCGACACCTCGAGTTCGAGGGTCACCTTCTCGCTCACCAGGACGCCGCCGGCCTCGAGCACCGCATTCCAGTTGAGACCCCAGTCCTTACGGTTCACCACGACGGAGCCCTCGAGACCGACCCGCTGGTTGCCGAACGGATCGGTGGCCGAGCCCTGGAACTCGAACGGGATCGACACCGGGTGCGAGACGCCCTTGATGGTCAGATCGCCGGTCACCGTCAGCACATCGCCGTCGACCGCGAAGCCGGTGGCGACGAAGGTGATCTCGGGATACTGCTCCACGTCGAAGAAGTCGGCGGAGCGCAGATGTGCGTCACGGCCCTCGCTGCGGGTGTCGACCGAGGCGGCCTGAATGGTCACGCTGAGCGAGGACGCCGACGGGTTCGCGCCATCGAAGGTGGCGGTGCCGGACACATCATTGAAACTGCCACGAACCTTCGTGACCATGGCATGCCGGGCAACGAAGCCGACCTGGCTGTGACTCGGATCGAGAACATAGGTTCCCTTGACATCTGCGATTCCGGACATCTGCCCACCTTCTCTTCGGATCGTGCTTGAAATCTAAACCACCGCTACTATAGGCATGCCTTGTTGACCTGTCAATGACTTTTGGAGATCCCGCAGCGAGTACTCACCGTCGTGGCGCGGCTCGGACGCCCCTTGCGGCCCGCGCCACCGCAGTCAACCGGAACGCGCCGGGCGGAGCGCCGAGGCGGTCGAACAGGGCCCGCCGCAGCCGGTCCTGCGCGGGTTGCGGCAGGCCCACGCAATGGGCTCCGGCCGGTCCGGTCCCGGTCCGTACCGACGCCCACAACTCGCCGAAGTCGCGATACTCGGATTCGACCGCGAGCGTGCCCTCAGCCACCTGTTCCAGACCTGCATCGGCCAACCACTGCGCGATCTCGCCGGGACGTCCGAACCGGAAGGACCGTCCGGGCATCTCGGGATCGAGCGACGACGCGGCGTCCCAGAAGGCGCGAAGCAGTTCCATGCCCTCGGTGAAGTCCCAGACGCAGGCGGCGATCGTCGCGCCCGGTGCCGCGACCCTGACGAACTCGGTGCGTGCCCGGACCGGGTCGGAGACGAAATGCAGCACCAGTTGCGCGGCGACCAGGTCGAATTCGCCGTCGCCGAAGGGAATCTGCTCGGCGCGACCGTGACGAACGTCGACCCCCGGATAGCGCGCGGCACAGGCCGCGGCAAACGGCTCGGACGGCTCACAGGCAGCGACGTTACCGGCCCCAAGACGCCGGAGGAGTTCTCCGGTCAACGCGCCCGGACCGCAGCCCACGTCCAGCGCGCGGAGGCCGGGCGCGACTCCGGCGAAAGCGGCGAACTCGACGGCCAGCCGCCGCGAGTAGCGACCCATGAAGGCGTCGTAGGCGTCCCCGGACAACCACAACGACATCACCAGCCGCCGCCACCACCGCCGCCGAAGCCGCCGCCACCGCTGAACCCGGAACCTCCGCTGGTGGCCGAGGTGGCGCTCTGCATCGACGACGACATGGTGGACGCCAGGTGATCCATCGAGGACGCGAAGTCACCGCTGAGCAGCGACCCGTAGCCATAGCCGTAGCCGACATACCAGGAGTCGTTCGGGGTGTACTGACCGCGGGCGGCGAGGTCCTGGAAGATCTTCGCCCAGCGCTCGGCGACGCCGAAAACGATCGCGTAGGGCAGATACCGGGAGAACACGTCGATGCCCTCTTCGAATTTGATCTGATCGGCCTCGGCGGTGGTCAGGTAGAGCTCGAAGCCCTTCGCCTGGGCGAGAACCGCCGAGCCGGTCGCCGTCCGCGACCCGAACCGGTTGCTCAGCGCCAGCATCACCAGACCGCAGATCACCCCGGCCAGACCGACCAGGCCGAAGCCGACGAAGCCGAGCAGGAAGCCGACCACCGCACCCAGACCGATGAGTCCGAGACCACCGACGATGGCGATGCCGCGGACCAGGGTGGGGTTGCGCCGGAACCACCTCAACTCGTCGGTGACCCGCTTGTAGAGCCGTTCCCGAGTCCCTTCCAGGATTCCCGCGTAGCTCTGGTCCTTCAGTTCCTTGGTGGTGACCGTCGAGCCTTTGTGGAACAGCTTCTTGATCAGATACGACTCGTAGCCGGTGAGCTGGTCGCGTCCGTCGAGGCGGACGAACGTCCATTCCTTCTTCTTCTGCTGATCGATCCTGAGGTGACCCCGGACGGCCAGGTCGATGATGGTGGCGGTGATGTCCACATTGTCGGCGGTGGAGTCGACCAGCACGCCGATCTCACCCGGACGCGCCCCGCGCGGCGGCGTGAACGCGACCGCCACCGGGGCCTTGGCAGCGCCGCGTCCGACCGCCACCTGCTGGCCGGCCGCCGGCATGACGCCGGGCGTCAGCCCCAGGTAGACCTCGTCGCGGCTACCGCGCCGGGTGCGGGTCAGCAACGCCACCAGACCGAGGACGGTGAGCACGGCGGTGACGCCGCCGGTGATCGCGGTGAGCGGGAACATATTGCCGATCCAGTACCGCTTCTCGATGTGGGCCTCGGCACCGACGAAGGTGCCGGCCGGGAATCCGGCGACCACCTGGAGCGGGTTCCCTTCGGGCAGCGACGACTGGGTGAAGGTGGCCGACGTGCCGGACTGCGTCGCGTTGTCGCAGGGTCGCTTCAGGCCGGAGCCGGCGAAGCAGGCCGACCTCGTGACGTCGACCGGGCCGGTCACGGTCACCGCGATGTCCCGGATCGGCACCTCCCAGGAGCCGATCGCGTTCCAGTTGACCTCGTCCAGGCCGGATTGGGCCTGCCTGGGTGCGATCAGGCCGCGAATCGTGTAGTTGACCACGTACTTCTGCGTGCCGCTATAGGTCTTGTTCTCATCGCCGACCCGGATCAGCAGGTTGCCGTCCTCGGTCTTGGTCTGGACGTCGGCGCTGGCCCCGGACGGGCTGGTCACCTCACCGAGCGTGACCTCGAGCATTCGCCAGTGGTCGGGATCGTTGGCGATCTCCTGACGCAACGGCAGAGTGACATAAGGGCCATGGCCTTCGTCGTAACCGAAGTCGAAGTCGAACGCGATCCGGACCGACGCGGTGCCGTCCTTGGCCACCTTCGCGGTCACCTGATAGCTGTCGATGCTGTCATCGTCGGTGTTGGGATCGGCGGCGGCATGCGGGGCGGGGAGCAGCCCGATCAGGAAGACTCCCAGGCCGACCAGTAGAAGCAGGACGCGACGCATGCGTCCACGGTAACAACCAGGCGCGTCGCCGGGCAGTCGTAGGAGCGAGCCGGAGCGGTTTCCCGAAAACGCCAGAGTCGATGCCGAAAAGGAGGGCGACACGCCGGTGGAGGGCAATCGACTCGGCTGTTTTCGGGATTGCCTCGGCCTCATCGGCGGCCCGACCGGTTGAATGGGGCCGGTGAAGACCTATCGACTGCCGCACACCGAGCTCGAGGCGTCCAGCGTCGTCCTCGGGCTGATGCGCATCCCCTCCCTCACCGATGCCGAGATCCGCGCCCTGGTCGGAGCGGCCCGTGACGCGGGCATCAACTTCTTCGACCATGCCGACATCTACGGCACCCATCGGCATGAGTGCGAGGAACGGTTCGGAGCCGCGCTCGCCCTGACGCCGAGCGAGCGCGAGCAGTACCTCATTCAGAGCAAGGTCGGCATCCGGCCAGGCTTCTTCGACTTCTCCGCCGAGCACATTCTGACCACGGTGGACGAGTCGCTGGCCGCGCTGCGCACCGACTATCTCGACGTCCTGCTGTTGCATCGCCCGGACACCCTGGTCGAGCCCGAGGAGGTCGCCGAGGCGTTCACCACGCTGAAGGACGCCGGCAAGGTACGCCACTTCGGGGTGTCCAACCACACCCCCGGTCAGATCGAACTGCTGCGTGACTACGTCCACCAGCCGCTGATCGTCAACCAGGTGCAGCTCAGCATCACTCACGCTCCGATGATCGCGTCCGGCCTCGCCACCAACATGGGCAGCACCGACCAGTCGATCGACCGGGACAACGGCATTCTCGATCACGCCCGGCGCACCGGAATCACCCTGCAGGCATGGTCGCCGTACCAGACCGGCGTTGCCAGGGGCGTCTTCGTCGGCGACCGCGAGAACTATGCCGAGCTCAACGACGTCCTGGACGACCTTGCGCAGGCCTACGGCGTGACCCCGTCCGGAATCGCTACCGCCTGGATCACCCGGCACCCGGCCAACATCCAGGTCGTACTCGGCACCACCAAGCCCGAGCGGGTCGCCGAGGCCGCCGCGGGCAGCGACATCACCCTCGCCCGCCAGGAGTGGTACCGGATCTACCGGTCCGCCGGGCATCTGCTGCCCTGAGTGACGACGACACCGACCAGGTCCACGTGCCCATGGGGGACGAAGGCCGGACCCGCGAGGTCCCTCGGGCACAGCCTGGTGACGACGCTATTCGGGGTGTTCGTGCTGCGGGAGTGGGGCCTGGCGCCGTGGGCCAACGGCGTCGCGCTCGCTGCCGGGGGAGTCGGCGGTTTCGCCGGGGCCCTCGTCGCACCCTCGGTCGGTGCCCGTCTGGGAGCCGGACCCGCGATTCTCATCGGTTGCGCCCTCGCGGTGGTTCCGTGGCTCGCGCTCGCTGTCGCGCCGGTCAACGCGGCAAGCAGCCTCGGCGTGCTTGTGTAGCTGCTCTCCGCTGCGCAGTTCATCTACGGGCTGTCGATGGGAATCGAGGATTCGAACGACATGGGCTATCGGCAGGCCGTCGCGCCGGACGCCATCCAGGGCCGGATGAACTCGACCATCCGGACGACGAACCGGGTGGTCTTCTTCGTCGGCGCATTCGGGGCAGGCCTGCTCGCCACGCTCGTGGGTTACCCGGCGACCATCGGAGTCGCTGCGATCCTGTTCGCCGTGGCGGCGTTGGTCGTGGCCTGCTCCCCGCTGCGCGACGCGCGCCACGAGACCATCGAAGCTGGCTAATCACATGGGTGTAGTTCTCCACAGCTGTTGATGGCGCTGTGGACGGCCGCCACGATCAGGGCGGTGGTACAGAAGCTGTCAGGCCTTGTCGGTCTCGGCGTCCACGCCGTCCTCGGATTCGCCGGACAGGCTCCGGTTCGGCATGTAGAGGGTGACCTTGCCTGATTCCAGATCGAGCGGTTTCGGACCCCAGCCGCCCTTGCGGTAGTCGACCACCAGCATCTTCTCCAGGTCGCGCTGCTGCTGCGTGTGCCGCGCTCCGGGGTTGAAGAGCTGAAAGAAGTCGCTCATCGCCACAGTCTACGCACAGGTGCGTGGACGTCAGAGGCGTCCGACGTGCTGGCCTCGGGTCACCGGATGACCGGTGGATTCCGGCCGGGTTACGCGGGCGTAGTCTTCTCCGCATGCCTGCTCTGCGTTCTCGCACCACGACCCATGGCCGCAACATGGCCGGCGCTCGCGCCCTGTGGCGGGCGACCGGCATGGGGGAATCCGACTTCGGGAAGCCGATCGTCGCGATCGCCAACAGCTTCACCCAGTTCGTGCCGGGTCACGTGCACCTGCGGGACATGGGGAAGCTGGTCGCCGGGGCGGTCGCCGAGGCCGGTGGCGTCGGCCGCGAGTTCAACACCATCGCCGTCGACGACGGCATCGCGATGGGTCACCACGGCATGCTCTACTCGCTGCCCAGCCGCGAGATCATCGCCGACTCGGTCGAGTACATGGTGAACGCGCACTGTGCTGACGCCCTGGTCTGCATCTCGAACTGCGACAAGATCACCCCCGGCATGCTGCTGGCCGCGCTGCGGCTGAACATTCCGACCGTGTTCGTCTCCGGCGGCGCCATGGAGGCCGGGAAGGCCTTCGTCAAGGGCGGGACGGCGCAGGCCCGGCTGGACCTGGTGGACGCCATGGTGAAGGCGGTCGACCCCAACGTCGACGACACCGACCTGACCGCCATCGAGCAGAACGCCTGCCCGACCTGCGGCTCCTGTTCGGGCATGTTCACCGCCAACTCGATGAACTGCCTGACCGAGGTGCTCGGATTGTCGCTGCCCGGCAACGGCTCGACGCTGGCGACGGCGTCCGCCCGCCGCGAGCTGTTCCTGAACGCCGGCAAGCTGGCTGTCGACCTGGCCAAGCGCTGGTACGACGACGAGGACGCCTCGGTGCTGCCGCTGTCCATCGCCACCAAGGAGGCGTTCAACAACGCCATGCGGGTGGACATCGCGATGGGCGGCTCCACCAACACCGTGCTGCACCTGCTGGCCGCAGCCCACGAGGCCGGCGTCGACTTCGACCAGCACGACATCGACGCGCTCTCACGGGTCACCCCGTGCATCTGCAAGGTGGCGCCCAACTCGTCCAACTACTACATGGAGGACGTCCATCGCGCCGGCGGCATCGTCGCGATCATGGGCGAACTGGACCGCGGCGGCCTGCTCGACCGCAACGTGCACGCCGTCCACTCCCCCGACCTGGACAGCTGGCTGGACGACTGGGACATCCGCGGCGGACGGGTCAAGCCGGAGAACGCCGACCTGTTCTATGCCGCGCCGGGTGGGGTGCGCACCACCGAGGCATTTTCCTCCACAGTGCGCTGGGACAGCCTCGACACCGACGCCGAAAACGGCTGCATTCGCGCGGTGGCTACGCCCTATACCGCGGACGGCGGGCTGGCGGTGCTGTACGGCAACCTCGCCGAGGACGGCTGCATCGTGAAGACCGCCGGCGTCCCCGCCGAGCAGTGGGAGTTCAGCGGCCCGGCCAAGGTGGCCGAATCGCAGGAAGAGGCGGTGGAGAAGATCCTCGGCGGCCAGATCGTCGCCGGCGACGTTGTGGTGGTCCGCTACGAGGGCCCCAAGGGCGGGCCGGGCATGCAGGAGATGCTGTACCCGACGTCCTACCTGAAGGGGGTCGGGCTCGGCCCGAAGTGCGCGCTGATCACCGACGGACGCTTCTCCGGCGGCTCGTCCGGCCTGTCGATCGGGCACGTCTCGCCCGAGGCGGCGTCCGGCGGCACCATCGGCCTGGTCGAGGACGGCGACATCATCACCTTCTCGATCCCGAACCGGACCGTCACCCTCGAGGTGGACGACGCCACCCTGGCCGAGCGCCGGGCCGAGGCCGAGGCGCGCGGCTGGAAGCCGAAGGCGCGGCAGCGCGAGGTCTCGCCGGCGCTGAAGATCTTCGCGATGCTGGCCCAGTCCGCCGACAAGGGCGCCGCCCGGCGGTCCCCGGACGAACTCTGAGACCTGTCGGGTCGGCCCGCCGCTGATCGCACGTTGAGCGGCTGGGGACGCATCATTTACGCCGCTCAGCCGTCTTCCCTCCACACGCCTGGAAGGAGCGCGAAGAATGGCAAAACTGGACATCGCCGAGTTGGCGGTCGAGATCAGAGAGCGAAAATTCAGCTGGGTGGCCCGCGAGAATTCGGTCGCCCTGCTGTCGGATGCGGTCAAGAAACGGATGCTGGGAGTCGTGGTCGACCCAGGCATTCTCGCCGGCGAGATGGCGCCACGGACAGCGGACGCGTCCGCGCCAGCATTCGATACAGCCGTCGACTGGCGGAACCGCAACGGCAATCATGTGACTCCACCCAAGGATCAGGGCCAGTGCGGATCATGTGTCTCATTCTGCTGCGCAGGCCTGGTCGAATCGATGGCTTCGATCGAGAAGGGGCAACTACTCGATCTCTCCGAAGCCGATCTGCATTTCTGTTCCGGGCACGGCGAAAGCTGTGGGGGTTGGTGGCCCTCGGACGCACTCGAACAGATCAAGGTGCGGGGCATCCCGGACGAGGCGGCATTCCCGTACTCGTCGGCATTCACCGGCGCCGGCGGAGCACCGGTCTGCAAGATCGTTCCCGACCGGAACCAACGGGTCGCCACGATCACGTCCTGGGGCGCGCTTTCCAGCGCCGCCGACCGTAAGAATCACCTCAGCACAAAGGGGCCGGTGTCGGCCGTGCTGGAGGTCTACGACGACTTCTTCTACTACTCCTCGGGTGTGTACAAGCATTCGAGCGGGGAACTCGCCGGACTGCACTGCGTTTTGATCGTCGGATACTCCGAGACCGAGAAATGCTGGATCGCGAAGAACAGCTGGGGCACCGGGTGGGGGGACGGCGGATACTTCAAGATCGGCTATGGCGAGGCGGGAATCGACACCACCTACCCGTTCCACTGGGCGTCTGGTGTCAAGCTTCCGGCGGGTACCGCGTTCAGCGGCTGGGAGGACCTTGCCGGCATCCTCACCTCGCGCCCGCAGGCGGCGTCATGGGGAACCAACCGGATCGACGTCGTGGCCCGCGGCACCGACTGCGCGGTCTGGCACCGCGCGTGGGACGGCTCTTCGTGGCGGGCTTGGGAAAGCCTCGGCGGGGTGATCCACGATGCGCCGGCGATCAGCAGCTGGGGCAACGGCCGACTCGACATCTTCGGCACCGGCACCGATCACCAGTTGCACCATCGCTGGTTCCAAGGCGGATGGAGCAACTGGGAGAGTCTCGGCGGACTGCTCACCTCGGAACCGGCCGCGGTCTCCTGGGGACCCAACCGGATCGACGTGTTCGCCCGCGGCACCGACTTCGCGCTGTGGCACCTGTGGTGGGACGGCACCGCCTGGCGCGGCTGGGAGAGCCTCGGCGGCTACCTCACCTCAGCGCCGACGGTCGCCTCCTGGGGACCCAACCGCCTCGACGTGTTCGCGGCGGGCGGCGACTCCGCAATGTGGCATCTGTGGTGGGACGGCACCGCCTGGCGCGGCTGGGAAAGTCTCGGAGGAGTCATCACCGAAGCGCCGGGAGCGGTCTCGTGGGGCCCGAATCGAGTGGACGTCTTCGCTCGTGGGACCAACTCGCACATGTTCCACAAGGCCTGGAACGGCACCCGGTGGCTCGATTGGGCGGATCTCGGCGGCATCCTCAGCTCGGGTGCCGGCGCCAGTTCCTGGTCGGCGAACCGGCTGGACGCCTTCGTGATGGGAACCGACAGCCACCTGTATCACAAGTGGACGATCTGAGGAGCGACATGGAGCACGTCAGCGCAGCCGTCGGGCAGCCGATCCCCATCGTCCTGGAGTCGTGGGGCGGGTCTGGCTACCGATGGCGGCTGCGCGACGTGCCGCCGGGGCTCCGAGAGGCGGAACGATCTCTCGAGCCCGGCGCAGCAGGACCGCCCGGAGCACCGCTGCATACGGTCTTCACCTTGGTGGCGGACGCCGTCGGCAGCTACTCCGTCGGATTCGTGCTGCAACGACCGTGGGAAGCTACGCCGGTCGAAGAACGCAGGTACATCGTTGACGTCGCCGAATGACGGTTCATCGAGCGCCCGAACAGCCGCTGTTAGTCTCGTCCTATTAGCCACCTGACGCGGAGCGGGGGACGTGGACGCGGTCGTGACGCAGAACCAGCAGCACGGCGCCGTCGACGCGAGGACGGCGCGGCGAACCTGTTCAGCGTCGCCCTGATCGATGACCACCCGCTGTTCACCGGCGCATTGGCGTCCGTGCTCACCGCGCAGCCCGACATCGCACAGGTGTGGACCGCGACCGGTCTGGACGAGGGCCGCCGGGCCCGCGGCCTGGGCGCGGCCGCGGTGCTGCCCAAGGTCACCTGAGCGACACGCAGCGACCTCGAAGACTGTCGCACCCCGGATCGGCCGGGTGTGACAGCCTTCGGTCATTGTGGGTCGGCGCCGCACCTACGGGTCGAACCGGGATGGTGCTGTCCGCGGATCTGACGCTTGAATCTTTCTGAGAATGATTCTCGTAGTCTTGCGTCATGCGACTTCTTCGTTCACTTCTCGCCGCCACGCTGACCGCCGGCCTGGTCATCGCGGCGCCCGCACCGTCCGCTCCCGCCCACGGGACCGCCGACCCGGTCGGCGAGGCCTGGCACGTCCACGAACGCCTGCTGGTCAGCGACTCGAAGACCGGCGACATCGTGGTCATCGACGACGGCAAGGTCCGTGACCGAATCTCCACCCCGAAGGCGCCGATCAGCCTGGCCCGCTCGGCCGACGGCACCCTCGCCTTCGCGCTGCGTGGACGCGCCGCCGACCGGCACCACGTCAGCATGATCGACACCGCCTACGACGCGGCCAAGGCCGAAGCCCGGCTCCCCTACGTGGCCCGCACCTGGGTGACCACCTCGCCCGGCGGGGTCGACCACGGACGGCTGCCGGAGGCGTCCGGGAAGATCGGGATTCCGTCGGAGTCGACCGGCACCCTGCAATGGTTCGACCCGACCAAGGTGACCGGTTTCGACGACCCGCGCGCCGGCACCCTCAGCCTGGGTGCGCCGGGGCATTACAGCCTGGTGGTCGCCAAGGCCGCCAACGGTGCCGAGCTGCTTCATGTCGGCAATATCCGCGGCACCAGCCAGGTGATCGACATCGCCTCCGGGAAGGTGATCTCCACCGGGGCCGGCACCTGCCCCACCTTGCACGGAGCGATGCTCACCCCGGACGGCACCCGTGTCATCTTCTCCTGCGCCAACGGGCTGCGGGTGGTGCCGGCCGATCCGGCGTCCGGCGGCGAGCAGGCCTTCGTGCCCTACCCGGGGAAGAAGCGCACCGCGGTGATGGTCGACGGCGCGAACGGCGTGATCTGGGGCAGCACCGGCGGCGCGCTGACCACGGTGCAGCGGATCGACAGCAACCCTGCGGTGCCGACGATCGCCGAGGTCTCGGTCGGACGCCGCGGGCACAAGCGCACCGTGCTGCGGGTGGACAGCTCACCCGACGCCGCGCGGCTGTATGTGCTCACCCATCAGGGCTATCTGCAGGTGCGGGACGGCGGCACCGGACGGCTGATCCGGGAGCGCCGGGTGATGACGAAGGTGTCGAAGTCGCTGGACGAGACCACCGAGGTGGCGATCATGCCCGACCTGGCCTTCGGCGAGGGCACCGTGCATCTGTCCGTGCCGCAGTCGGGGAAGGTGCTCACCCTCGCCAGCGATCTGCGCGGCCGGATCACCACCCTGCGAATCGGTGGCAAGCCGACCCGGATGGTCGTCCTGTCGCACTGACCGCCGTCATGGCGTCCGGGAGAGCACGCGCAGTACGAGATCGGTGTCGCAATTGCCGCCGGACATGATCACCGCCGCGGTCGCGCCGGGAGGGCGTCCGGTGTCGCCGAGCAGCCCGGCCAGGGAGAGCGCGCCGGCGGGCTCGGGCATCTGATGGGTGGTCTGCCAGATGGTCCGCATCACCGCCTCGGCGTCCGTCTCGGAGACCCGGACGAAGCGGGCCGCACCGGCGAGCATCTCGGCCACCGCCTCCGGCACCAGCGTCCGGCTGGCGACGCCGTCGACGAAGGTGTCGGCGTCCGGGGTGCTGATCGGACGTCCGGCCGCGAACGACAGCGCGTGGGCCGGTGCCCGGTCGGCGACCACCCCGACGATCTCGGTCGCCGCCCCGAGCAGGTCGCGGACGGCGATGTGTGCGCAGATGCCTGAACCGAGGCCGACCGGGACGTAGATCACGTCGATCGTGCCGGCCTGGGCGTGAAGTTCGGCCGCCGCGGTGGCGACGCCGGCGACCAGATCGGGATGGAAGGACGGCACGAAGACCAGCCCGCGCTCGCCGGCCAGCTCGTGGGCGTACTCCAGGGACTCCTGGAAGTCGCGACCGTGCACCACCAGCTCCGCGCCGAACGCCGCCATGGAGGCGTTCTTGTCCGGACTGTTGCCCTCAGGCACGACGATGGTCGCCGGCAGGCCGTGCTCGCGAGCCGCATAGGCGACCGATTGGCCGTGGTTGCCGCGGGTGGCGGCGATCAGGCCGGGCACCGTCGTCCCGGTTCGCAGCAGCCGTTCGGCGAAGACCAGACCACCGCGCACCTTGAAGGCGCCGGTGGGGGTGGCGTTCTCGTGCTTCACCCAGGTCGGCGTCCCGGTCACCCGTTCCAGCAGCGGCCAGCGGTAGGCCGGCGTCACCGGCACATGGGCGGCAACGATCCTGGTGGCGTCGGCGAGATCTTCGGCAGTCAGCATGAGCCGAGCCTAAAACTCAGCCCGTCGCGTGGTGACTACGACCACAGGCGATCCACAGGTTCGGATCGGACGACTCCGGCGGCAGCAGCCGTGGCGCATCGGCCGATTCGCTGTCGCGGCTGGCGCGGGAAGGATGGCCCGATGACTCAGATGATCGCCGCGCTCGGCCTGTCGCCGCTGGAACTGCTCGCCGTGCTCAGCGGGGTCGTGCTGGCGGTGTCTCGCTGGCTTCCGAGCGCGTTCCGCCGTCAGGTGGCTGTCGCGGCGCTGGCGGTGGCCATGGTGTCGGTGGCCGTCGCGGCCACGGTCGCGTTCCGCTGGCAACTGCTGCTGGTGGCGGCCGGCATCGCGGTCGCGCTGACGGTTGCGTTGCCGAGCGTCCTCGGCAGGACGGCGGCTCCAGCGGGACGTCGTTGGCCGGCGGTGCTGGCGGGCGCGCTGTCGCTGGGTTTGCTGACCGCCGGCGCGGTGGCCGGTTCGGCGCTGCCTATCTCGGATCGTCTCCGAAGGCGGCGACGGTGGCGTCCGGGGTCGCCCGCTACCTCGGCGCCCCCGCCCTACTTCTCGACGGACCGACCCACGCCCGGACGTCCGCCCTTGTGGATGCCCCAGTCGCCGCTGGCGGGCCGTTCCCGGTCGTGACGTTCTCGCCGGGTCTGGGCGGCGTCCGCACCCAGAACACGGCCTGGGCCGAAGAACTCGCCAGCCGGGGTTACGTGGTCGCCGCCCTGGACCATCTCTACGACTCGGCTGCCGTGGTGCTGCGCGACGGCCAGACCAACACCACCCAGGTCGGGGCCACCGGGGACCAGGCCGAGGACCGGCGGGGAGCGGTCGAATGGACCGCGATCCGGGCCGCCGACCTCAGCTTCGCGCTGTCGGAGCTGTCCCGGCTCGATCGGGACGCCGCCGGAATGTTCCACGGGAAACTGGACGTTCGCCGGGCCGCGGTCGCCGGACATTCCCTGGGTGGTGCCGCCGCTCTGCAGGCGCTCCGCCAAGACTCCCGGTTCCTGGCGGCGATCGACCTGGACGGCTTCCCTCATGATCCGGCACCACGCCGGCTCGCCCGTCCGATGCTGGCTCTCACCCATCCTCTTCAGCCTGGTGAGAGCCCCGATTACCTCCCGCGGCTGACCAGTGTTCTGAAGTTGAGCGACGTCGGCGGCTACCACCTGGAGGTGCCTGGCACCGTCCACCTCAGCTTCACCGACGCACCGCTGTTCCTGCCACCGTTGCCGAGTCTGATCGGTTCTCTGGGTCGGACCGAACCGATCCGGATCACCGCCGAGGCCAGCGCCGACTTCCTGGACGCCACCATGAACGATCATCCAGAGGGGCTGGCCACTCGCTTGGCGGAACTCGGCGAACTCTCCGCGTACCGGGGAGGCGTCCGAACGCGATAGCGATGTGCGCCCCTGTGCCCCGGAGGCGTGGCGCCGTACAATCGTCCGTACAGAAAGGACGACATGGGCGCAACAGCACGGCTCGAGTTCCGAGTGACACCGGACAATCGCGCACGCATCGAACGTGCCGCGGAAATCGCGGGGGAACCGGTCACGGCCTTCGCCCGCTCGGCGGCCGAGCAACGCGCCGAGCAGATCCTGCGTGAGTACGAGGCGACGACCACGGTTCCCGCGGAGTACTTCGATGAACTGCTCGCGGCGTTCGATGCCCCAGTTCAGCCGAGCCCTGCTCTCGCAGACGCGGCGCAGCGACTGCGCGAGACCGTCGTCCGTGACTGAACGGCTTCGCTCCCAACGCCTGGATCCGGAACGCCACGACATCGCCGGATTCTCGTGTGGCGAGGATTCCTTGGATCAATGGCTGCGAAGGCATGCCGCCGACGCTGCAGCACGCGGAACGGCCCGGACGTGGGTATGGCTGGACAGCGAGGACCGCGTTGTCGCCTACTACGCACTCGCGGCGCACAAGGTCGCGCGCGAGCAGGTGCCATCGCGGATCGGACGCGGCGGGCCGGCCGAGTTGCCCGCCGTCCTGCTGGCCCGGCTCGCCCTCGCCGAGCATCTACGGGGCCAGGGGCTCGGTGCCCTACTCGTGGCCGATGCGCTCGAGCGCATTGTCGAGGCGACCCGGACGGTGGCCGCACGCGTCGTGGTCGTGGACGCGTTGACCGAGCCAGTAGCGCGGTTCTACGAGACCCTGGGGTTCCGACGCATCCCCGGCAGCCTTCGTCTGGTCCAGAAGGTCACCGATATCGCCGCCGCACTCGGTCACGACTGAGCCCTTTCGCAACTCCGGATGCGCTGTCGAACTCGACGCTCCGAAAGTGTCAGAGGCGGTGTCTAGCGTGTGGTCCATGAGTAGCAGGGCGTCGTTGGCTGGCCGGGTTGGCCTGTTCCGGTGCGTGTCGGCGCCTGCGTGTAGCGGCAGCGGATCGACTACGAATGCGGCGTTGACTAGCTGTTTTGTTGGTCGTGGGGCTGTTGCGGTTTTTGTCGGTGGCGGCGTTTAGGGTCTTGGACATGAGCAATCGAGCAGGTGTGAGCACGGTGGATTTCGCTGCCGCGGTTACCGGCCTGCTCGATGCTGTCCGCACCGATGATGTGACGTTGCTGACCGATCGCAAACAGCTCGACCTGGTCACCGATCTGCTGCGGGTCCAGTCCCGCCTGTCCGGGGTGGTGCACACCGTGCTCGGCGCTGTGGATCGGGCCGGGGCGGCGATGACGGCGCACGGCATCCCCACGATCAGCTGGTTGGCTTCTGAGTTGCGGCACACGCGGACGCAGGCCTCAGCGATGGTGCATCAGGCGAATGATCTGTACCGGTTCGAGCGGATTGGGGAGGCGTTGCGGGAGGGTCGGATCAATGACCGGCAAGCCACCGCTATCACCCAAGTGCTCCGCAAACTACCCACCGACCTGGGTGTCCAAGCCGAAGTCGAGGCGCAGGCGACGATGGTGGGGTTCTGCGACACGTTCGACAGCCACCACCTGGCCGGACTCAGTCGGCATCTGCTGGAAGTGATCGCTCCCGAGGTCGCTGAAGAAGCCGAAGCGGAAAGGATGGCGCGGGATCTGCGGGATGCCCAGCGGGATCGGCACCTGACGTTCGCTGACAACGGTCACGGCTCCACCCTGATCAAAGGCTCCCTCCCCGCAGCAGACGCTGCCTTGTTGAAGGCGCAGATTGATGCGTTGGCGCACCAGATGCACCGCACCACCCTCGAACTCCACGACCCGGGTGTCGAGCAGCCGTCGTGGTCGCAGCGTCGGGCGGACGCCCTGGTCGAGTTGGCCCTCCGGATCGCGATCCACCAGGTCGCCCCCAAACATGGTGGGGATCGTCCGCATGTGGTGGTCACCATCACCTACAACGATCTGCTGGGTGACTGCCAGGGTGCCGGGCTCGCCGACGGCACCCGGCTCACCCCTGGTGAGGTGCGGCAGTTTGCGTGTGATGCCGACATCCTCCCGATCGTGCTGGGCGGCCCGTCTGTAGTCCTCGACGTGGGCCGTCAGCAGCGGCTGGTCACCCCCGACATCCGGCACGCCCTGCATGTGCGTGACCAGGGATGCGTCTTCCCGGGATGTGACCGTCCCGCCGCGGACTGTGACGCCCATCACATTGGGCCGTGGCGCCACAAGGGCGAGACTTCGCTGGCGAACCTGTGTTTGTTGTGCAAGCACCACCACAACCTCCTCGAACCTGACCCGAAACGCCCACCCGAGCTGCAATGGCAGATCCGGATCGCTGCTGACGGTGTTCCCGAGGTGATCCCACCCTGCTATGTCGACAAACACCGACGACCCCGACGCCACCAACGCTTCCGAGAACCCTCCGGATAACACCAGCATTCCGAAAGATCGGTGATCAACACCGACAGTGCATGGAAGAGGGCTGCCCGCAACCATGCGGACCGGTTGATCAGCGCGTTGGCCGCTGATTGAGCCTGTCGAAGGCCCTTGTCAGCAACGCGTGGTTTCCGAGGTCCCGACAAACTCGACCAACGAAAGTCGGCCCCTCCCCACGGGAGGTACTGATCGACACGTCCACCGCTGGTTGAGGCGTCCGCCGCTGGTTGAGCCTGTCGAACCCCCCTTGCCACCGGAGCCTGGTTCAGGTCCCGCACGCTCAACGATCAAGGCCCGCAGAGATCCCGGCAGCCGGATGACGGAAGCTTGGCGGGAATACCGGGAGTTTGGCTGTTGGTCGCTGGGACGGTTCCTTGAACCGAAAAGAAGCCGTCCCCTGAACCGACACGTGATCCATCCGATGCCGCCCCCGTCATCCCGGACTCGATCCGGGATTCCAGCATCCAACGGGACGACAAAAACAAACTCAACCAACCGGTGACGCAGCCCCGTAGAGATCCCGGCATCCGCCGGAATGACGGAACCTTGGCCGCGACGACGGGAGTTTGGCTGCTGATCGCAGGGGACGGTTCCTTGAACCGAAAAGGAACCGTCCCCTGAACCGAAACACAACCCTCCTGCTCCGGTGATCAAGAGAACCGTCCCCTTGGTCAACCGGCACGGGCGCAACCGGAAAGCGGAGTGGGCTGCACCCCGTCCGGGTATCGTCGCTTCGCTCCTCAACTCCGGTCGTAGAGCGACCTCCGTATAGGTCGGGCGTCAAGCGCGCGACATCCCCTGCCGGGCACCGCACGCGAACAACCAAGTAGGACGAGCAGCGCACGGGCGGGACGGGGTACAACCCACTCCGCGACAACCAAACGCAACGCCCAGAACCCGCGCCACAGTGGGTCTCGACAAGCTCGACCAACGGAGGGGATCTCGACCAACGGTGGAACGAAAGAACCGTCCCCGCGTACCACCCTCGACCGCAGGGGCCGAGGAGCAGTCCGCGATCGCTGGGATTCAATACGCTCGACCCCGCAGTTGATCCGCGCCACGGTGCTGTCTCTGCCGGCAGCCATTCGGGCGTCCGGCCGATCTGAGGAGAACCATGACTCACCCGCAGCGGTCAGATTCGACCGAGGCGCCGTCCGCTCCCACGATGTTGCTGATGGTCGGTCTCCCTGGGGCGGGGAAGACCACCGGCGCCATCGAGCTTGCCGCGACGAACCGGCGCTTCGGTTGACTCCCGATCAGTGGATGATCCCGCTGTTCGGCGACTCCATGGCAGACGGATTGCGTTTCGTGCTGGAAGGCCGGCTGATCGCCGTCGCGTTGCAGGCGCTGCGGCTGGGCACCAGCGTCGTTCTCGACTTCGGGCTCTGGGGTCGCGACGAGCGGTCGGCGTTGCGCTGGCTGGCGCTGTCGGTCGGGGCGTCTTGCCGGGTGGTCTATCTGCCCATCGACAAGGGGGTTTCAGCTCGCCCGGATCGCCAGACGCCAGGCGACGTCCCCGGATCAGACGTTTCCGATGACCGAGGCGGAGGTCGATCAGTGGCGCGATCAGTTCGAGGTGCCGGACGCCGCCGAACTCGCGGGTGGCGAGATCCCCGATCCTCCACAGGGTTGGGCGGACTGGACGGAATGGGCGGCGGAGCACTGGCCGTCCTGCACCGCCGACGGCTGAGCCAACAGCCGGCACCGCGGTTGAGCCTTCCGAGGTCTCGACAAGTTCGACCAACGAGGTCAACGCTTCCTTTCACACGCAACAATCGGTGTATGCACCGACCAACCTGGCCCCCGTTGCGCGTCGTGTTGTTGGACGCCGACGGCGTCCTGCAGCGCCGCCGTCCGGGATTGGTGCGCTCGTTGCTGAAGCTGGGCGGTCCGCGCTTCCTGGCGGACGCCATGCGCGCGGAGGTCGGCTGCCTGACCGGTGAGCGGGATTTCCCGGACGCCCTGGCGCAGGCGATGCGGCGGCACCGCGTCCAGGCCTATCCGGCGGACGTGGCCCAGGGCTGGCTGGACATCGTGGTCGACCCGCGCCGCCTGGAGTTGGTGGACGCCGTGCGCGCCCGCGGCGTCCGGGTCGCGTTGGCCACCAACCAGCATCGGTTCCGCGGCCTGCATATGCGCGAGGTGTTGCGGCTCGACGAGCATTTCGACGCCGCCTACTACTCATTCGAACTGGGTGCGGCCAAGCCGGACGCCGGCTATTTCACCCGCGTCCTGGACGACCTGGGCGAACCGCCCGAAACCGTGCTGTTCGTGGACGACCTGCCGGACAATGTCCGCGCCGCCCGTTCCCTCGGCATCGATGCCCGGCTGCATCTGTGGCGCACCGGGGTCACCGGGCTGCGCCGCACTCTGGCGTCCCGGCTGTAAGGACCGCTCAGGCGAGCAGCGGCAGCAACGCCACCACCCCGGCGATCGTGCCGAGGCTGGCCAGGGTGGACAGCGCCACCACGCTCGCCACCAGCGCCGGGTTCGAGCCGTACTCGCGGGCCAGCATGAAGGCGTTCACCGCGGTCGGCATCGCGCTGGCCAGGATCAGGCTGCTCAGTTCGGGGCCGTCCAGCCGCAACAGCAGACCAAGCCCGGCGGCCAGTACCGGCAGCGCCACCACCCGGACGCCGGCCGCGATCACCACCGGCGCGGTCAGCCGCAGGCTGGACCGCTGACCCAGCTGCAAGCCCAGCGCGATCAGCACCATCGGGATCGCCGCCTGGGCCAGCAACTCGGCGCCGCGCGCCACCCCGACCGGAAGCACCACCCCGGTGGTGCGAACGATCAGCCCGGCCAGCAGCGCCCAGGTCACCGGCAGTCTCACCACGGTCAATACCGCGTCCCACAGGCCGCCGTGCGAGCCGAGCAGCGCGGGTCCGACGGTGTACATCACCACCAGCGAGGTGACGAAGATGACCACCGCCTGGTCGAGCCCGACCCGTCCCAGGGCCAGCAGGGCGATCGGCAGTCCGAAGTTGCCGTTGTTGCCGATCACCACACTGGCGATCATGGCGCGCCGGGTCGGCCCGTCCCGTCCCCAGGCGGCCAGCCACGCGATCAGGCCGGCGACCAGGGTGATCAGCAGATAACCGCCGACCAACTGGATCGCCTGCCCGCCGGAGACCTCGGTCTTCATCACGCTGTCGAAGGCGAGCAGCGGGGTCAGTCCGTACAGGTTGATCTTGCCGACGGTGCCCATGTCGAGCTGGAACTTCCGCGCCAGCGCGACGCCGACCAGTGCGACCAGCACCACCGGCAGGATCACCTCGATCAGGGCGGTGAGAAAGGCCACCCGCCGATCGTTTCATCCCTGCGCCGTTCATCACTGCGCCGTCCGGGACGGCGGCAACCACTGCCCGGGCAGCACGCTCAGCCGGGCAGCACCCTCAGCCGGGCAGCACGGCCTCGATCGCGCCGATCACCGCGGGGTCCTCGGGATCGACCTGCGGCGCGAACCGAGCGACGACGGCGCCGTCCGGTGCGATCACGAATTTCTCGAAGTTCCACCGGATGTCGCCGGTGTAGCCGTCGGCGTCCGGCGTGTCGACGAGAGCGACATACAGCGGATGCCGGGTCTCGCCGTTCACGTCGATCTTCTCGGTCATCGGGAAGGTGACGCCGTAGGTGGCCGAGCAGAATGCGGCGATCTCGTCGGCGCTGCCCGGCTCTTGGTTCATGAACTGGTTGCAGGGCGCGCCGAGCACGGTGAAGCCGCGCGGTCCGAAGCGCTCATGAAGCCGCTCCAGGACGGCGTACTGCGGGGTCAACCCGCACTTCGACGCGACGTTGGCGATCAGCATGGCCTTGCCGCGGTACTGCGCAAGGTGGGCCGATACGCCGGTGAGTGCGTCGATCTCGATGTCGAACACGGACATGCCGCTCATCGTAAACCTCGAGTACCGGAGCTCTCGATCAACGAATATCGGGCTATCTAGGATCGTCAATAGAGAGCTTCATAGAGCCCCATCGAGCGCGGACAGCACTGATCCGGCCACTAGGCTCAGTCCCCCGGAGAGGAGCCGCGAATGTCGCATCACACCAGCCACACCGTCCTGGCCAGTACCGACAGCAGTGCGTTCGCCTCGCTGCGGCAGCGAGGGACCACCCGCGACGAGCGCTTCGCGTTGGGACGTTCGCTGCGCGAGAAGGTGCCGATCGCGGCGCTCGGGGTGTGGAACGCGACGCAGGCGCGTCCCGACCCGATCGAACTCATCAACGCCTCGCACCACGGCCGGGTCGATGAGCTGATCCCGATCCGGGTGGGCCGGATGGTGTCCTCGCCGTACGGCTTCTACCGGGGCACCGCGGTGGTGATGGCGTCCGATCTGGCCGCGCTGCCGATCACCGGGATCATGCCGGTGATCTGCGGCGACTCTCACCTGGGCAATTTCGGCTTCTACCGCTCGCCCGAGGGCGAGCAGGTGATCGACCTGAACGACTTCGACGAGGCGCATCCGGGCGCCTGGGAGTGGGATCTGCGCCGGCTCGCCGCCGCCGTCTGGGTCGCCGGACGCGAGAACGGTTACAGCGAGGACGCCTGCGCCGAGGCCGTCCGGGCCTGCGTATTGGCTTACCGCGACGAGGTCGCCCAGCTCGCGACCATGCCGCTGATGGCCCGTTCCTACAACCGGCTCGACGTCGAGCGGCTGCACGAGACGGCCACCGAGAAGCAGCTGCGCAACGAGATCCGCCGGGCCGCGAACACCGCCCGCAAGCGGACGTCCGACCGGGCGCTGCCCCGCTTCACCACCGAGACCAACGGCGAACGCCGGATCGTCGAGGAGCTGCCGCTGATCCGGTCGGTGCGCGGCAAGGAGTTCGATCATCTGGCCGCGGGCCTGGACGGCTACCTGGACACCCTCGCTCCGCACTGGCGGCGGGTGGTCGCCGGCTACACGCTGGTCGACATCGCACACAAGGTGGTGGGCGTCGGATCGGTCGGCCTGCGTGCCTATGTGGCCTTGTTGGAGGGCAGTTCACCGGACGACGTGCTGTTCCTGCAACTCAAGCAGGCCCGCCGCTCGGTGCTGGCGAAATACGTCCACGGCGACGCCGCCTGGCACGACCATCAGGGCCAACGGGTGGTCGAATACCAGCAGGCGCTGCAGACCGTCTCCGACCCGCTGCTGGGCTGGACCTCGGTCGACGGACGCCAGTACTACGTCCGGCAGTTCCGGAACATGAAGGGCACCGTGCCGCTGGACGGGCTGACCGCGACCGCGCTGGCCGACTACGCCGGCATCGTCGGGCACCTGCTGGCCAAGGGTCACGCCCGGACGTCCGGCGCCTCGATGATCGCCGGCTACCTGGGTCGCGGCGAGAAGGCGGCCAAGGCGTTCTCCCGGTTCGCCCGGCTGTACGCCGATCAGACCGAGGCCGACCACGCCGCGCTGGTCCAGGCCGCGCGCACCGGTCGCGTCCCGATCGCCGACGGCGCCCTGGCCGCGATGGGGTCCGCCTTTCGCCCCGGCGGCTGACCGTCACCCCGTCCCGGCGAACGCCGGGATCCCGTGGCAAGCACGGGATGACGGAGGGGTGGACGGGATGACGGCGTGGTAGTGCCAGCACTACCCAAACCCTCGTGCCGCCGCCATTCGGCGGCTCACAGCTGGCACCTAGGGTGACCGTATGACCGCGACTTTGCCCGCTCCCACTACGGATGTCATCGCCCGCGCCGTGGGCCTGACCAAGACCTACGGAACCGGAGACGCGCAGGTCCATGCGCTCGCCGGCGTCGACCTCGAGCTTCGCCGCGGGTCGTTCACCGCGATCATGGGGCCGTCCGGATCGGGCAAGTCGACGCTGATGCATTGCCTCGCCGGGCTGGACGCCTCGACGTCCGGGCAGATCTGGCTGGGCGGCACCGAGATCACCGGCCTGGACGATCGGCGGCTCACCCAGCTGCGCCGCGACTCGGTCGGCTTTGTCTTCCAGGCGTTCAACCTGCTGCCGACGCTGACCGCCAAGGAGAACATCCTGCTGCCGCTCGACCTGGCCGGACGCCGCGTCGACGCGTCCGAGTTCGACGCGATCGCCGGCTCGCTGAAGCTCACCGACCGGCTCGGCCACCTGCCGTCCCAGCTGTCCGGCGGTCAGCAGCAGCGGGTCGCCATCGCCCGCGCGCTGATCACCAAGCCGCAGGTGCTGTTCGCCGACGAACCCACCGGTGCCCTCGACTCGCGCACCGGCCACGAACTGCTCGACCATCTGCGTTCGGCCAGCCGCGAGCTGGGCCAGACCATCGTGATGGTCACCCACGATCCGAACGCCGCCGCCTACGCCGACCGGGCCGTCATCCTCTCCGACGGCCGGATCGTCGACGACCTGGACGCCCCCAACTCCGACACCGTGCTGGACGCCATGCGGAAGCTGGGTGCCTGATGCTTCGGCAAGTGCTGCGGGAGTTGCGCTTTCACCCCTCCCGATTTGTCGCCACCGTCATCGCGATCGCGATCAGCGTGGCCTTCATGGCCGGATCCTCGATCCTGGTCGCCACCGAGAGCAACGGTGTCCAGCGCCTCCAGTCGCTGCCGTTCGCCGGGGCGGATGTCGTCGTCGAACTCGGCCCGGACGCCGAACGCGCAGCCGTCGCCAAAGCCGTCCCCGGTGCCGCCGGGGTCGCGGTCGCCGAACCCAGCCTGACCTTCGTCGAAAGCCTGCGGCACGGCGAGACGACCCAGCTGACCAACCTGATCGGCCTGCCGTCCGAGCCGCTGCGGTGGTCCGAGGTGACCAGCGGACGCTGGCCGCAGACCGCGACCGAGGTGGCGCTGAGCGGCGCGGTCGCCCGGACCCTCGGGGTCGGCATCGGCGACACACTGGTCGCCTCATATCAGGACGTCAACCTGACCGTGGTCGGGCTGACCGGCGAGCCCAACTCGCTGTTCCTGCAGACCGGCTACCTGGCCCCCGGCGCCTTCGCCCGCTTCGGCGTGGACCCGAGGCTGGCCGCCGAGAACTGGATCGCCAAGGCGGCGGCCGGGACCACTCCGGACGAGCTGGCCGCTAGCCTGAACGCCACCGCCCTGGCCAAACTGAAGGACGTCAAGGCGAAGTCGGCCGCGCAGGTGCGGGCCGAGTCGATGAACGAGCTGACCGACAGCTTCGACGCCTTCCGCAACCTGCTCTGGGCGTTCGCCGCGATCGCCGCCGTGGTCGGCATGATCACCATCGCCAACACCTTCACCATTCTGCTCGCCCAGCGGCGCCGGCAGATCGGCCTGCTGCGCGCGGTCGGAGCGTCCGGTGCGCAGGTCCGCCGCCGCTTCCTGCTCGAGGCGCTGGCCCTCGGCCTGGTCGGCGCGGCGCTCGGCCTGCTGCTCGGCGCCGGGCTGGCGGCGATCGGGTCGGCCCTCACCGGCTCGCTGTACTGGGGCCTGATCCTGCCGGCGTCGGAGGTGTCCATCGCGTTTGCGGTCGGCGTCCTGATCACCCTGGTCGCGGCGTTCGTCCCGGTGCTGCGCGGTACCCGGGTGCGGCCGCTGGAGGCGTTGCAGCCCGAGCCGGCCGCCGACGAGAAGCGGCGCGCCGGCATCGTCCGCGGCGTCGTCTGCGGCCTGCTGCTGGCCGGCGGAGTGGCGTCCGGACTACTCGGGCTGGGCACCGGGCTGGCGTTCGCGATCGCCATCGTCGGCAGCGCGCTGGCGGCGCTGGGCGTTCTGTTCGGCGCGCCGCTGTTCGTGCCGGCACTGCTGCGCGGCGTCGGCGCCGTGGTCGGACGCCTGGGTGTCACCGCGCGGCTGGCCGCGCAGAACGCCGTCAGGAACCCGCGCCGGGCGTCGACCACGGCCACCGCGCTGATGCTGGCCGTCGGACTGATCGTGACCCTGCAGGTGGCCACCGCGAGCGTCCGGACGAGCCTGCTGAACCAGATCGACCAGCGGCGGCCGGTGGACGTCGCGGTCAGCACCTGGAATGTCGAGAGGTCGCTGCCGGCCGACCTGATCGACCAGCTGCTCCGGATTCCCGGTGTCGGCGGCGGGGTCAGCATGGCCGCGACGACCGCCGAATACCAGCGCGGCTCGGACAATTACGGCGAGTTGCCGGTGATCGGCTACGACCCGGCGGCCGCCCACATCGCCCGGGCGGGCGCGCCGGCGTCCATCGCCGACGACGAGGTGTACGTCACCGACGGGTCCTCGGCCAAGCCCGGCGAACGGGCCACGCTGAAGGGCCGCTCGGGCAAGACCCTGCAGTTGCGGGTGGTGCCCTCGCCGCTCCTGGAGGGGGGCGAGGTGATGGTGTCGCGAGCCACCCTGGACGCCCTCGGCGGCGTCCGGCCGGACGCGCTGCTGTGGCTGTCGGTGCCGCACCTGTCCGACGGCGTCTCGGTCGCCTCGGCGGTCGGCGAGAAGGTCAGCAGCGAACAGTTCCAGGTCACCGGTTCAGTGATCGACGCGGCCGCGATGGAATCGGTGCTCAACCTGCTGCTCGCGATCACCACGGCGCTGCTCGGTGTGGCGGTGCTGATCGCCCTGATCGGGGTCAGCAACACCCTCGGCCTGTCAGTGCTGGAACGCACCCGCGAGTCGGCGCTGATCCGGGCATTGGGGCTGCAGGCCCGCTCACTACGGCTGATGCTGCTGATCGAGGCGCTGCTGTTGGCCGTGGTGGGCGTCGCGGTCGGGGTCGGCGCCGGCATCTACTTCGGCTGGCTGGGCGCGACCTCGCTGGCCGGCCAGCTGAAGGCCGACGTCCGGCTGGTCGTCGATCTGCCGCTCACCCTGGGCATGGTGGCGATCGCCATCCTTGCCGCCGCGCTGGCGTCCATCCTGCCCGGACGCCGGGCGGCGAAGGCGTCCCCCACCGAGGCGCTGGCCGACATCTGAGCCGGCTGACCGAACCTGCCGAAACCCACGCTGGTCGAGCTTGTCGAAAACCCCGGCTCACGCCAGGTCTCGACAGGCTCGACCAGTGAGCTCTCACTTCTTCAACCAAACGGTTGACAAAGCTCGCACGCCGTCGTACGGTTCTTCAACCAACCGGTTGAAGAAGGAAGAACCATGACGGCTCGGCTCGATGCGGCCTTCGCGGCACTGTCCGATCCCACCCGGCGCGACCTGGTCGCCCGGCTGGCGATCGGGGACGCGACGGTCGGCGAGCTGGCCGCCCCGTACGACATGACCATCCAGGCGATCTCCAAGCACCTGAACGTGCTGGCGGCCGCCGGACTGGTCACCAAACGGCCCCAGGCCCAGCGCCGGCTCGTCCATCTCGAGGCGGACGCCCTGCGCCGGCTCACCGACTGGGTCGACCACTACGCCCGGCTGGCCGAGCAGCGCTATTCGCGCCTGGACGACGTCCTGGCCTCGCTCACCGAGGCCGCACCCGACGAAGGGAACCCATCATGACCGAGCACCTCACCACCGCGACCATCGAGGCCGACCCGGTGGTTCCGCTGATCCACATCACCCGCGACTTCCGGGCCACGCCGGCGCAGGTGATCCGCGCCCACACTGACCCCGAGCTGTTCGTGAAGTGGATCGGCCCGAACGACCGGACCATGACCATCGAGCACTGGGACGCCCGCACCGGCGGCAGCTGGCGCTACTTCGATGCCGGCGACGACGATCTGCAGGCCTTCCGCGGCTGCTTCCACGAGATCGGCGAGAACCGCATCGTGCAGACCTTCACCTGGGAGGGCATGCCCGAGGGCGTCTCGCTGGAGACCCTGACCGTCACCGATCTGGGCGACGGCTGGACACGGCTGCATGCCACCTCGCTGGTCGACAGCTTCGAGGGTCGGGACGCCTGGCTCGTCTCGGGCATGGAGATCGGGGTCAACGACGGGTACGCCAAGCTCGACGGACTGCTGAGCGATGGCGCGCTCTGAGGCCGCGACGCGAGCGGAGCGTGAGACGTCCGACGGCACGATCGACAGCTGAAGGTTAGGCTTGCCTAATCTCCCTCGAATCGGGGGCTTGCGATCAAGGAGTGACATGACACAGAACCTGACCCGGCAGCGCGTCGGCCAATGGTCCGCCCGGCTGGCCGCCACGACCGCGGCGGTGGCGCTGCTCGGTGGCAGCCTGCTGCCGCCTCAGCAGGCGGTCGCCGCCGAACCACGGCCCGAGAACGGCGAGGGCACGCTGTCCATCTCGAAGGTGACGGTGACCCCCGGCGGCACCATCACGATCAAGGGCAAGGGCTTCGAGCAGCGGCCGTCCGGCGGCTATCTCTCCTACAAGCTGAACGACGGGGCGCTGAAGTTCACCACCGGCAAGCCGAACGGCACGGTGGACGACTCCGGGACGGTGACCACCAAGAAGAAGGCGAACCTGCCCGACAAGTCCGGCTCGTTCTCGGTGAAGCTGACCATTCCGGCCGACCTGGAACCGAACAGCAACGCCGGCACCTACTGGGTCCGGCTGCTGGCCGGGAACGACGGCGGCAGCCTGGCGTCCAAATTCGTCCACTTCACGGTGGTGAAGTTCAGCTCGAAGACCAAGGCGTCCTTCGACGCGAAGACGAAGAAGAAGTCCTCGACCGGTACCGCGAAGGTGACCGTGAAGACCCCGGAGTCATCCAAGCCGACCGGTGCGGTGAGCATCCTCGACGGCACCACGACGATCGCGACCGGCACCCTGGCGAGCAAGAACAAGGGCGTCATCAAGGTCAAGCTGCCGAAGCTGACCAAGGGCAAGCACACCCTCACCGTCACGTACGAGGGCACCAGCCGGGTCAACGCCAGCTCGAAGTCCTACAAGATCACCGTCAAGTAGTCACGACGCTCACCCGTCCGCTTCCGGCGGGCGGGTGAGCAGTCTGTTCACCGCCGCCCGGAGCACCTCCTGGGCGGCGTCGGCGTCTACCCGGCCGAGCAGGACGTGCACCGTCAGTCCGTCGAGCATGGCCTGCAGCTCGACGGCCGCGGACGCCGGACCCCCGTCGACCTGGAAGCCCATCGCGGCCAGCATCGTCAGCAGCTCGACCAGCAGCTGGTTCAGGTCGCGGTAGAGAATGCCCTGGGCGTCGGCGAGCCCGGCATCGCTGGCCGCCTGCCCGACGAAGGCCAGCCAGACCAGGGACGCCCGCTGGATCTGCTCGTCGGTGGGCAGCACCGCGGCCAGCACGGCGACCAGGGCGTCCAGCGGGGGCGCCGAGGCGTCCACCGCCTTGATCCGTTCCTCGATCAGCTCGGCGACTCGCTGCGCGGCGGCGTCCAGGATGGCCTCGCGGGTCGGCAGGTAGTGCCGCACCGCACCGCTGGACCAGCCGCTGCGCTCGGCCACCCGGCGGATGGTGATGCCGGCCAGGCCGTCCTCCACGATCAGCCGCCACACCACGTCGATCAACTCGTCGCGGCGTTGCCGATGATCCACCATTCGGGGCACTCCGCAGTTGTAGCACAACCGTGCGAACTTGCGCGAGATCGCACGACCGTGCTAGAACAGGTTTCAGCACGATCGTGCGAAATAGGGGGGTTGGACGATGGATCCGTGGCTGACGCTGGTGACCGCCGGCTTGTTCGAGGTGGGCTTCACCACCTGTTTGAAGCTCGAGCAGCGCAGCAAGTGGTTCATCGTGCCGTTCCTGGCCTGCGCGGCGGTCAGCTTCACCCTGCTCGCCGAGGCGATGGAGACGATTCCGCTGGGCACCGCCTACGCGGTGTGGACCGGGATCGGCGCGATCGGCACCGTGCTGGTCGGCGCACTCGCCTTCGGCGAGCGGCTGCGCCCGCCCGCGCTGGTGCTGCTGGCCGTCATGGTGGCGATGATCATCGGGCTGAAGGTGGTCTCGTGAACGGCTGGCTGTGGCTGCTGATCGCCGGCGCCTTCGAGATCGTGATGACCACCGCGCTCAAGCTGGAGCAGCAGAACTCCCAGTTCGTGTGGCTCTTCCTGGTCTGCGCGATCGCCGGCTTCGAATGCCTGTCGAAGGCGATCGCGACGATTCCGCTCGGCCTGGCCTACGCGATCTGGACGGGCATCGGCGCGGTCGGCACGGTGATCGTCGGCGTGCTCGCCTTCGGCGACCCGCTCGGCCCGATCCGGCTGCTGCTGCTCACCGGCCTGGTGGCGGCGATGATCGGCCTCAAGCTGGTCGGCGGCGGCAAGCCGGCGGACGCCGCGCACTGATCGACGGACATCGCCCGACAGGGCGTCAGGCTGCGGCGGGCGCGTTCAGCTCGATCAGCAGGGCCGCGACGCGGGCCTTGATCGCGTCCCTGATCGGACGGACGGCGTCCAGTCGCAAACCGGCCGACTCGGGCAGATCCCAGTCGGCGTACGACCGGCCACCGGTCAGGGCCCGAAGGTCGGCGCCCAGCGAGATGACCAGGTCGGCCTCGCGCAACTGCTCGATGCCGATCGCCTTGGGCTCCTCGTCGCGCAGGTCGACGCCCTCTTCGAGCATCGCCGCGACCACGGCCGGGTTGAGGGCGTCCGCCGGAGCGGTGCCCGCCGAGGAAACCTCGATCGCGCCCCCGCTGAGTTGGGCCAGGAAGCCGGCAGCCATCTGCGACCGGCCGGCATTGTGCGTGCAGACGAACAGCACGGAACGGGCGACCATCCCAAACCTCCTTGTCGATGGGCTTTGTCGGGACTATCGCAGCCGGACGTTACAACGGCGTGAACAGCACCCGTCAATCAGCTGTGGGTTCCCGAGGCTTCCTTAAGTCTCTACGCAGTAGGGCATCCGCCGGCGTTGAGGTCGGCCAGCCGCAGCACGCGGTGGCAGACCCGGGCGAGCCGGGCGTGGTCGTGGGAGACCAGGAGGAGGCCGGCGCCGCGCTCGACGGCCGCCTCCGACAGCAGGGCGAGCGCCTCGTCGGCGAGCGCCGGGTCGAGGGACGAGACCGGTTCGTCGGCGAGCAGCAGTCCGGGCTCGAGAATGAGCGCCCGGGCGAGGCCGACCCGTTGGCACTGGCCGGTGCTCAACTCGGCCGGACGATGCTCCGAGAACTCGCCCAATCCGAGCGAGGCGAGAGCCGCGATGGCACGGGCCTCCCGCTCCCGTCTACTGCCGATTCGGTGGATGTGCAGCGGTTCGCTGACGAGCTGGCGGGCCGTGCACCATGGGTTGAGCGCTTCGCGGGGATGCTGGGGAATCAGCTGGACACCTCGCCGCCATTGCCGCCGGGAGAGCGTCCGCGGGCTGTGACCGCATACCTCGATCAGGCCTGCGCGGGGGGCGTTCCCCGCGGCGACAAGCTCGAGGAGAGTGGTCTTTCCCGTCCCGCTCGGACCGCACAGCCCGACGACCTCCCCCGCGGCCACGTCCAGGCCGACGCCGTCGAGAACCGTGCTGGTGCCGTGACCGTGCACGACGTCCCGGATCAGCAGAGCCGGCGGACCGGAAGTGCTCGGCCGGTGCCGGTCCAGGGGTGTGTTCGGCGCCGCCCCCGGCAGGCTCTCCGGCGGCACAGTCGTGCCCGCGACGATGCCGAGAGTCCGGTCGGCGATCCGTGCCGCGGCCTCGGTGTCATGGGTGACCAGGATGACGGCGGCACCGGCGTCGGCGGCGTCGCGCAGCGCGGTCAGAACCTGAGACCGGGCGTCGGGATCGAGTGCGGTGGTGGGCTCGTCGGCCAGGATGACGGCCGGAGCGGCGGCGAGCGCGAGCGCCACCCCGACCCGTTGCGCCATTCCGCCGCTCAACTCGAAGGCCCTGCGGCGAACCACGCGCTCCGGATCGTCGAATCCGGCGATCTCCAGCGCCGCGTGCACGGCGGCCGGTGTGGCCGGCCGGCCCGCCAGCCGGGCCGACTCGGCGACCAGCGATCCGACCCGGCGCAGCGGAGTCAGCGCGGCGACCGGGTCCTGAGCGACGAGCCGAACGTCGCGTCGCCGGATCTGGCGCCACGCCGTCCGGTCGGCCGTCGCGAGGTCGATCGGCCCGTCCTGCGAGCGCAGGGTCGCGTATCGCCACCCGGTCTCGAGGTCGGCCGGAAGCGTGCCCAGCAGCGCCCGCAGCAGGGTGGACTTGCCGGCTCCGCTGGGACCGACGATCGCGAGGATCTGGGTCGGCGCCACCTCGATGTCGACCTCGTCGAGGAGCGTGGCTCCGGTCGCCGGGACGCGCACCGAGAGCCCCCTGACCTGCAGGCCGGCAGACTGCGCGACCGGGCGACGAGGATCAGCGATGGCCATCGGAGACCTCCGAGAATCGGGCACCGAGGTCTCGTATTCCTTCGGCGACGAAGGTGAGGGCGAGGACGACGATGAGCACCGCCGCGCCAGGACCGAGGACGAGGTGGGGGGCCGTCCGCAGCACCGACCGGCCCTCCTGCAGCATCGAGCCCCACTCGGCACTCGGCGGCTGCGCTCCCAGGCCGAGGAACCCGAGGCCGGCGATGAGAGTGATCACCTGGCCGGCTTCGAGCGCCACGAGCACGAGCATCGGTCCACGAAATCTGGGCAGCACCTCCCGCCACAGCATCCGGAGCCGGCCGGCCCCGAGCAACGCCGTGGCGTGCGCCGACGGCGAGGCCAGCGCGTCGCGGACGAGGCTTCGGGTCTGCCGGGCGAAGGGCGCCCAAAGGGTGACGACGAGGGCGGTGAGCACGGACGCGATCGAGGGACCCATGAAGCCCACCCAGGCGAGCGCAACGACGACGAGCGGAAATCCCACCACCACATCGAGGAACCACCGGGCGACCGCGTCGATCCGGGAGGGCAGCAGCGCCACGAGCGCGCCGATGACGATGCCGCCACAGGTCGCGAGCGCCATGATGCCGCCGGAGAGCAGCAGCGTCTCGCGTCCGCCCCACACCAGGCGCGACCAGACGTCGCGGCCGTATCTGTCGGTGCCCAGCAGGAACTCACCGCCCGGCGGGCGCAGCGGCGCGCCGACGAGTTGCCGGGCCGGGTCGAACGGGGCCAGCAGCGGGGCGAGCGTCGCGCAGCCGGCCACCGCGAGAAGCATCGTCATGCCGACGACGACCAGGGCCCGCCCGTGCCGTGCCGCGCGGACTCGGGTGCCTGCTCCTCGCCTCATCCGACGACCTGCCGGGACTGCTCCACTCTCGGGTCCAGCAGTCGCTGAAGGAGATCGACCCCACGGTTGACGAGCAGTGCCACGACGACCATCGCCAGGACGTAGGCCTGCACCACCGGTTGGTCTTGAGCCTTGATGGCGCCGACGGCGTAGGCGGCGATCCCCGGCCAGGTGAAGACGACCTCGGTGATCACCGACCCGGCGAGCAGGGAGGCAAGGGTGAGGCCCGCGGTCGTCAGCACGGGAGTGGCCGCCGGACGAAGGGTGTGCCGGAACAGCAGCCCCGCCGGCGCGACCCCGCGGTTGCGTGCCGCTTCGGCATAGGGCTTGCCCTGCTCGGCCAGGAGGGAGGCCCGCAGTACCCGGGCCAGCGTCGGTGTCACGGCCACCGCGAGCACCGCGGCCGGCAGCCAGACCCTGGAGACCGTCGCGTCGCCGATCACCTGATAGCCGGACCGGGCCGCCACGGTCAAGGCGACGACGCCGAGCAGGAATGAGGGGACGGCGGCCACCGTCACCGTGCCCAGCCGCACGAACTGGTCGACCACCCCGCCGGGGCGGCGAACCGCCACCCCGGCGAGCAGGACGACCGCAGGTATCGCGAGGAGGATCGCCGCACCGGCCAGCGCGAGGCTCGCAGGCAGCCGTTCCGCGAACTCGGTGACCACCGGCCTGCCGGTCCGGTACGACGTGCCGAGGTCGAGCCGCAGCACCGCGGCCAGCCAGTCGACGTACTGCACCGGCAGAGGGCGGTCGAGGCCGAGCTCTGCCCGCCGCTGGGCGCTGAGCTCCTCGATCTGGCCGGCGGACAGATACGAGGAGGCGTCGCTGGAGGCCAACTCGGAGGCCACCGGGTCTCCGGGCGCGAGCCGGACCAGCCCGAAGACCGCCATTGAGGCGAGCAGGAGCACCACCAGCGTCCCGGCCGCACTGGCCGCCAGCGTCCGCACGATCGAGCCGGCCGAACCCGCGGCGCCTCTCCTGGTCACTGCGCCGGACGGAGCGCCCCAGTGACCAGGGTCTCGTACTGCAGCGGATGCGCCACGAATCCGCTCACGCCCTGCGCGACGGCAGACGTGACGGCACGCGGGTGCAGCGGGACGAGGGGGACCTCCTGGGTGATCAGTCCGTCGAGGGCGATGATCGCGTTGCGGCGCTGCTCCGGTGAGGGGTCGCTGTTCGCCCGCTGCAGCAGCGCGGCAGCCTTGGCCGGCACAATGCCGGCGTGGTTGGCGCTCCCGTCGGGGCCGATCTGACCCGCGATGAGCGCGGCATGGTCGCCGAGCGTCGTCCAGGCCTGGATGACCATGTCCCAATCGCCGCTCTTGATGGCCTCGGCGACCGCGGTGTTCTCCACGTGCCGGACCTCGACCGTCACGCCGAGCTTGCCCCACTGCGCCTGCAGCACCTCGCCGTCCGCCTTCTCCGCACCGAACGTCAGCAGCCGCAGCGTGAGCGGCTTGCCGTCCTTCGATCGGACGCCGTTCGCGAGCGCCCAGCCCGCCTCGTCGAGCAGCCTCGCGGCGGCCTTCGGGTCGTAGCTGTGCTTGGCGGTGATGGCGTCCGCGAAGACGGGCGAGGTGGACAGCCAGCTCCCGGCCGGCTTGACCAGCCCGGAGGCGACGAGGTCGACCAGACCCGCCCTGTCGACGCCGACCGCCAAGGCGCGTCGGACCCGGACGTCGCTGAGCGCCTTGGTGCGCGGTGACTTCGGGTTGAGGTAGACGGCGACCGTGTTGGCGGCGGACGTGGCGACCAGCTTGGCGGCTGAGCCGCCGAGCTCCTTGGCCCGCTCGGCCGGGAAGTCGCCGATGACGTCCGCCTGCCCGTTCAGTGCCAGTTCGGCGCGCGCGTCGCTGTCGCCGACCGCCTTGACTTCGACGGACTGGTAGCCCGGCTTCCCGCCCCACCAGGTGTCGTTGGCCTTCAGGGTCATGCCTCGGTCGGTGTTGAAGGCGGTCAGCCGGTAGGGCCCGGTGAGATCGGCGTTCTTGACGTCGACCGACCCTGTGGTGTTGCCGTAGGCCTTCACGTTGTGAACAACCAATTGGTAATGGGCCAGCGCGTAGGGCATCGCCGGGCGAGGCGTTTTCGTCTTGAGGCGCAACGTCGAATCGTCGACGACCTGCATGGTGACGCCCTCGACCTGGGTCGCCCCGAGCGAGCTCACATCCTTCATCCGGTTCAAGGACGCGGCCACGGCGTCCGCGGTGATCGGGGCGCCGGACCAGAACGTGCGCTTGGGGTCGAGTTTCACCGTCCAGGTGAGTGGGTCGTCATTCGTCACCGAGACGGCCAGCTCAGGTTTGACGGAGCCGTCGGGCTGGATCTTCATCAGCCCCTCGGCCGCGCCCACAGCGCGAAGGTAGGACGCGGTGAGATCCGACGCGGGATCGACACTGGCGGCGATCTTGGACATCGCCACGGTCAGTTGATTCCGATCGGCGGTCTGCGCCGGTGTTTGGCTTCCTCCGCTGCATGCGCTGAGAGCAAAGGGTACGACGGCCAGCGCGGCGAGCACTGGCCATCGTCGCGGCGAGAATGACATGGTGTGGTTCTCCTTCTTCGGTGTTTCTTCGGTGTTTCGAGGTTGGTGTTCGCGGAGCCGTGGATTTCGGGACGTGGCGCCTTGGCCCGCTACATTGCGCGAGGCGACGGAGAGGACGATGTCGCGGCGATCCGCAGCCGACGTCCGGTGAGAGATGTGCCGTCCTCGTCGGACAGTTCGATGTCGGTGAATCCGTTCGTCTCCAGCAGTCCGCGCAGCTCGTCGGGAAAGATCAGCCGCCACGCCGACTCCTGGACCTGGGATTCCGCGCCGGGCCACGTCCAGGTCCGACGACGTCTGAGCAGCTGCGCGGCGTGATCGATCCAGAGCACTGTTCGGGAGCGATACACGACGCCGTCGTGGGCGAACTCGTCGTCGATCGCGTCGCCGAGCCCGCCGTCTCGGCCGAGGTAGTGGGCGCCGTTGCGCATCTCGGCGACGAAGACTCCGCCGGGTCGAAGGTGACGCCGCACCACCCGCAGGCAGCGACCCAGGTCACGATGGGTGAGGCAGTACAGCAGCGCACTGTCCATGCAGCTCACGACATCGAACTGCCGGCGGAGGTCGCACCCTCGGAGGTCGCCGACGCGGAACTCGAGCGAGGGGTAGCGGTGCCGGGCGTGCTCGACCATCGCCGGCGCGAGATCCACTCCCGTCACGGAATGACCCAGCGCGGCGAGCCCCGCCGCATCGCGTCCGGTACCCGAGCCGAGGTCGAGGATGCGCCACGGTCCAGGGCCCAGGCGTGCCCCTGCCGCCGACGCGATCAGCACGACATGCTCCTGGGTGTGCGGGAAACGCGCCTCGTACAGGGCGGGATTGTCGAACAGCAGATTGCTCATCGGCGGACTTCCCCGGGCTGTCGCGCAGGCAGCCAGCCGCACCGATGCAGCTGCCACACCGCGAGCGCGCAGACGCCGCCGATCGCGGCGCAGATCAGGTCGCCTGCCACGGGTCCCCACAGATCCGTCACGAGACCGATGACCGCCGTGGAGATCGCGGCGATGAGGCCCGAGGCGAGGTAGAAGAAACCGAATCGGGTGCCGGTGGTCCGTTCGTCGCCGAAGTCGCTGATCAACTCGTAGGCGAACGGCTGGGCCAGCATGACGCCCGCTGACAGCCCGAGGCCCGTGACGAGCACCGGCAGTATTCCCAGCACCGGCCCGTGCACGAGATGCCCGGTCAACGGCGGGGCCGCGAAGGCGAGCCCGGCGAACGCCAGTCCGACAGCCATGGCCGGTCCCCGGTCGGGGCTGCGGCTCAGCCGTCGGCTCAACCGGACCTGGAAGAGGATCGTCACGGTGGTGGCGGCGACGAAGACGACCGCGACGCCGCCACTGCCTCCGGTCAGCCGCTCCACATCGGCCGGAATGACGAAATAGAGCTGGTTCTGCAGTGAATACAGGCCGGACAGCGCCAGCGCGAACGCAACGAACCGGCGGTCTCGGACGAGCTGCGCCCAGTCGGCGATGATCGATGTCGACGTGTGCTCGACCGGTCGGGTGGCGAGCATCCGTGCCTGCAGGAGCACGAGCAGGGCGAAGACGCAGGTGGCGGTGGCCGCGGAGATCCGGAAGTCGAGCGCGGCCAGTCCCGCTCCGAGGACTGGCCCGAGCAGGGCGCCGCCCTGGCCGAACACGTTGAAGAGGGCGAAGGCCTCGATACGCTGCGTTCCCGCCTCGAGGGCGAGGTAGGAACGGACCGCGGGGTTGAACAGGGCACCGGCCACGCCGCTCAGCACGGCCGCGACCATCAGCAGCGGCAGCGTCTCGGCAACGACGAACAACCCGAAGCCCACGGCGCGAAGCGTGGTTCCGGTCAAGATCATGGCGCGCGGACCGAGCCGATCCGAGGCCGTCCCGCCGATCAGGAAGAGACCCTGATGAGAGAGGTTCCGAATGCCGAGGACCACGCCGGCGGTGGCGAATCCCAGCCCCAGGCTCCCGGTCAGGTAGGTCGCCAGGTAGGGCACGAGCAGGTAGAACGCGAGGTTGCCGACCAGGTGGTTGACGAGCAGGAAGCGCACCACGCCGGGCATCTGGCCGAAGCCGCCGATCGGGTTGGCGAGTCTCATCCGGCGACCTTCAACGGATCCGATACCCGCACGCAGCGCGACCAGGTGGTGGCCTCGACATGATGCGGATCGCAGATCTCCACCGGTGTCCGCGTCGCGGGACCGAGCAGGCCTCGAGCGCGGCACCAGTCATCGTCGTAGATCGTGCCGAGATACCGGTGAGGTCCGTCGGGGAGCACCACCACCACGCGTGCGCCGGGCTCGACCCTGGCCTGCCAGGCCGCGACCAGCGCTGCTGCGCCGGTGCTCCAACCACCTGCGATCTGCGCGGCACCGGCAAGAAGGCGGCAGGTGGCCACGGCGTCCCGCGGGCTCACCCAATGGACTTCATGGAATTGGTCGTAGGCCACATTGCGCGGGTAGATGCTGCTGCCCAGTCCCCGCATCAGGCGAGGGCGCGCGGGCTGGCCGAAGATCGTCGACCCCAACGAGTCGACGCCGACGAGCCGGACGTCCGGCCAGTGCCGCCTTATCCCGCTCAAGATGCCCGCGCTGTGGCCGCCGGTGCCGACGCTGCAGATGAGGACGTCGGCCGGCGGCAGCTGCGCGATGAGTTCGTCGGCGAGCGACTGGTACCCGCGGCTGTTGTCGGGGTTGTTGTACTGGTCCGGCCAGTATGCGCCCGGGTTGTCGCGCAGCAGGCGCCGGATCCGTTTCAGGCGCGCCTCCTGCCAGCCGCCGACCGGGTCCGGAGAGGTGACGACCTCGAGCGTCGCGCCGTGAGCGGCGAGCAGCCCCCGCATGGACCACTCCAGCTCGTCGTCGACGACCAGCGTGAGGGGGTGCCCGAACGCACTCGCGGCCAACGACAGCCCCAGGCCGAGAGAGCCGCTGGTGGATTCGACCACCAGCGCCCCCGGTTGGAGCTCACCGCGCCGGCGGGCTCCGGCGAGCATCGCGACGGCGGCGCGCGCCTTCATTCCGCCGACGCTCACCGCCTCGAGCTTGGCCCAGAAGCCGGGGTGCGGCAGCGGCAGGTCGGAATCGATCCACGCGACCGGCGATCCGCCGACGAGATCCAGCAGCGAGTTCATCTCGTGCTCCGATGCAGGGTGATGCGGCTGTCGTTCCCGTCCAGCCAGAAGAACGGGTAGGGCTCGGCAGAGACGGCGCTGACCCCCTGGCCGAGCAGATGCGGAAAGATGCCGGAGCCCGTCTGGGCGAAGACGACGAGCGGGCTGCCGGTGCTGCGGGCGTGCTTCAGGAGAGCGTCGAAGGTGCCGTTGGCCAGGGTCATTCCGGATACCAGCAGCGCATCTGCCTGCGCGAGTGCGGCATCGGTCTCGCGGAGGATCTCTTCGCCCCACTGGGTGTGCCCGCCCTTGAGGTCACAGGGTAGATAGGCGTATCCGCGTTCTCGCAGTTCGGCGAGCAGGGAGTTGACGACTCCCACCACGGCGACGCAGGTGGTGTCACCGGGTGCGGGTAGGAGATCGACGACCAGCCTGGCGCGCGCTCTCGACTTCTCGACCGATGTGCCGGCCGGCACGACGGCGGATGTTCCGGCGAGCGGACGGGCGTGCTGGGTCACGGCGTCGAGCGCCGCGACCCGCACTGCCTGCACCGGGTGCCGGATGAGCTCCCGCACGGTGCGGCCGACACACGCGAACACGGCATCGTCCACCAGCTGGCCGGGTTCGACCGCGGCGGAGCCGACGCTCGACTCGATGCGCAGGCTGAGCACCTCGTTGCGATAGCGCTGGTGCCGTCCGGTGTGTTGCGCCCCTTGGCGCGTCACCCAGGCGACCGTCACGATCAACTCCGATTCGGGCCCGTTCGACGCCCAGTCGACCAATTCCTCGGCGAAGGCGCTGACTCGTGGGGCGGTGATCATGCCGTGCGTTCAGACGGGTCGGCCTCGATGACGATGTCGAGGTCTGCGACCAACCCCTCGGCGAGGGAGCGAGCCCCTCGGCCTTCCGGGTCGACGACCATGACCCGGCCCAGGTAGCAGTTGTTGTCCCGTGGCGCCGAGGCGCGGGCGCCGGGCTCGGGCACGACGTACTCCACCACCTCGCCGCCCCTGAGCCTGTCGACACCGGTCACGGCGACGACCGTGCCTGCCTTCGAGGGCAGCAGCATGTGGACGGCGGCGGATCCGAGGCCGGTGTCTCGGTGGCGCAGGTCAGGCTCGTCGCCTGCCGCGAGCTGGGCATGGACGCACGCGAGGTCGATGCCGGTGACCCGCCGGATGAGTTCGGAGATCCGGTTTCCGGCCGGGCGAGGGTTCAGCTCGACGATTCGCGGGCCGTGGGGGGTGAGCTTGACCTCCAGATGCGAGATGCAGTCGGTGAGGCCGACTGCGGCGACGGCGGCCCGGGCCAGGTCTGCAAGCTCGCCGGCGGTCTCGTCGTCGAGTGCGGCGGGAAACATATGCCCCGTCTCCACGAAGCAGTCGTCACCGACGATGCTCTTGTCGGTCGCCCCGATGACATGTGTGGCGCCGCCCACCGTGACCGACTCGACGCTCACTTCGGGCCCGGTCAGGAACTCCTCGATCAGCACCACGGGACTGCGCAGCTGCTGTCGGGAGTTGTGCGTCGCGGCGGCAAGCTGTTCGTATGCCGCTCGTAGCCCGGCCTCGTCATCGACCCGCCGAACGAGCATCCCGCCGCACAGGTCGGTGGGCTTGATGACGACCGGATACCCGATCTCCTCCGCCGCGGCGCGCGCGGCCGGCCAGTCTCGCGCCGCCCTGATCTGCGGCCCTGGAATGCCTGCCGCGGCGAACGCGGCGCGAGAGCGGTCCTTGTTCAGGCAGGTGGCGATCGCCTCCGGTCGGGGCCCAGGAAGTCCGTAGCGCTCGGCGATCCTGGCCACAGTCGTCAAGTAGTAGTCGCAGGACGTGATCGCGCCATCGAACGGGATCAGGTCGCGGGCCCGGTCCAGCCACGGCCACAGGGCGTCGATGTCGTTGGTCTCGGCGGTCAGCACATTGCGTGCCGCGAGCAGAGGGTGCGGCGTCTGCCGGCTCTGCCGCAGATAGTGGTGCAGATCTCGGGTGAGGAACGAGAACTGATGACCGGTTTCGTGGATCGCCCGCGGCAGCAGCGCGCTCATCGCGGCCACCCAACTCTCGACCATCAGCAGATGACTCATGCGTTAAGCATAACGAGAATCATTCTCGTGTCTACTTCGCGAGCCGCACCCTCAGCGACCTCGAAGTCGAGCCTGGCGCCCGTGCCATCGGACGGGCGCTACCGCGATCAGCCGATCACCACGAGCAAGTCGCCACCTTCGACGGCCTGCGCCGGACCGATCGCGAGCCGCTGCACTGTGCCGCCGACCGGCGCGGTGATCGCTGCCTCCATCTTCATCGCCTCGATGGTCGCCACGGGCTGGCCGGCTTCGACGGTGTCTCCGACGGCGATGGTCAGCGTGACCACGCCCGAGAACGGCGCCGCCACATGCCCTGGGTTGTTGGGGTCGGCGCGTTCGGCGGTGACCAGCTCGGACTTCGCCGACTGGTCGCGTACCGACACCATCCGGATCTGGCCGTTGATGGTGCAGACCACCTGGCGGAAGCCGCGGGCGTCCGGTTCGCCGATCGCCTCGAGGCCGAGCAGCAGCTTCTTGCCGCGTTCCAACTCGACCTCGTGCTCCTGCTGGACGGCCAGGCCGTGCAGGAACTCGCGGGTGGAGAGCACCGACAGCTCGGAGAACTCATCGACGGCGTCCTCGTAGTCGCGGGTCGGGCCGGGGAACAGCAGCCGGTTCAGGGTGCGCCGCGGTTCGCGCTCCAGCGCCTCGGCGTCCGCCTCAGAGAGCTCGGTCTCGACCGGTTTCGCGGTGCGTCCGGCCAGCGCCTTGGTGCGGAACGGCTCCGGCCAGCCGCCGGGCGGGTCGCCGAGGTCGCCGTTGAGGAAGCCGATCACCGAGTCCGGAATGTCGTACTTCTCGGGGTTGGCTTCGAAGTCGTCCGGGTCGGCGTTGGCTCCGACCAGGGCCAGCGCCAGGTCGCCGACCACCTTGGACGACGGGGTGACCTTGACGATGTTGCCGAGGATGCGGTTCGCGGCGGCGTACACGTTCTCGACCGCCTCGAACCGGTGCCCCAGGCCGAGCGCGATCGCCTGCTGGCGCAGGTTCGACAGCTGACCGCCGGGGATCTCGTGGGTGTAGACCCGTCCGGTCGGGCCGGGCAGGCCGGACTCGAACGGGGCGTAGAGCAACCGGACCGCCTCGAAGTACGGCTCCAGGTCGGTCACCGCCTGCAGCGACAGCCCGGTGGCCCGCTCGGTGTCGTCGGTGGCCGCCACCAGCGCCGACATCGACACCTGCGAGGTGGTGCCCGCCCAGGCCGCGCAGGCGACGTCCACGGCGTCCACCCCGGCGTCGATCGCGGCCAGCAGGGTGGCCAGCTGACCGCCTGCGGTGTCGTGGGTGTGCAGGTGCACCGGCAGGTCGAACCGCTCCCGCAGCGCCCGCACCAGCTTCGCGGCGGCCGGCGCCCGGAGCAGGCCGGCCATGTCCTTGACCGCCAGAATGTGCGCGCCAGCCTCGACCAGCTGCTCGGCGAACCGCAGGTAGTAGTCGAGGGTGTAGAGGGTCTCGCCGGGCGAGGTCATATTGCCCGTGTAGCAGATCGCCGCCTCGGCGACGCCGTGGTCGGTCTCGCGCACCGCCTCGATCGCCGGCCGGATCTGGTCGATGTTGTTCAGCGCGTCGAAGATGCGGAAGATGTCGCACCCCGTCCGGGCCGCCTCGGCCACAAAGGCGCTGGTCACCCTGAGCGGGTACGGGGTGTAGCCGACGGTGTTCTTGCCGCGCAGCAGCATCTGCTGCGGGATGTTCGGCATCGCCTCGGCGAACTTCGCCAGCCGCTCCCAGGGATCCTCTTTGAGGAAGCGAAGGGTCACGTCGTAGGTGGCGCCGCCCCACGATTCCATCGAGAACAGCTGCGGCAGCATCCGGGCGACGTGCGGCGCGACATGCAGCAGGTCACGGGTCCGCACCCGGGTCGCCAGCAGGCTCTGGTGCGCATCCCGGAAGGTGGTGTCGGTGACCGCAACCGCCGTCCGGTCGCGCAGCGCCTGGGCGAACCGCTCCGGACCCTCGTCGAGGAGCAGCTGCTTCGACCCGGCCGCCGGCGGTGTCTGCAGTTCCTGCTTGGTCAGCGCCGGCAGCTTGTCGCGGGCGATCAGCGTGGTGCGGCATTCGCCGTTCGGCTTGTTGACCGCGATGCCGGCCAGGTAGCTGAGCAGCTTGGTACCCCGGTCGGCCGGGATGCGCTGGGTGAGCAGGTACGGCCGCTCATCGATGAAGGACGTGGTGGCGCGTCCGGCCAGGAAGTCGGGGTCGGAGATGACCGCTTCGAGGAACCCTATGTTGGTGGAGATGCCGCGGATCCGGAACTCGTTCAGCGCCCGGTTGGCTCGCCGGGCGGCCGTGACCAGATCGCGTCCGCGGCAGGTGAGCTTCACCAGCATCGAGTCGAAGTGGGCGCCCACCTCGGAGCCGCCGAACACCACCCCGCCGTCCAGCCGGACGCCGGCGCCGCCGGGGCTACGGTAGACCGAGATCCGTCCGGTGTCGGGACGGAAGCCGTTGGCCGGGTCCTCGGTGGTCACCCGGCACTGCAACGCCTGGCCGCGCACCTGGATCTCGTCCTGCCGCAGCCCCAGATCGTCCAGGGATTCGCCGGCGGCGATCCGCAGTTGCGAGGAGACCAGGTCGACGTCGGTGACCTCTTCGGTGACGGTGTGCTCGACCTGGATCCGCGGGTTCATCTCGATGAACACGTAGCGGCCGTCGGCGCCGAGCAGGAACTCGACGGTGCCGGCGTTGATGTAGCCGATGTGCCGGGCGAATTTCACCGCGTCGGCGCAGATCGCGTCCCGCAGCGCCGGGTCGAGGTTGGGTGCTGGGGCGAGTTCGACGACCTTCTGGTGCCGGCGTTGCACCGAGCAGTCCCGCTCGAACAGGTGGATCACGCTGCCCTGCGTGTCGGCGAGGATCTGCACCTCAATGTGCCGCGGGCTGATCACCGCCTCTTCCAGGTACATCCGGGCGTCGCCGAAGGCCGCCTTGGCCTCGCGCATCGCCTCGACCAGGGCCGGCTCGAGGTTGGCCCGGTCGTCCACCCGGCGCATGCCGCGTCCGCCACCACCGGAGACCGCCTTGACGAAGACCGGGTAGCCGATCTCGTCGGCGGCGGCCAGCAGGGTCGGGATGTCCTCCGAGGCGTCCGCACCGCGCAACGTCGGCAGCCCCGCCTCGCGTGCGGCGGCGATGGCTTTGGCCTTGTCCCCGGTCAGTTCGAGGATTCGTGGGGCCGGCCCGATGAAGGTGATGCCGTTGTCGGCACAGGCTTGGGAGAAGCCCGCGTTCTCGCTGAGGAAGCCGTAACCGGGATAGATGGCGTCGGCGCCCGCGTCCAATGCGGCGGCGATGATGCCGTCGACGTCCAGGTAGGCCCGCACCGGATGCCCGACCTCGCCGATCTGGTAGCTCTCGTCGGCCTTCAGCCGGTACTCGGCGAGCCGGTCCTCGTAGGGGAAGACGGCGACGGTGCCGATGCCGAGCTCGGTAGCGGCGCGGAAGGCCCGGACGGCGATCTCACCCCGGTTGGCAACCAGAATCTTGCGGAACATCGCGTCTCCTCACCTCGTTGTCGGACGCCGGCGACGGTCGCCCAGCGACGCTGCCGGAGTCACGACCGTCTGCCGCACAGCCTGACACACAACCCCCGCGACACGGAACGAAACCGATTCAGCGACGGACGCCGTCCCCGCGGTCGCGCAACAACCGTGCGGTCAGGGCATGAATCCCGACCATGGACGCCGTAACCCAGCAGCGCCGCCTGGAAGAGCCGGGATCGCCCCTGCGTGCTGGTGCCGCGCCTGCCGAGCGTCCAGATCAGCAGGCCCATCATGGCGATGGAGACCTGGGCGTGACGTTCGGAGAAACCGTCCCGCAGCCATGGCGGCAGCGGGAACGGCACCCGCCGGCTCAGCTCGTCGGCGTTGGCACGCGACCAGGAGCCCATGGTGATCAGCTCCTCGATGTCGTTGATCAACCACGACCAGAACAGACCCTCGGTGACCAGGTCGCGACGCGTCGGCGTCCGAATCTCCCGCTTCCGCATCCATGGCAACTCCCTGTCTTCGGTGGCGGTCCCAGTCTGTGGCACCCCACCTTGCCGCAGGGCGACAACTCTTGGCTGATAGAAGTCGTGGGTTGTAGACTAGCGCTGTGTCCTGGGAGATCTTGATCGGCGACCAGGTCGGCGCTTGGCTCGATGAGACAGATCAAGGCACCTACGAGCAGGTCGTGGCCGCGACCCGTGTCCTTGCGCAAGACGGCCCACACCTCGGGCGTCCCCTGGTCGACACGGTTACGTCCTCCCGACACAGGAACATGAAGGAACTCCGGCCCGGATCGACAGGACATAGCGAAGTGCGAATCTTGTTCGCATTCGATCCGGCCCGCCGTGCGATCCTCCTTCTGGCCGGCGACAAGGCCGGCAACTGGCAAAAGTGGTACCGGCGCAATATCCCACTGGCCGACGACCTTTTCGATGAGCATCTGAAAGGACTGAGACGATGACCCGAACCCTCGCCGAACAGCTCGCTCGCCGCCCCGTTGACGAGCAGCGGGTCGAGCAGATCGCTGACCAGATGCGCAAGCAGGTGCGTGCCGCTCGTCTGCGGGAACTGCGCGATCAGCAGCAGGTGACCCAGAAGGAACTCGCCAATCAACTTCACGTATCGCAGAACCGGGTCTCTCAGATCGAGAACGGTCAGGTCGACAAGGCGCAGGTCGACACTCTTCGGCGCTACGTGGAGGCCCTCGGCGGAACCCTCACTCTCGAAGCATCGTTCGGCGACACTCACTACCTGATCGGCTGATCCCGCATCGGTCGTCCAGACCACCGACCCAAGGGGTGCGGTGAGCCGCCGAGGGACCCTGCCAGACTTGGTCGATGCTCCTGGAACCGTCGGAGTCCGAACGCAGCATCGGCGACCGTGACCTGACCGCGTGGCGCAGTCCGGCTGGCCGCTGGCTGTGGCGGACGTTCGACGCGCTGGTGCGGCGGCTGCGCAACGCCGATCTGGCCGCCCTGGTGCTGCTCGGGATCGCCGGGGCGCTCACGGTCGGAGCGACCTGGGTGGCCGGCGAGATCTACGAGGCGGTGGTGGCCGGGGACAGCGTCGCCGGCCTGGACCGTCCGATGCTGAACTGGATGGTGAGCGTCCGGACGCCGGAACTGAACGCCGTGATCGCCACCTTCAGCGCCTCCGGCGGGCAGTTGTGGATGTCGGTGATCACCGGCCTCGCGGTCACCCTGCTCTGCCTGCGCTGGCAACGATGGACGCCGCTGGTGCTGATGGTGATCGCCGTCACCGGCTCACTGGCGATGACGGTGACCGGCAAGCGGCTCACCGACCGGGCCCGTCCGCCGCTGACCGAGTCGATTCCGCCGCCGGAGACCTCGGCGTCCTTCCCGTCCGGGCATGCACTGAACTCGATCGTGATCGCCGGCATGTTCTGCTATCTGCTGGTCTCGCACCTGTCCGCCGCGGCGGCACGGGCGGCGACGGTCACCCTGACCGTGCTCTACGTGCTGGCGATGGGAACCTCGCGGGTCTATCTGGGCCACCACTGGCTGACCGATGTGCTGGCCGCCTGGTGCCTGGGCGTCGCCTGGTTGACCGTGGTGATCACCTGTCACCGGCTCTGGCTGACCCAGCATCGCAGCCATTCGCTCAGCGCGAGATAGCCCACAACGCAGCCACCGCTTCGGACGCCGCCCGCCCGGCCCGCCGGCCACGCTCGCGTGCTGCGGCCAGCCCGGCCGGCGACATCGCGTCGAGGTCGGGGTGCTCGTCGGCGATCAGGACGACCTGGGCGCCTGCGGCGCGCAACCGGGCCGCCTGATGACCGGGTCGCCGGACGGCGCGTGTCGACCGACCCTGCGGCGCCAGGATCAACACCCGATCGCAACCGGCCGCCACGTCGGCATTCGCCGGCGACCGCAGCCCGCCGTCCAGGAAGGTCCGGTCTTCGATCCGCACCGCAGGCAGGACGCCGGGCATCGCGCAACTGGCGGCGACCGCGCTGCGCAGTTCGACCGCCGAACGCGGCGTGAAGTAGGCCGGACGCCCCGAGTCGGCGTCCACCGCGACCACGATCAGCGCCGCCGGCCAATCCGTGCCGCCGACCGCCCGGCCGACCAGATCGACGAACGCCTGCTCGCTGACGGTGGTGCGGGCTCGCCGGGCGAACCGTCCCAGCCAGAGCAGGGCGTGCCGACGGCTGGGCCACAGCTGTGCGGCCACCAATCGCGCCGCCACAGCCGGGGAGATCCGCGCGCCGGACAGTTCGTCCGCGACATCCTCCAGTCCGCCGGTCACCCCGCTCAACAACCGGGCGGCCATCACGGCACCCGCCGAGGTGCCGATCACCCGATCCGCGCTGCCCACCACGTCCGGGAGTTCGTCCAGCACGCCGCGCAGCCAGGCCAATCCGGTGAGCCCGCCCCCGCCCAGGACGACCGCCCGGTCGAGCGGGTGCGGGTCAGGAGACCCGTTGCCAGACAACCGGCTGCTTGGCGTTGGTCACCGACACCAGATACCGGACGTCGACAGCGGGTAGGGTCTGGTCGACGTTGTACTTCTCGCCGTTCTGGGTGAGCGTGCAGCGGAACCGGAACTCCAGCGTGGCGGCGCCGCGGACATTGGTCGGGTCGGCGACATCGAGGGTGTAGACCGCGTCCTTCCAAGGATCGCCGATCAGGTCCCATTTGATCGACTTGGTGTCGATCTTCTGGCCCTTCGCGATCGCGACACTGTTCGGGCAGTCCGCGGGGGTGGGGCTCTTCGTGGCCAGGCAGCGCTTCAACGCGGCGGCGGCCGAACGGTCGGCCCGCTTCTCGCCGGCGGCGGTCAGCACCGGCTGGAGGCCGGCCGGAACGTCCTCGCCGACGGTGGTGACGACGACACGGGCGCCCTCCAGGTCGATCTCGGGCACCTTCTCACCGAACACGTAGACGCCCGGGAACACCTCCAGATGCTCCGGATTGGTCAGCGGCAGACCGTTCAGAGTGGCGGTCAGCGCCTTCGGCAGCGCGCCGGGATCGATGGTCGAGGTGAGCTGGGCAAGGCGCCACCCGTTCTCGGTACGGGTGAGCGAGAAAGTGATCGTGGCCGACGTCTCACCGAACCGCACCTCGGCCGGCACCGTCGCGGTCTCGCCACCGTCCACCTCGGGCACGTTCACCACGGCCAGCTTGCCCTCGTGGTGGGACGCCTCGAGCATCGTCCGGGTGAGCAGCGTGGTGTCGGCGGGGCGGTTCAGCGCGTACTCCAGGGCCCGGTCCGCGTCGGCCGCGACCAGGGCGTCGAGGTACCCGGCGACGGCCTGCTGCGGTGTCGCCGAGGGCACCGTGGAGGCGTTCGGCTGGGGCCGCATCAGCCAGGCGATGCCGGCGATCAGGCCGGCGACCACGACGAAGACCAGCGCCACGATCCACCGGGTGCGCGGACGGGCCGGCGCGGCTGCAGGACGCCGCGCAGCCGCCGTGCCGTCATCGTCGGGGGTGTCCGGCCCAGCCTCATCGGGGGTGTCTTCGGGTGCCTGAGAAGTCACCCGCTCAGATTACCGGTGCCACCGCGGTCGCGTTTCAGTGACGTTTCGGTGCCCCGCAGTGGGTGACCAGGCTCGTAGCCGGCCAGTACATTCACGCAGGTGACCATCCGGGTAGCTCTCGAACACCGCACCACCTACACCTTCGCCGAGCCGGTGAAAGTGTTCCCGCACACCGTCCGGCTGCGTCCGGCGCCCCACTCGCGGACGCCGATCGCTGCCTATTCGCTGACCGTGTCGCCGCGCAACCACTTCATCAACTGGCAGCAGGACCCGTTCGGCAACTACCTGGCCCGGCTGGTCTTCCCCGAGCCGGTCAAGGAGCTCGACATCTGCGTCGACCTCGTCGCCGACATGACGGTGATCAACCCGTTCGACTTCTTCCTCGAGGAGTACGCCGAGCGCTACCCGTTCGCCTATCCGGACGCCCTGCGCGCCGATCTGGAGCCCTACCTGCGCCGGGTGGACGAAGTGGGCGACGGCGGTCCCGGTCCGCTGGTGAGGCAGTGGGTGCAGCAGCACATCACCGACCGCTATGCCGGGCTGAGCGGCGACGACCGGCCGCGGATGGTGGACTTCCTGGTCGCGGTGAACACCGCGCTGCAGGCCGACATCGCCTACACCGTCCGGATGGAGCCGGGCGTGCAGACCCCGGACACCACGCTGGCCAAGGCGCTCGGCTCGTGCCGCGACTCGGCCTGGCTGCTGGTCTCGATCCTGCGCGAGGCCGGCCTGGCGGCACGCTTCGTCTCCGGCTACCTGGTCCAGCTGACCTCCGATGTGGAGGCGCTGGACGGGCCGTCCGGACCGACTGAGGACTTCACCGACCTGCACGCCTGGGCCGAGGTTTTCGTGCCGGGCGCCGGCTGGATCGGCCTCGACCCGACGTCCGGGCTGTTCGCCGGCGAGGGGCATATCCCCTTGTCGGCAACGCCGCACCCGTCCTCGGCGGCGCCGATCACCGGGGCCACCGCGCCGGTCGAGGTGATCATGGCGTTCTCGAACACGGTCCGCCGGGTGCACGAGGATCCACGGGTCACCAAGCCGTACTCCGACGCTCAGTGGGCGGCCGCGGACGCCCTCGGCGAGCGGGTCGACGAGCTGCTGGCCGCTGGCGACGTCCGGCTCACCATGGGCGGCGAGCCCACCTTCGTCTCCGCGGACGACACCGCCACCCCGCAGTGGGAGGGTGCCGCCGACGGACCGGAGAAGCGGGCGCTGGCCCAGCGGCTGGCGGCCCGGTTGGAGCAGCGCTGGGCGGCTGGCGGCGTCGTCCATCATGGCCAGGGCAAGTGGTACCCGGGCGAGGACCTGCCGCGCTGGAACATCGCCATCACCTGGCGCACCGACGGCATCCCGATCTGGGAGGACCGCTCGCTGTTGGCCAATCCGTGGGACGAGCCGTGCGTCGAACCGGGCTCGGTGGAGGCGCAGACCGCCGCCCGCGACCTGGCCGCCTACATCGCCGGTGGGCTGGGCATTCCTGGCACCCACGTCATGCCGGCCTACGAGGACGCGTTGAACGATCTGCTGGTCGAGGCGCAGCGTCCGTTCGGCGACGAGCGTCCGGCGACCGACCTCGACCCCGACGATCCGGCGCTGGCCGATGCCGAGGCGCGCGCGGCCAAAGTCGCCGAACTGGACGGAAACCCCGGTCGCCCGCGGGGCTGGGTGGTGCCGGTGTTCCGGCTGACCGACGAAGGCCGGTGGGGTACCGCGCAATGGCGTCCGCGCCGGCGGCACCTGTTCCTCACCCCCGGCACCTCGCCGATGGGGTTGCGTCTGCCGCTGTCGTCGCTGAGCTGGCACGAACCGCCCGACGAACCCGAGCGGTCCCCGTTCGAGATGACCGGACTGCTGCCGCTGATCGTGGAGGGCGAACCCCCCGAGGCGGTCGTCCAGGACATCGCCGATTCGCCGCGCACCGCGCTGTGCGTCGAGGAGCGCGACGGCCGGCTGTGCGTCTTCCTGCCGCCGCTGACCAAGCTGGAGGACGCCCTCGAGCTGCTCAGCGTGGTCGAGACCGCGGCGTCCGCGGTGGAGCTGCCGGTGGTGCTGGAGGGCTATCCGCTGCCCTTCGACCTGCGCACCAAGACGTTGTCGGTCACCCCCGACCCGGGCGTGATCGAGGTGAACACCCAGCCGACCAGCAGCTGGGCCGAGCAGCGCGACCTCACCCTCTCGCTCTACGAGGACGCTCGGCAGACCCGGCTGGCCACCGAGAAATTCGACCTGGACGGCACCCACACCGGCACCGGCGGCGGCAACCACTTCACCCTCGGCGGGGCGACCCCGGCCGATTCGCCGCTGTTGCGCCGGCCCGATCTGCTGCGTTCGCTGATCACCTACTGGCAGCATCATCCGGCCTTGTCGTACGTGTTCTCCGGACGGTTCATCGGCCCCACCTCGCAGGCCCCGCGGTTCGACGAGGGCCGCTTCGAGACCCTGTACGAGATGGAGATCGCGTTCGCCGAACTCGACCGGGTGACCGCGGACGCGGAGAAATTCGCGCCGCCGTGGGGCGGTCCGGCGCTGCCCTGGAACACCGACCGACTGCTGCGGCACCTGCTCACCGACCTGACCGGCAACACCCACCGCGCGGAGTTCTGCATCGACAAGCTGTACTCGCCCGATTCGCAGCGCGGACGCCTCGGCCTGCTGGAGCTGCGCGGCTTCGAGATGCCGCCGCACGCCCGGATGGCGCTGGTGCAGGCGCTGCTGGTGCGCTGCCTGGTCGCGATGTTCTGGGCTCGGCCCTACCGGGGCCGGCTGATCCGCTGGGGCACCCGGCTGCACGACCGGTTCCTGCTGCCGGCGTTCGCGGCGTCCGATCTGCGCGAGGTGGTCGCCGACGTCAACGAGTGGCTGACCGAGGCCGCGCCCGGCGTCCGGTTCGACCCGGCCTGGCTGGACCCGTTCCTGGAGTTCCGCTTCCCGCGGCTCGGCGAGACCCGGATCTCCGGCGTCCATCTGGAGCTGCGGCAGGCCATCGAGCCCTGGCACGTGCTCGGCGAGGAAGCCACCGGCACGGGCACCGCCCGCTACGTGGATTCGTCGGTCGAGCGGGTGCAGTTGGCGGCGTCCGGGCTGGTCGAGGGACGCCACGTGGTCACCTGCAACGGCGTCCCGGTGCCGCTCACCCCGATCGCCAACGGCGGCTGGGGCACCGCGCTGGGCGGCGACGACGAACCGTCCACGGTCGGCATGTTCGCCGGCGGCGTCCGGTACCGGGCCTGGGCGCCCTGGTCGGCGCTGCACCCGACGATGGGGGTGCATTCGCCGCTGGTCTTCGACCTGGTCGACACCTGGAACGACCGCTCACTAGGCGGTTTCACCTACCACGTGGTGCATCCTGGCGGCCGCAACTACGACACCTACCCGGTGAATGCGGTCGAGGCCGAATCGCGCCGGGCTGCCCGGTTCGAACCCCAAGGCCACACCGGCGGACCGATCGACACCGCATCCTGGCCGGCCGTCGAAACCCTCGCCGGCCCGATGGGCACCGAATACCCCTGCACCCTCGACCTACGCCGCTACTCCCCGGGAAAGCTGCCGTAGCGGTAACCCGGAAGGGTACCCTATGGGTATGACTGACGTGGCCACCATCAAGGTTCCCCGAGTGGTCCGTGACCGTGTTCGCGATGCCGCACGGGCGGCGCACTTGACCCAGGGCCAGCTCATCGAGGAAATGCTGGAACAGCGCCGCAAGGCTGAATTCTGGGCTGCGCTTGAGGCCGAGACTCCTGACCAGGAGTATCTGGACGAGCTCGCCGAGGCTGACACAGCATTCACCGGCGACGCCGAGGAGTCCATCGCCCGGTTCGAGGCGGGCCAGTGACCCAGGCGATCGCCCGCGGCGACGTCGTCTGGGCGAACATGGACCCGACCATCGGCCGCGAGCAGGCGAAGCACCGGCCCTGGCTGGTGTTGTCCGAACCAGCGCTTCACCGCGCCCGCGGCCTGCTCATCGCGGTGCCGCTGACACACACCGACCGCGGCTGGTCGACGCACGTGAAGCTCACCTCGAGCGACTCGACCGTCACCGTGGCGATGTGCGAACAGGTCAAGTCCATGTCGATCAACCGCGTCACCCGTGTCGACCGCGCACCCTTCCCGCGGGGCCAGGTCGATCAGGTTCACCAGGTCCTCGCGCTGCTCACCGGCGGCCGGTAGCACACCTGACTCCTTACGGGATGATCCCGTCATCCCACGGCCCGAACGGGTTGATCACCACCAGTCCGGACGCCTCGAACGGGGCACGGTCACGGGTGGCGATCGCGAAACCGTGGGCGGCGGCGATTCCGGCGATATAGCCGTCGGTGGCGGCGATCGCGTCGCCACGAGCGCGGGCGTCGGCGCGCAGCGTCGCGTAGGCCGCGCTGGCGGCCTCGTCGAAGGCCACGATGCGCCCCTCGAAAGCCGGGACGACCTCGCCCTCGATCCGTTCACGCAATCGGTCCCGGTGCCGTCCTGCCGCCCTCCGACAACGCCTGCGCAAGGGCACATCGCCTGCGGAGGAACGCAGGCGATGTGCCATACCGCAGGCGACCTGGTCCGACAGCCGGGCCGATGACCAGGCAGCCGCCACGGATTGGCGCTGTCTCGAACCCCGTCGTCCGCCCCCTATGGTGATTCCATGTCCGCGGCCGTTTCGATCGAGTCGGGCGTGCTCGACGACTACCGAGCACGCCTCACCTCCGACGCCGTCGATGAGCTGGCCACCCCGACCGGTCTGCGCGGCGACCAGGCGGCACTCGGCGCGGCCGTCGACGCGATGGGGATGGCCGGCCTGCTGGCGGCGCGAGCCGAGGCCCGCAATTTCGCCGCCGACGAGGGCATCACCTACGGCACCGGCACGCCGGGCGGACGCCGTTGGGCGATCGATCCGATCCCGGTGCTGCTCGGTGCCGCCGAATGGCAGGAGTTGGAACGCGGCCTGGATCAGCGGGCACGGCTGCTCGATCTAGTGCTGTCCGACCTGTACGGCGAGCGCACCCTGTTGCGCCGGCGGGTGATCCCACCGGAGTTGATCCTCGCCCACGACGGCTACGTGCGGCAGACCGCCGGCATCGCCGCGCCAGGCCCGCGGCAGCTGGTGGTAGCGGCGACCGATCTGGGCCGCGACCCACAGGGACGCTGGACGGTGATCTCCGACCGCACACAGGCGCCGTCCGGCCCCGGCTACGCGATGGCGACCCGCCGGATCATCTCCCAGGTGATGGCCGGGCTGCACCGTTCGGTGCCGCTGGCCCGGCTGCGCGGGTTCTTTCAGACGTTCACCGCCGCCCTGCAGGACGCGTCCCCGTCGGCCACCGAGCCGCCACGGGTGGTGCTGCTCACCCCCGGCCCCAACAGCGAGACCGCCTTCGAGCAGGCCTACCTGGCCACCCTGTTGGGCTTCCCGCTGGTCGAGGCCGACGATCTGGTGATGCACCAGGGCCGGGTCTGGCTGCAGGCCGGTGACCGCCTGGAGCAGGTCGACGTCGTGTTGCGCCGGGTGGACGCCGCCTTCGCCGATCCGCTGGAGCTGCGCGGCGACTCCCAGCTCGGCGTCCCCGGCCTGATCGAGGCGACCCGGACCCGGACGGTCGCGGTGGTCAACCCGATCGGCGCCGGCGTCCTGGAGAATCCGGGGCTGGTCGCGCACCTGCCGGACGTCGCCCGCGTCCTGCTCGACGAGGATCTGCTGCTGCCGTCGCCGACCACCTGGTGGTGTGGCCGCGGCGCGGATCGTTCGCACGTGCTGGCCAATCTGGACGCCCTGGTGATCAAGCCGATCTCACGGGCGACCGGCCCGCTGCGCTACGGCTGGCAGCTCACCGCCCAGGAGCGCGGCGAGCTGGCCGACCGGATCGCCGCCGAGCCCTGGGCCTGGTGCGCCCAGGAGCCGCTGCAGCTGTCCACCGCCCCGGTGGTCACCCACGACGGCCTGGAGCCGCGCCGGTTCGTGCTGCGCACCTTCGGGGTCGCCCACGACAACGGCTACCGGTTCCTGCCCGGCGGTCTGGGCCGGGTCGCGGGCCAGGTCAGCGAGCACACTGTGTCGAACTACGCCGGCGCGCTCGCCAAGGACGTCTGGGTGATCTCCGCGGACGCCGAGCAGGCCGCGCCGGCCGTCCGCGACCGCGCCCTCGGCGCCCCGCCAGTGACCCGGACCGCCGGCCTGACCCCACGGGTCTCCGACAACCTGTTCTGGATGGGCCGCTACGCCGAACGCGCCGAGGGCACCGCGCGGCTGCTGAAGGTCGTCGACGACTTCGCCGAGGACAACTCCAGCCAGGTCGGAACGCCGGGCGCGCTCGCCACCGGCGTCCTGCTGCACGCGGTGGCGCGGGTCACCTCGACGCCGACCATCGGCTCCAGCGAACCCTCGCTCGACTACCTGCGCCGGGTCGTCCTGGACGACTCGCGCGCGGGCACCGTCCGGCATTGCGCGAACCGACTGATCGGTGCCGCGCAGCATGTCCGCGACCTGCTCAGCGTCGACACCTGGGCGGTGCTGGGCCGGCTGCAGAAGACTCTGGACGATCCCCCGGACGACGATGACCAGCTGCAGCCGCTGCTGGCCGACGTGCTCGAATCGCTGCTGGCGCTGGCCGGGATCATGGCGCAGAGCATGGTCCGCGACGAGTCCTGGGCGTTCCTGGACGCCGGCTGCCGGATGGAGCGGGCCCAGCTGACGCTGGCGCTGCTGGGCAGTGCGTTGACCGAGCCGCGCGACCGCGGCGTGCTGGATCTGGTGGTGGAAGGCGTGCTGCGGGCCGGCGAGTCGATCATCACCCATCGCCGGCGGGCCGCGGCCGGGACCGGTACGGCATTGCCGCTGGAGTCGGCGATCGACCTGCTGCTGCTCGACCGGAGGAACCCGCGCTCGGTGCTGTACCAGGCCGAATCGCTGGTCGCCGACCTGACCCTGCTGGGCGACGAGGCGTCGGTGGCGAAGACGTTGGCGATCGTGCAGACGCTGCGCACGGTCGAGCCGGCCGATTCGATGGACGCCGCCGCGCTCGCCGAACGGCTGGCCGGGCTGGAGCAGGACTTCCGGCGGCTGTCCGACGACCTCGCCGCGCTGCACTTCTCCCGGCAGGCGCCGCGGCGTCCGCAGACTTCCGGTTGGGCGAGCCCGTGGCAGGTGGCCGATGACTGAGCAGACGACCGACGTGCAGGCACGTCCCGACCACTACGCGCCGCGGCGCTACCGCGTCCGGCACTCGACGATCTACACATACGACGACGACGTCCAGGCCTGCTACGAGCGCGGCTTTCTGCGTCCGCTGGAGACCTGGTCGCAGCAGGTGGTGTCGAACGAGGTGGAGGTCTCGCCGCACCCCGACGTGGTCGGCGAACACGTCGATCACTTCGGCAATCACAGCTACTACGTGGAGGTGCGCACCCCGCACCGCGAGCTGGTGGTCGCCAAGACGGCCTTCGTCGACGTCGCCTGGCCGCGTCCGAGCATGGGGTCGCTGAACGCGTTCACGGTCGCTGACGCCGCCGCGCGGGTGGCGCAGGAGGCCGATCCGGTGGAGCACGCCGAGTACCTGCTGCCGTCCGATCTGGTCGACCTGGGGCCCGATGTCCGCAGCTATGCCGAGAGCATTCTGTGGCCGGACCGTCCGCTCGGCGAGGCGCTGGTGGGGCTCTACTCGACCATCTATCGCGACTTCAGCTACGAGCTGGGCGCCACCTCGGTGCGGACGACGCTGCCCGAGTTGCTGAAGCTGCGCAAGGGGGTCTGTCAGGATTTCGCGCACCTGGCGGTGGGCTGCTTGCGGTCGGTCGGGCTGCCCGCCCGGTACGTGTCGGGCTATGTAGAGACCTCGCCGCCGCCGGGTCAGCCGAAATTGGAGGGGTCGGACGCCTCACACGCCTGGACGTCGGTTCTGGTGCCGGGCGGCGAGTGGATCGACCTCGACCCGACCAATGACCATTTCGCCGATTCTCGCTACATCGTCACCGCCTGGGGCCGGGATTTCCGTGACGTCTCCCCATTGAAGGGCGTGGTGTTCACCGAGGCGAAGAAGTCGACGCTGGAAGTGAAGGTGGACGTGTTCCGGGTGAATCCGGACGGCTCGCTGAGCTGACAGGCCGGGGCGCTGCCCTTGGGTTCGCCGAAGTCGGCCCAGCACACCTCTCCGCGCCGGATCACCACTCATCCGACGCCTCGGCCAGGCGGACGTTCGCGATGCTGCGCAGTTCGGCCAACTCATCGCCGGGTTGCCCGACCGCGTCGACCGCTTCATCGATCTGCGCCGTCAGATAGCGCCGCAGCGCCTTGATCGGCACCATCAACTGCAGCGGATCCAGTGGCGATTCGAGGAAATCGCCGGAATGCAGGTAGAACCGCCGGGCATTCTCATCGCGGCAGTGCACAAGGACGGCGGCCGCGCCGATGCCGTCACTGGCGACAACGGATCGCAGCAGCGCATCGCGGAGCAATACCCAGGCCAGGCCGCGACCCTGATAGTCGCGATCGACGGCGAGTCGCGCCAAGAGCACACAGGGTATCTGCGCCGGTCGTGCCTGACGCAGTCGTTCGGGCACCACGGCACGCGCCACCGCGGACATCGCGATCGCGTAATAGCCGACCACACGCGAGCCATCGACGACAACGTAGGTCGTCGCGTTGTTCGCCTGCTGGTTCTCCCAGGCATATTTCGTGAGCCAGAGATCGAGGTCGTCGGCGCCGCTTCGGAAGCCGTCCCGGATATCGGCCTTGGCCAGCTTTCGCGGTGTCGATTCGATCACTGCTGGGCGGGGTGCGGCCGATGTGAGAACAACCGGTCAAACCGCTCGGTGGACGGCAACGGAGCATCGAGCAGGACGAGGAAATCCTGGTACTGCTGATCGGTCGCGATGAACCAGCGCTGGTCGGCGAGCACCCGTTGCGCGTTGGACACCGCGCTATCGAGGATGAAATCGGTCAGCGTGTGATCGGTGGCCTCGGCGGCTCGTCGCAGCAAACCCTCCTGCCGCGCCGTCGCACGCAGATTGATCCGCTGACTCTTGGGCCACCGCTGGTCGGTCGTCGTGTCCACGACAGCCACCTCCTCACTCGTGCGTACGTACGTACAAGGTACTCACAGAGGTGCCCCAATTCAACGCTCGCACTCGCTCCGTCGACCCAGGTAGCGTGCCTGCATGGCGAAGCCTCAGACGTCCGCCGTCGAGATCGAGGTGGGCGACCGGGTGGTGCGGGTGACCAATCCCGACCGGGTCTACTTCCCCGAGACGGGGTGGACCAAGCACGACCTGGTCGATTACTACCTGGCGGTCGGCGACGGGATCGTCCGGGCGCTGCGCGAGCGGCCGTGCATGCTGCACCGGTTTCCGGACGGCCTGGCCGGGCCGAAGGTGCATCAGAAACGGTTGCCAGGCGGAGCGCCGGACTGGGTTCAGACCGTCGAGCTGTGGTTTCCCCGGTTCGGCCGCACCGCCGACGAGTTGTGCGTCACCGAGTTGGCCCAGGTGATCTGGGCGGTGCAGATGTCGACGGTCGAGTTCCACCCGTGGAACAGTCGGCGGGCTCACGTCGAGCGGCCGGACGAGTGGCGGATCGACCTCGATCCGATGCCGGACGCCGACTTCGCAGAAGTCCGCCGGGTGGCGCACGTCGCCCACGACGTGCTGGACGAACTGGGCATCACCGGCTACCCGAAGACCTCTGGTGGCAAGGGGTTTCACATCTACGTCCGGATCGAGCCGGAGTGGAGTTTCGGCGAGGTGCGGCGGGCGGCGCTGGCCTTCGCCCGCGAGGTGGAGCGGCGTTGCGACGACGCCACCACGGTGTGGTGGCGCAAGGACCGCGACCCGGAGAAGATCTTCGTCGACTTCAACCAGAACGCCCGTGACCACACCATCGCCTGCGCCTATTCGGTGCGCGGCACCCCGACCGGCACGGTGTCCACCCCGGTGTTCTGGGACGAGCTGGACGACCTCGACCCGCGCGACTTCACCCTGGCGTCCGTGCCCTCGCGATTCGCCGATCTCGGCGATCTGCACGCCGGCATCGACGACGAGTCGTTCCGGATCGACCAGCTGCTGGAGTGGGCCGACCGGGACGGCATCGAACCCGCCAAGACCGGAAAGCGGCCCTGAGGTTCCGCTATTCGCCGAGCAGGACGCCCAAGTCGAGGCTGACCGACCGGCCGGCGAACTGCACCTGGATCGGTCCCCGTCCGGCGCTGTGCGCGACTTCCACCAACAATCCGTCCTGCAGCGCGTATTGCCGCAGCACTTTGTCGCGGCGATCCACCACCCAGTACTCCGGGAGACCTGCGACGGCATATTTGGCGCGTTTAAGGAAGTGCTGGTCAATGCTGTTCCGAGCGAGGACGTGCCGGGCGGGATGAGCTGCGGCCCCCAGATCTTGTGGGCGTATCGGGTCATACGGCGCAAGAGATGGGGGCCGCAGGTCGCCCGCCGGGTACGCCGCAGCCGGGACATGATTGATCAGCGGTTCCTTCGGGATGAGGTCGGTGGCCCAGTTGCCGGAGGTGACCTCCACACAGAGGAGGGGGATTCCGGTGAACCGCAGTTGGTCGTCCGTGGCCGGGTGCACCATCACGTCCGGGACGTACTCTTCGGTGACGCCGGCCGGCGACCAACCCCAACCGGTCGTGACGCCCAGCTCAGAAGTGCACACCTCGGAGAGTCGGCCGACCAAATACAGAATCGCGGTCTGATGGTGCCGATCCGGCGCCGGCGCTATCACGAGCGCCCCCTCGATGAACTCACCGCGAACATCGTCTCCGAGCTGGTTGTATTCCGCCCACGACATGGGCAACCACTTTGCGACATCTGCCACACCGGCACGCACCGTCATCGCTCCACCTCCTGGTCGAAGCAACACACCCTAGGGTCCGGCGGGGCGCCCACGGAGGTCGAAGGCGCCGAACAGCATCGCGTGCTCGACGCCGAGCGCCTTTCCGCCGCCGGTGAGCATCGCCGGAATGAAGTCGGCCGGGGCCGGATGGCCGGGGATCGCCGCCAGGTATTCCTCGTGTGCTTCCAGCGATTTCACCGCGCGCTGCACCGAGGCGTCCGACACCGGCACCCCGTGGGTCGGCTTCGGATGGCCGCCGACCAGCAGCCAGCGGACGCCCCACTTGGGCAGGTTCTCGTGCTTGGCCAACTCGGGGTGCACCCAGGTGTTGTCGGCGTCCCGGACGGCGTCCAGCACGCACACCCCGGCCACCCGGTGATCGGCCTGATTGAGCCCCCAGGACGCCTCCAGATCCCAGGCGGAGGTGACCACGGCGTCCGGCTTGAACTCGCGGATGCGCCGGGCGATGTCGCGGCGGATGTCGAGCGAGTAGACCAGCATGCCGTCGGGATGGTCGAGCATCACCAGCTCGGAAACCCCGACCTGCGCACAGGCCCGCTCCTGTTCGCCGCGCCTGATCCGGGCGCATTCCTCGGGCGGAATCTGCATGCCGGCCTCACCCTTGGTGAGCAGCAGATAGGACACCTCGATGCCCCGGTCGGTCCATTCGGCGACGGCGGCGGAAGTGCCGTATTCGAGGTCGTCCGGGTGCGCGACCACGCACAGCACCCGCCGGAACTCCTCGTCCGGCAGCCGTTCGATCTGGGTTTCGGTCATGGGATCAACCTACGGCTCCCGCAACTTGCCGTCGAGACTGGCCATCACGAGATCTCCACTCACGAACGTCAGATCACCCGCCTCGAAGTCGGGACCTGTACATCACAGAGATTAGCCCCTACTCTCGGGAACAGCTCGTCAACTCGCGGGAGCATCTAATGAGCCATTTTTCGATACCCGCACGGATGGTTCTGGCCTCTCTGACCGCTGTGGGCATGCTGGGATCGGGACTATCAGCTGCCCCCGCAGTCGCGGACACAACCGCGACCGAGAAGTGCATCACCGCGTCCCAGGGAGTCGAGTGCGCCTTCATCGACTCGAAATCCAGCAAGTCATGGAAGACCGTCTATTCACGATCCCAAATCAACAAGATCACCAAGTACATCCCGTTGACCTGTACAGAATCATCATCAACCTCGTTCTCGGTCACGACCACCGTCGGCCTGAAAGCTGAATTTCAGGCGTGGGTCTTCGCCAAGATGGAGGCCAGCGTGGGTGTCGCCCTGACCTGGAACTGGTCCGCTTCCGGAACCTCCACGTCTGGGCCCGTCAAGGTCCCCAAGGGCTGGAAATACACTTGCAAGTTCGGAACCTACCTCGTTCAGGTCAACGGACACACCAAGAGGTACACCGGCGCCGGGGTCACTACGAGGTACTGGAGCTTCACGGCCCCCCAAGAGGAGAAGGGCTGGAAGTGGACCAAGGTTCGCGTCGGTTGAGCCTCCTCCACTTCCCGGCCGGCTTCCGCTGGGGCACCGCCACCTCGTCGTTCCAGATCGAGGGGGCCGCGGAGTTGCGCGGCGACTCGATCTGGGACGAGTTCTGCCGGGCGCCGGGGGCCATCGCGGACGGCTCGGACGGCCGGGTCGCCGTCGACCACTACCACCGGTACCCGCAGGACGTGGAGTTGATGGCCTCGCTGGGCATCGACACCTACCGGTTCTCGGTGTCCTGGCCGCGGGTGTCCGACCCGGACGGCTCGGTCAATGCGGCCGGTCTGGGCTTCTACGACGCGTTGGTGGACGCGCTGTGCGCGGCCGGGATCCGGCCCTGGCTCACCCTCTACCACTGGGATCTGCCCGCCTGGCTGCCCGGCGGCTGGACCAACCGGGCCACCGCGGACGCCTTCGCCGACTACGCGCTGCAAGTGCACGACGCGCTCGGCGACCGGGTGCGGGTCTGGACGACGCTGAACGAGCCGTGGTGCGCGTCCTTCCTGTCCTACGCGGGCGGCCATCACGCACCCGGCCACACCGATGCCGCCGAGGCCTATGCGTCCGCCCACCATCTGCTGCTCGGGCACGGCCTCGCCGTCCGGGCGCTGCGGGCTGCCGATCCCGAGGCGACGCTGGGGCTGACGCTGAACTTCACCCCGGCCTATCCGGCCGACCCGGAGAACCCGGCCGATCTCGACGCGGTGCGCCGGATCGACGGCACCGCGCACCGGTTCTTCACCGATCCGGTGTTCCGCGGCGCGTATCCGGCCGATGTGATCGCGGACGCCGGCGCGGCCTGGCCCGCCGACCTGGTGCGCGACGGCGATCTGGAGCTGATCGCGGCACCCATCGACGTCCTGGGGGTGAACTACTACACCTCACAGCTGTGGCGCGCCGGGGAGCCCTCGCCGCAGCCCACCCCGCATCCGAGCGCGACGGACGGCGTGGTGGTGGACCGGCCCTGGCTGAGCCGTACCGACATGGGCTGGGAGATCACCCCGGACGCCTTCCGCGAGCTGTTGGTCGGGCTGCACCGCGACTACACCGGGCCGGCCGGCGTCCGGCTCGCCATCACCGAGAACGGCGCCGCGATCGACGACCCTGACCCGGCGTCCGGACCGATCGACGACCAGGAACGGATCGACTATCTGCGCGAGCACCTGCGGGCTGTGCACCAGGCGATCGAGGACGGCGCGGCGATCGACACCTACCTGGTGTGGTCGCTGATCGACAACTTCGAATGGGCGTTCGGCTACACCAAACGGTTCGGCCTGGTGGCGGTCGACGGCGATCTGAACAGGGTGCCGAAGGCCAGCGCCGGCTGGTACGCGGAGTTGATCCGCACCGGGACGCTGTCGCTGCCTGACCCGTCCTGACTCGACGGGAGTCGCCTCCTGCGAACCGTCAGTCGCCGAACGGATCCCGTGCCACCATCGAGACGTCGGCCGGGGGCCAGGGCTCGCTCAGGTCTTCGTCCGCCCACACCGTCAGCCGGCGCAGCCACGGCGCGCCGTAGCTGGTGACCAGGGCCACGTCGGCGGCGTCCCGCCCGCGGGCGATCGGCACGTGGCCCTTGCGCCGGGCGTTGTGCCGCGGGTCGAAGGTCCACCAGCGGTCGCCGACGTAGGCCTCGACCCAGGCGTGGAAGTCCATCGGGGTCGGCAGCGCGGGCACGTCCATGTCGGGCAGGTAGCCGCTGACGTAGCGGGCCGGAATGTTCAGCGCCCGGCACAGCGTGATCATCAGGTGCGCGAAGTCGCGGCAGACGCCATACCCCGCCTCGAAGGAGTCCTTCGCCGTCCACCAAGAACCGGTGCTGCCGGTGCGGTATTCGACGTGGTTCCACACCCAGTCCTGGATTCGGGTGACCAACTCGAAGTTGCGTTCGGCGTCGCCGAACCGTTCCCAGGCGGCGGAGCTGAGCATGTCCGACTGGCAGTAACGGCTGGGCAGGGTGAACAGCAAGGTCTCGCCGGGCAGCGACTCCGGGGGGCTGAGCACCGCGCCCGGGTCGGCGGCGTCCAGTTCGTCGGGCACCTCGACCACCGCGTAGTACGACACCAGCGACTCCCCGGCGGGCAGGATCACCCGGCGGAACTCGTTGCCGTACAGGTCGTGGAGGAAGGTGGCGGGGGTCGCTGGATCGGCCGTCCACAGCTCACGGACGATGGCCGCCTGGCCGGCGGGCCGCACCAGGAAGCTGGCCGGGGTGGCGGACTGCGCGACGTGGTTGAACTCGCAACCGATGCGTAGCGTGCGCACGGATTGTGCCTGCGACACGTGGGCTCCCTTCGTGGTGTGGGCGCCAACCTATCCCAGCCCGAACCGGCCACTTGCACCCTCCCACCCGGTCTCACCCTTAGACGTGCCACAGGTAGGGCATAGCCGGATATCATGATCTCTATCATCATTAGTAGAATCAGCAAGACAGCCCCAGAGGTTCCCATCGTCAGGCCACCGCGGCGGTGACGGCCAGACTCGCCGCATGCGGCGCCAGCCGGCGGATCGACCGCGCGTTGCGCCAACGGACCAGGGCCGGGCTGATCCGCAATTCCTGTGCCGCCTCGTGGCTGCGCAGGCCGAGGCCGTAGACGGCGTAGAGGCAAGCGCCCGCCTCTTTGTCGATCAACCCCATCCGGGTCGCCGCCCGCACCACCCGCGGCACGTCCAACACCACCGGGATGCCGCGCTCGGCGACCTCGGCAAGATCGACGACCGGACGCCGCTCGTCGGCAGCCCATACCCGGCGCCGGGCGTCCAGCGCGAGATTGGCTGCGACCCGCCGCGGACGCCGGACCAGCGGATATGTCCCGAGCCGCAGCCAGCACTCGGCCACATAGTCGCCGACGCCGTGCCGGGCGTCCTGCGCCGCCAGCCGGACCAGCATGCCCAGCACCGCCTGCAGCACCACCCGGCCGGCGAGCTGGTCGCCATCGGCGTGACGGCGCAGCAGATCGCCGAGCCGGGCGTCCGGATCGTCGCCGATACCGACGAGCACCTCACCGAAGGTCCGTGCCGACGTGCCCCAGCCGTCCGGCACCGGCAACGCGGCCAACCGGCTCCATTCGGTGTTCAGAGACCGGACCACGGGATCGGCATCGCAACTCATGACGCCACCCTGGCGAGCAGGTGTTGTCAGGAGTGTTGTCAACCGCCTCCGAGGTGTTGTCAGCGGATCCCGATCTCAATTCGGTAACCATCCGTCCGACACCGCGATCCCGAGTCGGCCCACCAGCCGCCTAGGTCTTACACTTGACACATCACCTTCGGGAATTGGTTGCCCTCTCAACCATCCAATTCGCCCAGGGGGCTGCGTGGACGGTCCAGCAGCCTCCTGGAGCCCTTAACGGCAACGATGCGGGCCGGACGCACAGCTGCGACCGGCCCGCATCGGACGTCTCGGGATCGGCTCAGGGCGCGTATTCGATCAGCGTCCGCTCCAGGAAGTCCTTCAGATCGCCGGTCTCGCCGTCGCGGCCACCGCTCCCCACCACCAGGGGAGGCGGGCTCGGCATCAGCTTCACCCCGGTGAACCGGGCAAAGCGTCCCCCGGTGGTCAGCATTTGGAAGAACCGGCCGTCGGGAGCGATGGCCAGGGTCTGGCTCTTGTTGATGTACCAGCCGACCTGATCGCTCTTCACCCTGGTGCCGTCGATGAGCAGGGCCCGCAGCGGCTCGGCGACCAGCTTGCGGGCGGCCGCCGTGGCCACGAATTCGTCGATCAGCACCTGCGCGGCGACCGATTCGTTCCGCAACGCCGCGGCGGCAAGTTCTTCGCGGCGGCGCGCGTCCTGGCGGCGACTGCTCTGGGCCATGCCGGTCACCCTACTCCCAGCGACCGGCGTCCGACCGGCGGAGGAGCCCTCGCTGGTGAACCCGCTCTAGCGAACCCGAACGCGGCCGTGATTGTCTGAGCCATGAGCTTCAGCGTTGCGGCCCAGCAGGCCCAGTCCCCGTTCGTCCTCGCCCTCGATGTCGGCAGCACGGGCACCCGTGGCGGCCTCTACGACGCGACCGGCCTTCCCGTCCGCGGTGCCCGGCTGAAGATTCCGCACGCCTTCACCACCGGCTCGGACGGCACCACCACGATCGACGCCGATCAGGTCGCCGACGAGCTGCGTCAGATCGTCGAACACGTAGCCGCAGCCAGTTCGGCGGCGATCGCCGGGGTTGCGCTGGACACCTTCGCCTCGTCGTTGGTCGGGGTGGACGCCGACGGCAACGCCGTCACCCCCTGCTACACCTATGCCGATTCGCGCTGCTCAGCCGAGGTCGACCACCTGCGCACCGTGCTGGACGAGGACGCCACCCAGCAGCGCACCGGCACCCGCCAGCACACCGGCTATCTGCCGGCGCGGTTCCTGTGGCTGCGCCAGGTCGACCCGGACACTTTCGGCAAGGTCCGGCGCTGGATGTCGCTGGGCGAATACGCCTACCTGAAGCTGATCGGCGCCACCGCGGCCGGCACCTCGACAGCGGCCTGGACCGGAATGCTGAACCGGCTCGAGGGCAGCTGGGACGCCGAGCTGTGCGCCCTGGTCGGCGTGGACGCCGAGCAGTTCTCGGCGATCGCGCACCCGAGCCAGCCGCTGACCCCGGTGTTCGCGCCACTGCACCCGAACCTGGCCGACGCGGTCTGGTTCCCGCCGATCGCGGACGGCTTCTCGTCCTCGCTGGGCGCCGGCGGAACGGACGCCACTTCGATCGTGGCCGCGGCCGCGACGTCCGGGGCGATGCGGGTGCTGGTCGACGGGCTGGTCGACGACCTGCCCCGTGGGCTGTGGTGCTACCGGGTCGACGAGCGCCGCTCGCTGCTGGGCGGCGCCCTCAACGACGTCGGACGCGCGGTCAGCTGGCTGCAGGCGACCCTGCGGCTGCCCGAAGAGCCCGAGGTGCTGGACGCCGCGCTGCGCGCCGATCCCTCGCCGCTGACCCCGCTGGTGCTGCCCTGGTTCACCGGCGAACGGTCCACCGGCTGGGTCGGTCAGGCCCGCGCCGAGTTCCACCGGGTATCGGCCGGCACGACCCCGACCGATCTGTACCGGGCCACCGTCGAAGGCGTCGCGCTCTCGTACCAGCGGATGCTGGCCCAGTTGACCCAGGCCGCCGGCGGCGCGCAGCGGGTGCTGGCCACCGGCAGCGTGACCGCCGAGGTGCCGGGGCTGATGCAGGTGCTGGCCGACGCCACCGAGGTCGACGTGCTGCCGATCACCATCCGGCGGTCCACCCTGCACGGCACCGCGATGCAGGCGCTGGAGATTCTGGCTCCCGGCACCGAGTTCGTCCCGCCCGATCACGGCGAGGTGATCAGCCCGGTCGCCGGACGCGAGACGTACTACCGCGAGCGGGTCGCCGCCTTCGCCGATCTCTACGACAAGGTCGTCGCCCGCTGACCGGCGGGACGGAACAGCCATGGCCGAACCGGTCACCCTGACCTTCCTCGGCGGCGCCGGCAGCGTCACCGGCTCGAAGCATCTGCTCACCGTCGGATCGCGCCGGGTGCTGGTCGACGCCGGCATGTTCCAGGGCGAGAAGAAGTGGCGCGAGTTGAACTGGGCCGAGTTCCCGGTGCCGCCGGCCAGCCTGGACTCCGTCGTCCTCACCCGCGCCCACCTGGATCACTGCGGCTACCTTCCCGCCCTGGTCACCCCGAGCACCGGGCTGCCGGCGCCGCTGGCGCATGTCCCGAAGGTGATCGGCCGCACCGCCGGTTGAGATTGCGTCGAGGCCCGCGGGTCTCGACAAGCTCGACCGACGATGATCAGCGGGTGAGCACGCCGTTAGCCCTCGTCGGTTCGGGACGGTCGGTCTGGTCGAGCCATTCGGCGAAGAAGCCGGTCAGGTCCTCGGGTGTGGCCTCGTCGGCGGCCCGGCGAAAATCCTCCAGGCTGCGCGGGCCGGCGTCCTGCTGGGCCCAGTCGCGCAGGAATTGGAAGAAGACCGTGTCGCCCATCCGGTTCCGCAGCGCATGGACGGCGGTCGGTCCCCGGTCGTACACCCGGACGAACAGCTCCTTCAGACCCGGATCGGACAGCGCCGGCGTCCAGAACTCGGGCGTCCAGTCCCAACCGCGGTAGTAGCGGTCGAAGTTCTGCGCCGGGCTGCTTCCGCTGGTGACCAGCCAGTCCGCGTAGCTGGCGAGGCTCTCGTTGTCGAACAGATCGTTCCACTCGGTGAGGGTAATGGTGTCGCCGAGCCACATGTGGGCGAGCTCGTGATTGAGCACCATCTCGCTGTCCACCATCCGCGGGTGGTAGATCGGGTTCATCGCGGTCTCCAGCCCACCCCACACCGGCTCCATCCCCGGCACGAAGCCACCGATCCCGCTGAACGGATAGGGCCCGAGATACTTCTCGAGCTTGTCCACGGCTCCGTGCGTTTGCCGTAGCCAGCGCAGGGCCTTGGTCTGCCGAGAGGACGACAGCCGGGTGCTGACGGCGTACACGAACGGACGCCCTCCGGCGTCGCCCTGCTCGATCCGGTAGCTCCCGACGGCCAGGAAACTGGCGTAGGTGACGGTCGGTGCGTCGATGCGCCACACCCAGCGGTCGGCGTCCGGGACGTCGGGGTCGGCGCCGTGCTCGATCAGCCGTCCGGCACAGATCGCCTGCTGTCCGCGCGGCACGGTGATCGCGAAGTCCATGGTCGCCGGATCTCGCGGGTGATCGTTGGACGGGTACCACAGCGCGGCCGCCTCGGGCTCGCCGGCGATCAAGAACTCCTTGCCGAGGCGGTAGAAGCCCGGGGCCTCATGGAGAGTGATCGCGCTCGGGTCGCCGTCGTAGACCACCGTCACGACGAAGCCGGCCCCGGACGCGATCGCGGGCAGCTCGGGCTGCCGCCGTGCCGCGGTGATCGCTAGATCCGATTCCTGCTGGACGAAGGTGGCCGCAACCCCGTCGACGACGACGCTGCGGGCGGCGAGGTGCAGATCAAGATGGAACTCGTCGAGATCCTGGCGGGCCACCGCGGTCACCGTCGTAGTGCCCCGCAGCTCCTTGCCGAGGGCGACGGCATTCACCCTGACGTCGTAGTGCAGGAGGTCGTACCCGGCGCCACCGGCCTCGGGCAGATACGGATCGCCGACTCCGGACGCCGCCCGCACCAGTTCGGCGGCAGGTACCGTGACGCCGGACAGCAGCCGATCGCCGAGCACACTCAGGGCGATGACCGTGGCGAGCAGCACGGCACCGAGGACCAGCCAGAACCGTTGAGCGAGCGACACGCCGCCCAGACTGCCAGACCAGCCAAGACGTCCAACCGCCGGCGGTCAGACCGAACGGATCACCCGCAGGCAGAGCCGCTCGACGGCTTCGGTGAGCTCGGCGTCCGATAGTTCACCGAGTCGGCGAAGCACCGGACCCACGTCGAGGATCAGCCAGAATGCGGCGCGCTGGTCCACTGTCGGGGCATCACCGAACAACAGCGCCAATGCACGCTCTCCCAGCATGTTCAGCAGCCGAGCGGCTTCGGGCTCCCGCTGCAGTCCGGGGTCGCCCAAGTTCAGCGGCCCGAGGCCGCGATAGGCGTTCACCACCACCGCGGCATAGCCAGCGGCCAGCCAACGAGCCCGTTCGGCGGGATCGGGAAGTTCCGCGACGCTATCGAGCAGATCGGCCAGCGGCGCAGTCAGCGAGCCGAGCAACTCCGCCAACAGGGCCGATTTGGTCTTGAAGTAGTAGTAGACGTTCGCCTTACGGACGCCCATCGCGTCCGCGATCTCCTGCAGCGAAGTGGCGTCGTAGCCGCGTTCGGCAAACAGCCGGCGCGCGGTGTCGAGCACCGCTTGGCGGGTCTGCTGCGCCTGCAGCGTGCGCTTGGTGGTCATCGGCGCTACAGTATCTCATTGGCCGATCGGCTAATGAATCGATCGGCCAATGAATGGAGTGGGGATGCGTGATCTCGTTCTCGTCACCGGTGGGACCGGCTATCTCGCCGCCTGGTGCATCGTCACCTTGCTGCGGCGCGGTCACCGCGTGCGCACCACCGTGCGCGATCTGAACAGGGCGGACGCGGTACGAGCGGCCGTGACCCGTGGTGGGGCGGACGCGACACAGCTGGAGTTCGCAATCGCCGACCTGCTCGCCGACGACGGTTGGGCGGAAGCGGTCGAGGGCTGCGCGGCCGTACTGCACGTCGCCTCACCACTCACCGCGACCAGGGACGCCGAAGAGGTGATCCGGCCCGCGGTCGACGGCACGTTGCGGGTGCTCCGGGCTGCCCGTGACGCCGGGGTGGCCCGGGTCGTCTACACCTCCAGCTGCGGCGCCGTGTACTACGGCCACCCGGAGCGTTCGACACCCTTCGACGAGTCTGACTGGACGGTGATCGGCGGCGGCCCGATGAGCGCCTACGTCACGTCGAAGGCACTCGCCGAACGGGCCGCCTGGGACTTCGTCGACCGCCAGGGCGATGGCCTCGAGCTTTCGGTGATCAACCCGTCCGGCATCTTCGGGCCTGCTCTCAGCCCGGAGTCCACGTCATCGCTGGGACTGCTGCGTGCCCTGCTGGACGGCATGCCGGGGGCGCCGAAGCTGTGGATGGGGATCGTCGATGTGCGCGATGTGGCCGAACTGCATGCGCTGGCACTGGAATCACCGGACGCCGCGGGCGAGCGATTCATCGCCTGGGGCGCGGGCCCTGTCTCGATGCCACAGATCGCCGGCGTGCTGCGGGAGCGGCTCGGCAAAGCCGCCCGGCGCGTTCCGCGGCGCGCATTGCCGGACTGGCTGGTGCGGCTGGCCGGCCGGTTCAACACCGAGATCGGCGACCTGGTCCCGCTGCTCGGTCAGCGACGGACGGCCACCAGCGCCAAGGCGATCGAACTGCTCGGCTGGGCACCACGTCCCTGGCAGGAGACGATCGTGGAGTCGGCCCGGTGTCTGATCGCGTTCGACAAGGAGCTCGACCATCGGTAGTTGGCGATCCCGGCTCAGCTTCCGCGCAGCAGGTCGGTGAATCCGGCGTCCAACTCGAACTCGTCGGCGACCGGGGTGCCGGGACGGGAGACGACCAGTTCGGCGAAGGCACGGGCCGCCGCGTCGATCCGGGCCGCGAGATGTCCGGAGGGGTCGCCCCAGTCGGCGGTAGCCGCGAACACCCCGAGTGGCGCGACGGTCGCCTTCAGGTAGTGGAACAGCGGCAGCAGCGCGGTGTCGATCACCAGCGAATGCCGCGCGGTGCCGCCGGTGGCGGCCAGCAGCACCGGCCGCGCGTTCATCGCGTCCTCGTCCAGCAGGTCGAAGAACAGCTTGAACAGGCCCGAGTACGAGGCGTTGAAGACCGGGCTGACCACGATCACTCCGACCGCCCGGCCGAGTGCCGCATAGGCGTCTGACAAGGCCGGGGACGGCACCTGGGAGACCAGTTGATGGGCCAGGTGAGACGCCAGCGTGCGCAACTCAATGTGCCGCACCGTGACCGGTGTATCGGAAGCCGCCAGGAACCGGGCGCTGGCGTCGGCCAGCCGTTCGCCCAGCAGCTGGCTGGACGACGGTGTTGCGATGCCGGCGCTGACCACCACCAGTTCGCCAATCATCGGGCTTCCCCCGCCGCGGCGTAGGGGCTGCGTCCGGTGACGTCGTCGACACTGACCGGGGCCGCAACGGGAGTCTGCCGCGAGGACGCCACCAGCGAGGCGTGCGTCGGTGCCTCCGGGACATGCGCCGGACGTCCCTGCGCGAAGCCCTCACGCAGCGCCGGCAGGATCTCGCCGAGCAGATCGAGCTGCTCCAGCACGGTCGCCAGCGGCAGGCCGGCGTGGTCGACCAGGAACAGCTGTCGCTGGTAGTCACCCACCGATTCGCGGAACGACAAGGTCCGCTCGATGACTTGCTGCGGCGAACCGACCGTCAGCGGGGTCTGCGCGCTTAACTCCTCCAGGCTGGGCCCGTGGCCGTAGACCGGCGCGACATCGAAGTACGGACGGAACTCGCGCACCGCGTCCTGGCTGTTGCGGCGCATGAAGAACTGCCCGCCCAGCCCGACGATCGCGGTATCGGCCGGGCCGTGTCCGTGAAACTCGAAGCGGCGCCGGTACAGGTTGACCATCTGCTGGGTGTGGCTCATCGGCCAGAAGATGTTGTTGTGGAAGAAGCCGTCACCGTAGAAGGCGGCCTGCTCGGCGATCTCGGGGCTGCGGATCGAGCCGTGCCAGACGAACGGCGGGACGTCGTCCAGCGGCCGGGGCGCCAGGGTGAAGCCCTGCAGCGGGGTCCGGAACCGGCCCTCCCAGTCGACCACCGGTTCGCGCCACAGCCGGCGCAGCAGCGCGTAGTTCTCCACGGCCAGGCTGATGCCGTCGCGGATGTCCTTGCCGAACCAGGGATAGACCGGGCCGGTGTTGCCGCGGCCGAGCATCAGGTCGACCCGGCCGTCGGCCAGGTGCTGCAGCACCGAGTAGTCTTCGGCGATCTTCACCGGGTCGTTGGTGGTGATCAGCGTGGTCGCCGTCGACAGGATGATCCGCTCGGTACGGGCAGCGATGTAGCCCAGCAGCGTGGCCGGGCTGGACGGGTGGAACGGCGGGTTGTGGTGCTCGCCGTGCGCGAACACGTCGAGGCCGATCTCTTCGGCCTTGGCGGCGAGGGTGACCGCAGCCTTGATCCGCTCGTGCTCGGTCGGCGTGCGTCCGGTGGTCGGGTCGGTGGTGATGTCACCGACGGTGAAGATGCCGAACTGCATGCCCGCTCCCAGCTAGTTGCCGTTTCAACTGTATGCCTGCAACGCCCGCCGCGGCCATCTTGTTCCCACCTGCCTTGCCGGGCCGGCCGCCAGTCGCTGCCCATCAAATTCCGCCGATCTCCTTGCGACATAGTCACAAAGCAACGGAATTGCTCACTCCGCGCGTTCCTCTGCCGGAAGTGGTTGAGGTATCGACTTTCGGATTTCGCCCGAAACAGGTCTTCCATCGCCTGACGAACCACTGTTAGGCTGCGGAACACCCAGATTCTTAGGACTCTGGAAACTCCCCCGATTCCGGCGGAGATCAGATGTTTCGAAAGGGCTGGTTCCAGTGTTGTTGAAACCATTGTTGACAGCGGCCGGCGCCGCATCGCTTATCGCTTCGGCTGCCCTCGCGGCGCCATCGGCCAACGCCGCCTCGTATACGAAATGCGAACGCGACGCCCCGGTGCTCACCTGCGTGACCACGACCGGCGGCCGCAGCGTCGGATGGCAACGCATGGGTAGCTATCTGCTGCCCAAGTCCAACGTGACTACGAAGAGCGAGTGCTTCGTGACGAAGTCCGCGACCACCAAGTGGAGCTTCTCGGTCGAGGTCTCGGCCGAATGGAAAGCCTGGATATTCGCGAAGGTCAGCGCGACGGTCAGCGGCGGGCTCGAGAAATCGACCACGATCTCGGCAGGGGTCAAGCGCAGCTTCACACAGAAGAAGGGCGAAACCTACCGATGTGAATGGGGCTACTCCAAGTACCAGTCGTCCGTGACGATGCGGGTCACCGCCGCAGGCCAGTCCTACGAAAGGAAGGGCACGTTCACCGGGCCGAAGGAAATGGAGCTGCGCGTCACCAAGCTCTGAACTCCCGGGGTCTTCGTAGTTCATTTCGTGGAGCGCCGGGAATGTTCCTTTCTTGAGCGTCTCGGCACCGGTGCCGAACACACCTCGGCGCAACCCCGACCCAAAGAGATTCTGCGGGTCGGGGGTTGTCGAGTTCGTCAGACGGCGATCAGCGGCAGGGTCGGGTCGAGGCGGGCGATGTGGTCAGGATCGGTGGTGACCACCGGGCAACCGTCGAGGCGCCGGGCGCACACCGCGACGAATCCGTCGATCACATCTGAGCTGCCACTGCCTTCCAGGAGCGCTCCGACGTCCAGGGCCGCAGCCAGGTCGAGCGCGACATAGCGCAGGGTGGCGTCGGCGAGGAACCGGCGCAGGTTCGCCGGCCGCCCACCGGAGCGAACCACCTGCGCCACCACCGGGGTCGGGACGACGATGCTCAGCCGTCGTTCTCGCGCCTGGGTCAGCAGTGCCTGGATTCGGGTGCTGCGGCGCTCGACCGCGATCAGGGCACCGGCGTCCAGGACCAGCGCACCGGTCACGCCTGGCTGCTCCGGCCGGCTGCCGCCTGCGCCCCGAGCGCTCGATCCAGCTCGCGGCCGGCCCATGCGGCGTCCTCGGCGCTGGGGGCGCCGCGCTCGGCGTCCCACTCGGAGAACAGGGCGTCCATGGCTGCTCCGGGGGCCAGCCGGCGGGCGATGTAGGCGGAGACCGAGCGCTCCTCGCCGCGTCCGACCGCGGACTTGATCGCGTCGATGAGATCTTCTGGCAGCGTGATCGAGATCTGGCGGGTCTTACTCATGATTCCATCATAAGTATGGCTGTCGCGTGCGGCCGGGTCTCGACGGACCGGCGCCGCCGGGGTGACACTGAGTCATGGACGAGTTGGACGGGGCGCGCGATCTGCTGCGGCAGGCCGACCGGGTCGCCGTCCTGACCGGTGCCGGGATCTCCACGGCGTCCGGGATCGGCGACTTCCGCGGCCCCCACGGACGCTGGACGCTCGACCCGGACGCCGAGCGCGTCTCCACCCTGTCCTGGTACCTGCAAGATCCGGACGTCCGGGCCAAGGCTTGGCGGTATCGTGCCGAATCCCCCGTCTACGACGCCCAGCCCAACGCGGCCCATCGCGCTCTGGTCGGCCTGGAACAGGGTGCCCGGCTCACCGGGCTGGTCACCCAGAACACCGACGGACTGCACCAGCTGGCCGGCTCCAACCCCGAACTGGTGATCGAGCTGCACGGCAACAGCCGCACCTGGCGCTGCGAGTCCTGCCGGGCGACTGGGCCGATGACCGAGATGGTGCGCCGGGTGCGGGCCGGCGAGACCGACCCGCGCTGCCCCTACGACGGCGGCATCGTCCGGGCCACCACCATCTTGTTCGAGGAGAACCTCGACCTGACCACCATCGACGCCGCCGTCGCGGCCGTGGACGAGGCGGACGCGCTGCTGGTGATCGGCACCTCGCTCTCCGTCCATCCGGCGGCCGGACTGGTCCCCTACGGGCACCGCCGCGGCACCGCGGTGGTGATCGTGAACGCCGAGCCGACCGACTACGACGCGCTGGCGCACAGCGTCCACCGGGCACCGATCGTCGAGGTCGTCCCGGCCCTGCTGAGCTGAACGCCCTGCCTCGAGTACCCGTTCGGAGACGCTTCCGGCCCCATCGCGGTTTTCCCGGCCGTGATACTGGCGCCGGGCCGTTCCAGCCGCTTAGATGCCCCCAACACCCAAAGGACGGAGCCGCGCGCACTCCCACGTTGCAGCATGGTCACAATCGGTCAACGATCGACCACCGAGCTTCGCGTCGCGTGTCCTCGCCCGCAATAGTTCTCGCATCGCGACGGCGGGTCGCGAGCGACAAGGAGGAAGTGTGCGTAACAAGAACCTGCTCGGGGGCGCCGCTGCCCTGGTGAGCGCCTCGCTGCTCTTCGCCGGTTGCGGCAGCCGTACCGAACCGAGCGCCGCCGGCAGCACCGCGGTAACGAAGACCGCCAAGATCGGCGTCATCGCACCGCTCACCGGCGACCTGTCGGTGATGGGCCTCGGCATCCGGAACTCGGTCGATCTGGCGATCCGGCAGGCCAACGAGTCCAACGCGATCCCGGGCTGGAAGCTCGAACTCGCCCCTGAAGACGACCAGGCCACTCCCGATGTCGGTGCGAACGCCGCCACCAAGCTCGCCGGCGACGACGCCATCGTGGCTGTGGTCGGCACGATGAACTCCGGCGTCGCCCAATCGGTCCAGCCCATCCTCGACCGGGCGAAGATCGCCCAGGTTTCCCCGGCCAATACCGCGGTCTCGCTGACCAAGGGCGCCGACGAGTCCAAGCCCAAGCGCCCGTACGCCAACTACTTCAGGACCTGCACCACCGACGCCGTTCAGGGTCCTTTCGACGCCCGGTACATGTACGACGCGGGCCTGAAGAAGGTTGCCTTCGTCAACGACAAGAAGCCGTACGGCCAGGGTCTGGCCAAGGCCGTCATCGCCGAGTTCAAGAAGCTCGGTGGCGAGGTTGTCGCCGACGAGACCGTCAACAAGGACGAGAAGGACTTCTCCACCGTCATCGATCTGATCAAGGCGAAGAATCCGCAGGCGGTGTTCTTCGGCACCGAGTTCCAGTTGGCCGCCCCGATGAGCCAGCAGATGAAGAACAAGGGCCTGAATGTGCCGTTGGTGGGCGGTGACGGCGTCAAGGACGACAAGTACATCGCTCTGGCCGGTGGTGCCACGGCGAACGGCGACCTGGTGAGCTTCCCCGGCCCCGACATCGAGACCGCGACCGCCGGCAAGGCTTTCGCGGACGCCTACAACGCCGCCGGCTTCAAGGACGGCTGGTCCGCTTACGGGCTGACCTCCTACGATGCCGCCAACGCGATCATCGCCTCGTTGAAGAAGTCCCTCGCCGGCGCGTCCGACGCCAAGTCGGCCCGGCAGGCGACCATCGACAACCTGGCGACGGTCAGCTTCGACGGGCTCAGCGGCAAGGTCGGCTTCGACAAGTACGGCGACGCGATCACCAAGACCATGACCATGTACCAGGTCAAGGACGGCAAGTGGGTTGCGGTCAAGACCGAGTTCGGCAAGTGACCGACCGTCCAACCACCCGACACTGAATCCTGTGGGGAGTCGCGGCCAGCGGCTCCCCACAGCACGATCGAGAGGCCTTGAGTGACGATCCTGCTCGACCAACTGGTGAACGGCCTATCGCTGGGAGCCCTCTACGCGTTGATCGCGGTGGGCTACACGGTGGTCTACGGCATCGTCCAGTTGATCAATTTCGCCCACGGCGAGGTCTTCATGATCGGCGCCTTCGGGTCGCTGTCCACCTGGATCGTCCTGGACACCGTCACCGGGAGTTCGACGGCCTGGTGGAATCTGCCGCTGATGCTGGTCGGCGGCATGGTGGTGGCGGTCCTGACCGCGGTGCTGATGGAGCGGTTCGCCTATCGTCCGCTACGCAATGCCCCTCGGCTCGCGCCGCTGATCACCGCGATCGGCATCTCCATCTTCCTGCAGGAATTCGTCCGGCTGTTCTTCGGCGAGATTCCCGGCTTTCCGGACGCCAAGGCCGCGATCCCGTTCCCGCAGATCGACTTCTTCACCGGAGACCCGGTGAGCATCGGTGGCCTGCTGGTGCACCGCGGCAACTTCTTCGTGGTCGGCGCCCTGCTGGTCTGCTGGTCCTTCCTGTGGTGGTTCGTCAACCGGACCGCGACCGGACGCGCCATGCAGGCCGTCTCGCAGGACCCCGACACCTCGCGGCTGATGGGCATCGACGTCGACCGGATCATCGTGGTGGCCTTCGCCGTCGGCGCCGCACTGGCCGCCATCGCCGGGGTGGCCAGTGGTCTGCGGTACGGCAATATCGACTTCAGAATGGGCTTCCTCGCCGGGCTGAAGGCGTTCACCGCAGCCGTCCTGGGTGGCATCGGCAACATCAACGGCGCCGTGGTGGGCGGTTTGACCCTGGGCGTGGTGGAGGCGATGGCGACCACCCTGATCCCCGGTCAGTTCGGCGGTCCTTCCTGGAAGGACGTCTGGGCGTTCGTGCTGCTCATCCTGATCCTGGTGTTCCGGCCGCAAGGCATCGTGGGCGCGAAGGTGGTGGACCGAGCATGAGAATTCCCGCCATCTTCACCCCGGCGCTGCAGCGGCGCCACCACGGCACCGGACGCAGCCTGGCCCTGGCCGGCGGACTGCTGGTCGCCGTGTCGGCCTACCTGCCCTGGGCATACACCGGGGCGGCCCTGGACGACATGTCCTACCTCGGCGGGCCGTCCACTCTGCAATTCCTCGGCCTCACGCTCGGCCTGATCCTGGCGGTCTGCGCCGCCATGGGCTGGGTGGAGCCATGGGCGGACGCCAAAGGCCTCGCCCCGGCCGTGCTGAAGATCTGCAAGCGGGTCGGGTGGACGCGCGGCGCCAAGACCAGCGGCATCGGCGTCCTGGCCTACGTCGGCATCGTGTTGATCGCCATCGCGTTGGAACTCGGCGGCCTGGTCACGGTGGAGTGGGGTGGCTGGGTGGCCCTGGTCGCCGCGCTCGCCGGGTTCGTCGGCAGCCGGCTGCTCACCCCCGGCCGTCAACCCAGCCTGGAGCGGGCTCGCACCGCGCCCTGGGTCGGCATTCTCTCGATCGCGATCGTGCTGCTGGCCGGGCTGCTGTTGGCGGCATACGCCTTGAACCAGGTCGACGGCGGCATCTTCGTGGTCATCCTGGCCTTCGCCGGCGTCCTGACCGCGTTCCTGATCCGCAGCGGCATCGGCGGTTGGCTCTCGGCGGTGAGCCGCCAGCATCGCACGGTGCTGGTCTTCGCCGCGTTCATCGTCGCGTTCCTGTTCCCGTTCACCCAGAACGGGTCGGACGCCAATATGTCGATCGCCACACAGGTGCTGGTCTTCGCGGGCACCGCTGTCGGGTTGAACATCGTGGTCGGCCTGGCCGGCCTGCTCGACCTCGGCTACATCGCCTTCCTCGGCGCCGGCGCATTCACCGCCGCCACGATGAGCGAGTCGGCCTTCGCCACCATCGGGTACAAGCCGCCGTTCATCGTGGTGATGCTGATCGCCGGGCTGATCTCGGCGACCCTCGGCCTGATCATCGGCTCGCCCACGCTGCGGGTTTCCGGCGACTATCTGGCCATCGTCACCCTGGCCTTCGGCGAGATCTTCCGGATCACCATGAACAACCTGGACGGCAGCGATGGTCCCGATCTGGTGCACGGCTCGTCCGGAATCCCGGCGATTCCCGACCTGAACCTGTTCGGCTTCGATTTCGGCGACGTCCACACCATCGCCGGCATTCCGCTGGGCCGGTTCTCGAATTACTTCTTCCTGATGCTGCTGATCATGGCGGCGATCGTGCTGATCTTCACCCGCCTCAACCACTCCCGGATCGGACGCGGCTGGGTGGCGATCCGCGAGGACGAGAAGGCGGCCGAGGCGATGGGCGTCAACGTCTTCGGGCTCAAACTCCTCGCCTTCGCCGGCGGCGCCTTCCTGGCCGGCCTGGCCGGCGCGGTCAAAGCGCACGTCGACCAGTCGGTGACCCCCGACCAGTACATCTTCCTGGAGTCGGCATTCCTGCTGGCGGCGGTCGTGCTGGGCGGCATGGGCACCGTGATGGGCGTCATCCTGGGTGCCGTCCTGCTGAAGCTGGTGCCCGAGAAGCTGCGCTTCGTCAACGAGTACCGCATGCTGCTGTTCGGTCTGCTGATGGTGGTCATGATGCGCTTCCGGCCCGAGGGCATGATTCCCAATCAACGCCGGGTGCTGGAATTCCACTCCGACGACGAAGACCTGATCGACGAGATCGATGAGGACCTGCCCTACGAGTTCGCCGAGGAGAGCCGATGAGCAGCGACAATCCGGCACCCCTCGCCGGGGAGGCGTCCGGGCATCAGGTCGGCAAGCAAGAGATGCTGTCGGCCCGGAACGTGACCATGCGGTTCGGCGGCCTGGTCGCCGTCGACAGCGTCGACCTGACCGTGCATTCCGGTGAGATCGTCGGCCTGATCGGCCCGAACGGCGCCGGCAAGACCACCTTCTTCAACTGCCTGACCGGCCTGTACAAGCCGACCAGCGGCGAGGTGCTGTTCGCCGGCGAGCTGTTGCCGCCCAAGCCGCGCAAGGTGGTCATGGCGGGCATGGCCCGGACCTTCCAGAACATCCGGCTGTTCCCGAACATGACGGCCCTGGAGAACGTGATGGTGGGCCGCTACTGCCGGACGTCGTCGATGGCATTGACCTCGATTATGCGTGGCCCCAAGTACCGGCAGGAAGAGGCCGAGACCCGCGAGCGGGCGTCCGAACTGTTGGAATACGTGGGCATGAAGGGACAGGGCGGCCATCTGGCCCGGAACCTGCCCTACGGCGATCAGCGCCGGCTGGAGATCGCTCGTGCGTTGGCCACCGATCCGAAGCTGCTGTTGCTCGACGAGCCGACCGCCGGAATGAACCCGCAGGAGACCCGGCAGGCCGAGGAGTTGATCTTCAAGATTCGCGATTCCGGGCTGGCGATCGTGGTGATCGAGCACGACATGCGATTCATCTTCAATCTGTGCGACCGGGTGTCGTGCCTGGTGCGCGGCAAGACCCTGGTGGAGGGGACGGCGGCGCAGGTGCAATCCGATCCGCGGGTGATCGAGGCCTATATCGGCTCGCCGGACGCCGAGGACGGGGCGGACAATGCTTGAGGTCAAAGACCTGGTGGTCGCCTACGGCAAGGTGAAGGCGGTCAAAGGGATCAGCTTCGCCGTCGACAAGGGCCAGGTGGTGTCGCTGCTCGGCACCAATGGCGCCGGAAAGACCACCACGCTGCGCACCATCTCGGGGCTGCTGCGTCCGGAATCGGGCGAGATCTGGTTCGAGGGCGAGCGGATCGACCGCACCCCCGCGCACCAGGTGGTGATGAAGGGTTTGGCGCATTCGCCGGAGGGACGCCGGATCTTCCCGCGGCTCACCGTCGAGGACAACCTGATGCTCGGCGCGTTCGCCCGCAAGGACGCCGACGGCGTCGCCAAGGACCTGGAACGGGTCTACGACCTGTTCGAGATTCTCCGCGAGCGGCGCACCCAGCCGGCCGGCACCTTCTCCGGCGGCGAACAGCAGATGCTGGCGATCGGCCGGGCGATGATGAGCCGCCCGCGGCTGCTGATGCTGGACGAGCCGTCGATGGGCCTCTCCCCGCTGATGATGCAGCGGATCATGTCGACGATCCGGGCATTGCAGTCCGAGGGCGTGACGATCCTGTTGGTGGAGCAGAACGCCGCCGCGGCGTTGAAGCTCTCCGACCGCGCCTACGTCCTGGAGGTCGGCCAGATCACCCTGGAGGGCACCGGCGAACAGCTGCTCGGCGACGACCGGGTGAAGCGCGCATACCTCGGCGAAGACTGACCTCGAGCGACCGAGAGAACCCGTCACCCGAGGGTGTGGCCGCCGTTGACGGTGATCCGTTGCGCGGTGACGAAGCCGGCGGCGTCCGAGGCCAGATAGGCGACCAGGCCGGCGATGTCGTCCGGGGTGCCCATCCGGCCGATCGGCACGTCGCGCAGGTAGCCGGAGGTGTCCGCGCCGACATGCCGTTCGACCGGCGTCCAGCCGGGAGCGACGAGGTTGACGGTGATCCGGTGCGGTCCCAGTTCCCGCGCCCAGATCTTCACCAGTTCGCCCTCGGCGGCCTTGGCCGCGGCGTAGGCGGACGAGCCGGGCTTGGCCCGGTCGACCATGTCGGAGCCGATCAGGATCACCCGGCCGAACCGGTGCTGCTTCATCGCGGGCAGCGCCGCCTGGGCCAGCAGAGTGGGGCTCTTGACGAAGAACCGGAGCTGGTCGAGGCAGGCGTCCCAGGTCAGCTCCTCCAGGGACGCGTTCGGCTGCGGCCCAGTCGCGTTGGCGACCACGGCGAGCACCGGGCCCAGATCGGACGTCACCCGCGCCACCAACGCGGTGACCGCGTCCTCGTCGGTGGCATCGGCCGGGTAGGCCGCCGCGACCCCGCCGGCGTCCCGGATCGCGGCGACCACCCGCTGGGCGTTCTCGGCTCCTGAGCGGTAGTTGACCGCCACCGCCCAGCCGTCGGCGGCCAGCCGGCGCGCGATGACCGCGCCGATGCCGCGGGAGGCTCCGGTGACCAGGGCGACATGAGAGGTGGACACGGCAGCACGGTACCGGGCATGGCTTTGGTGACGACGGCGTCCGCCCGGAAGAATGGGCGCCATGGTGGTATGGACTTGGCCGCAGACCCCGGTGGCGATCCTGGTCGCGTTGACCCTGGGCATGCTGGTCCGCTGGCTGTTGGTACGAGCGATCCAGCGTGCCGCCGACCTGGCGGTCCATCGCGCGAAGCAGCGCTCCGGACGGAACGCCGAGGATTTCGCAGCCAGGCATGCCGCCCGCGCCGCCACCATGGGCTCGCTGCTGCGCAGCGTGACCAACATCGTGCTGACCGTGCTGACCGTGCTCACCACGCTGGCGATCCTGGGCATTCCGCTGACGCCGGTGCTGGCCTCCGCCGGCGTGGGCGGTGTGGCCCTGGGCATCGGCGCGCAGAGCCTGGTGCGCGACTACCTCGCCGGCATCTTCATGATCATCGAGGACCAGTACGGCGTCGGCGACCTGGTCGACCTCGGCGAGGCCGTCGGCACCGTGGAGGACGTCGGGCTGCGGGTGACCCGGCTGCGGGACGCCGACGGACAGGCCTGGTACATCCGCAACGGTGAGATCGTCCGGGTCGGGAATCAGACCCAGGGCTGGTCGACCGCCACCGTCGATCTCCCGGTCGACACCACCGAGAGCTCGACCCGGGTCATCGACCTGCTCAACACGGTGGTAGCCGAGATCTACGCCGATCCCGAGTGGGCCGAGGTGCTGCTCGAAGAGCCGCAGGTCGCCGGCGTCCAGGCGGTGGAGGCCGGCCGGATGACCATCCGGATCACCGCGAAGACGCAGCCGAACAAGCAGGGCGGCGTCCAGCGGGCCATCCTCGATCGCGGCCTGCAGGCGTTCAAGGACGCCGGGGTCAAGGGGCCGCGGGTGCTGCCCGCACCGCCGACGACGGTGTAGCCCGCCTACCACCCCGGTTCGTGTACTGCGCCGGCATCACCGCTTGTCCGGGACGGCCACTCAGACCACTACAACCGGACGCGCACCAGGTACTATTCCCGGCTCGCAGCCGCCTCGGCACAGGGCGATGTGCATGGTTTCGTCCGGTATGCCGTCGACGGATTCGTCGACATGCTCCGCGAGCAGATCGCGACGGTGCAGAATATGCAGAGGCGTGCCGCCTGGATCAATTTCGTGCATGAAATCTTCACTGGCGAAACGCATGGTGAAGCGTCCCGGCGACGTCGTGAACTCCTTCTTTCCATGCCTGAGGGAACCTTCACTCCGCGCAGCGCTCTGCGCCATGTCAGCCCGATCTTGGCCGAACTCTATGCTGGCCGCGGCGACAAGACGCTCTCCCACGATCTCAACCGTCTCCGCAGCCTCGGCTTGGTACACGGCGAGCAAGAAAAGGCTATCGACCGGCGATCGAGCAGATGGACGCCTTCCTTCCGGCACACAATCACTCCTGATCACGGTCCCGTGGTCCCGTGGCACTCGACCGACAATCACACCGTCAGTCGCGCACCGTCGGCTCGGACGGCGCACGGGACCGGGTGGCGCCCACGCTGGCGGCGATCACGCACGCCATCGCGACGCACTCGACGACGTTCAGGCGTTCACCCAGCAGCACCAGGGCGAACAGCGCCGCGGCCGCCGGTTCGAGACTCATCAGAATGCCGAACAGTCCGGGTCTCATCCGGCGCAACGCGACCATCTCCAGTCCGTACGGGATCACCGACGACAACAGCCCGACCGCGAGCGCGACGCCGAGCACGTGCGGGGTGAAGACCGGACTGCCGAACGCCAGCGCCGGACCAGCCAGCAGCACCGCACCGACCAGGCTGGCGACGGTCACTCCGGAGACGCCCTCGAAATGGCGTCCGGTGGGTCCGGCGAGCAGGATGTAGCCGGCCCACAGCGCGCCGGCCAGCAGCGCCAGCCCGAGCCCGACCCAGTCGGCCTCGACGGGTTGCAGGCCGAGCAGGGCGACGCCGAGACCGGCCAGACCCACCCAGAGCAGGTCCCGCGGACGCCGCGAGCCCGCCACGGCCACCGCTAACGGTCCGAGGAACTCCACGGTGACCGCGACCCCGATCGGAATCCGTGCGAAGGAGGCATAGATCGCCCAGTTCATCCCGGCCAGCGCCAGGCCGTAGCCGAGCACGATCGTCCATTCCCGCGGACGGCGTCCGCGCAGCCGAGGCCGGGCGAAGATGAGGAAGATCAGGCTGGCGAAACAGAGCCGCAACCAGGCGGTCGCGGTCGGCGTGCTGAGTGCGAACAGATCCTTGGCGAACGACGCACCCAGCTGCACCGACGCGATGCCGACCAGCACCAGCCAGACCGGGTCGATTCGGGCCAGGGCGGTGCGCACACCCCGGACTATCGCATACCGGTCAGTCGGCCGTGCTGCCGACGCCCGCCAGCCACACCCGGCCCGGTCCGACGACGCTCACGTCGCGCTCGGACGCTGGAATGAACACCGCGTCGCCGCGCATCAGGGTGACCGAGCCGTCCGCCCCGGCCAGCGTGACCGGACCCCGTTCGACCAGCAGGATCGCCGGTCCGCCGCCGAGGTGTTCGGTCGGTGCGGCCAGGTCGATCACGGTCAGCGTGAACCCGGCTGGCGGCGCGTACACGGCCACGTTGTCGGCCGGACGCCGCGGCTCCAGCACCGCCGGCGGACCCTGGTCGAAGGACAGCACCCGGAGCAGTTCGTCGGTGTCGATGTGCTTGGGGGTCAGGCCGCCGCGCAGCACGTTGTCGCTGGCGGTCATCAGCTCGATGCCGACCCCGTGCAGGTAGGCGTGCAGGACGCCGGCGTCCGCGAACAGGCACTCTCCCGGCTGCAAGGTGACCCGGTTGGCCAGCGCCGCGATCACCACGCCGGGATCGCCCGGATAGTGGCCGGCGAGTTCGCGGACGGTGCCGAAGGTCGCGGCGCTCGGCGTCCGACCGGCGGCGTCCGACCCGGCCAGTTCGATCACCTCGGCGACGCAGGCGACGGCGTCCGGTTCGCCCGAGAGCAGCCAGTCGACGATCGGCTCGACATCCGTCGGGGTGGCCAGCAGATCGAGCAGCCGGGCCAGCGCCGGGCTGGGCGGCTGCGGGGCGAGCGCGGCGAGATCGGCGGCGAAGGCCGCCACCTCAGCGACCGGACGGAACCCGCCCAGAGCCTCGAACTCGGTGACCGCCACGATGATCTCGGGCTTCGGGAAGGGATCCTTGTAGGAGCGGCTGAACGCGTCGACCGCGATGCCGCGGGCCACCTCGTCGGCGTAGCCCTGCTCGGCCTGCTCGGGGCTCGGGTGCACCTGCAGTGACAGCGGCGTGCGGGCGGCCAGCACCTTCAGCAGGATCGGCAGCTCGGTGGCGTCCGGCGAACCGAGCAACGCCTCCGGCTCGGCAGCGACCCAGTCGCGCAGGGTCTCATGGCCAGGGTTGGTCGACGGAAAGGTGCGCGGGGTCAGGCTGGGCGAGCCGGGATGGGTGCCGAACCACAACTCGGCCTCGGGCTCGCCGCTCGCCGGGTGTCCGGTGAACGCCGCGATCCCGTCGTAGGAGCCCCAGGCGTAGTGACGGGGGGTGTTGGTGAGCTCGATGAACAACGGAAACTTCCTACTCTCCTCAATCGATTTAGGATAGCGTGTCGCCATGACGACGGCATTGGCTATCGATCTGGGCGGCACCAAGGTCGAAGCGGCACTCATCGGTACCGACGGCACCATTATCGACGGCACCCGCGGTCGCGCCGCGATGGGCGCCACCGGCGCCTCGACCCCGGACGCCGCCGCGGCCAGCATCGCCGCCGCCTTGCGGCCGGCACTCGACTCACCGCACTGGGCGGACGTCACGGCGGCCGGCATCGGCTCGGCCGGCCCGCTGAACCTTCCGCTGGGCGCCATCTCCCCGATCAACCTCACCGGCCTGCGCGACTTCCCGGTGGTGGACGTCGTGCGCCAGGCGACCGGGCTGTCCGACGTCCGGCTGCGACTGGACGGCACCTGCATCGCGCTGGCCGAGCTCTGGCTGGGGGCCGCGCGCGGCGTCCGCAACGCCATGGTCTTCGTGGTCTCCACCGGGGTGGGGGGCGGCATCATCTCCGACGGCCGGGTGATCGCCGGGGCCACCGGGAACGCCGGGCATCTCGGGCAGGTCATCGTCGACCGGGTCGAGGGCGCGGCCGCCGCGGCCACGGTGGAAGAACTGTCGTCCGGGCCGCACACCGTGACCTGGGCCCGCTCCCAGGGCTGGACGGGTTCGGACGGCGAAGAGCTGGCCGCCGCCTACGCCGCCGGCGACCCGATCGCGGTGGCCGCCGTGGTGCGGTCGGCCACCTTCGTCGGCACCGGCGTGGTGAACGCCGCGACCCTGCTCGACCTGGAGTTGGCCGTGGTCGGCGGCGGGTTCTCGCTGGTCGCCGACGACTACGTCGACCACATCCGAGCGGCGGTCGAGGCGCGCGCGGTGAACGCGTTCGCCCGCGCCGTCCGGGTCGAGCGGGCCGCTCTGGCCGGGGACGCCCCGCTGATCGGCGCCGCCGCCCTGGTGCACCGTTCCGATCTGTTGGTCTAGACGCCACCCGATCCGACGTCGCCTGCGCAAACGCACATCGCCTGCGTAGCAACACAGGCAATGTGTCGTTGGGCAGGCGATCTGCCTACTCGGTGACCAGGACGACGCCGATCCGATCACCGCCGACACCGCCCGTTGCGCGGTGAGCGAAGCCGCTTCCACGAGTTGCCGAGCAAGCTCCGGCGCCTCCGAGTCGATCTGCTGTTACACATCGCTCCATTCGAAGAGCTCGAGCTGACCCAGTCGCACCGGGGCGAGAGCCCGGACGCGCCAGAACCGGGCGGTCACAGGGGCGACCAGCTGGAACGGGGTGGTCCGGTTCGCCGGCAGGGGTTCCCGATGAGTGGTGGGGGCTTCCTCCCAGACCACGCCGTCGTCGCTGCGTTCGACCAGGAACCACGTCCCTATGGCGGCGTCCGATACCGTCAGGGTGAGGTCGCTGACCCGCTGCAGGCCGCCGAAGTCCTGACCGACCCAGTCACCGGACGCCAACTCGCAGCAGCTGTCGGCGTCCGCGCCGTCGTCGAAGGCCACCCGGCCGTCGATTCCCGCGCTTGCGATCGCGAACTCCGGACGGCACCGGTCCGGACGCCATGCGACAACTGCGGCACTCGTCGCCTGCCAGATCGGGGCGTCCACCGGCGGATCGTCGGCCAGGGTGAGTTCCAGGACACCGGCCTCGGCCAGCTCGGACGCGGTCAGCACCGGGGCCGACAGCACCCGGCCGTTCCAGGACGCCGCCGCCAGGTAGGACGCCTCGGCTGATTCCCTATTCACCCGGACCTGCAGCGCACCGACGTCCCGGTGCAGCATCACGTCGTCGACCAGCGGCGTCCCGATCACGAACTCGGCCGAGCCGGGGTCGAGCGGGTAGAGGCCGAGCAGCGCCCACAGCCACCAGCCGCCCATCTCGCCGTTGTCCTCGTCGCCGGGGAAGCCCTGACCCAGATGGCCTCCGGTGAACAGCCGTTTGGCTAGCGCTTTCACTACCGGTCCGGCCCGCCAGGGCTGATCTGTGTGCAGGTACATGAACGGAATCTGGTGCGCCGGCTGGTTCGACAACGCGCACATTCCGGCGCGCAGCGCCCGCGCCTCGACCTGCTCATGGACGACCAGCCCCGGATGGTACGGCGCGACGATCGTCTCCGGCTCGGCGAACAGCCGGTCCAGATGCTCCCGCAGCGCGCCGGGTCCGCCGAACAGCGCGGCCAGGCCGGCGCCGTCGTGCACCGCCGAGACCGACATGCCCCAGGCGTTGGTCTCGACGTAGTCGCCGCCCCAGACACGCGGATCGAAGTCCTCGGCGACATCGGGATCTCGACACGCTCGCCCACCGAAAGAGCGGCCGCGGAAGAAGCCGGTGCCGGCGTCGAACAGCTGCCGGTAGTTCAACGACCGGTTGGCGAAGTAGCGGGCGTGCGCGCGGTACCGGGCCGAATCGGACGCCGTCGCCGCCGGATCTGCGGCCAACAGGTCGGCGAACCGGCCCAGGGCCGCGTCGCTGATCGCGGCCTCGATCGTCCAGGACAGCCCGGCGTGGATTTCACGTGGAACGTACCCGCTGAACCGGGCGGTCGCCGTCCCCGCCCGGCCGGTGCGGGCGTCCGGACTCGGTTCGCAGGCGTTGCGCCAACCCGATTCGTAGGCCAGTCCCCGCTCGAAACCAGGCACGCCGAGCCGGGACGCCTGCGCATAGATCTGGTCGCTGGAGGTGCCGACCATGCAATCCAGGTAGCCAGGGCCGCTCCAGCGCGCCGTCCAGCCGCCGCGGCGGACCTGCTCCAACTGCCCATCGAGCAGTTCGCCGGTGCCGGCGGCGTCCAGCACAGCCAGCAGCGGCCAGGTGGTGCGGTAGGTGTCCCAGTAGCCGTTGTTCACCACCAGCCGGCCGGATGCGATCGGGGCGCCGGTCACCTCGTCGCCATGCGGCGCCGCAGCGGCGAAGACGTCGGCGAAGCGCCAGTCCGGCGCGTCGGCCGTCCCGGCGTTCTCGGACGCGGCGTTCGGGTAGAGCCGCAGCCGGTACAGCGCGTGCGCGACCTTGGCCCGCAGTTCCCGATCGGCCAGGGCGTACCGGTCGTCGGCGGACGCCGGCAGCTCGATCGCGCCGCACACCGCGTCCCAGCGGGCCCGGCTCGCCGCCACCAGCTCGTCGAAACCGGACGCCCATGGCGCCTCCAGTTCGAAGGTGCGGCGGGCCTGCTCGATGGACAGGAAGGACGTCGCGACCCGCAGTTCCACCTCGCCGGGTGCCGTGATCCCCAGTCCGTACCGCTCGCCGGACGCCTCCGCCGCCACCGGTTCCGCGGTCTCGCCGTAGACGTACATCCGAGGCGCGTTGCCCCAGGCGGCGTCCGGACGTTCGCCGATCCAGCCCCGGACCATGGCCCGGCCGTCCGGGAGCGACTCCACCGCCAGCGACCCGAGATCGCCTTCCGACTGACCGATCAGCAACCCCGCCCAGGCGGCACGCACCCGCACCGCCACCACAGCCGAGGTCGTGGTGCCCTCGATCTCGATGCCCTCGACCAACGTCGCGGCATACCGATGCGGCCGGGCGATCTCGCTGCCCGGCACGATGTGACCACCGTGACCGGACGGCCCGCCCGGCGTCGGCAGGTAGGGCAAGAACTGCAGCACACCGTGGTCACCGATCCACGGACTGGGCTGATGCGAGGTCTGCAGGGCCGCGAATCGGCGTCCGGCCGGCTCGTCGTGGGCGCCCCAGCGGTACGGCCAGCGGGTGTCGGCGGCGTCCGTGGCCGGGGTCAGGAAGACGAAGCCGTGCGGCACCGCGACCGCGGGAAGGGTGTTGCCGCGGGAGAACCGGAATCCGGAGTGGCTGCCGCGCCGGGTGTCCACCCGCTCGGCCGGCGACGTCGGCAGTGCCTCGGCGCGCCGCAGCACGATCTCCACCCACCCGCCGGCCAGTCCATCGCCGGCGTCCGCAACAACCGAGTCGTCGCCGAGCACCACCTCGATGGCCGCGATCCGGCGTCCCGCCCACGGCGCCAGCGACACGGTGTCGGCGTTCCACTGCTGCGGCAGGCTCCAGGCGGCGCCGAACTGGGCGGACGGAGTGACCGCGAACCCGTACCGATCGATCGCCGTTCCACGGCCGACGATGCCCTCGGACAGTCTCGAACCGTCGTCGAAGACCACGTCCGGGCAGACCGCCAGGGACGCCCACGGCGCCTGCAGCGCCGCCTCGTCGTCGGCGTAGAACGCCCAGTGCAGTTCGGTGTCGACGGTGACGAGGGGCTGTTCGTCCGCGGGATGGGTCTCGACAAGCTCGACCAACGACCGGGTCTCGACAAGCTCGACCGGCGAGATACCGGCGACCGGCGAGATACCGGCGTCCGCCGGGATGACGAAAACTGCCGGGATGGCGGTGACGCCGTCCCCGGGCCGGAAGGAGAAGGAGAACACCTCGCCCCCGAGCACTCCTGCTCGGGGGCGAGACGATGGTGGATCCAGCGGGCCCGGATCGGGCGCGATGGTCGCGTTCATCGGATGATTGTCACCCCTTGACCGCGCCTTCCTCGACACCGGCGAAGAAGTGCTTCTGCATCACCGAGAACAGGATCACGATCGGAACCAGTGCGATCATCGTGCCGGCCGCTACCAGCCGCGGATCGGCAAAGTTCCCGCTCAGGTAGGCCATGCCGACCGTCAGGGTGTACTTGGCGGGATCGGTGAGCACGATCAGCGGCCAGAGGAAGTCGTCCCAGGCGCCAATGAACGAGAAGATCGCCACCACGCTGACCATGCCCTTGATGTTCGGCCAGACCATGTGCTGAATCCGCTGCCACGTGGTCGCCCCGTCGATGGTGGCCGCGGCCAGCATGTCCCTGGGAATCGCCCGGCAGGCCGTGGTGATCAGCAGTACGTTCATCGCCCCGACCGCGCCCGGCAGGAAGACACCCCACAGGGAGTCGGCCAGACCGAATGCCTTGACAGTGAGGAACTGGCTGGTGATCGTGACCTCACCGGGCAGCAGCATGGTCGAGAGCAGAATGCCCATCACGATCTTCTTGCCCTTGAACTCCATGCAGCCCAGCGCGTAGCCGCCGAACGTGGAGAAGGCCGCGTTGGTGATCACCGTCCCAATGGCGACCAGCAGCGAATGCCAGGCGTACAGGTAGACCGGAATGAAGTCCTGCACCCGCACGTAGTTCTGGAGAGTCGGATCGGTCGGAATCAGGCTGGGCGGGAAGTTGTAAATGTCGTCGAGCGGGCCCTTGAACGAGGTGGCCAGCTGGAACACCAAGGGACCGATCACGATCACCGTCATGATCGCAAGCAGCACGTAGCGGACGATCAGGCCACCGAGCGTGGGCTTGAGGAAATCGCTCGATCCTTTGCGGCGATACGGCAGTTCCTTGGCCTTCTTGGGCTTGACGGCGCGCATCGCGACCTCGGTCGACTCCGGGCTCTCTTCAACCCTCGTGCTCATCTCAGGCCTTCGCTTCCTTCTCGCGGTTCATCCAGGCGATCGCCAGCAGCGGCAGCGCGGTGATCAGGAACAACACGACGCTCAGCGCCGAGGCGTAGCCGACATTGCCGGTGAGCCCCGAGCCGATCGTCTTGATCAGCATCACGATCGACATCGACTGGCCGCCCGGTCCGCCGGTGCCGTTGGAGAGCACCTGCAACTCGGTGAAGACGCGCAGTGCGGAGACCGCCACCAGCGCCATGATCAGCACCATGGCGCCGCGGACGGCCGGCACGGTCACGGTCAGGAAGCGCTGGAACGTGCCGGCGCCGTCCAGCGCGGCCGCCTCGTGCAACTCCTTGTTGGAGTTACCGAGGGCGGCAAGGTAGACCACCATGTAGTAGCCGAGGCCCTTCCACACCGTCAGCAGAATGGCACACATCAGCAACCACCAGCGATCGACCAGGAAGGGAATGGGATTGTCTGCAACACCCATCGCCTCCAGCGCGCCGTTGATCAGGCCCTTGGTGTCGAACATCCAGGTCCAGATCAGAGCGACGACGACCACCGACGCGATGACCGGGAAGTAGAAGGTGGTACGGAAGAAGGTAATCCACGGGATAGTCTTCTCCACCAGCAACGCGAGCAGCAGCGGCAGGATCGTCAACAGCGGAATGCAGACGATCATGTAGATCAAGCTCGTGGTCAACGCGTATCCGAACTGTTCGTCGGAGCCGATTCGAGCGTAGTTCGCCAAACCCACGAACTTTCCGGCTCGCAGCGGACGCGCATCGGTGAAGCTCAGCACAATGGTGTTGAAGAACGGCCACAAACCGAACACCAGCACCCAGATCACCCCTGGGGCCACCAGCAGCCACGGAGTGAACCACTTGTGTGACTTCATTCCTCCTCCTTCTTCTCGTGATCGCAAAGGGAAGCGCCGATCAATGCCCGCCCCGTCGGCCGAGCCGACGAAACCCTCATCAGCGAGATGTGGACGGGTCTCGACAAGCTCGACCAGCGAACCGGCGCTTCCCCAGCTAGGCCTCCAAGGTCAGCTGACCTTGTTCTGGTTGGCGTACTGGACGATCTTGTCGAGTGCCTCCTGGGAACCGATGTTTCCCTTGATGGCGAGCGCGAGCTGCTGGTCCATGTAGGTCTTCATAGCACCGGTCCACTGCACCGGGGTGAGCATCTTCGCGGTCTTCATCGACTCGACCACGATGCCGATGGCCTTCAGCTGCAACTCGTCTTTGATACCGTCGCTGAGCGACTTGGTGTCGGCCGCGCCCTCGACGGTGCCGGGCATGAAGCCCACCGCGATCTTGCAGAACGCCACCTGGTTGGCGGTGTTGGTGAGGTACTTCGCGAAGGCGATCGCGGCGTCCTTGTTCTTCGTGTTGGCTGCCACCGAGACGCCCTGGACGAACAGCGGCGCGAGGCCGATGCGCGGCGTGGCGATGACGCCCTTGCGAAGGGTGGGCGCGTTCTTCTCCAGGTCGCCGGCGAAAGTCGAGGTGGCGGTGGTGTAGGCGACCTTGCCCGCCTTGAAGCCATCGGCGTTTCCGCCGAAGTCGCCGGTCAGCGCCTCTTCGGGCACCCCGCCGGCCTGGTAGGCGTCGCGGAACTGGTCGACGACCGCCGCGGCCTGCGGCGTGTTGAAGACGAAGTCACCCGCGTCGTTCATGATCGGCACACCGCTGGACGAGAACAGGTCGATGGTCGGCATCGACGACAGCACCGGCAACTTTCCCTTGGATGCCGCGCCGACCGTCTTGGCAAGTTCGATCAGCTGCTCGTTGGTGGTCGGCAGGTTGGCGGTATCGACGCCGTACTTCTTCAGTTCGGTGCCGTTCCACCAACTGAGGTCGGTTCCCAGATACCACGGCACGCCGAAGGTGCCGGTGATGCCCGGGTAGGAGTAGGCCGCCCAGGCGCCAGGCACGTAGGTGCTGGCCAGCGACGGATCGGCAGCGTTGAGATCGAGCAGTTTGTTGGCCTGCACCAGCGGGAAGGCGATGTCGGGGGGCAGGTTGACCACGTCGGGCAGGGTGTCGGAGCCCGCCTGGCTGAGCACCTTCTCCTGGTAACCGTCGCCGGGCTGGTCGAGCCACTCGACCTTGACGCCGGTCTCCTTCTCGAAATCGGCGATGAGCTTCTCGAAATACGGGCTGAAGGTCTCGTTCTTCAGCGACCAGCTCTGGAATTTCACGGTGCCGGAAAGCGCGCCGCCGCTGTTGCTCGCGCTGGGCGCCGGGGCCGCGGCCCCACCACCCGTGCACGCAGTCAGGGCGAGTGCGGCCGATGCCACCAGGGTGACGAGTCCGGTGAAGCGTCTCATCATGCCTCCTCAATTTGTGCAGGCCGCCCAAGCGACGGCGCATGGTTGCGAGGAAGCTACTACATCGATTGAGTGACTGCAAGGGATCGGAGCTGACATTCGCGGGGAACCGAGCGAGGGTCAGGACGCCGGCGGTGCCGTCGACTCGCGCGGCACCACGGTCGCGACCACGGCGGGCTCGGCGACCGGTTCCCGGTCGAGCAGCCGAAGCATGCCTGCGGCAGCCTCACGGCCCAGCGCGCCGGCGTCCCGGTTGAGCGCGGTGAGAGTGGGATGCAGCACCTGGCAGGTCGCCGAATCCTCCCAGGAAATCACCGACACGTCGCCGGGCACCGCCACTCCCATTTCGGTCAGCGTCGCCATTCCGGCGATCGCCATCACCTCGCTGTCGAAGATCAGCGCGGTCGGGCCGCTGGGCGAGGTCATCAGCTTGCGAGTGGCGGTCTTGGCCTGTTGCGGAACGAAATCGCCGGCCAAGGTGATACCCCAGATTCCCGATTCCAACGCGTAGTCGGTGAATGCGTCGATCCGGCGCCGGATATGGGCGAAGCTCTGGTCGCCGGTGACGTAGCCGATGCGTCGATGACCCAGTTCGGTCAGATGGTCGAAGATCACCCGCATCAGCCGTCCGTCGTCGGTGCGGACGCTGGCCAGCGCCGCGCCGTCCACATCGCCACCGACGATCACGGCCGGCAATCCCAGTTCCAGCAGGGCTGTCACCCGTGGGTCGTCCAGCCGCGGGTCGAGCACCAGAATGCCGTCGACCCGGCCGTCGGCGATCCAGTCGGCGTGGATCGCAGTCTCGGACGCCAGGTCGGTCGCCATCTGCAGTTGCAGCGAAAAGCCGCGCTGGCTGAGCACCGACTGGACGCCGGCCAGGAACTTGGTGAAGAACACTTCTTCGCCGACCACCTCTTCGGGTCGGGTCAGCACCAATCCGATCGAATGCGGGCTCTGGCCGCGCAACGTCTTCGCCGCGTGATTCGGACGCCAGCGCATCTCGTCGGCGATCCGCAGAATGCGCGCACGGGTGATATCGGAGACCCCAGGCTTTCCGTTGATCGCCAGTGAAACGGCGCCGCTGGTCACCCCGGCCCGGCGGGCAATGTCCGAAATGGTGACGCGCCCAGGCCGCGGTATTCCCGCTTCTCCGGCCATCGTTCCGCCTCCTGGTCGCACAGGTGTCCGGGGCAACCATAACGCAGCCTCGAAAGCCTTCGCCCGGGTGCTCTGCGCGCCCCGTGACGGGCCCGCCCCGGACGGGCTCGCGGCGGCTCCGTGACGGGCGTCCGCGGCCCTCGACGAGCACCCGTTGACAGTCCATACTCAATCGGTAAAGTAGCGCCGATGACGGCCCCCGCATGCACTCGCACGGTCAGGTTCGGGGTGAATTACACCCCTCGCGTCGGCTGGTTCCACCACTGGCTCGACTTCTCCGCAGACGATGTCGCCCGCGACCTCGACACGATCGCCGAACTGGGCGTCGACCACCTCAGGGTGTTCCCGCTGTGGCCGCTGTTGCAGCCCAACCGGACGCTGATCCGCCCCCGCGGCCTGGCCGACGTCGAGCGAGTGCTCGAACTCGCCGCCGACCGGGGGCTTGACGTCTGCGTCGACGGCCTGCAGGGGCATCTGTCGAGCTTCGACTTCGTGCCCGCCTGGCTGACCAGCTGGCATCGCCGCGGCATGTTCACCGACACCGAGGCGGTCGCCTCCACCGCGACCTACCTGACCGCCCTGGCCAAGGCCTGCGCCGGTCACCCGAACCTGCTCGGCCTGACCGTGGGCAACGAGGTGAGTCAGTTCACCGGCACCGCGCACCCGGAGGCCTATCCGGCGTCCGAGACCGACGTCACCGACTGGCTGCAGACGATGATCGGCGCCCTGCGCGCCGGCGCCCCCGGCACACCGGTGCTGCATGCCTGCTACGACACGACCTGGTACGACGACACCCAGCCGTTCACCCTCGGGCACGTCGCCACCCTCGGCGACGCCACCGTCGTGCATTCCTGGGTGTTCAACGGCACCGCACAGACCTTCGGCCCGGACGCCTTCGAGACCCGCGCCCACGCCCGCTATCTGATCGAGGTGGCGCGGGCGTTCCAGACCGACCCCGACCGTCCGGTGTGGCTGCAAGAGGTGGGGGCGCCGCGCAACGTGCTGCCGGCGTCCTCGGTGCTGCCGTTCATCGAGGCGACCCTCGATCAACTCGTCGACACCCCCGAGCTGTTCGGCATCACCTGGTGGTGCTCGCACGACGTCAGCCGTTCGCTGGCGGATTTCCCCGAGCTCGAATACGACCTCGGCCTGATCGACGAGCACGGCACGATCAAGAAGGAGGGTCTGGTCGTCGCCGCGGCGATGAACGAACTGCGGCGGCGCCGTGCCGCCGGTGCCACGGACGCCGAACGGTCCACCCTGCTGCTCGATCCCACCGAGCTCACCCGTCGCGACCTCGCGCCGGGCGGTGCGTTCTGGGAGCACTACATGACCATTGCCCGTGACGGCCGGCACCCGCGGGTGACCTTGGCCGCGACCGTGGAGGCTTGATGCACGACAACCAGGACCTGACGTTGGCCCGGGTGGCCCGCGTCCTCGACGAGCGGCTGCGTCCGGCCACTCATTCGCACCCGCGGCCGCTGACGCTGGCGGCGCACCGGGTGGGCGGCGAGCCGATCCCGGTCGCCGACGGGCTGGCCGCCGAATACCTGCCGGCGCACACCGGCGACGTCTGGGGCCGCGCCTGGGACACCACCTGGTTCCGGGTGACCGGCACGGTGCCGCCGGCGTTCGCCGGACGCCGGGTCGAGGTGCTGCTCGATCTGGGTTTCGACACCAATATGACCGGCTTCCAGATCGAAGGCCTGGTCTATCGCCCGGACGGTTCGCCGGTGCGCTCGCTGCATCCGCGGGCGCAATGGATCCCGGTTGTGAAGGAGGCGGCCGGCGGCGAGCCGATCGAGTTCTACGTCGAGGCGGCGTCCAACCCGGTGCTGCTCGACTACGTCCCGTTCCAGCCGACCGAGTCCGGCGAGTGGGCCACCGCCGGCGAAGAGTTCCTGTATCGGCTGCGCCGCGCCGACGTGACGATCTTCGAGACCGAGGTGTTCGAGCTCGTCCATGACGTCGAGGTGCTGCTGCAGCTCGCCCAGCAGCTGGACGCCGGTTCGGCCCGACGGGCGAAGATCCTGTTCGCCCTCGATCGGGCCTTGGACGCCGTCGACCTGCAGGACGTCGCCGGCACCGCCGCCGCGGGCCGTGCCCAGCTGACCGAGGTGCTGGCCAGTCCGGCCGCGCCGTCGTCCCATCTGATCACCGCCGTCGGTCACGCCCACATCGACTCGGCCTGGCTGTGGCCGCTGCGCGAGACCGTCCGCAAGGTCGCGCGCACCACCAGCTCGATGGTCACCCTGCTCGACGAGTACGACGACTTCATCTACGCGATGTCGAGCGCCCAGCAGTACGCCTGGATCAAGGAGCATCGCCCCGAGGTGTACGCGCGGGTGAAGCAGGCCGTCGCCGACGGACGTTTCGTGCCGGTCGGCGGCATGTGGGTCGAGGCGGACGCCGTGCTGCCCGGCGGCGAGGCGATGATCCGGCAGTTCCTGTACGGGCAGCGGTTCTTCCGCGACGAGTTCGGCATCGAATGCCGTGGGGCCTGGCTGCCGGACAGCTTCGGCTACTCGGGCGCGCTGCCCCAGTTGCTGGTCGGAGCCGGTTTCGAGTGGTTCCTGACCCAGAAGATCTCCTGGAACGAGCGCAACGTTTTCCCGCACAGCTCGTTCGAATGGGAAGGCATCGACGGCTCCCGGATCTTCACCCATTTCCCGTCGATGGACACCTACAACTCGCAGCTGTCCGGCGACGAGGTGGCCCGCGCCGACCGCAATTTCAAGGAGAAGTCGGTCGGCTCGTCGTCGCTGGCGCCGACCGGCTGGGGCGACGGCGGCGGTGGAACCACTCGCGAGATGATCGCCCGGGCCAAGCGGCTGGCCGATCTGGAAGGCAGCGCGAAGGTGGTCTGGGAGCATCCGGACGCCTTCTTCGAGCGCGCCAAGGCCGAGCTTCCCGAGCCGGCGGTGTGGCGCGGCGAGCTGTACCTGGAGCGGCATCGGGCCACCTACACCACCCAGCACAAGATGAAGCAGGGCAACCGGCGCAACGAGCAGCTGCTCGGCGAGGCCGAGCTGTGGGCGAGCGTGGCGGCCGTCCGGGCCGGGCGCGAATATCCGTACGAGGTGCTGGACGCGGCCTGGCGCGAGGTGCTGCTGCTGCAGTTCCACGACATCCTGCCCGGCACGTCGATCGCCTGGGTGCACCGGGAGGCCGCCGAGCGGCACGCTCGGGTGAGCGCGATCCTGGAAGGCGTGATCGCCGACTCGCTGAGCGCGTTGGGCGTCGAGCTGGTTGCGCCGGCATCGCCGGTTGAGCCTGTCGAAACCGCCAAGCTCGACCGGCCCATCGTGCTGGTCAATGCCGCACCGGTCGCCCAGTCCGAGGTCGGTGCGGCGGCGATTGGCCGTCCGGCTTCGGCAGATAAGGGGTCGGCCGCGGCCTCCGGTGCCGGCTTCGTGCTGGGCAGCGACACTCTTCGGGTCGAAGTGGACGCCGCCGGCCATGTGGTCAGCGCCGTCGACCTGGCGTCCGGACGGGACGCGATCGTGGCCGGCGAGCGCGGCAACCTGTTGCAGCTGCACCAGGACTTCCCGAACCTGTGGGACGCCTGGGACGTCGACAACAGCTACCGGAAGATGCGGCGCGACCTGGACGCCGCCGACGAGGTGCGGTTGGACGGCGACGCTGTCGTGGTCCGCCGTTCGTTCGGAAAGTCGTCCATCGAGCAGCGGCTGTCGCTGTCGGCAGACGGCCGGGCGCTGCTGATCGACAACACGGTCGACTGGCAGGAGACCGAGAAGTTCCTCAAGCTCGCCTTCCCGATCGACGTGTTCGCCGACACCGCGGTCGCCGAGACCCAGTTCGGCTTCCACTCCCGCACCACGCACGACAACACCTCGTGGGAGAACGCACGCTTCGAGACCCACGTCCAGCGCTGGTTCCTGGTGCGCGAGCCGGGCTTCGGGGTGGCGTTCGCCAACGACTCCAGCTACGGCTTCGACGTGGTCCGGTCGCGGCGCGGCGGCACGGTGGTCTCCGACGTCCGGTTTTCGATGCTGCGGGCGCCCCGGTTCCCCGACCCGCGGGCCGACCTCGGCGTCCAGCGGATGCGGTTCGCGCTCGCCTTCGGCGCCGACGAGGCCCGCGCCACGGAACTGGGCTGGGCGATCAACACCCCGGCCCGTCCGGCCCGCGGGAGCGAGGTCGCCCCGTTGGCGACCTCCAGCGACCCGCGGGTGCTGATCAGCGCGGTCAAGCTGGCCGACGACCGCTCGGGCGATCTGATCGTCCGGCTCTACGAGTCCTCCGGCGGACGCGCGACGACCCAGGTGAGTGTCGATCTGCCGGTTTCCGCGGTGCGCGCGGCGGATCTGTTGGAGCGTCCCGGTGAACTGGTCGAGTACGTGAGCACGACGGAAGGTCTGGTCTGTGTCGACCTGTCCCTACGCCCCTTCCAGGTGCAAACCCTCCGGATCACGCGGTAACGGAGGCGGGTCGGATCACGGTTGCCAGGTTCCGAGTCGAGCGGAGAACTTACGAATGTTCTGCACTATCTGCTTGGCCTTCGGCAGGTCCTCGTCCAGGTCGTCCTCCACGACACGACTGGAGCTGTCGTACTGGACCTCGTGACGCTTTCGCCGCATGCGGTTGAAGGGATCGATGAGTCGCGCGGCACTCGGCCCAACCTGGGCGCGAACGGCCTGGTAGACGACGTAGTGGCTGCCGTCCCCTCCTTCGGATCGGACGACTTCAAGACTTCCGCGCTGGCCAAATGGAGTTCCGCATCGTTGAACATCGCCTCAATGTCCGCCGCGGAAACAACCACCCCCATGTCCAGCCTCCCATCGGCTACCAGGCTCGCGATCACTTCAGCCCCCACGGGCCACGAGCCCGGCACGGCCGACTCAGGTTCCATCAACTCCACCCACTTGGACCATCGGGCGTGACTTCACGGTCTGAATGAAACCAGAATCGTGATCGGCGGCCCAATCTTCGGGCCACGCAGCTGGATGCTGACCTCCCGTCCGATCCGGCGTGTAGCACGCTCCGCGGCCGCCCACAGTTCGTCTTCGTTGGCTGTGCCCACCACCAAGACATCGACGTCGCCGGGGCTGCGTCCGGGCACCCCGCTGTAGCGCTCGGCCCATGAGCCGTAGATCCAGGCAGACTCAATGCCGGCGATCCCGTCGAGTTCTTCACGAACCACGGGAATCGGGCCGTAGGTTACGGCCAGCAATTCGCCGAGCGGGCGAGTCGCCGGATTGGCGGAATTTGGACGGATCAGGCGCGCCCGACCTCGGCGAACCTCACCGATCAGGTCTGCTGCAGCGAGCCGATCGACCTCGCGCAGGACAGTTGGCTCACTCGTCCCGACCGCGCGGGCGATCTCAGCGATGCTGTATGACTCGTCCGGGTGCAGGAAGATCCACGCCAGGACGTCGCCCTGTGTGCGCGTGCGTAGCAACGGCAACAAAACTGGCACCGATTGCTTCATGAAACGAATGACGTCATCGATTTAACGAAGTATCTGCGACCACGGTGGCTCCTTCGCAGGGTCGGTGGGTGCCCCGTCCGTCCTCCTGAAGAACGACGGGCAAATCGTTCCTGGTGACGACGCGGCGAACCAGCCAAGCCGGGCACTCTCATAGCACTCGACGCCGGACATCCCGTCCGACCACGAACCAAGGGAGAATCCGATGACTCGTCTGACCAAGCGCGGCGCCGCACTCCTCGCCGCGGGTGCAGTGCTCGGCGGTGCCGTTTCCTACGCCGTCGTCGCTCCGTCCGCCGAAGCGATCCCGGCCGCGCAGGAGACCTGCAAATTCGACATCAAGAGCATCAGTGCCAGCGATGGCTGGCAGCCGCTCGGCCTGAGCGTGACCGTCAACAACGGGTCGGTGAGCCGCAAGGTGGTCACCCAGCTGTCGGCCGACATGGGCGTGGACTCGCAGGCCGAGATCCGGGTCGGCTACAAGGTGGACGACGGGCCGATCCGCGAGAAGTACTACGGGCCCGGCAACCTCGCCAACCACACCGACTTCTGGCAGACCCGCAACGCCATGGCGGTGATGTCGCTGAAGTCCGGCAAGCACACCATCACCCCGTACTGGCGGATCAGCGGCAGCGCGACCAGCAAGGGCTGGCTCGAGAACGGGTGCTTCATCGCCGAGGGCCGCACGAGCTAGTCGCTCAGCGAATCCCCGCCCGTGGTGGCAGCGGATCGTCGGCGGCCAGCAGCTGCCGGCGATACGCCGCCACCACGGCCTGTGCCCGGTCGCGCAGTCCGAGCTTTCCCAGGATCCGGCCGACATGGGTCTTCACCGTGGTCTCGGCGACCATCAGGTGCGCGGCGATCTCACCGTTGGACAGGCCGTGCGCGATCAGCCGCAGCACCTCCCGCTCCCGGCAGGTCAGCTCCGGGGCACCCGCACCATCCGGCGGGGCCACCGCGTTCTGTGCCCGAAACAGCTCCGGCAACACGTCGCCCGCCATGGTGGGGTCGAGCCAGATGCCGCCGGCAGCCACCGCCCGGACGGCCAGGGTCAGTTCGGCGGGTGCGGCGTCCTTCAACAGATAGCCGCGGACGCCGGCCAGCAACGCCGGCCACATTTCCTGCCGGTCATGGCGTCCGGCAAGCACGAGAACCTGGGACCCGGCGTCGGCGATCAGACGGACGGCCGCGATCCGATCCGGGTCGGCGAGCAGCAGGGCGTCCATCAGCACCACCTCGGGTCGCTCGTCCCGCGCACGACGGACGGTCTCGGCGAAACTGTCGGTGACACCGATGACCCGCAGACCCGGCTGCGCGTCGACGAGCATCGCCAGCCCGGTGCGCACCAGACGGTCCGGTTCGGCCAGCAGCACGCCGATCGTGCCCGTGTCGTCGGATCTGGGCGTGTGCGCCTCCTCCGGAGACGGTCGAAGGTCTAGCACGGCCGTGGACATCGTCTCCCCTCCAGTCCGGCCGCCGGCGCCTACCTGGGGGTCGATCGCGTTCCGTCAGCCAACGTCAAAGAGCACGCAGACCGGCGTCCTGATGCAGGAGGCTCACGCACTCCAGTCGGAACCCCAGACGGTCACGGTGCCGGTCACCGGCAGCAGGTCGCTGCCTGGGCGGACGCCGCGGACCGTGACGGTGTGCACTCCGGGGTCCATCGTCGGGAAGACGGCGCTGCCGGTGCCGTCCTTCGCGATGGTCGGACGCCGCTCCACCGCCGACGGACCGGACCCCAGCACGACCGCGACCGCCTCCCGCGTCACCGGGGGAAGGGTCACCTCGACCACCAGTTCGTCACCCTGCCGCAGCAGGTCGGGCAGACCCACGCCGACACCGACGCCCTCGCCCCGCAGCACGATCGGCGGGGCGTTCTTCAAGAGGCGGATGATCTCGGTGCGCACCGCCAGGTTGGCCTGCAGGCTGCCGTGTTGTTCGGGGAAGCCGTGCAGGCTGGTGGCGTCCAATGCGGTGCCCTTGGGGACGGCGCCGGCGTGCGGCACCGTTCCGTCCCCGCTCAGCTCCCATTCGCCGTAGCCATTGAGGAATTCGGGTTCGCCGTTGCGGAGCCGGAGGCTGCTCAGGGTGTCCTGCTGCCAGCCGATCAGCGGGTGCACCCGGTCACGGAAGCCGGGGTCGGCGCTCTCAGCGGCGGCGAGTTCGTCGAGGAAGGCGATGCCGGCCGCGGCCATTCCGGCGTCCAGGTCGTTGACCGGATGGTCGGCGTCCAGGAAGGCGAAATTCTCGTAGTTGCCGTCGGCGTCGATGCACGGGTACGACGGCAGCAGTTGGTGCAGTCCGGGCAGGCTGCCGGCGAAGCGACGGGTGGCATCCCGCAACCAACCCCAGTTCGGGCCGAGCCCCTGGGTGAGGACTTTGAGGGCGGTGATCGAGCCGCGGGACGGGGTGCCCAAGGTGATGATCTTGCGGACCTCGTCGCGATGGGTGGTTGCATAGCTGCGCGACACCAGGCCGCCCATCGAGTGGGCGATGAACACGATTCTGGCGTCGGCGTTGGCCGGGCTGCTGGCCCGCCAACGCTCCAGGGCACGATCGATCAGCGGTGTCTGGGCGGCGACAATGCTGCGAACGGAGGTGCGCCAGTCGTACGGCAGCGGCAGCAGGTTTGCACTTCTCTTCGGTGAAATCCTGGTCGCGGAGATCGCGCAACAACTCGGTGTAGCCGCGGATCGGCGTCCAGATGCCGGGGATGACATGGACGTCCTCGACCAGGTGCGGCGCGTAGACGCCGTCGTCCGGGGTGTTGTCGCCAATTCCGGACGGCAAGGTGAGGCCGGTGATCGACCCGCCCCAGGTCTTCAACGCATTGACGATGCCGCCGAGACTTGGATCCCACAGCGGTTTGTTGTCCCGATGCAACGCCGAACCACCTATGCCGGGTACGACGACGACCAGATCATTCATCCGCGTTCTCCTTCGGTGCGGGTTCCGCGAGAATACCGGCGATCACTGCCACCCGAGCGTCGACAGCAGCAAGAGTGGCGGCTTCGAGAATCCAGGCTTGGACGCGGCCCGGCGCGTGCTGCCGGGCGCCCACCATCGGCGGGGGGCACCTGGCAGAGGACACGGCTGCCTGGCCGCCTCGCGTCAGCCAGCCAAGACGCCGGCCCGGAAAGTGTCTGAGCCGGTGTCTAGCGTGTCGTTCATGAGTAGCAGGACGTCGTTGACCAGCCGGGTTGGCCTGTTCCGGTGCGTGTCCGTGGCTGCGTGTAGCGACAGCGTCTTCGCCGAAAATAGGGCATCGACTAGCTGTTTTGTTGGTCGTAGGGCTGTTGCGGCTTTTGTCGGTGGCGGCGTTTAGGGTTCTGGGTATGAGCAGTCGAGCGGGTGTGAGCACGGTGGATTTCGCTGCCGCGGTCTCTGGTTTGCTCGATGCTGTCGCCACCGATGTGACGCTGCTGACTGACCGGAAGCAGCTCGACCTGGTCGCTGAGTTGCTCACGGTGCAGTCCCGGTTGTCGGGTGTGGTGCATGCGGTGCTCAGCGCGGTGGATCGGGCCGGGGCGGCGATGTCGGCGCATGGGGTTCCGACCGTGTCGTGGTTGGCTTCCGAGTTGCGCTATACCCGGACGCAGGCCTCCGCGATGGTGCATCAGGCGAACGATCTGTACCGGTTCGCTCAGATCGGGGACGCCCTGCGGGAGGGTCGGATCAATGACCGGCAAGCCACCGCCGTCACCCACGTGTTACGGAAACTCCCTGCTGATCTCGGAACGCAAGCTGAGAGTGAAGCACAAGCCACGATGGTGGGGTTCTGTGACACCTTCGACAGCCACCACCTGGCCGGGTTGTCCCGGCATCTGCTGGAAGTGACCGCCCCCGAGGTCGCCGAAGAAGCCGAAGCGGAACGGATCGCGCGCGACCTGCGTGACGCCCAGCGGGATCGGCACCTAACCTTCGCTGACAACGGTCACGGCTCCACCCTGATCAAAGGCTCCCTGCCGGCGGCAGACGCTGCCTTGTTGAAGGCACAGATTGATGCGTTGGCGCACCAAATGCACCGCACCACCCTGGAACTCCACGATTCGGGAGTCGAACAGCCGTCCTGGCCGCAGCGCCGGGCGGACGCCCTGGTCGAGCTGGCCCGCCGCATCGCGATCCACCAAGTCGCCCCCAAACACGGCGGCGACCGCCCCCACGTCGTGGTCACCATCACCTACAACGACCTGCTGGGTAACTGCCACGGTGCAGGTCTCGCCGACAGCACCGGGTTGACCCCAGGACAGCTACGGCAGTTCGCGTGTGATGCCGACATCCTCCCCATCGTGCTGGGCGGCCCCTCCGAAGTCCTCGACGTGGGCCGCACACAACGCCTGGTCACCCCCGAGATCCGCCACGCGTTGCATGTCCGCGATCACGGATGCGTCTTCCCGGGCTGCAACCGTCCCGCTACGGACTGCGACGCCCACCACATTGTGCCGTGGCGCCACAAAGGCCCCACTTCGCTGGCGAACCTGTGTCTGTTGTGCAAGCACCACCACAACCTGCTCGAACCCAACCCCACACGAGCGCCCGAACTGCAATGGCAGATCCGGATCGCCACTGACGGCGTACCGGAAATCATCCCACCCTGCTACGTCGACAAACACCGACGACCCCGACGCCACCAACGCTTCCGAGAACCCTCCGGATAACACCGGGGTTTCCGGAATGCTCGTGGCCGTCACCGACAGTGCATGGAAGAGGGCTGCCCGCAACCATGCGGACCGGTTGATCAGCGCGTTGGCCGCTGATTGAGCCTGTCGAAGGCCCTTGTCAGCAACGCGTGGTTTCCGAGGTCCCGACACACTCGACCAACGAAAGTCGGCCCCTCCCCACGGGAGGTACTGATCGACACGTCCACCGCTGGTTGAGCCTGTCGAAACCTCCGTGCCGCCAGCACGTGGTCCAAGCCGGCAACGATTCGGGATAGAACACCGTTGCCGCGCCCACCGGAAGGGTGAAGGTCTGCACCCGGTCGGGATGCTTGTGCAGCAGATGACCCAGCGCCGGGGCGTCCGGGCCGGTCATCGTCAGGGTCAGCGGCACTCCGCCATTGTGTCAGCGGCGCCCGGACGACCCGCCGCCACCCCAAGCCCGCTTCGACATTGCCTGTCTTCGCGCACATCGCCTGTGGTCAAACGCAGGCAATGTGCCTTACCGCAGGCGATCACGCGATCCGGAGTGATGCATCGCGTCGCCTGACAAGGCTGACGAGCACCGTTATAGTCAGGCAGACCAATGAACTGCTGATGAAGCACCGGCAACACGAAGGCGACCAATGACGAACGTCGGATCCCTGGTCTCGGTGGACGTCATCACGCTGCGGTACAACGCGGACCTGCGGCGGGTCGAATTGGCCACCAAGCCGCGCACCACCAAGCCCTATCGCGGCGTCCCGGCGCTGCCCGGCGTCCTGCTGCGCGAGGGCGAACGGCTGGCCGCCGCCGCCCACCGGGCCGTCATCTCCAAGGTCGGTTTCGACGTCTCCGCGCTCGGCCAGCTCACCGTCTTCGACCAGCCGAACCGCGATCCGCGTGGCTATTCGCTGTCGGTGGCGATGTGGGCGGTGGGCGACGGCGAGGCCGACTGGTACGGCTTCGACGACGTCCCCAACCTGGCCTTCGACCACAACGTGATGCTGTTCGAGTGCCGTCCGTTGCTGGTCGACATGCTGTGGCGCGATCTGGAGTTCACCCAGGCGCTCACCGGCCCCGAGTTCCCGGTGTCGGCGGCCGTCGGCATCACCCACACGCTCAGCGGCATCGCCCCCGATCGCGGCAACCTGAACCGCCGGTTGGCTTCGCTGCGCGGGCTCGCTGTCAGCAATAAGCGCATGGTGCTGGGCCGGGGACGTCCCGGCACCGTCTGGGAATGGAAGCAGTCGGCCGCCTGAGGATCGGCCGGGGTCCCGGATCAAGTCCGGGATGACGGGATCCGGGATGACGAGACGGGATGACGGCGTCAGGACGCGTCCGCGCCCGGCTCCCGGCCCTCCGGACGCCGCAGCGGCAGCCGTCCGGTGTGGTGCTCGGCCTCGATCTCGGACAGGCTGAGCCGCACCGTGTGCGGAATGTCGTGCCAGGTGGAGTCGCGGTAGAACAGGGCGACCAGCATCAGCACCCACCAGATGCCGAGATGAATCGGGAACAGCACGATCGTCTTCCACATGCCCGGCCATCGGGCGTCCTCGAGAATGACGGTGATCCAGCCGAAGATCAGGGTGAAGAGGTAGGCGAACAGCCCGAACGCGGCGGCGGCCATGACCATCGTCGCCCAGTTGCCGGTCCGGAACGCTGTCATCACACTGAACACCATGCTCGACCAGCCGGCGATCGCGGAGACCAGCAGCCCGACGCTGTAGATCAGGCCGTCGATGGCCCGGCGGTCGCCGGAGCGCACCCGGCACCACAGTCGTGGGGTACAGATCGGCACGATCTGGACGCCGCCCAGCGCCCACCGGTAGCGCTGCACGATCGACGTCCACAAGCCCTGCGGTTGCTCGTCGAAGAACACCGCACGGGGCTCCAAGACGGCCCGATGTCCTTCGGCGATCCCGTTCAGGGTGAACTCGATGTCTTCGCATTGGGTGCGGGTCTGCCAGCCCTTGCCGTCGAGCACCGATAGCAGGAAGCCGAAGCCGGTGCCGCTCACCGAGAACAGCGACCAGCCGAACCGGTTCCGCGGCAGGTGGAAGAACCGGGTCTGCAGCAGCCAATACAGCGTGCTGCAGCCGGCCACCCACGAGGACGACGGATTCTTGCCGGTGCGGTAGCCGACCACGATGGTCTCGCCGGCGTCGAACCGGGTGTTGAGCGCTTCCAGGAAGCCAACCTCGACCACATTGTCGGCGTCGAAGACCACGCAGGCGTCGTAGCGGCCGGCATGGTCGACCAGGAACCGCTCGAAGAACCAAGACATCGCGAAGCCCTTGCCCTTGCGTTGCAGGTCGGTGCGCTCGTAGACGAACGCCCCGGCCTTCCGGCAGATGTCGGCGGTGTCGTCGGTGCAATTGTCCGCGACCACGAAGACGTCGTACAGCTCGCGCGGATAGTCCTGGTTCTCCAGGGTGAGCAGCAGCTGGTCGATCACGGCGGACTCGTTCTTGGCACACACCAGGATCGCGAACCGGTGCCGCTTCTCGCCCGGCTTCGGTTGCGGCAGCTTCAACTCGCCGAACGCGTTGAGGCCGACCAGGACGTGATAGAGACCGTAGATGGCGCCGATCACCATGATCGCCTGGAGAATCCAGCCGATCACATCGAGCACGGGCACCGTCGCGGCTCCTGTCATGGGAATCACCGGTGGGCCCGGCGTTGAAGGGCCAGTCTAGGGGTCTGCTTCCTCACCCGCTCGAACCCGCACCGGTGCGCGTCCGCCAGCGGCCGTCAGTGCCACGTGAAAGACTGAAGACACCACGCGGCGCACCCATCGCCGGGTGGTTCGCCCCTGAAAAGGACTCATCATGATCGACCTGATGAAACGGTCATCGACCTACCTGTTCGTCTCCGGAACCGTGGCGCTGCTGTTCGGCCTGGTCGCCGCGCTCTTCCCGATCGCCACCGCGATCACCCTGGTCGTGCTGTGGGGCTGCTACGCGCTGCTGGACGGCGTCATCGCGGCCGTCATGGCCTTCCGTCCACGTCCCGATCAATCCCGCGGCTTCCTGATCTTCACTGCCGTCCTCGGCATAGTGGCCGGCCTGATCGCGGCCTTTTCGCCGCTGACCGTCGGCTTCGCGCTGGCCTGGGTGCTCGGTGTCTGGCTGATGGTGCGCGGCGTTATCGAGATCGTGTCGGCGTTCAGCCAGCCGCAGTCCATGCCGCGTTGGCTGCTGGTGCTGGGCGGCGTGTTCTGGCTTGTCGCCGGCTGGATGATCATCGGATCGCCCGAGGTTGCCGCCCTGGCGATCGCGCTCTGGCTGGGTGTGCTGGCCATCGTCTGGGGCATCGTGCTGCTCGCCGCCGGCGTCCTGGTGCGACGTCATCTCAAGCGGGTCGAACCGATCCGCGGCGAGGTCGTCGACTGAGCCAATCCAGTGAGCCAGCAGCGTTCGCTCACTGGGAAATCTGACTGGGAAAGGGACGACGTGCTGCGTTTCGGGATCATCGGCACCAACTTCATCAGCGAATGGTTCACCGCGGCCTGCCGGGCCACCAGTGGCCGGGCCGAGGCGTCCGCGGTCTACTCCCGCGATCTCGGACGCGGCCGAGCCTTCGCGGACGCCCAGGGCATCGGGTCGGCGTTCGACGATCTGGACGCCCTGATCGACGCGGTGGACGCGGTCTACATCGCCAGCCCGAACGCCGCCCACCATCCGCAGGCGATGCGGGCGATCGCCGCCGGCCGGCATGTGCTGGTCGAGAAGGTGATCGGCACCTCCAGCGCACAGGTGGAAGAGATCTTCGCCACCGCCCGGGCCCACCGGGTGATCGCGATGGAAGCCGTTCGCAACGTGCACACGCCGGCGCACGAACTGGTCCGCGACACCCTGCCCCGGCTCGGGACGCCGCGACATGCCCGGTTCGAGAAGCTGCAGTACTCGTCGCGCTACGACCGGTTCCGGGCCGGCGAACAGTTGAACGCCTTCGACCCGTCGCTGGGCAACTCGGCGCTGGCCGACATCGGAGTGTACGGGTTGCAGCCGGCGCTGGACCTGTTCGGCCTACCGCAAGGGACGTCCGGGGCGTCGGTTTGGCTGGCGAACGGCTTCGAGGGCGGCGGCAGTCTGCAGCTCGACTACGGCACGCTGGTGGTCGACGTGGTCTATTCCAAGATCGCCGCCGGGCTCGGCCCGAGCGTCATCTACGGCGAGGACGCCGCACTGACCATGGACGATCCCGGCGAACTCTCCCGTGTGGTGGTGCACGAGCGCGGCGGCGCCACCACCGTGCTGCTGGACGGCCCGCCGGTCGTCCCGGCCGGCACCATGAGATACGAACTGCTCGACTTCGTCGACCAGACCGAGACCGGCGCAATCGATCCGCGCTGGGCTGAACTCAGCCTGGCCAGCCGCCGGATCATGGACCAGCAGCTGGCCAGGCTCTCGTAGCTCAGCGTTCGACGAAGACCGCCACCGTTCGTCCGAGGCGACTGCCAGGCAGCCCAGGGCAGGGGACGGGACGCCGTCGCCAGCCGGCGCCAACCAGTCGGTCAGCACGAATTCCCCGACCCGGTCGGCCGGTCCGGACGCCCTCGATCCGTCCACGTAGCGCAGTACGTCGAGGCGTCCCGGATCGTCACCGATCCCGGCCTTGACCAGTGCCTCCTTGCGCACCCACAACCGGGTGAACGCCGGCAGCGGCTCCGGTTGGCCGTCGAGCCAGTCACGTTCGCGTGCCGTGACCGCGGTGGCCGGGATCGAGGTGGCGACGGTCTGGACGTCGATGCCGCACCGCACCGTGGCCGCGACGGCCGCCACATAGCCGCGGGTATGACTCAGGCTGACCCGCACCGCGGGTTCCCCGGCGATCGACGGACGCCCGTGCCCGGCCTGCCCGCAGCGCGGACAGTGCTGCTCGATCTGGACGCGGCCAGCGGCGATGCCGAGCAGCGCGCCGGCGCACTCCCGGAGGAGCAGATGGGCGGCCCGGTAGGCGGTGCGGTCCGCCTCGAACCGCAGCCGTTCCCAGCGAGCCCACTCGGTTTCGCTCAGCTCCGCCTCGACCCGGACGTCGCCGACCGCGGCGAACCGGGCGACGATCACGCCGCCTCGATCGCCTCGGTGAGCAGCGCGGCGACCCGGCTGCTCATCGGCCGGCGGACCAGCTCGGCATGGGTGGCGGGCAGTTCGACGATGCGCAGGCGTCCATCGGTGTGCGTGCGCCAGCCGGTGGCGTCCAGGTGGGTCTCGGGACGCGGCGCCCCGGCGACCACGACGGTGAGATCGCCGTCCAGGGCCGCAGGCGGAGGCGTCCGGACCAGCCGGGCCGCCTCGATCACGCTGGCGATGCAGCCATCGACCAGCACCCACGGCAACGCGGCCAGCGCACTGCCCGACTCGCACAGCAGCCCGGCCACCCGCTCTCGGGTCAGCGGTTCGTCGTCCGGGGCGTCCAGGCCGGCCAGCCGGAGAATGCCGACCAGCGCCTCGGCCTCGGTCGGCTCCGGCAGGTGATGCCATTGCTCGGCCGGGTAGGCGTCCAGCAAGGTGACGCTGCCGACCTGTTGCCCCTCGGCCACCGCCAGAGCGGCCACCGCATGCGCCGCCATGCCGCCCAGCGACCATCCGGCCAGGTGGAACGGGCCGTCGCCGACCACGGTGCGGATCGCGGTCAGCTGGCGCCGGGCCAGCGCGGTCAGATCGGCGACCGGCTCGGGGGTGCCGCGTCCGGTGCCGGGAGCCTGAATGGTGTGCACGCCCAGGTCGGACGGCAGATCGGCCAGCAGACTGGTGTAGCACCAGCCCAGCCCGCCTGCCGGCGGCAGCAGGAACAGCGGCGGCCGGTCGCCGCCGGGCCGCAAGGTGAGCACCTCGGCGAAGTCGTCAGAACGGTCTCCGTTGCCGGCGATCAGTTCGGCCAGAGCGGCGGCGGTGGGATGAGCGAAGGCGTCGGCCAGACCCAACTCGACGCCCAGGTCGTCGGCCAGCCGGGCCAGCAGCCGCAGCACCGACAGCGAGTCGCCGCCCAGGTCGAAGAAGTCGGCATCGACGCCGACCGCGTCCAGCGCGAGCACCTCGGCCATCACCCCGGCCACCCGCTGCTCCCGCAGGTCGCGCGGCACCTCGCCGATCGGTCCGGACGCCGCCCGCACCGGTTGCTGGGCGGCCAGTTGGGCCAGCGTGCGCCGGTCGGTCTTGCCGCTGGGGGTCAGCGGGATCGCGTCGACGGCGATCCAGCGAGTGGGAACGAAGGCGAGCGGGAGGGCCTGGACCGCTGCCGCGCGGAGGGACTCGCGCACCTCGTTTGCCGTGTCGGGGGAGGCGACGAACCAAACGGCCAGGGCGGCTTCCGGGGATCCCGGCGTGCGCCGGGATGACGAGGTGGCGGCGGACGAAGAGGTAGCGGCGGACGAAGAGGTAGCGGACTCGATGACACCGACGGCGACCTCGACGCCCTGTCTGGCGAGTGCCGCCTCGATCTCGCCGAGCTCGATCCGCTGGCCGCGGATCTTCACCTGATCGTCGGTGCGGCCCAGGTAGCGCAGAGCGCCATCGGGACGCCACGCGGCCAGGTCGCCGGTGCGATACAGCCGTCCCCACGCGCTGTCGACGAAGCGCTCGGCGGTCAGGTCGGGGCGTCCCCGGTAGCCGTACGCCAGTTGGACGCCGCCCAGCCACAGTTCGCCGGTGACGCCGACCCCGGCCGGCTGCAGGGCGGCGTCCAGCACGAAACAGGTGGTGTTCCAGATCGGACGGCCGATCGGCACGCTGTGCCCATCGGCGGAATCCGCGGCAGTGCAGTCCCAGACGGTGACGTCGACGGCGGCCTCGGTCGGGCCGTACAGGTTGGTGGGCCCCACCCCGAACCAGGTCAGGCTGCCGGCGACCAGGTCGGGGGTGAGCGCCTCGCCGCTGGCCACCAGATGCCGGACGCTCGCCTTGGCGACGCGCTCCCGGGCCGGTCGGTCGCCAAGGAAGGCGCGCAGCATCGACGGCACGAAGTGCAGCACCGCCACCCGTTCGGCGACGATCAACTCGGCCAGGGCGCGCGGGTCGCGGTGCACGCCGGGTGGCGCGATCACCACGCAACCGCCGGCCTGCAGCGGCCAGTACAGCTCCCAGATCGACACGTCGAACGAGATCGGGGTCTTGTGCAGCACCCGCTCGCCGGACGCGAGCCGCAGATGGTGCTGCATCCAGGCCAGCCGGTTGTCGATGGCCCGGTGGCCGATCACCACGCCCTTGGGGCGTCCGGTGGAACCCGAGGTGAACAGCAGATACGCAGGCGCGTCGACGTCACCCGGCACGTCGCCGGCATACGCCTCGCCGCCGGCCAAGGCGTCCGGATCGTCGACCACGCAGGCCACCCGGGCGTCGGTCAGCATCGCCTCGACCCGGGCGTCCGGCAGTTCGGCGTCGATCGGGCAGTAGACGGCGCCCAGCAGGGCGATCGCGTGGATGGTCTCGTACAGCCCGAAGCCTCGCGGCAGCCGGACGCCGACCACGTCACCGGCCCGGACGCCGGCGCGGACCAGTCCGCCGGCGATCAGCCGGGCTCGTCTCAGCAGGTCGGCGTAGCTGCGGGTCTCACCCTCGAACACGAGCGCGGGCGCCTCGGGGGTGCGGGACGCCTGGTCGACGAAACGCTGCCCCAGGGTGGCCGGCTCCCACTCCCGATCGGTGGCGTTGAATCCCGCGGTGACCAGGGCATATTCGTCCTCCGGCAGCAGCGGCAGCCGGGCCACGTCGGCGTCCGGTTCGGCGTTCGACCAGACCGCCAGCCAGTGCAACAACCGGGCCAGATGCCGATCCAGCTCGGCCTCGTCGTACAGCCCGGGGTGGGCGTCCAGTTCCAGCCGCACCCGCCGGGTCTGGCCCGGGCGTCCGCGGCCGGGCGTGCCGCGCAAGGTCAGGGTGAGGTCTTCCACCGGTCCGGCGGTGAGGTTGCGGACGGTGCCGGCCACCCCGCCCATGGTCAGCTCCAGTTCGAGCGGCAGCACGTTGAGCTGCATGCCGAACAGCTCCGGTCCGCCGCGGCGGGCCAGCCGCCGGCTCAGCCATTCCTGGCGTTCGAACGGATGCCGGCGCAACGCCACCTGCTCGTCGCGGGTGGCTTCCAGCGCGGTGGCGACGGTGCCGGTGGCGGGAATCGCCGCGGGCAGCACGTTCATCGCGGTGCAGACGGTGCGGGCCGCGATCAGCTGCCCGACGCCGGGCAGCGAGCGGTTCATCAGCGGCAGCCCGATGCGTCCGGACGCCGTGCCGAGCAGCCTTCCGACATACGATCCGGCGGCCGTGGTGACCAGGTCGGCCCAGGTGACGCCGAGCCGGCGGGCCCCCTCGACCAGCGCGGTCTGGGTGGCGGCGTCCACCTCGACGGTGCGGCGGATAGCCCGCGGCGCTGGTTGCGCGACCCTTCCGATCAGGGACGCCGGGTCGGTCATGGTGGCCAGCCGGGCGTCCCAGAACGCCTCGGATTCCTCGGCCCGGTGATCCTCCGCGACCAGGTCAACCAACGGAACCGGTGCCGCGGACTCAGCGCCGTCGTACAGCGCGGCGATCCGGCGCAACAGTTGCTGGGCGCCGTAGCCGTCCAGGGCGACATGGTGGGCGGCGTGCCACCACCAGGTGCTGCCGTCGGCGAGCCGGATCAGTCCAGTGCGGGTCGGTTCGCCGGCCAGCAGGTCGAGCGGCCGGGCCAGCTCGGCGACGATCAGTGCCGTGGCCGCCGCGGCATCGGCGACGGTGGCCACCGGCAGTTCGACCGGTCGAGGGGCCTGCACCCGCTGGCGCGGCCCGTCCGAACGCACCGAGAACTCCACCCGCAGCTGTTCGAACTCGGCGTAGCCGGCGGCGATCGCCGACTCCAGGGCGGCGGCGTCCACGTCGCCGGCGAACTCGATCACCTCGGCGGTGGTGTAGGCGGGATTGTCCGGGTCGAGCTGGTGGGCGAAGAACAGGCCCTGCTGCGCCGCGGTCAGCGGCAGCCACTCGGTGTCGATGGTCTGAGGGTCTCGACAAGCTCGACCAACGGTCGATTCACTAGGCGGCAAGGGAATCAGCCTGCCGCCGCAGCCAGTTCAGGGTCGGGCTCTGGGTGAAGGCGCCGAAGTCGACGTCGAGGCCGTCGTCGGCGAGCGCGTCCAGGAAGTCGAAGGCGCGCAGCGAGTCGAGACCGAGCGCGAACAGGTCCGATTCCGGGTCGGCGAAGAAGGCGTCCAGCGCCTCCGGCCTGAGCAGCCCGGTCAGCGCGGCCTGGATCCGCCCGTCCCAGCCACCGGCACCGGACGTCGACGCCGCCTCCAACGTGGCGATCAGGTCGTCGGCGCGAACCACCACCCCGCAACAGGAGGCGATCAACTCCAGCGCCCCGCGGTGCCGGTCGGCGTCCAAGTCGGCGACGGCGTCTGCCACCACGAACGGCCGGATCTCGCGCTGGAAGGCGTCCAGCGCAGTCGCCGTGATGCCGATGTGGGCGTAGACACCGACCAGGATCAGCTGGTCGCGGCCGTCAGCGACCAGCCGGTCGGCCAGATCGGTGCGGGCGAACGCGCTGTAGCGATGCTTCGCCACCACCTCTTCGCCGTCGACCGGCGCCACCTCGGCGACGATCGCGGTGTGTTCCGGGACGCCGCGCATACCCGGTCCCCACAGTTCGCCCTGCAGGCCGCGCTCGGTAGCGTCCTGATCGCCCTGCTGCGCGGTGTAGAACACCCGGACGCCGGCGGCGCGAGCCGCCCGCAGCACCCGTTGGGTGGCGGCGATGGCGCCGGCCAGCGCCGGGCAGCCGTCGGCGTAGGCGGTGACGAAGTAGTTCTGCAGGTCGTGCACCAGCACGGCCGCGCGGGAGGCATCCGGCGTCCAGCCGGCCCGGCTCACCGGAAGATCGTTGACGAGGGCCTCGTAGTCGATGCCGGCGGGCAGGGTCATCGGTGCTCCTTGGGTTGGGCCGATCGGGGGTCCAGGGTGCTGGCGAGCAGCCGGCGCAGTTCCCGGCGGCTGTTCTTGCCGACGTGGGTGGCGGGCAGTTCGTCGAGGAAGACGACCTCGTCGGGCACCTTGTAGGTGGCCAGTCCGACGCCGCGCAGGTGGCCGATCAGGTCGGGCTGCGGGGTGCCGGGCTCGGTGCGGGCGACCAGCACCACCCGCTCGCCCAGGTAGGCGTCCGGGACGCCGATGGCGACCGCATCCAGCACCGCCGGATGGGTCAGCGCGAAGCCCTCCAGTTCTTCGGTGGAGACCTTCTCGCCGCCCCGGTTGATCAGGTCGGAGTCGCGTCCGGTGACGATCAGGTGCCCGCTGGGCAGTCGCCGGACCAGGTCGCCGGTGCGGTAGTACCCATCGGCGGTGAACGAGTCGATATCGGCCTGCGGCGAGCGGTAATAGCCGCGAATCGTGTACGGGCCGCGGACCAGCAGCCGGCCCTCGGTGCCCTCGGGGACGTCGTGGTCGTCGGCGTCCACGATCCGCAGCTCGTCGTCTGGGCTGATCGGGGTGCCCTGGGTGGTGTGTACCAGTTCGTCGGGGTCGTCGGCGCGGGTGTAGTTGACCAGCCCCTCGGCCATCCCGAAGACCTGCTGCAGCCGAGCACCCAACACCTCGCGGATCGCCGGCGCCACCGTGTCGGAGAGCCGGGCGCCGCCGACCTGGACGACCCGCAGCGTGGAGAGATCCGGACGCCGGCGGGTGGCCGCAGAGATCCAGGCCTGCGCCAGCGGGGGCACCAGCGCAGCGTCGGTGACGCCATGCTCGGCGATCAGCCGGAACGCGGTCCGCGGGCTCGGGTCGCGGGCCAGGACGACAGCGCCGCCGGTGTGCAGCACGCCGAGGATGCCCGGCGAGCTCATCGGGAAGTTGTGTGCCGCGGGCAGCACGATCAGCGCCCGCGTGCTGGCGTCCAGACCGCAGATCTCGGCGCTGGCCCGCACCGAATACAGATAGTCGGCGGCCGTCCGCGGGATCAGCTTGGCCACCCCGGTGGTCCCCCCGGAGAGCTGCAGGAAGGCGACCTGTTCGGCGTCCGGGCCCTTCTCGTCATCGCGTCGTCGGACGCCTGCATCGTCCCGGCCCGCCCCGTCATCGCGGCCCATTTCGTCATCCCGGCGAACGCCGGGATCTCCGTCGGCAGCATCGGACGCCCACGTCCCCACATCGATCAGCACCGGCGGGACGACGCCGCGGTCGGCGGCTTGTGCGGCGACGGTGTCGTAGAGCGCCCGGTGGTCGACCCGGTCGGCGCCGACGGCCATCACCAGCGCGGCCGCGTCGGCCAGCACACAGAACTGGGTGAGCTCCAGCTCGCGATGGGTGGGCAGCGCGAACACCGGGAGCGCGCCGAGCCGGAACAGGCCGAGCACCACTTCGAGGTACTCGGTGATGTTCGGCAGCGCCACCACCACCCGGTCGCCGGGTTCCACCCCGGACGCCGCCAGCCGCGCAGCCGCCGTCCGGGCCCGGTCGCCGAGCTCGGCATAGCTCCACTGCTGGGGGACGCCGGCGGCGTTCTGCCCGACCACCGCGAGATTGCCGGCGAACCGGGTCGTCCGGTCCTCGATGAACGCGGCGAAGGTCTCGTCCGTCCAGTAGCCCGCGGCCCGGTAACGGGCCCGGACGTCCGGCGGCCAGCTCCGGACGTCGGCCAGGGGTGATCGGCTCACAATCCCACCGCCTTCAGCATCGTGGTCAGTTTCGCACCGGTCTCGCGGAGTTCGGCCTCGGGGTCGGAGCCGGCGACGATCCCCGCCCCGGCATGCAGCCGCAACCGGTCGCCGTCCAGGACGCCGGCCCGGATGGCGACGGCGAACTCTCCGTCGCCGGTGCCGTCCACCCAGCCGACCACGCCGGTCAGCGGGCCGCGGTCCTCCTCCAGTTCGGCGATCGCCTGCAGCGCGGACGCCGTCGGCGCCCCGCCGATGGCTGGGGTCGGGTGCAGCAACTGGGCCAGGTGCAGAGCGCTCGGGGACACTTCGTTGGCGGTCAGAGTGCCGCCGATCCGGGTGCCCAGGTGATGCAGGGTGTCGGTGGAGACCACTCGCTGCTCGTCGGCGACCACCCCGTCGCAGACCTCGCCGAGGGCGGCCACGATGGCCTCGACCACGAAGGCGTGCTCGCGCCTGTCCTTGGCCGACTCCAGCAGGGCGTCGGCCCGGCTCCGGTCCTGGTCAGGATCGGACGACCGCGGTGCCGAACCGGCCAGCGGCAGGCTGCGGACGACACGGCCGCGCCGGCTGACCAGCAATTCGGGACTGGCACCGAGCAGCACCGGCCCGCCCGGCTCGGCGGACAGCGGCACCCGGAAGACGTAGCGTCCCGGACGCTGCGCCAGCAGCCGGGCGACCACCGCGTCGGCGTCCAGCGGCGGATCGCTGCGCACCTCGAGACTGCGTCCCAGCACCACCTTCTGCAGCCGTCCGGCCGCGATCCAGTCCAGTGCCGTCCGGACCCGGTCGGCGTACTGGGTGCGGCTCGGCAGCTCGCTGACCTGGTGGTCGGCAGCCCGCAATCGCGGCGCCACCAGCACCGATGCCGGCGTGGCGACGACCGCGACCCGGTGGCCGATGCCGTCGTCGTCCGGGCGGAACGGCAGCACGATCAGGGCCCGCTCGCCGGGACGCAGCGACGCCACCACCCGGTCGGCCCACTGCGGGCCATGGCCCTGCGATGTCTCCAAGACAGTGCCCGCGATGGTTGCGTCGGTGGCGAACAGCGGCGAAGCCGGTCGCACCGCGGGCATCGGCCCGCGTTCCACGAGTTCGGTCACAGCGATGCGCCGCCGTCCACGAAGATCTGTTGCAGGGTCACCTGGCGGGCGGCGTCCGAGAGCAGGAAGCACACCACGGCCGCGACGTCCTCGGGGGCCCCGATTCGCCCGAGCGGAATGCCGACCCGGTAGGCGCCTGGGTCGCCGTCCACGGTCCGGTCGACACCGGTCTCCGGGTCTGCCCACAGTTCGCGCAGCATGGCGGTGTCGGTCGAGCCGGGTTCGACCACGTTGCAGCGGACGCCACGGGCGGCCAGTTCGAGACCAGCGCAGCGGGTGAGCGCCGAGGCCGCCGCCTTGGACGCCGCGTAGGCCAGCATGCCCAGTCGCGGCACCCGTGCCGCATTGGAACTGATCACCACGATCGAGCCACCGTCGCGGATCAGCGGCGCGCTCTCCTGCAGCAGGTGGAAGACACCGGTGGTATTGACCGCGAAATGCCGTTGCCAGGACTCGTCCGAGGTGTCGGTCAGTCCGGCGGATTCGAGGACGCCGGCGGCGCTGACCAGGCCGTCCAGCGGGCGCCCAGCCGCCGCCCGCCGCACGGCGTCCGCAACCCCGATCCGGTCGCTGACGTCGACGACGGCTGTGAACGGGGCAGGTGCCCCGGCCGCGGTCACCGCGTCCGCGGTGGTCCGCAGGCCGTCCGCGTCCCGGTCGAACAGGCTGAGCAGAGCCCCTTGAGCCGCGAGTTGCACCGCGACCGCCCGACCGATGCCGCCGGCGGCCCCGGTGACGAGGAGGCTCGGTCCAGGGCTGGTCACGCGATGATAGTAAGGGAAGGCTTACCTACCCATGGTGATCGATCTGCCTGCCGGACGCCGCCACCACGGGCGACCAATTCTCCGGGACGAGATCCCGTGGCAAGCATGGGATGACGAACCGGCGAGCACGGGATGACGGGCTGGCGCCACAGGAACCCTCGTCACCCCGTTCGAGGACTCTCGTCGTCCCGGCTGTGAGTCGGACGCCGGGATCTGGGAACGGTGCCTACGCTTCGGGTTCCGCCTGCGCCGCCGCCACGATGATGTCGACGCAGGTGTCGTAGCCGAGCCGTCCGCTGTTCAGGCACAGGTCGTATTCGCGGTAGTCGCCGAATCGTGAGTTGGCGAAGAACTGCTGGTAGCGGCTGCGTGCCTTGTCCATCTTCGCGATGTACTTCTCGGCGTCCGCGCGCGCCACCCCGTCCAGTTCAACGGCACGGGCGATCTTGCGTTCCAGGTCGGTGCTGTAGACGAAGACGCTGCGGAACCGGAGTCGGGCGTCCCGCAGGATCTTGTCCGCGCATCGGCCGATGAACACCGCCGGACGCACCCGTGCGGCCTCGGTGACCACGTCGGCGATCGCCCCGTACATCCGGTACGGCAGCGAGTACAGCTCGGGGTCGACGTTGGCGATGATCGACAGGTCGAAGTACGGCCCGGTCACCACCCGTTCGTCGAAGTCGGCCAGCAGATCGGGAGCCAGTCCGCGCTTGCTGGCCGCCTCTTGCAGGACGCGGGTGTCGTACAGCTCCATGCCGGTGCGTTCGCTGAGCAGCCGGCCGATCTCCCGGCCTCCGCTGCCGAATTCGCGGTTGATCACGATCGAACGGTTCATCCCAGTTCCTCTCTCCGGCCGCCGGGCCGATCGGGCCCTCTCTTTGCACGTTACGCCCGATGCGCCGGCGCGGCAGGCGTTCCTCGGTCCCGCCTCAGTCGGCCATCGCCGGCCGCGGACCCTTGCCGGGCAGCGCTCCCGAACGCAGCAGCAGGCCGAGTCCGGCGGCGACCACGGTGAGCCAGGTGGTGATCTCGAACATATTGGTGAACGACGTGACGGTGACCTCCAACGTGGTGGTCTGGGCCAGTTGATACATGCCGGCAAGGCCAAGATGCGCCGTCTGGGGGTCGCCGGCCTGGATCAGCGCGAACCGGTCGGCGGACAGCTGGGCCTCCTGGCCGACCATCATCGCCGACAGTGCGGCCAGCCCCAGCCCGGACGCCACCCGCTGGACGACGTTGTTGATCGCCGCGCCGCTGTTGGTCAGGGTGTGGTCGAGCGCGGAGAGTCCGCTGGACTGCACCGACATCATCGCCAGGCCGACGCCGACCGCCCGCAGGCACGACCAGCCGATGATCTCGCTGGTCGAGGTGGTCATGGTCAGCCCGGTCATCAGGTGGGTGGCGTAGGCCGACACCAGCAGGCCGCTGACCACCAGCCAGCGCGGGCCGAATCGGTCGTAGAGGCGTCCTGACAAGGGCGCCATCACCGCCATCACCAGGGCTTGCGGCATCAGCACCAGGCCGGCCTGCAGCGCGGGCAGGCCGAGCACGACCTGCAGGAAGGTCGGAATGTAGAACAGCGTGGCGAACATGCCCACCATCAGCACGCTCATCACCAGCAGCGAGTTGGTGAACGGCCAACTGCGGAAGACGCCCAGGTTCAGCAGCGGATGCTCGACCTCCAGCTCGATCAGCACGAACAGTGCCAGGCTCAGCACGCTGACCACGATCAGGCTGAGCGTCGGGGTGCTCGTCCAGCCCCACGACGATCCTTCCGAGAAGGCGAGCAGCAGGCAGGTCATCCCGGTGGCGACCGCGACGAAGCCGAGAATGTCGAAGCGGTAGGTGGGTTGCTGGGCGAATTTGGGCAGCATCCACAGCGCCAGGACGACGCCGACGACGGCGACCGGGACGTTGATGTAGAAGATCAGCCGCCAGCCGACGTATTCGACCAGGTAGCCGCCCAGGGTCGGGCCGAGCGCGGGGGCCGCGATCACCCCGATGCCGTACAGGCCCATCGCCGACCCGATCCGGTCCTTGGGGACGATCCGGTACAGCATCGTCATGGTGATGGCGGGCAGGATGCCGCCGGGAATGGCCTGCAAGACGCGGAACGCGATCAGGCTGCCCAGGTTCCACGCCACCCCGCACAGCGCGGACGCCGCGGCAAAGCCGATCAGCGACCAGGTGTACAGCCGGCCCAGCCCGATCCGGTCGCCGAGCCACGCGGTGGCCGGCACGATGACGCCCAGGACGAGGCTGTAGGCGGTCGCGATCCAGGCGATGTCGGCGGTCGATCCGCCGAATTCGGTCTGGATGGTAGGGACGGCGACGTTGACGATGCTGGTGTCCAGCACCGTCATGAACATGCCGACGATCAGCACCAGCAGCGGCCCTACCCAGTGCGTCAGGCCGCCGTCGGAGGTGACCGTGGCGGCGCGGCGGGCGGCGGGCGCCTGCTGGGTGGTGGCGGTCATTTCTCGATCTTGGCCGTGACGTTCATGCCGGGCACCAGCGCCAGACCTTGCCGGTCGTCGATGGCGATCTTCACCGGGATCACCTGGGTGACCTTCTGGAAGTTGCCGGTGGTGTTCGACTGGCCGAACAGCGAGAAGACTCCGGCGGCGCCGGTCTTGATCTCGGTGACGTGTCCGGTCAGGGTCTTGCCCGAGAAGGCGTCCACCGAGATGTCGACCCGCTGACCGAGCTTCACCTCGCTGATCGAGGTCTCTTCGACGCGGGCGGTGACGAAGACCCCGGCCGGGTCGTAGGCGATGCCGAGACTGGTCCCGGCCGTGACGAACGCGCCGTTGACGCCGTTGTTGACCGCGATCACGCCGGCGGCGGGGGCCCGGACGACGACCTGCGGCTGCAGGTAGCCGGTCTGGACGGCGATCCGGCCCACCGCCTGGTCCTTGCTCACCAGGGTGCCCATGGTGGCCGTCCAGTCGGTGAGGGTGCCGCTGGTCGGGGCGGTGATCGGAATCTGGGTGCCGTCGATCTGCGCGTTGTCGGTGGTCACGTAGCGGCTGGCGTTGAGCGCCCAGTTGCCGATCAGCAGCGCCGCCGCCAGGACGGCGATCGCGCCGATCACGATCAGGCCGAGCCGGGTGCGGCGGCTGAGCTGCCGCTTGCGGGGGCCTTGGGGGGCCGCGACCTCTTCCGGCTGCTCGGCGGCGGTGAGGATCTCGGTGGGCGACTCGGACACTGGCTGTCCTCTCTCGGGTGGGTTGGCGGTCAGTGCACGGGGCCGGGGACGACGACCTGGTCGCCCTCGGACAGGCCGCTGACCACCTCGGTGCGCTCGGTTCCGACCAGGCCGGCGGTGAAGGCGACGGTTTGCTGCTTTCCGGTGCCGTCGACGACGGTGACGACCTGGTGGCCGTCCTCGTTGCGGACGGCGGCGTTCGGGACGCTGAGCACGTCGTCGTGTTCCTGTGTGGTGACGGCGGCATGGACGCTCATGCCCTCTTTGACCCGACCGTCGGGATGCCCCAAGGAGATGGTCACGTAGAAGCTCATCGAGCCGGCCAGCGCGGTGCCGGACGGCGCGATGGCGGTCACCTTGCCGGAGCCGGTGACGTCCGGCAGCGCGTCGAAGCTGAGGTCGGCGGCCTGGCCCTTCTCGACGTTCGCGGCGTCCAGTTCGGTCAACGGGACGACGGCGGTCATCGGTCCGTCGCCGGAGATCACCATGAACTGGGTGCCGCCGGCGCGGGTGACCGAGCTGGCGCCGGCCACCACGGTGGTGCCGGGGACGGCCGCCGCCGAGCCGGGAGCCTGCGCCGTGGTGCCCGAGCTGGCGCTCAGGTATTCCCCGACGACGCCGTTGATGGCCGTGATGGTGCCCGAGATCGGCGCCTCCAGGGTGGCCTCGGACAGGTTGTGCTCGGCGACCTCGACCAGCGACTGCGCGGTGGTCACCGCCGCCTCCTGCTGGGCGATGCCGTAGGGGCGGTCGGACGCCGTCGAGTTGGCCGAGTTCTGGGCGGCGACGACGCCCTGCTTGGCGCCGGCGACCGACACGGTGCCGGCGGCGGCGTCCACCTTCTTCCGCTGCTCGGCGGTGGCCAGCGCGGTCTGCGCCGAGACCACGGACGCCTGCGCGGTCGCCACCGCGGATTGCAGACCGGTGCAGTCCGCGGCGCACGCGGCCAGGGCTGCCTGGGCGGCGTCCAAGGCGTCTTGAGCGGCGCTGACCGCGGCACGGGAGCGTTTGATCGACACCTCGTCGGCGCGCTTGGTGGCCGCGACCTGGCTGCGGGTGGCGTCGGCGATGGTGCGGGCCTGCGTGAGCGTGCTGCGCGAGCCGGTCAGCGACGGGTTGTTCCGCAGCCGGGCCAAAGCGGCCTGCTGCGAGGACAGGTTGGCTTTCTGCTGGACGACGATCTGCTTGAGTTGGAAGGTGTCCAGTCTGGCCAGCACCTGGCCGGCGGTGACCTTGTCGCCCACCCGCACCTTGACGCTGGCCAGCCGTCCGCCGGCGGCGAAGCCGAGGTTGCGCGACGACGAGGCAGCGACGGTGCCCGCCCCGGAGACGCCGGTGCTGATCGTGGCGCGCTCCACCGGGACGGTCGAGGCGACCGGGGTCTGCCCGGACGATCCGCAGCCGGCGAACAGCCCGGCGGCCACGGACACGGCAACCGTGCCGACGAGCAGCCGGGCGGCATGAGCGCGCCGGGCAGGCGAGTGGGCACCCAGCATGGGAACCTCCAAGTCAGTGGGATGTCATCGGGCCGAGCCGGTGAAGTCACGAGATACGGCCCGTATCTGTCGGATAGGCTAGCGATCCCAGCGCGCCCACGCAACGTGACGGAAGGGTGATCGGAGTGCGGAAGAAGCCGCGAACCGCAACCGAGGTCGAGGCGGACATTCGGACGGCCGTGCTCGCCGAACTCGCCGAGGGCGGCTACGCGGCGGTGACCTTCGAGGGCATCGCGCGCCGAGTGGGCACCAGCAAACCGGTCTTGTACCGGCGTTTTCCCGATCGGGCGTCGATGATCTTCGACGCGATCCGCTCCCGCCCCTCGACCGGCCGGCTGGAGACGTCCACCGGCAGCCTCCGTGGCGACCTGCTGGTGATGATGCGAAGGGCGCAGGACAAGACCACCAGGTACGGCGCCGAGGCCTACCGCGCGCTGATCGGCGACGCCCGCAGCGACACCCTCGCGCAGGCCGCCGCGATGGCCGTCGACGCCCTCCCGCGGATCGAGCGGATCGTGCTGACCCCCGCGCGGGAACGCGGCGAGCTGGGTCCGCTCCCGCTCAGCCCGGACGTCGTCCTCACCCCGATGCGGCTGGGGCGCGATCGGATCATCTTCGGCAGATTCTCCGACGACGAGGTGGTCGCCATCGTGGACGATGTAGCCATTCCGCTGTACCGGGCGGTCTCCGGGCTTCCCCCGCAGGTCATGCCCACGGCGTAGCGGGTCCCCGAATGGGGTCGGTTCAGAACCGCACCGCACGCACCGTCACAGTGGTGCCCAACAAGGTCACCTCATAGGGTTTCCCGCCAAGCGTCAGACGATCACCGGCATCTCCTTGACCTGACCTTCGCCTCGCTGCCGCGACCAGGAGGGTCCGCGGCCACGCTGTTCGAGACGATTGATAGCGGCTTCGATTCCCTGCTCATCCCTGATGTCTCGGGAAATGGCCTTTGCTTGGGAAATGATCGTGTCGATGGCAGTGGTGACCGCACAGCTGCCGCTACTCGCGGGAACTTCGGTGGCCCCCCTGCCTGCGAAAATGCCGCATGGAGACGCTCTACTTCATCCTGGTCGGGGCCCACATCGTCAGTTCTGCGGTCGTCCTGGTCAGCGCTGCAGTCATCTTGCCGGCGGCATACCGCGGCGAGGCGAAAATAACCGGACCTCGACCAGTCCCCCATGCACTCGTCTCTTTACCGGGTGCGGTCGTCGCCATGGCGCTTACCGCCATGCTGCTTCTTTTTCTGCCGTTCCCTCCCGAGATGCGGGCTGACACTGCGGAAATTGGAACGAGGATCAGCCTGCTAGTCCTTGTGGAGCGGTTCACTCCGAACGAACCCTACGAGAGCGATCCCCCCTGGCGGTTCTACCTGGTGATGGCCTTCGCACTACTGAGCGGCGTGCTCTGCGTGTACCGGGGCTGGTGGGCCTAACTGGACTTGAACCAGTGACCTCCGCCTTATCAGGGCGGCGCTCTAACCGTCTGAGCTATAGGCCCGCGTGGGCGGGAACACCGAGAGACAACACTACCGACTCCGGTGCCGCCCGCTCAAATCGACCGGTGAGCCGTCCCGTGCCCGTTCAGGCTGCTTCACGTGGAACGCCGCCGAGCATGGAGTCGGGGCCGGACGGCGTCCGGATCAGTCTTCGGCGAGGGTGAGTTCGAGGCCGCCGAGGATGTTGGCCGCCAGGTTGTACAGGAACGCCGCCAGGGTGCCGATCGCGGTCAGCAGCACCACGTTGATCACCGCGATCAGGGCTGCCACGCCGAGCACCTTGTTGGTGTTGACGAAGTCTTCGATGCGGACCTGGGTCTGGTCGTTCGGGCTGGACAGCACGCTCTGCAGAATCTCGTTGACCGAGTCGAACAGCCCGGACGCCCCGATCACCGACCACACCACGTAGGTCGCGAACCAGAACATGATCCCGAAGGCGATGGAGAACAGGAACGACGTCTTCATCACCGACCACGGATCGATCCGCGACAGCCGCAGCCGAGCCTTGCGGGTGCGCCGGGACACCGACCGGGGTCCGGCGCTCACCACCGCCGGGCGCACCGGCTGGCCGGCCACACCTTGGTCGGTGGCCGCCGGCAGCTCCTTGGTGGCGTCCGAACGGTACAGCTCCTCGTCCCGCTCGGTCGCGGGGCTCGCGCTCCACACGTCTCCGGCCACGGACGTGCCGGCGTTGCGTTGCTGGTCGCTCATAGTCCTCCTCGACCTTGTCAGTCGGCGGGTTGCTGCGGGTCGCCGTCATCAGACCCGACGGCATCGGGCCCAACGGTATCCGACCCAGACCCGGAATCCGACACCGCCATCAGGGTCGATTCTTCCCCATCGGCGCCATTTTCCGGATAGAGCGCAATCACCGAGACCGAGTCGTCGCCCTGAACATGCACGAACTTCACGCCCATCGTGTCACGTCCCTTGGGCGGCACCTCACTCACCGACGAGCGGATGATCTGTCCGGACGTCTTGATCGCCATGATCTCGTCGTTCTCCTGGACGACCAGGCCGCCGACCAGCGAACCCCGATCGTCGTTCAGCTTCATCGCCTTGATGCCGAGACCGCCGCGACCCTGCTGCCGGTACTCCGAGACCGCCGTCCGCTTGGCGAAGCCGCCGTCAGTGACGGTGAACACGAACCGGTCGTCCTCGGGCATATCGGCGTCGATCACCGCCATCGACAGAAGCGAATCGCCGTCGCGGAACTTCATTCCGGTCACCCCGGATGTCGCCCGGCCCATCGGACGCAGCTGCTCGTCGCTGGCCGCGAACCGGATCGCCTGACCTTTGCGGGAGATAAGCAGCACGTCGTCGGCCCACGAGCACAGCTCGGCACCGATCAGCTCGTCGTCCTCATCGCGGAAGTTGACCGCGATCACCCCGGCCTGTCGTGGCGAATCGTAGGCCAGCAGCGCCGTCTTCTTGACCAGCCCGCGCCGGGTGGCCAACAGCAGGTACGGCGCGTCGGTATAGCCGCGCAGGGTCAGCACCTGGGCGATCCGCTCCTCGGGAAGGAACGACAGCAGCCCCGCCACATGCCCGCCCTTGGCGTCCCGGCCGGCCTCCGGCAGCTGCCACACCTTGGCCCGGTAGACCCGTCCTAGGTTGGTGAAGAACAGGATCCAGTGGTGGTTGGTGGTGGCGAACAGGTGCTCCACCTCGTCGTCGGCCCGCAGCGTGGCGCCGCGAACCCCCTTGCCACCGCGCTTCTGGGCGCGGTACTGGTCGGTGCGGGTGCGCTTGGCGTAGCCGCCGTGGGTGATCGTGACGATCATGTCCTCGTCGGGGATCAGATCCTCGTTGGACAGGTCGCCGTCGGCGGAGATGATCCGGGTGCGCCGCTCGGTGCCGTACTTCTCGACGATCTCGGCGAGTTCCTCGCCGATGATCTTCCGCTGCCGGTCCGGCGAGTCGAGGATGTCCTGCAGGTCGGCGATCAGCCTCTCCAACTCGGCCAGCCGGTCGACGATCTTCTGCCGCTCCAGGGCGGCCAGCCGGCGCAGCTGCATCTCCAGGATGGCGTTGGCCTGCGCCTCGTCGATGTCCAGCAACTGCATCAGGCCGGTGCGCGCGGTGTCGGCGTCCGAACTGGCCCGGATCAGCGCTATCACCTCGTCCAAGGCGTCCAGCGCCTTCACCAGGCCGCGGTAGATGTGCGCCATCTTCTCGGCCTCGGCCAGCCGGAACGCGGTCCGCCGCTGAATCACCTGCATCTGGTGCTTGATCCAGTGCGACAGGAACTGGTCGAGCCGTAGCGTCCGTGGGACATCGTCGACCAGGGCCAGCATGTTGCAGCCAAAGGTGTCCTGCAGCTGGGTGTGCTTGTACAGGTTGTTCATCACCACCCGCGGCTGGGCGTCGCGCTTTAACACGATCACCAGCCGCTGACCAGTGCGGGCAGAGGAATCGTCACGAATGTCGGCGATGCCGCTCAGCTTGCCCGCGTTGACCAACTCGGCGATCTTGGTGGCCAGATTGTCCGGGTTGCACATATAGGGCAGTTCGGTGATGACCAGCAGGGTGCGGCCCGATTTGTCCTCTTCGATGTCGATCACGGCCCGCATCACCACCGAGCCACGGCCGGTGCGGTACGCGTCCTCAATGCCCTTGCGGCCGACGATCAGCGCGCCGAGCGGGAAATCGGGGCCCTTGATCCGTTCGATCGCCGCCTCGAGCAACTCTTCCTTGGTGGCGTCCGGGTGCTCCAGCGACCAGTGGACGGCGTCCGCCACCTCGCGCAGATTGTGCGGCGGAATGTTGGTCGCCATGCCGACCGCGATACCCGAGGAGCCGTTGACCAGCAGGTTCGGGAAGCGGGCCGGCAACACCACCGGTTCGGTGTCGCGGTTGTCGTAATTGGGCTTGAAGTCGACGGTGTCCTCGGTGATGTCGCGAACCATCTCCATCGCCAGCGGCGCCATCTTGCACTCGGTGTACCGCATCGCGGCCGCCGGGTCGTTGCCGGGCGAGCCGAAATTGCCCTGCCCAGCCACCAACGGCGCCCGCATCACCCACGGCTGCGCCAGCCGCACCAAGGTGTCGTAGATCGCCGAGTCGCCGTGCGGGTGGTACAGACCCATCACCTCGCCGACCACACGGGAGCACTTGTTCCAGCCCCGGTCAGGCCGGTAGCCGCCGTCGTACATCGCGTACAGCACCCGCCGGTGCACCGGCTTCAGCCCGTCGCGGACGTCGGGCAGCGCCCGTCCGACGATCACACTCATCGCGTAGTCGAGGTAGGAGCGCTGGATCTCGACATTCAGGTCGATCTCGTCGGTGCGCGCCTGGGTGGGCTCGGTGCCGGCGTCGTCGTTGCCCTCGACCGGCTCGTCGGGGACATCGCCGGTGGGATCGTTGTCGATGGGACCGTCAGTCATCGGTCAGTCTCCATTCGTTGTCTTTCTGCATGCGGAGATCCCGGATCAAGTCCGGGACGACGCGGGTCACTGTCATCCCCGACCCTCCATCCCGTCATCCCGGCGAACGCCGGGATCTCCTCTGACGTCACATGGGCGGTCATCAGATGTCGAGGAAGCGCACGTCTTTGGCGTTGCGCTGAATGAAGTGCCGGCGGGGTTCGACCTCTTCGCCCATCAGGATCGAGAACATGTTGTCGGCGGTCGCGGCGTCGTCCAGGGTGACCTGCAGCAACGACCGCTTGTCCGGGTCCATCGTGGTGTCCCACAGATCGTCGGCGTTCATCTCTCCCAGACCCTTGTAGCGCTGGATCGGGTTGTTGTTCGGCGCCGGCAGCTTCTTGCCGGCCGCGAAGCCGGCGTCGCGCAGGGCGTCGCGTTCGGCGTCCGAATAGGCCAACTCGTGCGGCGCGTTGTTCCACCGCAGCCGGTACAGCGGCGGTTGCGCCAGATACACATAGCCGTGGTCGATCAGCGGCTTCATGAACCGGAACAGCAGGGTGAGCAGCAGGGTGCGGATGTGTGCGCCGTCGACGTCGGCGTCGGCCATCAGCACGATCTTGTGATAGCGCAGCTTGTTGACGTCGAAATCGTCCTGGACGCCGGTGCCGAGCACATTGATGATCGCCTCGACCTCTTTGTTCTGCAGGATCTTGTCGATCCGGGCCTTCTCGACGTTCAGGATCTTGCCGCGGATCGGCAGGATCGCCTGGATCCGCGGGTCGCGTCCGCCCTTGGCCGAACCACCCGCAGAGTCGCCCTCGACGATGAACACCTCGCATTCGGCGGGCTCGGTCGACTGGCAGTCGGACAGTTTGCCGTACTGCCCGGTCTTCAGAAGTCCCTTGCGACTACGGGCGATGTCGCGGGCCTTGCGGGCCGCGATCCGGGCGGACGCCGCGGCCTGGGCCTTGCGGACGATGTCGCGTCCCTCGGCCGGGTTCTTCTCGAACCAGTCGCCGAGCAGATCGTTGACCACCCGCTGCACGAACGAGCGGGCCTCGGTGTTGCCCAGCTTGGTCTTGGTCTGCCCCTCGAACTGCGGCTCGCCGAGCTTGATGCTGATGATCGCGGTCAGGCCCTCGCGGATGTCGTCGCCGGAGACCCGGTCTTCGCGCTTCTTGATCAGCCCCCACTGCTCGCCCCATTTGTTGACCGTGTTGGTCAGCGCGGCCCGGAAGCCCTCTTCATGGGTGCCGCCCTCGTGGGTGTTGATGGTGTTGGCGAAGGTGTGCACACTCTCGTTGAACGAGGTGTTCCACTGCATCGCCACTTCGAGGCTGAGCTGAGAAGCGTCGTTGGTGGCATCGATCGCGATCACCGACGGATGAATGGTCTCTTTGCTGCCGGTGAGGAATTTCACGAAGTCGATCAGGCCGTCTTCGTACCGGAAGGTGTCGGTGGGCGGCTCTTCGTCCTCTTCGCTGCGCCGATCGGCTCGCTCGTCGATCAGCTGAATGCTCAGCCCTTTGTTCAGGAACGCCATCTCGCGGAATCGAGTGGCCAGCGTCTCGTAGGAATACGTGGTGGTCTCGAAGATCTCCGAACTGGCGTAGAAGGTGACCGTCGTGCCGGTCTCGTCGGACGGCTCCAGCCGCTCCAGCGGACCGTTCGGGTCGCCCAGGGTGAAGGACTGCCGCCAGTGGTAGCCGTCGCGGCGGACGTCGACCGTCAGCGAACTGGACAGCGCATTCACCACCGAGGCGCCCACGCCGTGCAGGCCGCCAGACACCTTGTAGCCGCCGGCGCCGAATTTGCCGCCGGCATGCAGCATGGTGAGCGCCACCGTCACCGCCGGGATCTTCTCCTTGGGGTGCAGGTCGACCGGAAAGCCGCGTCCGTTGTCGATGACCTGGACGCCTCCGTTGTCGAGCAGCCGGACGATGATGGTGTCGCAGTAGCCGGCCAACGCCTCGTCGACGGAGTTGTCGACGATCTCTTGCACCAGGTGGTGCAGACCGCGTTCACCGGTCGACCCGATGTACATGCCGGGGCGCTTGCGAACCGCCTCCAGCCCCTCCAGGACGGTGATCGCGCTCGCGTCGTAGTTGCCGGCCTCGACGGCATGCGCCGCCGTACCTACCGTGTGGCCACCGGTCGTCGGTTCACTCACTCGGGTACCCCTCGCTGTTCGGGTCTCAGTCAGACGAACGCCGCCCCGCAACCCTGATCGCGGACCCCATGGTCCGGCGGGGTGGGTGGCGGCGTCGGAACTCGGTTAGCTTACCGTGCGGGACCTCCTCACCCCAGTCTTCATGTCCGATTCCGGACCGATCTGTGGATAGGAGGGCCCAGAACGGCCCTCTGAGCCGATTTCCCCCCGGTCACGGCCCCCCATACTCTCCCCATGCTCGCGGGATTCTGAGCAGCTGGACGTCATCCATGTCGAGGGATGGGACTCAGCCGTAGGTGTCGCGCGGTCCGCGGCCGTCCCGGACACTGCGCCGACCGTGCTTCCAGCTGGGGGCGTCCGGACCCTTCACCTGAATGCGTGCCACCGTGCCGTCGCCCAGCTGCTCGTTGAGCCGCGCCACGATCGCCGGCGCCAGCAGCCGCAGGTTCGTCGCCCACGCGGTGGAATCGGTCCGGACCACCAGCACCTTCTTCTCGAAATCCTCCGGCCGGGAGTGTTCGGCGTTGGCCGGGCCGACCAGGTCGGGCCAGCGGCCGAGCAGATTGTGCAGGTTGACCTCCTGCGACCAGCCGCGACTGGCGATCAGCTCGTCCAGCGCCTCGCCCAGCGGCTGCGGATCGCCGGCGCTCCGGGACGTCGCGCCCGGCTTCGGCTTCTTCGGCTTCTTCCGGGACAACGGCGCGGCCGGCATGCCTTGGGCGTTGCGGGCGATCAGTCGGGCCAGATCGATGCCCGCGGGATCATGCTCCGGCATCGTCCACCTCGCTTACCTCACCGCCGCCGACGCGGAACCGTCGCCCGCCAAGCACCGCCGGCACATCATCGGCCACCGCAGCGGTGATCAGCACCTGTTCGGCGCCGGCGATCATCACGGCCAGCCGTTCCCGGCGCGATTCGTCGAGTTCGGCGAACACGTCGTCCAGGATCAGCACCGGCTGTACCCCGTCGGAGCGCAGCAGGTCGAAGGAGGCCAGCTTCAGCGCCAGCGCAAACGACCACGATTCGCCGTGCGAGGCGTAGCCCTTGGCCGGCAGCTCACCCAGGCCCAGCACGATGTCGTCGCGGTGCGGCCCGACCAGGCACACTCCACGCGCGATCTCCTCCGAACGGCGTTCCGATATGGCCAGAATCAGCCGAGCCTGCAGTTCGTCGACCGTGGTGTCTGGCTCCGGCGCGATCGTGCTGCGGTAGTAGAGCCGCGCATCGTTGTTGGCCGGCGCGATCGCCGCGTAGGCCTGCTGCACGTGCCGGGCCAGGTCGGCCAGGGTGCGGACCCGGGCCTGCACCAGTTCGGCACCGAACCCGGCCAGTGACTCGTCCCACACCTCCAGCGTGGCCGCGGCTCCATCCGGAATCGACCGACCTCGCCCTGACAAGGACTTCAGCAGGGTCGAGCGCTGCCGCAGCACCCGGTCGTAGTCGGCCCGGACCCCGGCCAGCCGCGGCCACCGGGTGGTGATCAGCTCGTCGATGAAGCGGCGCCGCTCGCTCGGGTCGCCCTTGACCAGCGCCAGGTCTTCGGGGGAGAACACCACCGTGCGCAGTGCGCCGAGCAGTTCCCGCGGACGCCGCAACGGCGCCCGGTTCAGGCTGGCCCGGTTCTGTCGTCCGGGCACCAGCTCGATCTCCAGCAGCAGCTGCCGGACGTCGTCCAACCCGGCCTGCACCCGAGCCCGAACGATCGCCCGCTCAGCGGTGTGCCGGATCAGCGGCACCTCGGACGCCACCCGGTGCGAGCCGAGCGTGGCCAGATAGTCGACCGCCTCGATCAGGTTCGTCTTGCCCTGCCCGTTGGCGCCGGTGAAGGTCGTCACGCCCGGCTCCAGGGCCAGCTCGACCCGCGGGTACGACCGGAAATCGGCGAGCGACAGGTGGGTGACGAACACGCCGTCACCTTACGGCAGGACGCCGATCCCGCTCAGTGTCCGTGGTCGGCCTTGACCGCATGCCCGCCGAACTGGTTGCGCATCGCGGCGACCATCTTCATCGAGGGCGAATCGTCCTGCTGAGAGGTGAATCGGGCGAACAGCGCGGCCGCCATCGTCGGCACCGGGACGCCCAACTCGACCGCCGCATTCACCGTCCAGCGGCCCTCGCCGGAATCGGCGGCATAGCCCTCGATCCGGTCCAGGTGCGGGTCGTCGTCCAGCGCCCGGACCATCAGGTCGAGCAGCCAGGACCGGATCACCGTGCCTTCCCGCCACGAGTCGAACACGGCCGGCACGTTGGTCACCTGACCGGCCGCTTCGAGCAGCTCCCAGCCCTCGGCGTAGGCCTGCATCAGCCCGTACTCGATGCCGTTGTGCACCATCTTCGCGAAATGCCCGGCGCCGATCTCGCCGGCGTGCACGAAACCGTAGTCGCCGGCAGGTTTCAGGGCGTCGAAGACGGGCTGAGCCATCGCCACATCGGCTTCGGCGCCGCCCACCATCAACGCGTAGCCGTTCTGCAGCCCCCACACGCCGCCGGAGACACCGCAGTCGAGGAAGTGAATGCCCTTCTCAGCAAGGGATTGCGCATGCCTGCTGTCGGCGGTCCACTTGGTATTGCCGCCGTCGATCACCAGGTCGCCCTCGCCAAGCAGGCCGGCGAGCTCGTCGATCACCTGATCGACGACCTGAATCGGCAGCATCACCCAGACCACCCGCGGCGCAGCCAGCGCGGCCACCATCTCGGCCAGTGAGGCGACATCGGTCAACTCCGGATTGCGGTCGTATCCGACCACCGTGAGCCCGGCGCGGCGCAACCGCTCGCGCATGTTGTTGCCCATCTTGCCCAAGCCGACGAGTCCGAGTTCCATCGCTGTCTCCGCTCTACGCTGCGATCCGCTGCCACAGCGACGCTACCTCGCGCCGGCTCAGGCCGGGAGACGCATCAGCATGATCACGTGCCGGTAGTCGGTCTGCGGCTCGCCGTCGATTTCGGCCAGCGCAGTGAGCAGACAGGGCTTGCCGGGCGCGGTGAACGAGAAATGCACGTACGGCGCATCCAACGCCGACAAGGCATCCGCCAGGTAGTGCGGGTTGAAGCCGGCCGCGGTCATCGACAGGCCGTTGCCGGTCTCGTCGGTGACCACCGCTTCGAGTGCCTCGACCGCCTGCGCCTGGTCGCCGGTCGCTGCCTCGAACGTGATCGCCTGGTCGCCGATCAGCATCCGCAGCGAGGTGTTCCGCTCGGCGACCAGCGCCACGCGTTTCACCGCGGCGATCACCTCGGCCGTGTTGGCCCGCACGGTGACCGCGGCCTGCACGTTCATCAGGTGCCGCACCTTAGGGAACTCGCCGTCCAGCAGCCGGGTGGTGATCTCCCGGACGCCGGCAGTGCCGTCGCCCTTGAAACCGATCAGGCCGTCGCCGACACTGGCCCCGGCCAGACTCAGAGTGATCACCTCGCCGGAGGTCATGGACTTGGCGGTCTCGCCGAGCACTCGTGCCGGCACCAGGGCGGCGCCGTCACTGCGCGAACCGCTCGGGTTCCACGGCAACTCCTTCAGCGCCATCCGGTAGCGGTCGGTGGCCAACAGCGACAGGGTGTCGCCCTCGATCTCCATCCGGACGCCGGTAAAGACCGGCAGCAGCTCGTCGCGTCCGGCCGCCACCACGACCTGGGCGACGGCACGGGAGAATTCCTCGCTGGTCACGGTGCCGGTGGCCTCGGGCATGGTCGGCAGCGCCGGATAGTCGTCCACCGGCAAGGTCTGCAAGGTGAACCGGGCACTGCCGCAGACCAACTCCATCCGGGTGGCGTCCGCGGTGATGTCGACCGGCTTGTTCGGCAGCGAGCGTGCGATGTCCGCCAGCAACCGGCCGGAGACCAGGGCCACGCCCTCGTCGGTCACCTCGGCCCGGACGCTGATCTTGGCCGACGTCTCGTAGTCGAAGCTGGACATCAGCACCTGGCCGCCGGAGGCCTGGACCAACAAGCCCGCCAAGATCGGGACGCTGGGCCTGGTGGGCAGGCTGCGCGCGGTCCAGGCGACGGCTTCGGCGAGAACATCACGATCGAGGCGGATCTTCACGGGGCTCCCTTGCTCAGTACTCCGGACGACGATCATATCCGGGTGTTCGGGACCCGCTTCCACACGATGGGGACCGGGCTACTTTTAGTGTCATTCGACGCATATCAGTCAGTCATAGTCATCACTGCTGTGGATACTGTGGATAACCGTTATATCACCTTGTCAAACTCGATTTGATGACCGTAGGTGGCTGTGTACAACTCAAAATCACACGGGTAGTAGTTGCGGACGGGCGCCGGCCGCCTCCGGGCCGTCCACAGCCCCGATGGTTGTTCACAGGACTTCTCCACGACGCGAACGACAAGAAGTTGGCGTGCCGACACCGGTGCGCAGGCTCCAGGAAACGTTCGGACGCCGGCCGCGGCGTCCGCAACAGGTGTCAGCGTTGGATGGCGCGCTGCTTGATCCGGTTGGTCAACTCGGTGACCTGGTTGAAGACCTTCCGGTCCTCGCCCATCAGATGCCGGATCTTCTTGTTGGCGTGCATCACCGTGGTGTGGTCGCGGCCGCCGAACGACTGGCCGATCTTGGGCAGCGACAGGTCAGTGAGCTCGCGGCACAGGTACATCGCGATCTGCCGGGCGATCACCACCCCCTGGATGCGGCTGGCGCCGCACAGGTCGTCGGTGCTGATCGAGAAATAGCCGGCGGTCTCGGACTGGATCAGGTTCGCCGTGATCGGGGTGTCGTCGCCGTGCGGGATCAGGTCGCGCAGCACCACCCCGGCCAGTGGAAGATCGACCTCTTGGCGGTTCAGGCTGGCGAAGGCCGTCACCCGGATCAGCGCGCCCTCGAGCTCGCGGATGTTGGTCGGGATCTTGCTGGCGATGAACTCCAGGACGTCCGGGCCGGCGGTCAGCCGCTCGGCGGCGGCCTTCTTGCGCAGGATGGCGATCCGGGTCTCGAGGTCGGGCGGCTGGATGTCGGTCATCAGCCCCCATTCGAACCGGCTGCGCAACCGAGGCTCCAACGCCTCCAGCGATTTGGGCGGACGGTCGGAGGTGATCACGATCTGCTTCTGCGCGGTGTGCAGCGTGTTGAAGGTGTGGAAGAACTCCTCCTGCGTCTGGATCTTCGACTCCAGGAACTGGATGTCGTCGATCAGCAGCACGTCCACATCGCGGTAGGTCCGCCGGAAGTCGGCCGTCCGATTGTCGCTGATGGCGTTGATGAAGTCGTTGGTCAGCTCTTCGGTGGAGACGTATTTGACCCGCCGGTTGGAGTGGTAGCTGCGCACGTAGTGACCCAGGGCGTGCAGCAGGTGGGTCTTGCCGAGCCCGGACTCGCCGTAGATCATCAGCGGGTTGTACGCCTTGCCTGGCGCTTCGGCGACAGCGACCGCGGCGGCGTGCGCGAACCGGTTGGAGCTGCCGATCACGAACGATTCGAAGGTGTACTTGGGGTTCAGCCGGCCCGCCATCCGGTCGTCGACCTGCACCCGTTCGGTGGGTTCGGCGGCGCTGGGCTCGTCGCCGGAGGCCGCGAGGTCGTGATCCTCAGCCTCGCCGGGACCGGGGAGGATCACCGTGGCGATTCCGATGGGACGTCCGAAATACGTTGTCAGCTGGTCTTCGACCCAGGTCCGCAGGCGAGATTCGACGCGTCCGCGGGTGAACTCGTTGGGCACGCTGATGATGAACGTGCTGTCGTGCATGGTCGCGGCACGGGTGCTGCGCAGCCAGGCGCGGGACGGCGGATCGGCCTCGGACCAGACGAAGCGCCAGGCGTCCTCGAGATCGACCGAGTCCGTGGGAGTCGTGGCCTGACGGTCGGGCAACCTACGCTCCCTTCCCTGGAGATCCTGCTGGGTCGACCACGCTGTCCACACAAGTTTTCCACAGGGTGTGAACAAGAGGACGGCCCGAGGGAACGACGCCGAAGCAACAGGTCAACGGAGCGAAACGCTAGTCCGCCAGAGGACCATCCGCAAACCGGTTCTCAGAAATTTGCGACCTGCTCGGCGTGTCGGCTCGACGGCGTCCGGAGGGTGCCGGTTTGCCCCAGGTAGTCGCCGACGCGTAATCTTGCCCGGTCGCCATCAGCGACCCATCGCGTGCGCCCGGCGTGGGTGCATCGGTTCCAGCAGGACAATCAGACCAGCACGACAGCGAAACTGAACGGGGAGCACTTCCGTGAGCAAGCGCACTTTCCAGCCGAGCAACCGGCGTCGCAGCCGCACCCATGGCTTCCGCCTCCGCATGCGCACCCGCGCCGGGCGCGCCATCATCTCGGCCCGTCGCAGCCGGGGCCGCGCCCGCCTCGCCGGCTGAACAACGCCACCGAGCCGTCAGGTGCTGGCCAGGGCCGCGCGGCTTCGCACCGCCGAAGACTTCCGTTCCACCATTCGCCGGGGCGTCCGTTGTGGGCGTCCCGGTCTTGTGCTGCACATGGTGCGAACCGACAACCCGCCGTCGAGGGCGGGTTTTGTCGTGTCCAAGGCGGTCGGCAACGCTGTCGCCCGCAACCGGGTCAAGCGACAGTTGCGGCACCTGGTGGCCGACCGGCTGGTCCGCGCACCGTTCGATCTGGACGTCGTGGTGCGGGCCCTGCCGGGGCGGACCCGCCTGGCCGACGACCTGGACGCCGCCTGGACGACGGCCGTGAATCGCCTGGGCGTGTCGTGAAGCTCATTCTGATCGGCCTGTTGCAGGCCTACCGTGCGGTGATCAGCCCACTGTACGGGTCGGTCTGCAAGTACTACCCGTCCTGTTCCGCCTACGCGCTGGACGCGGTCAGGGTGCACGGTGCCTGGCGTGGGGGCTGGCTCGGGCTGCGTCGCCTGGCGCACTGTCATCCCTGGTCGCTGGGCGGCTACGACCCGGTTCCCGGCACCGAGGCCGCGCGGGCCTGGGCTGCCGAACAAACTCAGAACTCTCCATCTCAACTCCGAGGAGCAATGTGATCCCACCGATTCCGCAGATCGTGCCGATGGACCTGTGGGGTGATTTCCTCGGTGCGCTGAACACCATGATGCAGCCGCTGTACCTGGCGGTGTCATGGATCATGTCCAGCTTCCACGCACTGTTCGCGTCCTTCCTGGGCAATGACAGCGGCTGGGCCTGGGCACTGGCGATCATCTCGCTGACCGTGGTCATCCGGACCCTTCTGATTCCGCTGTTCGTCCGGCAGATCCGGTCGTCGCGCAACATGCAGCAGCTCGGTCCGCAGCAGAAGGCGCTGCAAGAGAAGTACGGCCACGACCGCGAACGTCTCGGCCAAGAGACGATGAAGCTGTACAAGGAAGAGGGCGTCAACCCGATGGCGTCCTGCCTGCCGCTGCTGCTGCAGATGCCGATCTTCATCGCGCTCTATCAGGTGCTGTGGAACGCCTCGCAGGGCCACTCGATCGGTGTGCTCACCGTGGAACAGTCCGAGTCGCTGCGCAACGCCACCATCTTCGGTGCCAAGCTTTCCGGTATCTTCTGGCCGCTGACCGATGGCTTCGGACCGACACAGGTGCTCTGCGCGATTCTGGTGATCAGCATGACGGCGGTGCTGTTCGTCACGCAGTTGCAGCTGATGCGCAAGAACATGCCGCCCGAGGCATTGACCGGGCAATTCGCCCAGCAGCAGAAGATCATGCTCTACATCTTTCCGTTCATGTACCTCTTCATGGGTGTGAACATTCCGGTCGGCGTGCTGCTCTACTGGCTGATCTCGAATACCTGGACGATGGCGCAGCAATACATACTGATCCACAACAATCCGGCGCCGAATACCCCGGCCTATATCGATTGGGAAGAGCGGATGCGGGCCAAGGGCAAGGATCCCGATGAACTCGCCCGTAAGCGCTCCGGCAAGAAGCGCCGGCCGACGCCGTCCGCTGCCCCGACCGACACCACCAAGGTGGCTCGGCAGAAGGGCGGCTCTCCGACCGACAGCTCCGGATCCGATACCCCGTCTACCGGGTCGTCGGCGAAGGTGCAGCGCCAGCAGGTGCGGAGGCAGCAGCCGCAGAAATCCAGCCGTTCGGCACGCAAGCAGGGGCCCAAGCCCAAGACCAACCCCGGCCAGGCCTGAGACCGGGCCGACAGGAGATACCGAGAACGATGAGTGACGTGGAAACCGAAGTCGACGCGCCCGAAACTGAAGAACCGGTCCGTTCGAAGCGCGAGCAGGCGCTGGTCAACGAAGGTGAAATCGCGGCTGACTACCTGGAAGAGCTGCTGGACATCGCCGACCTGGATGGTGACATCGACACCTTCAACGAAGGCGGTCGAGCGCATGTATCGATCGTCACCGATGCCGACATCCTGGTCGGACGCAACGGCGAGGTGCTCGAAGCCCTGCAGGAACTGGCTCGGCTCGCGGTGATGACCGAGACCGGACACCGCTCCCGGCTGATGCTCGATGTCGCCGGCCATCGCGACAAGCGCCGCAAAGAGCTCGAAGTGCTGGCCAAGGACGCGATCGCGGAGGTCGTCGAAACCGGGGAGGCAGTGCGGCTCGCGCCGATGAACCCGTTCGAGCGCAAGATCGTCCACGACGTGGTAGCTGCTGCCGGCCTGATCAGCGAGTCCGAAGGCGAAGAACCCCGCCGCCGGGTTGTGGTATTGCCCAAGAGCTGAACAACCGCGAATGACAAACTCAGAACGGCCGGGGGAAACCACTCCCCCGGCCGTTCTAGCTTTCCGGTCGTTCATGGCCGAATAGGCCGGCAGAGTCGCACGCCGGGGACGGTTCTTCCGCGTTCGAATTTCGCCTGACTGGGGACGGTTCTTTCGGTTACCGGAGACGGTTCTCTTGGTCACTGGGGACGGTTCCCGGTGAATCTTGGGTTGATGTTGAG
>NZ_JASGEF010000048.1:0-4985 GCF_047606665.1 Micropruina sp. | reverse complement strand
GGGGACGTGGAAACGGAGTCTGCGGGGTGGTGATGTTGGATTGAGCCGGGTCGGACGGACTGTTGGGGGGCGTCCGTGACCCGGCTCTCCGCATGTTCAAGGGGACAGGTCGTCGGTTACCAGGGCAGCTGTCGGGTGACCGGGAGAACCGTCCCCGGTGACCACAAGAACCGTCCCCGAGGTCACCAGGCTGATCGGGTCAGCGGCTGGCTTCCAGGGCGGACGCCAGATCTGCGATCAGGTCGTCCACATTCTCCAGGCCGACCGACAGCCGGACGAGGTCGTCGCGCGGACGGGCGTCCGCGGTCACCGGACGGTGGGTGAGGGCGGCGGGATGCTCGATCAGGGAGTCGACGCCGCCGAGCGAGACGGCGTGGGTGAATACCCGGACGGCGGATGTCATCCGGCGCGCAGCCTCATAGCCACCCTGCAGGCGGATGGCGATCATCGCGCCGGTGCCGCGCATCTGCCGGGTGAGCAGCCCGCGCGGATCGCCGTCCAAGCCAGGGTAGAAGACGGTCAAGACATCGGGCTGCTCACCTAGCCAGTGCGCGATTCGGCACGCCGATTCCTGCTGGGTGCGGACCCGGATCGGCAGCGTCGTGAGTCCGCGGTGCAACAGGTAGCCGGCCAGCGGATGCAGCACGGCGCCGGTCAGAGCGCGCACCTGGCGCAGCCCGCGCGCGGCGTCCTCGGAGCAGGCGATCACGCCGGCCACCACGTCGCCATGGCCGCCGAGATATTTGGTGGCGCTGTGCAGGGACATCGTCGCGCCCGACGCCAGCGGGTTCTGCAGCACCGGGGTGGCGAAGGTGTTGTCGACGAGCACCGGGACGCCGCCGGCTTGGGCGACCACCGCCGCGATGTCGACGAGTTCCACGGTCGGGTTCGCCGGGGACTCGATGACCACCAGGCCGGTGTTCGGACGGAGGTGCGCGGCGACGTCCGTCTCGGCGCAGAAGGTGGTCTCGGTGCCCAGCAGTCCGGACGCCAGCAGATGATCGGTGCCTCCGTACAACGGACGCACCGCGACCACATGGTGCTTCGAGGTCAGCGCGGTCGTCGCCAGCACGGCGGCCGTGGTCGCCGCCATGCCGGACGCGAACGCGACGGCTGCCTCGGCACCTTCCAACGCCGCCAGCGCCTCTTCGAAGCGGGCGACGGTGGGATTCCAGAGCCGGGCGTAGACGAATCCGCCGTCGGACAGCGGACGACCCCCGGTCGCCATCGATTCGTAGGAGTCGCCGCCGTGCTCGAGATCGGGCAGAGGATTGGTGGTGGAGAGGTCGATCGGCGGCGCATGCACTCCAAGCGCGGCGAGGCCGTCTCGCCCCGCGTGCACGGCCAACGTCTCGAAGGATGTCCCCGCCATGAGAGTTACGTTGCCCGAAACCACGGTGGATCGCCCTCTGCTCCGCAGAAGAAGCGATGGAACCAGCGATAGTCGCGATTTCCGCCATGATGGACGCCGAGCAGGCAGGAGTCATTGATGAAAACGCAAAGCGGCGAGGTCACCCTGGACGCCACCGACCGCGCGATCCTCGCGGCCGTCGTGCGGGACGCCGAGATCACCAACAAGGCGCTGGCCAACCGCCTCGGGCTGGCCGAGTCGACCTGCGCTCACCGGCTGCGCCAACTCCGCGAGCACGGCGTGATCACCGGCAGTCACGTCGACCTCGACCACGCCGCGCTGGGGTGTCCGCTGCAGGCGGTGGTGTCGGTGCGGCTCGGCAGCCACAGCGAACAACTCGTCCAGGAGTTCTTCGACGCCATCGCCACCACGCCGCAGGTGCTGCAGGTCTTCCACCTGGCCGGCAGCTCGGACTTCCTGGTGCACGTCGCGGTTGCGGACGCTGCCGAGCTCCGTGACATCGTGCTGCGGCACATCACCGTCCATCGTGGCGTCCGGCAGACCGAGACCCACCTGGTCTTCGAACGCCGAACCGGTCCGGGAACCGTCCTCAGCCGATAGGACGCGCTGATCAAAGCCTCTCCATGACGTGCATGATCGGCGTTTCCATAGCTGGGGACGGTTCGTTCGTCGCCGGGGACGGTTCGTGGTGGATCTTGGGTTGGTCTTGAGGTCTCCGGTATGGCTGGTTGAGGTTGGGCGGGCAGAGTTCTTGGTGTTGGGGGCAGGAAAGTCGCCAGGCCGGCAGGGTTCGGAGTACGTGGTTCGGGGGACGCGGAAACGGGGCGCTGTTGGGGTGGTGATGTTGGATTGAGCCGGGTCGGGCGGACTGTTTGGGGGGCGTCCGTGACCCGGCTCTCCGCATGTTCCGGGAGCGCGTCGGTGTGACCAGGAGAACCGTCCCCAGCGCCCTACCCTGCCTGTGAGAGAAGTGGGACCAAAGAACCGTCCCCGCGTGCCGGAGGCTGTCCTGAGTCGGACGCCAGGGATCGAGTCAGCCGAGCGTGCGCAGCCAACGGCGGACGTGCCAGGTGGCCTCGACATCGTCTTCGTTGTATTCCAGGACGCGGCGCTGGGCTGCCGCTCTGATCTCGTCGGTGGCGCCGGTGACGGCTTCGGTGAACCAGCTTTGACTGTTCAGTCCGCCTGGGGTGGCGTCCCGCCAGGAGAAGCCGGCGGCCTTGTTGGCCACCACTTTCAGGCCGAGCCCCTGTGTGCCGAAGAAGTGAGTGCGGATCACCGTGAACAGGTCGACGAAATGCTGACGGGCCCAGTTCAGCGCCCACTCCAGCGCCTCACCACATCCCCCCGAGTCGTCACCACCCCCACCATCGCTCCGCGCAGCGTCCGCGAGCCGTTGCATCCGGATCAGCTCGTAGTCGGAGTAGTGGAAGACCAGGGCGTCCCGGTCGGCGACCGTTTCGCGTAGCCAGTTCATCGCGGACGCCGCCAGCGCCTGCTCGGCCCGATCGTCCAGCACGGTAAACGAACTGAACTCCCGATACCGCCGCGCACCGGAGCCGTCGTCGACCAGGAAGCCCCACAGGTAGACCCGGTCGTCGGAAGAGGTTTCGATGTCCAGGTCGATCTCGAGGGCCGCGGCGGGCAGCGTGATCGGACCTTCGCTGACCCGGTCGAAGTCGACGCCCTGCGCCATCAGCGCCGCGCGCCGCCAGGCGAGCCGCAGCCGTTCCTCGGCACCGACCCGGTGGGTGACCCGCGGCAGATAGTCCGGCAGCAGTGCATCGATGTCGGCCGCCGCCAACTCGGCGACGGTGGCGACGCCGAGATCGCGCAATACCCGGATCTCGTGCACGTCCAGTGGCGACTTGGAGATGCGCAGGCTGAGGTCGTCGTCGTGCAGCTGCGGGCGGCACACGTCCCACCACTGGCACCAGCCGCATTCCCGGTTGGCGACCGGCAACAGCGCCGGGGGATCGTCGGGTGCCAGTGCGGACGCGACCTCGGCGATCTCGACCCGGAAGGCGTGCTCGACGTCGTAACGGGCCAGCGCCGACACCTGCTCGATCGTCTCGGACGACGGCATCGCGCGCGGACTGGGCGCCAGCACGGCCGCGTCCAGGTCGACCCAGCAGATCACCCGGCCCAACTCGGGCAGCTCGTCGCTGCCGACGACCGCCGCCAACGGTTCGGACGCCGCATAGCCGAGCGCCTCCAGCATCCGGCGGTAGTGGGCGAGTTGCAGCAGGTCGTTCAGCCGCCAGGTGTACCGGAACCGGTGCCCTTCCAGAACAGCTCGTCGCAGCGGATCGGACAGGCTCGACCAGGTCAGGCTCGACCCGCCGCCGCGCGGGTCGGTGAGCCGGTGGAATTTGATCTCGCCGGGGTGGTAGCCGCCGGACGGGTCGCGCAGCAGTAGGTCGGGGCGTCCGCGGCGGTGCGCCTGCAGATCGCGCGGCAGCAGCGGCCCGATCAGCACCTCGACGCCGGACGCCAGCGCGGCCATGGTCGCCTGCTCCTGATCGGCGCGCGGCTCCTCGGTCAGCGTCCGGCAGTCGAACACCGAACCAGGAAAGCCGTCCAGCAACTGCTGCAGCACCTCGGCTTGGAAGGCGATGCCGCCGTGGAAGACCTCGCGCAGTCCCTCGTCGGCGGGCGGCAGGGTGAGGCCGGGGTGGAAGGCGTTGTGGGTTTTGACCGGACAGCTGCGGGCGGCGTAGGCGTCCAGGGTGAACATCAGGCGCGGCCGCGATGTAGCGCGACGATGCCCCCGCTCAGGTTCTGCCACTCGACGTCGCGCCAGCCGGCGGCAACCAGGGCGTCGGCCAGCGCCGGCTGGGCCGGCCAGGCACGGATCGACTCCGCCAGATACTCGTACGCCACCGGGTTGGACGCCGTCAGCCGCGCGACCAGGGGCAACACCCGCAATGCGACCCCGTGGTAGGCGAGCCGCAGCGGCGTCCAGGTCGGGGTGCTGAACTCGCAGATCACCACCCGGCCGCCGGGTTTGGTGACTCGCCGCAGCTCGGTCAGCGCGGCGGCGGTGTCTTCGACGTTGCGCAGGCCGAACGAGATGGTGACCGCGTCGAAGGCGGCGTCGGCGAACGGCAGGGCCAGCGCGTCGGCGTTGACGAACGCCAGGTCGGGTTGCCGCTGCTTGCCGACCTGCAGCATGCCGAAACTGAGGTCGGCCGGAACGACCAGCGCGCCGGCGTCCGCGAACGGTTTGGACGAGGTGCCGGTGCCCGCGGCCAAGTCGAGGATGCGTTCGCCGGAGCGGGGCGCGACGGCCGCCACCACGGCGTAGCGCCAGTCGCGGTCGAGTCCGCCGGTGAGCACATCGTTCACCAGGTCGTACCGGGCCGCCACGCCGTCGAACATCTCTGCCACATCGGCTCGGCGCTTGGCCAGCGTCGCCTTCGCACCCTTAGGTTCACCCACGTGCCATAGCCTGCCACGCGTCACCGACACCGCGGACGATTCGAGGGGGTGTGAGTCAGGTTTGTGGTTCAGGCTGCCCGTGTGGGGGCTGTCGGGGTTGTGCCGCTTCCCCAGATGGTGTGGTCGCGGTGGGAGCGGGTGAGTGCTCGGAGGGTGAGGATGGGGTCGAGGC